>NZ_BAAGVK010000011.1:0-829444 GCF_054780915.1 Hydrogenophaga aquatica | reverse complement strand
AGGTTGCCTTGTTCCAGCGCCTCGGCCACGGTGATGGTGTCCTTGAAGGCGGTGTCCACTGTGTCGCTCAACTGGTTGAGCAGCTCGGAAAGCTCCTTGGTGTAGCCCGCCTTGCCGTGCAGGTCCATCTTGCTGGTGAAGTCGCCTCGGTTCGCCGCGGCCACGATGTTGCGAATCTCGGCGACGATGGCGATCAGGTTGTCCTGCATGGATTTCATCGAGGCCATCATGCTAGCTGTGTCGCCCTGCTTCAGAGCAATTTGGGTAGAGAGGTCGCCTGTGGCAATCTTGTTGGCGATGTCTGCGGCCGTGCCAGGCTCACCACCCAGTTGTCTTGTCAGACCTCGTGTAATGAGCATGCCGATGACAATGCCCATCGTGAGTGCTACGCCAATCACGGCGAGCATCAGTGCGCGGGATGTCTCGTACAGCGTGGTCGTGAAGTCGGATGCTTCCTTGGCGTTGTCCTCCTTGAGCTTGGTCAGATCAGTCAAACTCTCGTCCAGCTTATCGACCGCTGCTCTTACCTCTTTCATCATGTACTCGGCAGATTTTCGCTCCTGTTGCCGAATGCCTGCCGCTTCTTCTTGCTTGGCCATCTCTAGAATCTTTTGTTGGCCTTCTTGATATGCCTTGTATGCCAGTTCAACAGCGGCAAACTTCGCTTTACCGTTTTCTGTATAGAACATTGGTCTCGCTTTCTCGAGGTTGGCGCGAGTTTGATCGTCAAATTTGCTTAAGGCAACAAGATGAGGTGCTGCGTCCACTGCGGGCAGGGACTGGGCCATCAAGTAGTTGCGTATAGCACGCCCCTGATAGAGAAGGCCAATGTTGGCCTCCTTGACATAAGAGAGGCCCAGCAGTTCCTTTTGATACATCGTGTCAGCTGCATCGTTGATCTTGCTCATGTTGTTGATGGCGATCACGCCTACCACCAACGAAAACAATGCGACGACAACGAAACCGGTTAACAGTTTGGTCGAAACTTTCAGACTTTTGAACATGATTCTTTCTCGAGGGGGTGTGTGTGGGGCGGTGTAGAAATTTGTCTTTTAAGCCCCTGCCGGTATATGTACCCAAGCATAAATTCCAATCAAAATAAGTAAATCAGGAGATTCTGATTTTTGAGGAGGATGTGTAGGGCGAGGATGTAGGGGGTTGCTTATGACGTATGCCTTGATGCGCTTTCATAGTGCCGTGAGCGGTTGCTATCAGGCGAAGTGCCTACAATCTGCCCAACTGGAGCAACACCGATGAGCATCAAGAGCGACAAATGGATACGCCGCATGGCCGAGCAACACGGCATGATCGAGCCGTTCGAACCTGGCCAGGTGCGGCATGTTGATGGGCGCAAGGTCATCAGCTACGGCACCAGCAGCTATGGCTACGACATCCGTTGCGCCCCCGAATTCAAGGTGTTCACCAACATCCACAGCACCGTGGTGGACCCGAAGAACTTTGACGAAAAGAGCTTTGTCGACATCCACAGCGACGTCTGCATCATTCCGCCCAACAGCTTCGCGCTGGCGCGCACGGTGGAGTACTTCCGCATTCCGCGCAACGTGCTGACCATCTGCCTGGGCAAGAGCACTTACGCGCGCTGCGGCATCATCGTGAACGTGACGCCTTTCGAGCCCGAGTGGGAAGGTTACGTGACGCTGGAGTTCAGCAACACCACGCCGCTGCCCGCCAAGATCTACGCGGGTGAGGGCTGCGCGCAGGTGCTGTTCTTCGAAAGCGACGCGGACGACGTTTGCGAGGTCAGCTACAAGGACCGTGGCGGCAAGTACCAGGGGCAGCATGGCGTGACCCTGCCGCGCGCCTGAAGGCGGAGCTGGTAGTGTCTGCAGCCGATCTGTTGCGCTTTGGCCTGCCGCTGCAAGGCGAGGCAGAGCTTTCCCGCCCCAAGCCGGAGCGCCTGCTGGCGGGCAACCCCTTGCGCGAGACCTGGAACGCGCTGGACGCGCCGCTTGACGGCGCCAAGACCCTGAGCACGGGTGTCTGGCGTTGCGAACCGGGCCACTGGCGCATTGCCTTTGGCCCCACCGAGCGCGAAGTGTTCACCGTGCTGCAGGGCCGTTGCCGCCTGCACGAAGATCGCGGTGGCGGCGGTTTCCAGGAGGCAGGCCCCGGCCAGGCCATCCACATTCCGCCAGGCTTCACCGGCTCCTTCGAGGTGCTGGAGACGGTGACGAAGGTCTACGTCATCGTCGAGTGAGCCAGCGTCCTCAGACGGCCACGGGCGCCTTGATGGCCGGGTGGTGCTGGTATTCCAGCACCTCGAAATCCTCAAACTCGTAGTCGAAGATGCTGGCAGGCCGGCGCTTGATGTGCAGCGTCGGGTAGGGGTGGGGCTGGCGGCTCAGCTGCAGCTCCACCTGCTCGAAGTGGTTGTTGTAGATGTGGCAGTCGCCACCCGTCCACACAAAGTCGCCCACGTCCAGGTCGCACTGCTGCGCCAGCATGTGGGTGAGCAGGGCGTAGCTGGCGATGTTGAACGGAACACCCAGGAAGATGTCGGCACTGCGCTGGTAGAGCTGGCAGCTGAGCTTGCCCCGGCCACCGGGCTCGGTGGCGGGCGCCACGTAGAACTGGAAGAAGGCGTGGCAGGGCATCAGTGCCATCTTGTCCAGGTCGGCCACGTTCCAGGCGCTCACGATGATGCGGCGGCTGTCGGGGTTGGTCTTGAGCTGTTTGACCACCTCGGCAATCTGGTCGATGTGGCCGCCATCGGGTTTGGGCCAGTTGCGCCACTGCACGCCGTACACGGGGCCAAGGTCGCCATCCTCGCGCGCCCATTCGTCCCAGATGGTGCAGCCGCGTTCCTGCAGCCAGCCCACGTTGCTGTCGCCGCGCAGGAACCACAGCAGTTCCAGGATGATGGACTTGAGGTGCACCTTCTTGGTGGTGACCAGCGGGAAGCCTTCGCTCAGGTCGAAGCGCATCTGGTGGCCAAACACGCTGCGCGTGCCGGTACCCGTGCGGTCGCCCTTGTGCACGCCATGGTTGTACACGTGGCGCATGAAGTCTTCGTACTGGCTGCGGACGGGGCGGTTCATGGGACAGGGTCTCAAAAAATGGGATTCTATGCCGCGGCAAGCCGGGCAAAGCGTGCCAGCAGGGAGGCCGCTTCCGGTGCTTCGGCCACGGGCGGGCGCTGGGTCAGGTCCGTGTTGGCCTGCACGTAGGCTGCCGTGGCCTGCGCGCTGAACTCGGGGTGGAACTGCACGCCCCAGGCGTTGCGGCCAAAGCGAAAGGCGTGGTGGGGTTCGAAGCCGTTGCCCGCCAGATGCACCGCGCCTTCGGGCAGGCGCCGCACACTCTGGCGGTGGGCTGCCTGGCCACCAAAGCGCACGGGCATTCCGCTGAAGAGCGGGTCTTCCTGTGCGGCGGGCGTCAGGTGGATGTCGACCGTACCCAGCTCAATGCCGCCAGGGTGGTAGTCCACCTCGCCGCCCAGGGCGTGCGCCAGCAGCTGGTGGCCGTAGCAGATGCCCAGTACGGGAAGCTCGGCGGCTACCGCCGCTTGCAGCCATTCGGCGGTCTGTTCGCTCCAGGGTTCGCGGTCTGTCACCATGCTGTGCGAACCGGTGACGATGGCGCCAGCCACATCGCCGCTCGCAGGCAAGTCCACGCCCTGGCGCGGGTCCACCACTTTCACGGGCAGGCCAGCTTCGCCCAGTCCCTCGATGATCCAGTGCTCGAAGTCGCCCAGCGCTTGCGCAATGTGCGGGTGGGTGCTGCCCACCTTGACGATGAGCAGTGGCTTCACTTGTAGAACGCCTCGACCGTGCCCTTGAGTTTGATGAGCAGCGGGTTGCCTTTGCGGTCCACGGTCTTGCCTGCGGGCACGCGCACCCAGCCTTCGCTGATGCAGTACTCGGCCACGTCAAAGCGTTCCTTGCCGTTGAAGACGATGCCGATGTCGTGTTCGAACACGGCGGCGACGTGGTGCGGGCTGCGCGGGTCGATGGAGAGATGGTCGGGCAGTGCGGGGCGTTCTTTGCTCATGGTGTTTCAGATCGAAAAAAGACGCGGCTCAAAGCACGCGCCCAGGGTTCATGGTGCCCTGCGGGTCGAGCGCGGCCTTGACGGCGCGCATGAGTTGCAGGGCGGTGGGGTCTTTGTAGCGGGGCAGGGTGTCGCGCTTGAGGCTGCCAATGCCATGCTCGGCGCTGATGGAGCCGCCGTGCCGTTGCACGGCGTCGAACACCAGCGTGTTGACGCGCGCTTCCTGTTCGCGCAGGAAGGCGGCGCCGTCCGCGCCCTCGGGGCATTGCACGTTGTAGTGCAGGTTGCCGTCGCCCAGGTGGCCGAAGTTGACCAGCCGAACGCCGGAAATTTGTTCGGCCAGCAGGGCGTCGGTTTCGGCACAGAAGGCGGGAATGCGCGAGACGGGCAGGCTGATGTCGTGCTTGATGTTGAGCCCTTCCTCGGACTGCGCAAGCGAGATGCTTTCGCGGATGTGCCAGAGGTTGCGGGCCTGGGCCAGGCTTTCGGCCACCACCGCGTCGGTCAAAACGCCGTCTTCCAGCGCCGCTTCGAGCAGGGCTTCAAAGCGCTGGCGGGCGTGGGCCTCGCCTTCGGTGTCGCTGTTTTCCAGCAGCACGCAGTAGGGGGTGTCGCGCCAAAGGGGCACGCGCAGGTCAGGGAAGTGCTTGTCCACCAGGCCCAGGGCGAACTGGCCCATCACCTCGAAGCCGGTGAGGCCCGGCCCCAGGTGGCGTTGCGCCAGGCCCAGCAGGGCCACGGCCGCGTCCATCGATGGCACGGCCGCCCAGGCGGTTAGCTGTGAAGCCGGGCGTGGGAACAGTTTGAGAGTGGCCCCAGTGATGATGCCCAGCGTGCCTTCGCTGCCCACGAACAGGTGGCGCAGGTCGTAGCCAGTGTTGTCCTTGCGCAGGCCGGTCAGGCCGTTCCACACCTCGCCCTGGGCGGTGACGACCTCCAGGCCCAGGCACAGGTCGCGCGCATTGCCAAAGCGCAGCACCTGGGTGCCACCGGCGTTGGTGGCCAAGTTGCCGCCCACCGTGCAGCTGCCTTCGGCGGCCAGGCTCAGCGGCAGCCACAGGCCAGCGTTCTCGGCGGCCTGCTGCGCTGCCTGCAGCACGCAACCTGCGTCCACGGTGATGGTGAGGTTGGCCACGTCGATGGCACGCACGGCGTGCATGCGTTGCAGGCTCAGCACCACCTGGGTGCCCGTGGCGTCGGGTACGCTGCCCACCACCAGGCCGGTGTTGCCGCCCTGGGGCACCACGGCCACGCCTGCGGCGCCGCAGGCCTGCACCACCGCGGCCACCTCCTGGGTGTTGCCGGGACGCACCACGGCCAGGGCGCGCCCGGTGTGGCGTTTGCGCCAGTCCTGCTCGTAGGCCGACAGGTCGGTGCCGTCCTCATGGCAAAGCACGTGAGCCTCGCCCACGATGGCGCGCAGCTGCGCGCGGAACCGTGTGACGTCAGGCTTCATGAGTTGGCTGCCTTCGCGGCCTTCAAACGCAGGCGGACATGCAGGCTGCACGCCGCGAACAGCAGCAGGCAGAGCAGCACCTGCGCCAGTGCCAGCCATGCGCTCAGGCCGGTGTCGCTGGTGGCGCGCACCAGCCCCTCGGTGATGTAAAGCCACACCAGCAGGCTGAGCCAGCGGTAGGTGTACATGCGGTGTTTGAGCAGGCCCGCCACGGGCAGCGCCAGCGGCAGCACCTTGATGGCCCACCACGAGCCGCCGGGCCGCAGCGGCGCCAGCCACAGTTCCCAGGCGAGCCCCAGGGCGATGAGCGCCAGCAGGCTGCCCAGGGCCAGGGCCTGGATGCGTTTGAGGGTAGGGCTTGCGCTGGTTGCGGGCGGCGGGGACGGAACGTTGGGGGCTTGCATGGTCGATCGATCTCGGTGGCATGATACCGGCATGAGTGAAACCACACGCTGGGCCGGGCGCATCGACAGGGCAAGGAAGCAGGCCGAAGAACTTTGGGAGGGCGTTCGTCACTTTCCCTGGCGCAATACCGCCATCACCCTGCGGGAACGCTTCAGGGAAGACCGCCTGGCCGTCACGGCGGGCAGCCTCACCTTTACGACGATGATTTCCATGGTGCCGCTGTTCACGGTGGCTCTGGCCATCTTCAGCGCGTTCCCGATGTTCTCGCGCATGGAGACCATGCTGCAGAAGTGGCTGGTGCAGAGCCTGGTGCCCGAGAACATTGCGCGCCAGGTGATGAACTACCTGGTGCAGTTTTCCAACAAGGCCGGGCAGATGGGGTGGCTGGGCGCCTTGCTGCTGCTGGTCACGGCACTGGCCCTGATACTGACCATAGACCGCAAGCTGAACGATATCTGGCGGGTGCGGCAGCTGCGCCCGCTGGCCCAGCGGGTGCTGGTGTACTGGGCCGTGCTCACGCTCGGGCCGTTTGTCCTGGGGCTCAGCCTCAGCCTGAGCTCCTACGCCATGTCCACGTCCCGGGGGTGGGTCGGCGGTCTGCACGGCGGCCTGCTGTTCCTGCTGGACGTGCTGGAGTTCGTGCTCGTCATCGGTGCCCTCGCGGCGCTGTACCGCTATGTGCCGCACGCCAAGGTACGGTGGCCCCATGCCATGCTGGGCGGGCTGTTCGTCTGGATCGGGCTGGAGCTGGCCAAGAAGCTGCTGGCCTGGTACTTGGTGAAGGTGCCTACCTATTCGGTGGTGTACGGCACGTTTGCTACCGTGCCCATACTGCTGGTCTGGATCTACCTGGCCTGGGTGACCCTGTTGCTGGGGGCGGTGGTCACGGCCTACCTGCCCAGCCTGCTCAGCGGCATCGCGCGTCGGGGCGATACGCCGGGCTGGACGTTTCAACTGGCCCTGGAGGCGCTGGACCAGCTCTGGCGCAGCCGCGACGCCGAGGACAAGGGCTTGAGCCTGGTGGTGCTGGCGCAGCGGCTCAGGGTGGACCCGCTGCAGCTGGAGGGCCCTTTGGAAACCCTGCAGGCACTTGACTGGGTGGGCAAGCTGGCCGAGGAAGAAGAGCGCTACGTGTTGCTGATCCAGCCCGAGGCCGTGGACGTGGAGCCCCTGGTGCACCGCCTGTTGCTCCCCCGGGCAGACAGCGCCCTGCCGTTCTGGCAGGCCGCCCGGCTGGCCGGGCTGCGGCTGGTGGAGGCATTGCCGCCGCGTTGAGGCGCGGCACCCGAAGGCATCAGCGTGACGCCAGGGCCAGCCCCTTCTTGGCCAGTGTGTCCACTTCGGTACTGATGTTGGCCAGCGTGTTGGCTACCACGGCAAACTCCCTGCCAACGGTTCCGGCGCGGGCGGCAATGACCTGCGCGTTGAACGACACGACTTTCGCCTCCCGGGCCACCGACTGGATGTCGCCCACGATGCCCTTGAGTTCCTTCATGATGGCCGCCTCCTTGGCTGCGCTGATCCGGTCGAAGGCGCTGGTCGCCGTGTTGAGGGCCTGGAGCACGCTGTCCACACTGCTGACCAGCCGCTCCAGGGCCACGTTGCCACCGGCATGGGACGCGCGTGCATAGGCCAGTGCCTCCTGCGCGTGGCGAATGAAGGTGTCCACCGTGCGCGCGACGTGTCCGGGTTCGAAATAGGTTTCACGCAGCAAGGCGCCGTCGCCGTTGGTGAGCTGGCGGGCCGTCTGCACCAACTGCGCCTGGCTGTCGACAAACAGCGCCAGCGACTGCTCGGCCGCGCTCAGCTGGCTGGATTCCCCCCGGGCTGCCAGCACGATCTGCAGCGTCAGCCGCTGAGACAACATGCGCTGCCTGGCAGACAGGTTCACCAGAGACATGCCGTTGTGCCCGTTGGCGGCAGGCTGGCGCAGCGCTACCGGCTGGACGCTGGCCATGCTGGGCGCGGGAACGGCGGCGGGGACGCGGGAGGGAGCGAGTGCTAGGTTGTTCATGGCGTGCATTCGTGATGTGGTGGAAATGGGGGTCAGCGGGGCATCATCCGCACCTGCGCCAGACTGGCCAGGGGCCTGGGCTCGCCCAGGTGAAAGCCCTGCCCGAAGTCGACGCCGATGTCCTGTATGCGGTCCATGATGGCGGGGCTCGACACGTACTCGGCGATGGTCTTGAGCCCCATGACATGCCCGATGGCGTTGATCGCCTGCACCATGGCCAGGTCGATGGGGTCGGTCTCGATGTCCTTGACGAAGCTGCCGTCGATCTTCAGGAAGTCCACGGGCAGGTTCTTCAGGTAGGCGAACGAGGACAGGCCGCTGCCGAAGTCGTCGAGCGCGAACAGGCAGCCCAGCTGCTTGACCTCGCCGATGAAGTGCACGACCTTGGAGAGGTTGGCCACGGCGGCGGTCTCGGTGATCTCGAAGCAGACCGAGCCCGCTGGCAGCTGGAGTTGTTCCAGGGTGGCGTGCAGGTTCTGGCGGAAGCGCTCGTCCGACAGGGACGCCCCTGAAAGGTTGATGCAATAGACGCCGTCGAGCTCGCCTTTCTGGCGCAGCTGGTCGCCCATCCACGCCAGGGTGTTGTTGACCACCCATTGATCGATGCGGGGCATCAGCCCGTAACGTTCGGCAGCAGGCAGAAAGGCGCCAGGCAGAACGAGCTTGTCATCTTCCTCCAGCCGCACCAGTATCTCGAAATGCGTCTGCTCGCCAGTGCCGCGGTGCAGGGGAACGATAGGCTGCACGTACAGCCGCAGTCGGTCCTGGTCCAGGGCAGACTGCAGGCGCGACACCCATTGCATCTGGCCTTGCTGCTCCATGAGCTTGCTGTCGTCGGCCTGGTACACGTGCACCCGGTTGCGGCCGTTTTCCTTGGCTGCATAGCAGGCAGCGTCGGCGGCGGCCAGCAGCAGCCCCAGGTCCTTGTGGGTCTGGTCTATGCAGACGAGGCCGATGGAGACGCCGATGGAGAAGGACTTGCCCTCCCAGCCGAAGCGAAAGTCGGCAATCGATTCCCGTATGCCATTGGCCAGCTGCAGGGCGCGCTCCATCGGGCAAGCCTGCAATATCAGGCCGAATTCGTCGCCGCCCAGGCGCGCCAGCGTGTCGGCAGCACGCAGCTGGGTCCGCACGAGCTGCGTGACCTGTCGCAGCAATTCGTCGCCCGCGACGTGGCCGCAGGTGTCGTTCACGATCTTGAACTGGTCAAGGTCGAGGTAGCACAGCACGTGGTTCTGGCCGGGTGTTTCGGCGCGCGACAGCAGTTCCGTCAGGCGCCGCTCGAACTCCCGCCGGTTGGGTATGCCGGTCAGGGCATCGTGGGTGGCCTGGTGGGTCAGCTCCCGGGCCAGGTTCAGCGTCACGGTCACGTCGTGAAACACCAGCACAGCGCCGATGATGAAGCCGTCGCGCGAGCGGATGGGCGCCGCGGTGTCCAGCACGGGCACGCTGTCCTGGTCCCGGCGCTGCAGCAGGGCATGCTCGCGGCGCGGCATCAGCTGGCCGCGCTTGAGCACTTCGCGCACCGGATTGGGCAAGGGCTGCAGCGTGTTTTCGTCTTGCAGGTTGTAGACGGTGGTGATGAACTGCCCCCGGGCCTGGTGGGCGGGCCAGCCGGTCAGCCGCGCTGCCACGGGGTTGATGTACTGGATGATGCCGGTCTCGTCCGTGGTGATCACGCCGTCGCCGATCGACGCCAGGGTCACCTGAGCCAGATCCCTTTGCTGGTGCAGTTGTGACTCGACCAGCTTGCGTTCGGTGATGTCGCGCACCGTTCCGGTGAACCGCAACTCCTGGTCCTGGTGGTTTTCGCTGACCGAGACCTCGTAGTAGGCGCGCTGCGCCCCGGGCCGGGCCATCCGCAGCTCCAGCTTGGCGCCAGGGCGGCAGAGCTGTTCGGTCGTGAGGGGGTGGGCGTGGCCTGCCAGGCGCAGGACGTCGGTGAACGGCACGCCGACACTGTTGCCGGCACTCACGCCCAGCAGCTTTTCCGCGCCGGGGTTGAGGCTGGTGAGGATGCCATCCCGCGTGAAGGTGACGATGCCGTCGCGCATGTCACGCACGATCGCCATGGTTCGCTGCGTGGCTCCTTCCAGCGCTTCGATGACCCGGTTGTAGGCCTTGGCCACCTGGCCGACCTCGGTGAAATCCTCTTCGGGCACGCGCTGGCTCAGGTCCCCCGAGCGGCGTTGCGTCTCCATCGCGTCAAGCAGTTCGATGAGTTCGGTGCGCGCACCGTGCTCGGCCACGTTCAGTCCGGCACGCTCTTCGTCGGGCGTCACGCGCAGCCCGCGCCGTGGCACGAAGATCCGCAGGAACGCCCACGTCATGCTGACGCACCACAGCCCGCAGACTGCCACGCCCAGCAACTGCACACCGATCTGCTCCCAGCGGGTGTTGCCCGTGCCCAGCAGCTCCAGGTCGCCGAACACGCCAACCGCCAGCGTGCCCCAGATCCCCGCGACCAGGTGGGTGGGTATGGCACCGACGGCATCGTCTATGCGCCAGCGCAGCAGCTTTTCGTTGGCCCAGGCCATCAGCATGGCGCCGGCCGATCCGATCAGCATGGCCTGGAAGGATGTGACCACGTGCGCCCCCGCAGTGATGGCCACCAGCCCGGCCAGCAGGCCGTTGATGAGGTAGAGCGTTTCGTAGTAGCCGTGCCACAGGCGGCCCAGCACCATGCCTGTGGCGCAGCCCGCCACGGCGGCAAGTGTGGTGTTGATCAGGATGCCCGGCACGCGGTCATCAAAGGCCAGTGTGCTGCCGCCGTTGAACCCCATCCAGCCAAAGAACAGCAGCAGCGTGCCCAGCATGGCCATGGGCAGGTTGCCTGCGGGGATGACAGTGGGTTCGCGGTCCAGGGGGAAGCGGCCGCTGCGCGCGCCGATGACCCACACGGCCACCAGCGACACCCAGCCGCCAACGCTGTGCACCACCGTTGAGCCCGCGAAATCCGTGAAGCCCAGGTTTGCCAGCCAGCCCGTCCCCGAGCCTCCCCAGGCGCCACCCCACGCCCAGTGGCCGAACACGGGGTACACGAGGAGCGAGACGAGTGCGGAGAGCCCCAGGTAGGCCCCGAAGCGCATGCGCTCGGCGACCGCGCCCGACACGATGGTCGCGGCGGTCGCGCAGAACATCACCTGGAACAGGACAAAGCTGAGCAGTCTGGGTTCGTGGCCAATCTGGTCCAGACCGCCGAACAGGTGCGTGCCTATCCACCCCCCGGCGCTGGGGCCGAACATCAGCCCGAAGCCCAGCAGCCAGTACAGGAGCGAAGCCACCGCAAAGTCGGATACGTTTTTCGCGGCAACGTTGATCGAGTTCTTGTTGCGGGTGAGGCCGGACTCCAGGCACAGGAAGCCCGCCTGCATCACGAACACCAGACCAGCGCAGATGAGGACCCAGAGAATGTCTAGCGGTTGGCTGTTTGTCATGGCGGTGCGTCACAGTGAGGTGGATGCACCCTTTTGGGGTGCCTGTGGCACACCTAGCAATTAGCGTTCCCGCCTGCATCACAGGTCGTGAAGTTTGCTTACCTCATGTGCTGAACGGCGCGTTCAGGAAGCCTCTGAACCGGGCGCGTCCGCCGCGCTTCGGGGGGGCGCTCAAGGCGTAACCGGGGAAGCGTTGCAAGAATCGGCCAATGGCAATGCGCCCCTCCAGCCGCGCCAGGCTCAAACCCGCGCACTGGTGCACGCCAAAGCCGAAGGCCAGGTGCTTGTTGTTCTGGCGCCCCAGGTCCAGCGACTCGGGTTGGCTGAACTGCGCCGGGTCGCGGTTGGCGGCACCTATGCAAAGCGTCACCAGCGCACCTTCAGGCAACGCCACGCCGCCCACCTCGCACGACCGCAGCGCACGGCGGTTGCCCAACTGGTTGGACGACTCGAACCGCAGGAATTCGTCCACGGCCAGCGTCAGAGTGTTTTCCTGGGCCTCGGCGTCGTCACGCTGGTCGTGCAGGCGTTGCAGCAGCCAGGCTTTCTGGCCGGGCCATTCGTGCAGACTCACCAGCGCGTTGCCGATGAGGTTGGTGGTGGTTTCGTGCCCGGCGTTGAGCAGGAAGATGCAGTTCTGCAGCAGCTCCACCTCGCTGAGCCGGTCGCCGCTGCTTTCACCCTGGATGAGGCGGGTGAGCACGTCGTGTTCCGGGTCGCCCGGGTGGCGCCGCCGCTCGGCCACCAGCACGCGCAGGTAGTCCAGCATTTCCTGCACGCTGCGGTTGCCCAGGGCTTCCTGTTCGGGGGTGAGCACGGGTTCCAGCGCGCCCAGAATGGCAAGCGACCAGCCGCGCAACGGTTCGCGTTCGCCGTGCGGCACGCCCAGCAGGTTGCCGATGATCTCCACGGGAATGGCGCTGGCGAAGTCTTCGATCAGGTCGCCGCCTTGCCGGGCTTCGATGCGGTCGAGCAGGCTGTCAACCAGCTTGACCAGGCCGGGCTCCATGTCGGCAATGGCGCGCCGCGTGAGCGCGCCCATGATGAGCTTGCGCACCCGGGTGTGCAGCGGCGGATCGTTGAACACCAGGCTGTGCGTGTGGTGTTCAAAGAGCGGGGAGTCCTTGCCGTACTTGGGGGCGAATTCCACCTGCTTGTCGGAGCTGAAGGTGGCGGCGTCGCGGTACACCGCCACCAGGTCAGCGTAGCGGGTGAGGAACCACGAGCCGTCTGGCATGCGGCGCACCGGTTCGCGGTCACGCAGCGCCGCGTACACCGGGAAGGGGTTGGCCAGGAAGTCGGCAGGCAGCCGCCGCAAGTCGAAGTCCGCGGCGATTTCGCGCGCGCGGGCTTCCGTCATGGGCGGGGTGATGTCCGCTGCGGTCACGGTCTGGCTCATCGGTTCACCTCTTGATGAAACGCAGCAGCGCCATCAGCACGCCGTCCGGGTTCTCCGTCATCAGCGAGTGCCCGGCGCGCAGCAGCACGGTCTGCCCGTGTTTGGCGCGTTTGCTCAGGCTCTGTGCGGCCTTCGGGGGCGTCATCTGGTCGTGCGTGCCCAGGATGAAAAGGGTGGGGCATTCCACCTTGTCCATGGCCTGTTCGCCCTGGTCGTAGCTGTCGCAGGCCACAAAGCCCCGGTGGAACACGTTCACCTTGGGGTTGCTGGCCAGCACGCGGCGCATCAGCGCGCGCGAGCCGCCGTGCAGCCAGGTGCCCGGCCCCAGCGCCGAGGGGGGTGGCGCCAGCGTGGAATGGCTGAACACGTTGACCATGTCGATGGCCTTGAGCGGCTGGTTGAGCGAGCTGTCCAGCAGCGCAGGCGACACTTTCATGGGGTAGGCCGTGCCCACCATTACCAGCTGACTCACGCGTCCGGGGGCGTCGGCCGCGGCCTGCAGTGCGATGAGAGAACCGAAACTGTGGCCCGCGAGCACCGCCTTGTCGATCTTCATGGCGTCAAGCAGGGCGATCACGGTGGCTGCAGCCTCCTGCACGGTGGAGGGCGGCTCGCCGCCGCTCTTGCCGTGGCCGGGCAGGTCGATGGCCAGCACGTTCCAGTTGTGGTGTGCCAGGTAGCGGCTCTGCAGAATCCACACGCTGTGGTCGTTGAGCACGCCGTGGATGAAAACGATGGTGGGCTGCGCGGGGTTGAAGGGCTTGGTGCCGGTGTACACGTACAGCGGCGCGCCTTGAATGTCTATCAACATGGTCAGGCCTCCGCTTTCTCGGCCGCTTTGAGGGCGCGCTTCAGATCGTCGATCAGATCGTCCGGGTCCTCCAGGCCAATGGACAGGCGGATGGTGCCGGGCCCGATGCCCGCTTGCGCCAGCGCGGCGTCGTCCATGCGGAAGTGCGTGGTGCTGGCCGGGTGAATGACCAGGCTGCGGCAGTCGCCCACGTTGGCCAGGTGGCTGAAGAGTTTGAGCGTTTCGATGAAGGCTTTGCCCTGGGCGCGGCTGCCCTTCATGTCGAAGCTGAAGACGCTGCCCGCGCCGCGCGGCAGCAGCTTTTGCGCCAGTGCGTGGCTGGGGTGGGACTCCAGCAGCGGGTGCCCCACGCGGCTCACAAAGGGGTGGCTGGCCAGGAAGCTCACGACCTTTTCGGTGTTGGTCATGTGCCGTGCCATGCGCAGCGGCAGGGTCTCTATGCCTTGCAGGATCAGCCAAGCGGTGTGCGGGCTCATGCAGGCGCCGAAGTCGCGCAGCCCCTCGCGGCGTGCACGCAGCATGAAGGCGCCCACGGTGGATTCCTCGCTGAACACCATGTTGTGAAAGCCGTCGTAGGGGGCAGTCAGTTCGGCAAACTTGCCCGACTTTTCCCAGTCGAAGCTGCCGCCGTCCACCACCATGCCGCCCACCACCGTGCCGTGGCCGCTCAGGAACTTGGTGGCCGAGTGATAGACGATGTCTGCACCCAGGTCCAGCGGCTTCATCAGCCAGGGCGTGGTCAGGGTGGAGTCCACCAGCAGCGGCACGCCGTTTTCGTGGGCCATCTGCGCCACGGTGGGAATGTCCAGCACGTCCAGTCCCGGGTTGCCCACCGTCTCGCCAAAGAACAGCTTGGTGTTGGGCCGCACGGCAGCACGCCAGCCGTCGATGTCGCCCGGCTTGACGAAGGTGGTTTCAATGCCGAAGCGCCGCAGCGTGTAGTGCAGCAGGTTCTGGCTGCCGCCATACAGCGCGGTGGACGCCACGATGTGCGAGCCCGCGCCCATGAGCGTGGCGATGCTCAGGTGCAGCGCCGCCTGCCCGCTGGCCACGGCAATGCCGCCGATGCCGCCTTCCAGCGCCGCCACGCGCTGCTCCAGAACGGCGTTGGTGGGGTTGCTGATACGGCTGTAGACGTGGCCAGAGCGCTCCAGGTTGAACAGCGCCGCAGCGTGGTCGCTCGACTCGAACACGAACGACGTGGTCAGGTGGATGGGGACGGCCCGCGCGCCTGTGGCGGGGTCGGGCTCGGCGCCGGCATGCAGCGCCAGGGTGTCGAAGCCGGGGTCGGCGTATCCGGTCATGTCAGCCTCCGTCGAGCCGCCTCAAGGTGGCTGAGGCCCCCTCGGGGGGCCGCGAGCAATATGAGCGTGGGGGTCATGTCATCTCCTTTTTTTGTGTGCAATCTGGTGCGATTGTGGGCTATATTGGCGTCAAGACCAGACAGGTCCGAGACAGAACACCGCTCCGAGGAGAATACCGATGAAAGTCAGCGACATCCTGCGCGTCAAAGGCAACACGCTCTACACCATCACGCCCGAGGACAGCCTGGCCGACGCCGCCAACCTGATGGCCGAGAAGGACATCGGTTCGCTGGTGGTCATGTCCAATGGCCTGGTGGTGGGCATGCTGACCTTCCGTGAGGTGATTCAGGCGGTCGTCAAGAACGGCGGCTCCTTCGGCGCCACCACCGTGTACCGTGCCATGGACCCGGGACCGCTGACCTGCACCATGGGCACCGAGATGGACGAGGTGCGCCGCATGATGCTGGACCGTCACGCCCGCTACATGCCGGTCATTGAAAACCGCATGCTCATGGGTGTCATCAGCTTCTATGACGTGGCCAAGGCCGTGGTGGACGCGCAAAACTTCGAGAACAAGATGCTCAAGGCCTACATCCGCGACTGGCCGGAGGAAGAGGAAACGCCGCCCGACGAGAGCGCGTCCAAGTCCGCCTGACGCCGCCAGCCTGAGATGATGTTGCCTCCGCGCTCACTTCTTTCGCTGCGCCCCAAGGGGGTTTCAGCCTCCTTGAGGCGGCTCGGCAGAGGCTGAGATAATGCCGCCCATGAGCGGCAATACTTTCGGAACCCTGTTTTGCGTCACCAACTTTGGTGAATCCCACGGCCCGGCCATCGGCTGCGTCATCGACGGCTGCCCGCCGGGCATGGAACTGAGCGAGGCCGACATCCAGGGCGACCTGGACCGCCGCCGCCCAGGCACCAGCAAGTTCGTCACCCAGCGCAACGAGCCCGATCAGGTCCAGATCCTCAGCGGCGTGTACCAGGGCAAGACCACGGGCACGCCCATCTGCCTGCTCATCCAGAACACCGACCAGCGCAGCAAGGACTACGGCGACATCGTCCAGTCCTTCCGCCCCGGCCATGCCGACTACGCCTATTGGCAAAAGTACGGCATCCGCGATCCGCGCGGCGGCGGTCGCTCCTCGGCACGCCTCACGGCGCCCACCGTGGCGGCAGGTGCCGTGGCCAAGAAGTGGCTGAAGGAAAAGTTCGGCACCACCTTCCGTGGCTGCATGACGCAGATCGGCGAGCTGCCCATAGCCTTCGAGAGCTGGGAATACGTGCCCAACAACCCCTTCTTCGCGCCGGTGGCCGACGTTTCTGCGCTGGAGGACTACATGTCCGCGCTGCGCAAGAGCGGTGACTCCTGCGGCGCCCGCCTGCGCGTGACGGCGCAGAACGTGCCGGTGGGTTTGGGTGAGCCGCTGTACGACAAGCTCGATGCCGACATTGCTCACGCGATGATGGGGCTCAACGCCGTCAAGGGTGTTGAAATTGGCGCGGGCTTTGCCAGCGTTGCCCAGCGTGGCAGCACGCACGGCGACTCGCTCACCCCCGAAGGTTTCCTGGGCAACAACGCGGGCGGCGTGCTGGGCGGCATCAGCACCGGGCAGGACCTGGAGGTGTCGCTGGCCATCAAGCCCACCAGCTCCATTCTCATCCCACGCCAGTCCATCGACGTGCAGGGCCAGCCCACCGAGCTCATCACCAAGGGCCGGCACGATCCCTGCGTCGGCATCCGCGCCACGCCCATCGCCGAAGCGCTGCTGGCGTTGGTGGTGATGGACCACGCCTTGCGCCACCGCGCTCAATGCGGTGACGTGGCCGTGCCCTTCGGGCCTATTCCCGCCTCGGCGCCCGGCCAGGGTTGAGCCGGAAAATGCTCTGGCCGTTTGCAGCGCTTTCGGCCAGCTACTTCGCCCACATAGGCTTCTTCAACCCCTACCTGCCGCTGTGGCTGCAGGAATTGGGCTATGGCCTTCTGGCCATTGGTCTGCTCACTTCGCTGCAGTCGGCCACGCGCCTGTTCGCGCCGTACTTCTGGGGTTGGCTGAGCGACCACAGCGGCCAGCGCGTCAAGCTGTTGCGCCTGTGCGGCGGGGTGGCCCTGCTGGCTTCCATGCTGCTGTGGCAGCCCTGGGGCACGCTGGGCCTGTTCCTGGTGCTGTTGCTGATGTTCACCCACACCAGCGGCATGATGCCGCTGAGCGAGGCCGTGCTGGCTCAACACGTCAGCCAGGCAGGCGGTTTCGATGCACGGCGGTATGGACGCGTGCGCCTGTGGGGTTCGCTGGGTTTTCTGGTGACGGTGGTGCTGGCGGGCGCGTGGTTCCAGCGCCATGGGCTGGAGAGCTTTCCAATGTGGGCGACGGCCACACTGCTGGGTGTGGTGGTGAGCGTCTGGGCCATGCCCGACCGGCCCGAGGCGCGGCACGCTGCCCATGAGCGTGTTCACATCTGGCCCGTGCTGCGCCAGCCGCGCGTGGCCTGGTTCTTTGCCTCGGTGTTCTTTCATGTGCTGGCGCACGTGTTTGTCTACATTTTCTTTTCGCTCTACCTGGACGCGCTGGGCTATGGCAAAGGCACCATCGGCCTGCTGTGGGCTGCGGCTGTGGTGGTGGAGATTGGCTGGTTCTTCACCCAGGGGCGCTGGTTGCCGTGGCTGGGCTTGCCGCAATGGCTCTTGTTTGCCGCAGGGCTGATGGCGCTGCGCATGGCGGTCACGGCGTCGGCGGGGGCATGGCTGTGGGCGCTTTTCCTGGCACAGGCGGTGCACGCCATCACCTTCGCAGCCCACCACTCGGTGTGTATCGCGCTGCTCAGCGAACACTTCCCGGACCGCCTGCGCGCACGCGGGCAGGCGCTCTATGCCATGCTGGGTTATGGCCTGTCGGGGGTTTGCGGTGGCACGCTGGGCGGCTGGGTCAGCAGCCGCTGGGGGCTGCATGCGGTGTTCTGGCTGTCGGCAGCGTCGGCCGGTCTGGCCATGGTGGCCGCTGCGCTCATGATCAGGTCGAAGGCACCGGCCAGAAGCGCCGCAGCGGGTTGAAACCCGTGACCAGGGCGGTGGCCAGCAGCACGAATGCACCACCAGCGTAGATGCCAGAACTCAGCGTCTCGCCCAGGAACAGGTGGCCCCACGTGACGCCGAACAGTGGGATAAGGAAGGCCGGTGTCATGGCGGCAACGGGCGCCACATGGCTAAGTATGCGCAGGTGCACCCAGTAGGCCAGCCCCGACGTGACGACGCCCAGCATCAACACCGCCCCCACCGCTGGCAGCGTGAACTGCGCGTGAGGCAGCTGCCACGCCGCGGCGGGCAGCATGAACAGGGTGGCACCCAGGTGGATGCTGGCCGATATGGCAAGTGGCTGCATGCGTTTGGTGGCGCGCTTCATCATGGGCGTGGCCACGCCGTAACAGCCCGCCCCGGCGATGGCCGACAGGGCCGCCAGCAGCACAGGCCAGGTGGGTTCGACTGGGCCGAGCTGCACGATCAGCGCCACGCCGGTGAACCCGGCCGAGCAACCCAGCAGCTTTCGCCAGGTGAGTGTGTCTTCCTTCAGCCAGGCCGATGAGAGCGTGCCGAACAGCACGGCCGTGGAGTTGAGCAGAGCGATGTAGCCCGCAGGCAGCTGCAGGGCGGCATACGAGAAGAACAGGAAGGGCAGCGCGGCCGTCAGCACGCCCAGGCCTACCACCTCTTTCCAGTGCGCTCGCGGCCAGCGGTGGCGCAGGAACAGCATCACCAACGCCAGCGTGCAGGTGGCCAGCGCCAGGCGCATGGTGGCCAGAACGACGGGGCCGAGTGCTGGGCTGGCCACGCGCAACAGCACGAACGAAGACCCCCACAGGGCGGACAGGCCCAGCAGTTGCAGGATATGACGGGTTTTCACCGCACCATTGTGGGGCAAGCGGCTCCAGTTGGCAGGCCGCCTGCGTCACCTGCGCGATAGGCGAATGGTGCTCAGGCCTTGTTGCCGTACTTGCGCACCAGGCCGCCCAGGGCAATCAGGTAGCCGTCCACCCCAAAGCCGATGACGATGCCGGATGCCGCCGGGGACACCCAGGAGTGGTGGCGGAAGGATTCGCGCGCGTGCACGTTGGAAATGTGGCATTCGATCACCGGCAGGCCGTCCACGCCCTTGATGGCGTCGTGCAAGGCAATGGAGGTGTGGGTGAACGCGCCCGGGTTGAACACGCAGCCCAGGGCTTCGCCGCTCTTGTAAAGGCGGCCGTACTCGTGGATCTTGTCCAGCAGGGCGCCTTCCCAGTTGCTCTGGAAGCATTCCACTTCGTAACCCAGGCGCTCGCCTTCGGCGCGGCACATGGCCTCCACGTCGGCCAGGGTGGTGCTGCCGTACTGTTCGGGTTCGCGGGTACCCAGCAGGTTCAGGTTGGGGCCGTTGAGGATGAGGATCTTTTTCATCGGTAGAAGCAGTTTGTGTTTATGTGCCCACCAGGGCATCAAGAAGGGCGGGAGGCACGCCAGCCTTGCGCCAGTGCGCCCAGGGCAATGCCCAGCAGCGCCCAGAGCAGTGTCCAGTTGCCGGTGCCCAGGCCTGCAATGGCCGGGCCAGGGCAAACCCCGCACAACCCCCAGCCTACACCGAAAATGGCCGCACCCTGAAGCGTGTCGCGGTTCCATGTGCTCACGTGGCGATGGAAGTGGCCGCCCAGCAAGGGGCGCCCCATCAGGTGCGGTGCAAGTTTGTAGGCCAACAGGGTGACGGCCACCGCGCCGCCCATCACCAGCATCAGGCCAAAGTCCTGAAAACGCAGAAAGCTCAGTACCACCTCAGGTTGCACCATGGTGGAAAGCGCCAGCCCAAAGCCGAAGAGCACACCGGCTGCCAACGTGGCCAGAATGTTCATGGCAGCCACCTTGCCACCACATTGGCCGTGATGAAGGCCGTGCCCATGAAAGTAAGCACCGCCAATAGCGAAGGCCATTGCAGCGACCCCAGCCCGCAAATGCCGTGGCCGGACGTGCAACCATTGCCCAGGCGGGCGCCGTAGCCTACCAGGAATCCACCGGCCAGGAGTTGCCAGATGGGGATGTCGGTGGACAGGGCAACGCCATCACCCATCCACAGCCACCACAGCAGGGCGCCCAGCACCAGGCCCAGCGCATACACCAGCCGCCAAGCGCGCGAGTCCAGGTAACGCGGTTGCTGAAAGTATTTGAGCCGCAACACGTACGACCAGGTGGAAGAGAACACCGAACTCATGCCGCCCACCAGCCCGGTGGAAACAAAAAGCCAGGCCACGCCAGCACCTATCAGCAGACCACCCAGCAGGTAGTGCTGCCAACCCAGGGGAAACAGGGAGGGAAGTACAGGTTCCATGGTCCGGATTATCCCCTCCCGGGTATCTGCCTCAAGTTGTCATGGTCTCGGGCAGATCGAGTTCCACGTCCGACAGCGGGCGGGCAACGCATGGCAGCACGTAGCCTTCGGCCTTCTCCTCGGGGAGCAGGCCGGGCCAGTCAATGGTGTGCGCCACCGCGCCATGCGCAACCCGGCAGATGCAGGTGCGGCATGTGCCGTTGCGGCAGGAGTTGGGCAAAAGCACTCCCGCCAGCAGCGCGGCTTCCAGGATGGTCAAGCCCTCATCCACCGGGAATGCGCTGCCCGAAGCACCCAGCCGCACCCTGTGCGTGGTCATGGGCAACCCAATTGGTCCGCCAGGTCCAGCAGGTTGCGGGCGTGCCAGGTGTTGGCCGGGTCGGGTGACACGTCCTTGGGCTGGCCTGCACCGAACTCCAGCGGGCGCTCGATATAGGCCGTCTGCAGACCGCAGGCGCGGGCTGCGGCCAGATCGTCCTGGTGGGCGGCAACCAGCATCACCTGGTGCGGCTCCAGGTCGAACACGCGCGCCACACCCAGGTAGGTGGCGGGGTCGGGCTTGTAGGCGCGGAACACCTCGGCCGAGAGCACACAGTCCCAGGGCAGACCGGCGCGCTTGGCCATGCTGGTCAGCAGCCCGATGTTGCCGTTGGACAGGCTGGTGATGGTGAAGCGGCGCTTCAACCGGGTCAGCCCTTGCACCACGTCGGGCCACGGGTCCAGGCGGTGCCAAGCTTTGTTCAAGTGGCGGCGCTCGGCTTCCGTCAGGTCTTGCAGGCCAAAGCGCGGCAGGATGCCGTCAAGGATCATGCGGTGCAGGTCGTCGATAAGGGTCCAGCCCAGCTCGCCGCTGCGCACCCGCTGCATGGCCGGTTGGTAACCGGCGCGCCAGGCCAGTGCGAAGGCGTTGCCGTCGACCTGCGGGCGCAGTGCCTGTACTTCGCGGGCAATGCCGCCGTGCCAGTCGACCACCGTGCCGAAAACGTCAAAAGCGAGGACTTGGGGCGGGGGGAGTTCTGGGGTGGTCATGGCGGGATTATCGGTTCCTGGGGGTGGGCTCGGTGTTCAGGCCGTCTGATCGAAGCTGCGCCCATTTTGACCACTTCGGTTCGAGCCGGTCGATCACCTTGGTTTTTCTGTTTTTTAATATCAATAAAATCAAAAATAGGGTATTGATGTAGTTAATTTAAGGTGTTATAAATAAATATAAGAGTAGATTTTGGGTTTTTTGTGGATTTTTTATATCAATTTAGTGCATGGCTGACCCAAACCGGTGGTGGGTCGGCAGCCGATCGGTGACCAGCAGAGCTAAGTTATGGGAGACCGCTATCTGCCCTTGTCGCTGGGCGTGTTGACGCTGGACAGGGCCATGCCTGTGGATCTGTGGAACGAGCACGGCATCCTTTTGCTCGCCCGCGGGCAGCCAGTCACGTCCCACACCCAGTTGCGCAGCCTGGCGGCGCACCGGCCGATGGTGCGCGCCGACGACTACCTGAAGCATTGCCGGGAGGGAGGCGATCCCGAGTTGATCCGCAGCGGCACGCTGGTTGCTGACTTGCCAGCTGCGCCCGAAGCCGAACCGGGTGGACCTGTGCCCATGGAGAACGCTGCTGATGCGGCAGCGGCGTGGATCAGGCTGCAGAAGGTTCTGTCCGCGGTGTTGCGAAATCCCGAAGGCAACGACTTTGCCGTGAGACTGGACGCGGTGTACCGGCAGGTCAAGGGGCTGGCGGCCGATCGCGCCGACGAGAGCCTGTTCATGCTGCTGCAGATGATGCAGGACCAGTCGCTGGGTTACAGCGCGTCTCATGCCTTGCTGGTGGCGGTGCTTTGCGAGTTGCTGGGTGACGAGACGGCGCAGCCCGGCTGGTCCACGCACAGCCTGAGCCACGCGGCCCTCACCATGAACATGGGCATGTTCTCCTTACACAACCAACTGGCGCTGCAGCGCACGCCGCTGGAAGAGGCGCAGCGGGAGCAGATCCGCAAGCACCCAGAGGAAAGTGCCCGCATGCTGCGGGAACTGGGCGTCACCGACTCTTTGTGGCTGGAGCTGGTTCGGGAGCACCACGAATCGCCGGACGGCAGCGGCTACCCTGCGGGGAAGCGAAACCTCTCGCGCGAACAGCGGTTGCTGCACATGGCTGATCTTTTCGTGGCACGCATCAGCCCCAGGGCGAACAGAAAGCCGTTGCTGCCGCTGGTTGCGTTGCGTGACACGTACAGCAGCCTGATCGAAGGCAACAAGGAGCTGGGAGAGATGCTGGTTCGCCGCCTGGGGTTGTACCCGCCAGGCAGCTATGTGAGGCTGAAGAACGGGGACACTGCGGTGGTGATCCGCCGGGGCCAGAAAGTCAGCCAGCCGCAGGCCGTCGCGATCGTCAATGGCCAGGGCATGCCGATTGCCTTGCCGGTGTTGCGTGACACTGCCTATCCGGCGTTTGCCGTTCTCTCGGTTGTTCCTGCCGAGTCTGTCAAGGTCCGCATCGATCCGGCGCGGATCATGCGGCGTTTGTGAGGAGTCCCGCCATGGACAAGAACATTCCCGCCACGCATTACGACGGCGCCCGCGATGAGCTGGAGATGCGCTGGGGCTCTGGCGCCATCAGGTATGCCGAAGACGTGAGCCGTGGCATCACGCTGGGCTACGACGCCAGCGGACGGCTGGCATCGATCCGGGTCCACGACGCGTCAATGCGCGTAGCGGAGGGTGCGGCCGCCGCCATCCCGCCAATCGCGCCTGATGGCGAGACGCTGTTGCGCTCCGTGATCGATGAGACGCCTTACCCCATTCTGGTGAAGGACGATCAGGGCAACTTCGTCCTAGCGAACCGTGCGCTGGCGGAGCTGTACAACACCACTCCGGCGCAGATGGCTGGAAAGCACGATGGGCATTTCGGTGTCTCGACAGAGATGGCGGACGCCTTCCGCGAGAACTGTCTGGACATCCTGGCTCGGGGCCGGACGGAGGTTGTTTTCGAGGACAGCCGCGATGCGGTGTCCGGGGAGATCAGGCATTACCGGTCCATCAAGAAACCGATCCGTGACTCGGTTGGCCGCGCGCAGCTCCTGGTGATTGCCCAGGACATCACTGACATGGTGCACAGCCAGCAGCTGGTGGCCGAAAGCGAGCGGCGCCTGCAGGAGGTGCTGCGCTTGACCCGGGAAGGCATCTGGGACTGGCATGTGCCCAGTGGACGGGTCCACCACAACGCGCAGTGGTATGCGTTGCTGGGGTACGCCGATGACGAGGTGCCGGCGACGGTCGATGGGTTCGCTGAGCTGATCCACCCTGATGACAAGGCGCAGGTTTTCCGCCGCATACAGGAAATGATGGACGGGCAGGCCAGCGAGTACTACTCCGAGCACCGCCTGCGCACCTCGAAAGGCTACATCTGGGTCCGGGACCGGGGCGGCGTCTCCGAGCGGGACGCGCAGGGGCGGCCCGTCAGGGTGCTGGGCAGCGTCACCAACATCACGGAGCGCAGGCTCCAGGAGCAGCTGGTGGCCGATCAGCGCAGGCGGCTGGATGACGTGGTGGAGGCCACCAACATCGGCCTGTTCGAGTGGAACTGCCAGACAGGCCGCCAGTCGGTGGACGAGCGGTGGGCTTCCATCGTCGGCTACCGGGTGGATGAACTGGAGCAGACGGTTGCCGGTACCTGGCGTTCCCTGGCCCACCCCGACGACCTGGCCGTGGCGGACCGCATCATGGACCAGCACCTCTCGGGCGAGATACCCATCTTCGAGTGTGAGGTGCGGCTGCGGCACCGGTCCGGTCACTGGGTCTGGGTGATGGCGCGGGCCAAGCTGATCAGCCGGGATGCCCATGGCCACCCCTTGCTGGTGACTGGCACCCACCAGGACATATCCCGCCTGAAGGAAGCCGAAGCCAAGGTCCGCGAGACCGAGGAGCTGTTGCGCTCGGGCATAGAGACGATCGACGAAGCACTGGTGATCTTCGATCCGGACGACCGGCTGGTCTACTGCAACAAGCGTTACCGCGACACGTATCCCACCATACGCGACATCATCCGGGTGGGCGTCAGCTTCGAGCAGATCGTGCGTACGTGGAAAGAGCGCGGCGGTGGCGACCCTCCGGAGGAGGGCATCGACAAATGGGTGGAGCAGCGTGTGCGCGCCCACCGCGAGGGCAGCCTCTTTGTGCAGCGCGTTGAAAACGGGCGCTTCATGCGGGTGCTGGAGCGGGTGAGTTCCAACGGCTACATCGTCGGGTTCCGGGTGGACATCACCGAGCTTGTCGAGGCCAGGCAGGCTGCCGAAGCGGCCAACGTGGCAAAGAGCCGGTTCCTGGCGACGATGTCGCACGAGCTGCGCACGCCGATGAATGGCATTCTTGGCATGGCGCAGCTGTTGCAGCAGGACGATCTGACAGAGGCGGAGCGCGTCAGCTTTGCCAGCACCATCCTGCAGTCTGGCGAGGCTTTGCTCGCGTTGCTCAACGACATCCTGGACCTGTCCAAGGTGGAGTCCGGCAAGGTGCAGCTTGAGCGCATGCCCCTGGACCCGGCCCTGCTGCTCGAGGAAACCCGTTGCCTGTTTGCCGAGACCGTGCGCGCCAAAGGGCTGTGCTTTGACCTGAAGTGGGCTGGCCCGGCGGGCGGGCGGTACTACACGGATGGTGGACGCGTGCGGCAGATGCTGAACAACCTGGTCAGCAACGCGATCAAGTTCACCCAGATGGGGCAGATCAGCGTGAAGATCGAGCTTCAGGCACCGCCAGCCCTGGCGGATGGATCAGGCAGTGCCATGCTCGAATTCACCGTGACGGACACGGGCATCGGCATTCCCGTCGACAAGCAGTCCCTTCTGTTCCACCCCTTCACGCAGGTGGACGCCTCCACCACCAGACAGTACGGGGGAACGGGGCTGGGGCTGTCGATCGTGCGCAGCCTTTGCACGTTGATGGGCGGGGAGGTGGGTGTCAGCAGCGTGCCGGGCGAAGGGTCACGGTTCTGGTTCCGCGTGCCCGTGGACGAGGCACTGGAAACCCCTGCGCAAGATGCCTTGCAACCCGCAGAGGCCGGCGTCGAGCCTTGGGGCAAGCCCGGGGGCACCGCGAAGCCGCAGGGTGTTCATCCCGTGCTTGCCGGGCGCGTCCTGGTGGTAGAGGACCACCCCATGAACAGGATGGTGGTGGACAACATGCTCCGGCGGCTGGGGCTGTCAGTCGCCATCGCGCATGTCGGCCAGGAAGGCGCGGAACTCGTGGAGTCGGGCGAAACCTTTGACCTGATCCTGATGGACGTGCAGATGCCCGTGCTGGACGGCTATGAGGCGACGAGGCGCATCCGGCTATGGGAGAGCATGGCGCCGGACCGCAAGCGTCTTCCCATCATCGCCCTCACGGCGAATGCCTTTGCCGCCGACCGCGACAAGGCGCTGCAAGCCGGGATGGACGACTTCATCGTCAAGCCAATGGCCCTGCCCAGGCTGCGCGAGGTGCTGGGCAAGTGGCTGGCGTCGAATGAGCAAGGTCAGCGCGCGTGTGTGGCAACAGATTGAGACAACGATCATGAATGCAGAAGGAACCCTGGAGATGCGCAAGCCGCGAGTGATGGTGGTGGACGACTCGCCCGCGAGCCTGGAGCTGCTGGGCTTTGCACTGAGGCAGGAGCACGAGGTGATGGTTGCCCACAGCGCCGAAACGGCTATGGTGCTCATGGAGCAGGAGGGTCTGCCCGAGGTGTTCCTGCTTGACGTGGTGATGCCCGGCATGGACGGCTACGAGCTGTGCCGCCGCCTCAAGGCCGACCCCGGCACGGCGGACATCCCTGTGATCTTCCTGACGGCCAGGGGCGACCCCCAGGACGAGGTCAAGGGCTTTGCCTGCGGTGCCGTCGACTACATCGTCAAGCCTGCTCCGGCAGCTGTCGTGCGGGCGCGGGTCAACACGCACCTGGAGTTGCGGCGAACCCAGAGCCTCCTGGCCAGCGCCAATCGTGAACTGGAGGGCGAAGTCGCAATCCTGGAGTCGGGCATTAGGGGGCTGGCCAACATGGGCAACGCCCTGGGCAAGGATGCCAGCCGGCGGCTGGAGCGGATCCAGCTTTACGTGGCGTGCCTGACCGGGCAATTGCGAGCCGCCGGGCCGCACGCGCTCAGCCTGCCGCCGCGCATCCAGGAAAAAATGGTCAAGGCGTCGGTGCTTTACGACATCGGCAAGATCGGCATTCCCGCCAGCATTCTTGGCAAGCCTGGACCCCTGCAGGAAGCTGAATGGGCGGTGATGAAAACCCACGCGGAACTGGGCGGGCAGGCGCTGCAGGGAGTGATCAGCGAAGTGGTTGCGCAGGTTGGCGGGCATGTGCTCCACACCGGTGAACAGGGCGGGCCGCTGACCTTTCTGGAGCTGGCGCGGGACATGGCCCTGTACCACCACGAGCACTGGGACGGCGGCGGTTATCCGCTGGGCCTGCGTGGCGACGCCATTCCCCTGTGTGCACGCATTGTGGGCCTGGCGGACGTTTACGACGCCTTGCTGTCAAGGCGCGCCCACAAGGCTCCTTGGCCGCGCGAGCGTGTACGGGAGCACCTGCGCGCAGCCAGCGGGCGGCAGTTCGACCCGGCCATCGTGGCGGCATTCGAAGTGGTGGAAGATGCCATGCACGGCATCTGGCTGCGCAACACCGAGGAGAACGAGCGTGTGTGAGTTCTCCCCCTCCGAGCAGGCGGCCATCGACACCTATTTTGAAGGGGACCGGGACTTCTTCCTGGCTTACCGGGACTCGTGCCTCCGCCAGCTGGTGGACGACGTTGCCGCGGGTGACCAGGCGTGCAGCCTCTGCGACCCGCGCGGCCTGCGCCGCGTCGTGCATACGCTTAAGGGCATTCTCAAGTCACTGGGGCGTGAGGAACTGGCGGCGCTTGCGCAAACGCTGGAGTCGGAGCTGGACGAACAGACCTGGTCGTCAGGTTTCGTTGCCCGGTGGGAGGCGTTGGCGCGCGCCCTGCAGGGTACGCCAGGCCAGCAGGCCTGAGCCAGAGGCGGTTGAAGCCAGCCGGCCGGTAGACCGGCGTGAATCGGCTGCCGCATGAAAAATAATATTGCAGTGGTGACCAATTGTTGATTACATATTGGTTTTGTTTTTCGTGTGCCTAATTTGGTTCGAGAATACTTATGGAATTGCTTTCGTGAGTCGCGAACTTATTTGTTGAATATCGGTCGCACGTGTTGCATTGATTGTTATCTTCGAGGGGATAATATTCTTTGTATTGATAGTGATTTGAGATATTTTTAAATTGGAAGGGGTGTCGAATATCGGGAAATTTTCTTCAAATTGATGGGTTCAAAATGTCAATCTGGAATGCGGGATTTGATCTTGCAATTTGGATGAATCTTCAATCTGCAGATGCTTCCATGCATTCTTTGGCGGGCGGTGCGAAGCGCCACTTGCACCACAGGTAATGGTGAACAGAGGAGGGATTGACACAGGAGTGTGATCATGTCATTCAACTCTGGCCAAGGCCCTGGTTTGATGGAACCGCAGCAAGGCGTGGTTGCCGAACCGCCTTCCCGTCTCTGCGCAAAGCTGGGACAACTTCGCAAGATGCTGCGGCCGACGCCGCATGTGCCCCTGGACATGGAGGGCATGGACCTTTTTGCGAAACTCGAATTCGTCAATCCTGTCGGTAGTATCAAAGACCGCCCCGCCTACTGGATTCTCAAGTGCGCTGCTGAGCGTGGCGAGATCGACGACGACACGACGGTCATTGAGTCCTCATCGGGCAATTTCGCCACTGCGCTGGCCACCTTCAGTCATCTGGTTGGCTTGCGTTTTATCCCGGTGATTGATCCCAACATTTCTGCAACTTACGAGTCATTCCTGCGGCGCATTTGCCCCGAAGTGGTGAAGGTGCAGGAGCGCGACGATACCGGCGGATTCCTCAAGACCCGCCTAGAAATGGTCAAGCATTTGTGCGCCACGATTCCGAACAGCTACTGGACCAACCAGTACGCCAACGAGGATGCCATAGAGGCGCACTACATGCTCACGGCGGGTGAGATCTGCGCCGATTTCGACACCCTTGATTACGCGTTCATTGCCGTCAGTACCGCTGGAACGATTGCGGGTGTCTCGCGCCGGCTCAAGGAGCATTTCCCGAAGATCAAGATCATTGGCGTTGACAGTGAGGGCTCTGTCATCTTCGGTGGCGCGCCGCGCAAACGCCACATTCCTGGGCTGGGGTCCAGCATCGTTCCGCCGCTGCTGTCGCAGGCCAGGATCGATGACGTGGTGATGGTGCCCGAAAGTGAAACGGCTGCGGCCTGCCAAGAGATGCTTGCCACACAGGGCTTGTTCGTGGGCGGGTCGAGCGGAACCGCGTACGCCGCCGTCAAGCGCTACGCCGCCAGGATGGCAGGCCCCAAGCGCCCCACCGTGCTTTTTCTGTGCGCGGACCGGGGCACCCCCTATCTGGACACGGTGTTCGACAGCAACTGGTCGACACGGCTGGAGTAGGGGGACGCCATGACCTTCGAACTTTCGATCATCAATGGCAAGACCGTTGCCGACATCCTCAGCCCCCACCGGGCAGAGTGCCTGGAGATCGTGCGGCGTGCCTACCTGGCACACGCGCAGGGGCACTCCGTCAACCCGGACAGCTACTTCCTGCGTTTCCCAGCCAAACCCGACTCCCGAATCATCGCGCTGCCCGCCTATCTTGGCGACAGCGTCGACGTGGCCGGACTGAAGTGGATTGCCAGCTTTCCCGGCAACGTCCGGCGCGGCTTTCCCCGCGCCTCGGCGGTGCTCATCCTGAACAGCTACGACACCGGCTACCCGTTTGCCATTCTTGAAAGCTCGATCATCTCAGCATCGCGTACCGCGGCGTCGGCGGCGCTGGCCGCATACTGGCTGAACGGCAAGCGCAGGCGCGCCCGCTCA
This sequence comes from Hydrogenophaga aquatica, assembly GCF_054780915.1. Taxonomy (NCBI): domain Bacteria; kingdom Pseudomonadati; phylum Pseudomonadota; class Betaproteobacteria; order Burkholderiales; family Comamonadaceae; genus Hydrogenophaga; species Hydrogenophaga aquatica. The sequence continues at coordinate 800,350 of NZ_BAAGVK010000011.1, read as the reverse complement.
CTGGGCATCGTGGGCACGGGCTTCATCGCTCGCTACGTCTACGAGTTCCTCATCGACACGGGCTGGGAGATCGGCGAAGTGCAGCTGTTCGACCTCATGCCCCACGAAGCCGGGAAGTTCATGGCATCGGCATGCGACGCGGAACGCCACCAACGGATCACCGTGGCACCAGACGCGGCGAGCCTCGTCCGGTCTTGCGACCTCATCGTCTTCACGACCGTTGCCTCCGCCCCTCACATTTCCGATGCCGGGCTGTTCGCGCACAGTCCCGTGGTGTTGAACATCTCGCTGCGCGACCTGGCCCCTGAAGTGCTGCTGGCGTCGCAGAACGTGGTTGACGACGTTGACCACGTCATGAAGGCAAACACTTCGCCACATCTCACCGAGCAGCTGACCGGCAACAGGGACTTCGTCACCGGCACGCTGGCCGAGGTCATGCAGGGGCGCTGCGCGGTAGACCGGCAACGCCCCGTCATTTTTTCTCCCTTTGGCATGGGGATACTCGACCTGGCGGTGGGCAAGTGGGTGTACGAGCAGGCAGTCGCCTCCGGCCGGGACCTGCGCCTGTATGACTTCTATCACGAGGTCGTGCGATGAGCGCCGTCATGGCGGACAGCCAGGACGCCGTCACGAGCATCGAGCACCAGCTGGCCGAGGTGCTTGCCGGCGTCATGCATGCCGACAGCGTGCCGGTCGATCAGGACTTCTTTGCGGAACTTGGTGCCGACTCTCTGGTGATGGCGCATTTCTGCGCCCGGGTGAGGAAGCACGAGGGCCTGCCAGCGGTGTCGATGAAGGACATCTACGCCAACCCGACCGTCCGCCGTCTGGCCGCTGCGCTGGCCGATGCCGCCCCCGTGGCCGCCAAGCCTGAGGCGGCCGTCGCCGCAGCAGAGGCGGCCACGCCCACCAGCGCGCGCGAGTACGTTTTGTGCGGTGTGCTGCAGGCCTTGTTCTACTTCGGCTACACCTACCTGGGCGTGTACCTTGCCGTCGAGGGCTATCAAAAGCTGATACCCGGGGTGGTGGGTGCCGAAAAGGTTCTCCTCCTCGGGTTGTTCGGCAGTGCGGTCTTCGTCGTCGTGTGCATGGTGCCCATCGCGGCCAAATGGCTGTTGATCGGCCGATGGCGGCCCGGGCAGATCCGCCTCTGGAGCCTTGACTACGTGCGCTTCTGGGTCGTCAAGACACTGATCCAGTCGAACCCAGGCATCCACTTGTTCGTCGGTTCACCGCTCTATGGGCTCTACCTGCGGGCGCTGGGCGCGCAAGTGGGGCCGCGGGTCACCATCCTCTCGAAACACATCCCGGTGTGCACCGATCTGCTGACCATCGGCTCGGGGGCGGTGATCCGAAGAGATGCCATCTTCCAGTGCTACCGCGCGCAGGCTGGCCGCATTGAGACGGGCCCCGTGACGCTGGGCCAGGACGTGTTCGTCGGTGAAATGTCCGTGCTAGACATTGGCACTTCCATGGGCGACGGCGCGCAACTGGGCCACGCGTCGGCGCTGCACGGCGGCCAATCGGTGCCGGCAGGCGAGCGGTGGCATGGCTCACCGGCACAGCGCACCCTGACCGACTATGTCCGCGTTGCCCCTGCCCCGTGCGGGGCGTTGCGGCGAACCGTCTACGGCGTCCTTACTCTGTTCGGCGTGCTGTTCCTGATGGCTCCGCTCCTGGAAGGCGGCCTGGGCCTGCTGTTCCTGGCGGTCGAATCGCTCATGGAAGGGGCTGGCATGGGGGCGTACACCAACACAGCCACCGGCGCCATGACGGTGCTGGGGCTGTTGATCGAGTCGCTGGTCTTCTCGGCGGTGCTGTTCTTCGGCGCATTGTTCGCAGGCCTGCTGGCGGTGGGGCTGCTGCCGCGCGTGCTGGGGGTGTTCATCAAGCCGGATGCGGTCTACCCGCTCTACGGCTTCCATTACGCCGTGCACCGGACGATCGCCTGGCTGGGCAGGCAGCGTTTCCTCACGGTGGTCTTTGGCGACAGCTCCTACATCGTCCACTTCCTCACCTGGGTGGGCTACCACTTGTCGCCCGTCGTGCAGACCGGTTCCAACTTCGGCAGCGAAGTCACCACCACCAACCCCCTGCTCACCTCGGTGGGCAGCGGAACGATGGTCGCCGATGGTCTGTACCTGATCAACGACGAGGTGTCGAACTCATCGTTCCGGGTGTCGCGCACGGCCATCGGCTCACGCAACTTCGTGGGCAACTATGTCACCTATCCCACCGGTGCAAGAACGGCAGACAACTGTCTGCTGGCGATCAAGGTGCTGGTGCCGATAGACGGCCCGGTGCGCCAGGGGGTGGGTCTGCTGGGTTCACCGCCGTTCGAAATTCCGCGCTCGGTCGAGCGCGACAACCGCTTCGACCACCTGCAGCGGGGAGAAGCCCGGCGCCGTGGCCTGGCGGCCAAGAACCTCTTCAACCTGCGCACCATCGGCATCTTCCTGTTCACCCGCTGGCTGGGGGTGTGGCTGATGGTGATCGTCAACCTGGCCGCCATCGAGTTGTTCTACGACGTTGTTGCCCATGCGCTCATGGCAGCGTTGATGGCATTCAGCGTGGTGCTGGCCATCGTCTACTACGCGTTGGTGGAGCGCCTCTTCCTGGTGATTGCCCCGCCGCCGCCGCCCATCTGTTCCATTTACGACCCGGCCTTCTGGTGGGTGGAGCGCAACTGGAAGCTGCACCCCATCAGCCTTTACCACGTTTTCAACGGCACCCCGTTCAAGGGCGTGCTCTGGCGGCTGGTGGGTGTTCGCGTGGGCAAGCGGCTGTTTGACGACGGCGTCCACATTTCCGAACCGACCTTGACGGCGATAGGGGACGAATGCGTGCTCAACCACGCCAGCAAGCTCCAGTGCGAATCCCAGGAGGACGGTACCTACAAGTCCGGCCCGACCACACTGGGCACGGGCTGCACGGTGGGCGTGGGCGCTTTCGTGCACTACGGGGTGACCATGGGCGACGGCGCGCTGCTGGCCGCCGATTCCTTCCTCATGAAGGGTGAAGATGTTCCGCCGCGTACCCGCTGGGCGGGCAACCCGGCGCGGGAGAGTTGAGATGAGCACCATCGAACACCGGGGTCGCAGCGTTGCTGCCGAGGCGGCCCGCGCGTACTGGCAATCGGCACTGCTGGAAAGCGGGTTCACCGCCATACCTCGCTGGAACTTGAAACCGGTCGCGGGCACGAGCGAATGCGAGACCGCAGTTCCCGAAGCGTTGATGGCGGCCCTGCAACGGCTGGCCAAGGCCTTGGCGCTGCCTTTCAGCACCATGCTGCTGGCCGCGCACGCCAAGGTGCTCGGCGCGCTCTCCGGCGACCGCGACGTGACCACGGGCTACGCGGTGGGTGAGGGGCCGCCCGTGCCGCTGCGGCTCGCGCTGGCTGCACGTTCCTGGAGCGAATTGCTGCGGCACACTGCCCAGGCAGAAGCCGCGCTGCTGGCGCACCTGGACTTCCCGGTTGCCAGGCTGAAGCGGGAACTGGGGCTGACGCAGCCCCTGTTTGAAACCGAACTCACCCGAGACCCGGGCGCTGCACGGGGGCTGACGGGGGCCACGGTGTTGAAGATCGGTTTCGCAAGGGGCAAGGGGACCCAGAGGCCGGCGGGGACCGTGCTGCGGCTGGCGTACCGGACGAATGCCATCGACGCCGAATGCGCAGCCAGGATTGCGGACTACCACCTGACCGCGCTGTCCCTCATGGCCGTTGACCCAGGGGCGGACCACGCCCGCCAGTCCCTGCTGTCTCCGGCGGAGCTCCACCACCAGCTCGATGGTCTCGCCGGGCCGCGGCGAGAGCTGCCGGGCGGCTCGGTTCACGAACTGTTCGAAGCGCAGGTTCTGGCGCACCCGCGGACCATTGCCGTCGTGCATGGCAGCCAGCGGCTGACGTACACGCAGCTCAACGCGCGTGCCAACCGCCTGGCGCGAACGCTCCTGGCCCAGGGCCTGCACCGCGAAGGTATCGTGGCCGTGGTCACAGAGCGCAATCTGGACTGGGTCACGGCCGTGCTCGCCATCTTCAAGGCCGGAGGGGTGTACCTGCCCATCGAGCCACACTTTCCGGCAGACCGCATGGCGCGCATGCTCACGCGCGCCGGTTGCCGGTTCGCACTCACCGAGCCGGGCAGTGCCACCATGCTCGACCAGGCGCTCGCCTTGCCGTCCGTGGCACAACTCGGCACCCAGCGTCTGATCATCAGCACGGCCTGCGCACCGCCGGGCCCAGCTTCCAATCTGGGCATCACCGCCACCGGCGACCAGCTCGCCTACATCTACTTCACGTCTGGCTCGACGGGCGAACCCAAGGGGGCCATGTGCGAGCACGCCGGCCTCGTCAACCACCTGTTCGCCAAGATAGACGACCTGCAAATCGGCAAGGGCAGCGTGGTTGCCCAGACGGCGCCCCAGTGCTTCGATATCTCTTTGTGGCAACTCGTTGCCGCGCTGCTGGTGGGCGGGCGCACACAGCTGATCGAGCAGGACGTGATCCTGGACGCAGGGCGCTTTGTCGACAAGGTGGCCGATGCCCGGGTCAGCGTGCTGCAGGTGGTGCCGTCCTACCTTGACGTCGTGCTGTCCTGCCTGGAGGCGAGCCCGCGCGCCTTGCCGCACCTTCGGTTCGTGGCGGTCACCGGCGAGGCGCTGAAGAAGACCCTGGCACAGCGATGGTTCGCGGCCCAGCCGGCCATCAGGCTGGTGAACGCCTACGGGCTCACGGAGACCTCGGACGACACCAACCACGAGATCATGGACCGCGTGCCCAGCCGGGAGCGGGTTCCGCTGGGCCGGGCGGTCAACAACGTGCACGTGTACGTGGTCGATGAACACCTGGCGCCCGTGCCGCTCGGCGCCCCAGGGGAGATCGTCTTTTCCGGGGTGTGCGTGGGCCGAGGCTACATCAACGACCCCGAGCGCACTCGACGTGCCTTCATGCCCGACCCGCACCGCCCGAGCCAGCGGCTGTACCGCAGCGGCGACTACGGCCGCTGGCTGCCCGAAGGCAAGCTGGAATTCCTGGGTCGCCGGGACTCGCAACTCAAGATCCGGGGCTTCCGCATAGAAATCGGCGAGATCGAGAACAGCCTGTTGCGCTTGCCGGGGGTGGGTGACGGCGCAGTCGTGGCCGTCGAGCGGGGTGACGGCAAGCAACTGGTGGCCTTCTATGCCAGTGAGCGTCCGCTCGATACCGCCGTGCTGCAAAGGCAGCTGCGTGCATGGTTGCCTGGGTACATGGTGCCGTCGGCATTTCATTGGCAGCCCCAGCTGCCCCTGACGGGCAACGGAAAAGTCGACAAAAAGACCCTGACCGCGCTGGCCAGCGAACTTGGCAGCGCCAGGGCCGGCCAAGGCCCGGTGGCCACGCCAACCGAACAATGGCTGATCCGTGTCTGGGCAGAAATCCTTGGTATTCCGAAACAGGACATCGACCCGCAGACCGACTTTTTCAGGATCGGCGGCACGTCGCTGTCGGCGCTGCGGCTGGTCACCCAACTGAACCGTTCCATATCCCTGAAAGACCTGGCCGGTTGCCCGGTTCTTTCTGATCTGGCTCACCTCATCGAGACCCGCGGCGGGCAACCGGCGCGGGCCGCGCCTGAACGTTAGCTTGCAGGCTGCAAGCACCGAAGGAGATACCCCACATGTCCACATACTTTGCGAAAGACACATCCACAGCACAGGCCGCGCTGCCAAAGGTCGCGCGGCCTCCCGGCGGACTGCCACTGCTGCAGGTCGACGACATCGGCGGCGCCATCCACTGGGCGGCGGAACACCGCGAGGCCCTGCGCGCCGCTGTTCTGGAGCATGGGTCGCTGCTCGTACGCGGTCTGCGTCTGCAGGACGTGACCGGAACAGAGGCGGTTTTCCGCCAGCTGGGCTCGCTCATGACCGAGAGGGAGGCGTTCTCGCCCCGGCACCACTACTCGGATGTCCTCTATTCGTCGTCCAAGTGGCCACCCAACCAACCCATGTGCATGCACCATGAACTCAGCTATGCACTCCAGGCGCCTTCTCTCATGTTGTTCGCCTGCCTCACGGCCCCGGCTGAGGCTGGTGCCACCCCGCTGGCCGACGGCGAGGCCATGCTGCATGCGTTGCCTGCCGAAATCGTGGCTCGCTTCGAGGAAACAGGCTGGCTGCTGGTGCGCAACTACAACGACGAGATAGGGGCTTCCGTCGCCGATGCCTTCGGCACCGAAAGCCGTGACGAGGTGGAGCGTTACTGCCGTGCAAACGACATCCGGTTCGAGTGGCGACCCGGTGGCGCACTGCGTACCTGGCAGCGCCGCGGCGCCGTCGTGCGGCATCCGCGCACAGGGCGGCGCTGCTGGTACAACCAGATCGCCTTTCTCAATGAATGGACCATCGACCCGGAGGTGCGCGAATACCTTGTGGACATCTGTGGCGAGGACGGGCTGCCGTTCAACACCCGCTTCGGCAACGGCGACCCGATCGGCCCGGATATCGTCCAGCGGATCAACCAAGCCTACAGCGACAACACCGTGCGTGAGCAGTGGCAGTCCGGTGACATGCTGCTGGTGGACAACATCCGCACCGCGCATGGCCGGGAAAGCTACGCAGGCCAGCGCCAGGTGTTGGTGGCAATGGCCGACGCCGTGTGCGTGAATGCTTTTTCACCGGCGATCGATGTCGTGGCCGCCTGACGGCGTCCTGTATCCAGGCAAAGGGGGCGACGATGTCAGCCAAGGAACACACCACGCTGCTGCCGGTCGAGCCGGTAGCGATCGATCACATGAAATATCCGCACATCCGCACGGCAAGCCATGCCGCGCGGCGGATGCTTCAGGCCCGGGTCTTGATCTGCGACCCGATCGCCCCCGAGGCGATTGAGCAGATGCGTGACAGCGGTTTGGAGATCGACCAGCGGATCGGTCTGCCGCCCGATGCGCTCAAGGCCGTCATCGCCAACTACGATGCCGTCGTCGTTCGGTCCGCCACCAAACTTTCGGCGCAGCTGATCGCGGCAGCGCACAGGCTGCGGCTGATCGTTCGCGGTGGTATCGGTACCGACAACATCGACCTTGCGGCCGCCGCACGCCGGCACGTCAGGGTGCTCAACACCCCCAAGGCATCCACCATATCGGTCGCCGAGCTGGCCTTGGGGCAGATCCTGGCGCTGGCGCGGCGAACCCCGCAGGCCGACGCCGCTGTCAAGTCCGGCCTGTGGCCGAAAAAGGAGTTCTCGGACGGGGTGGAGCTCAAAGGCAAGACGCTCGGCATCATCGGCGTGGGCCGTATCGGCGGCACCCTGGGCCGCTATGCCTCGGCGCTTGGCATGGTGACCATCGGGGCCGACAGGGAGGCCCAGCCCAGGGGCTGCTTTGAAGGCCTCAAGATACTGACTCTCGACGAGCTTCTGCCCCGCGCCGATTTCATCTCTGTGCATACGCCAGGACTGGACAGCCGTGCCGTGATAGGGCGGCGTGAAATGGACCGGATGAAAGACGGCGTGTTCCTGGTCAACTGTGCACGTGGCGGGCTGATCGACGAAGACGCACTGCTCGAAGCACTTGAGTCGGGAAAGGTCCGCGGGGCGGCGCTGGACGTCTTCTCCGAAGAACCCTTGAGGAGCCTGTGCCTTGCCCGGCACCCGCGTGTCATCTGTACCCCACACCTGGGCGGTGCGACGCAGGAAGCGCAGGCGCGCATCGGCATGGAGGTTGTGCGGATCTTGGTGAGCGAACTGTCGCTCAACGGAGCGTCGAATGCATGGTCCACGGGAACATGAGGTGCATGTCTGGTGCGCAGGTCTGGACGTGTCCGCAGACACTGTAGGCCGCCTCTACGCCACCCTCTCTTCCGCCGAGCGTGAGCGCCATTCACGTTTCCGGTTCAGGCGCGATCAGCAACGTTTCGTGGCCGCCCATGGGGCCTTGCGTGACATTTTGGGGCGCTACCTTGGTGTCCCGCCTGACCAGGTGCGCTACGTCTGCAACCCATCTGGAAAACCCGAGCTGGACCCGGTGCTGCGCAGCGGGCTCAGATTCAACCTGTCCCATTCGTCTGACCTGGCACTCGTCGCCGTCGCCGCCCATGCCCGCGTTGGTGTGGATGTTGAAGCCATTCGTGAGGAAAGCGGATACGCGGAAATCGCTCAGCACTTCTTCCCCCCCCTTGAAGTTCGGCGGTTGCATGGTCTGTCAAAGCCACTCTACGCTGAAGCCTTCCTCGGGCACTGGACGAGGAAGGAGGCGTGCCTGAAAGCACTTGGCGAGGGCCTGGCGACTTCCCAGGAAAGGGGTTCCCTTGCGAGCGCGCTTCGTCCAAGGCGGCGTGCAGCCGTTCTGGGCCAGGTGCCTGACGGTTGCATGGCGAATGAGAATTGGTCGGTCCATACGCTGCGGCCTGCGTCCGGCTACATAGGGGCGCTTGCCATTGAAGGCCATGGCTGGCATGTGCATGAGTATCCATGGGAGGGATGAGCTGCAGGGGCTTTGCGGATGCCACGCGGAAGGTACCCCCGGTTTGGCACGCGCGCGATCCGGTCACGATGACTTCCGCGTGTCACAAACATGGGTTATTATTCAATAAATATTGAAATGTTGAATATTGGAGTGCTTGATGAAAGTAGGCATCAACGGCATGGGCCGGATCGGGCGGTTGGCCTTGCGCGCGGCCTTCGGCGCCGCCGAACGGCAGGCGGACGACCCGCGCGCAAACAACCGTCTGGAGGTGGTGCACCTCAATGAACTGAAAGGTGGCGCGGCGGCCACCGCGCACCTCCTGGCTTTCGACACCGTGCAAGGCAAGTGGCGCGAGAACATCCGCGCCGAGGGTGACGACGCCATCCTGATCGGTGACCAGCGGCTTTCCTTCAGCAGCCACGCCAGCCCGGCCGATATTCCCTGGGGCGAACTGGGTGTGGATGTGGTGCTGGAGTGCACCGGCAAGTTCCTGACGCCCGAAACGCTGCAGGGCCACCTGGACCGGGGCGCCAAGCGTGTGATCGTTGCCGCGCCGGTGAAGGTGGGCGCCGTGCTGAACATCGTGGTTGGTGTGAACGAACAGCTTTACGACCCGGCCGCCAACCGCATCGTCACCGCCGCAAGCTGCACCACCAACTGTCTTGCCCCCGTGGTGAAGGTGGTGCACGAGAAGATTGGCATCCGCCACGGGCAGATCACTACCATTCACGACCCCACCAACACCAACCTGGTGGTGGACGCCCCGCACAAAGACCTGCGCCGCGCCCGCAGCGCCATGGCCAGCCTGGCCCCCACCACCACGGGCAGCGCCACGGCCATTGCGCTCATCTACCCCGAACTCAAGGGCAAGCTCAACGGCCACGCAGTGCGCGCGCCCGTGCTCAACGCTTCGCTCACCGACTGCGTGTTCGAGTTGCAGCGCACCACCACGCCCGAGGAAGTGAACGCACTGTTCAAGGAAGCGGCGCAGACCTATCTGGCGGGCATTCTGGGGTACGAGGAGCGTCCCCTGGTCAGCGCCGACTATGCCCGCGACACGCGCAGCTCCATCGTTGACGCCCTCTCCACCATGGTGACCGACGGCACCCTGCTCAAGGTGTACGCCTGGTACGACAACGAAATGGGCTACGCCTGCCGCATGGTGGACCTGGCCTGCCACATGAACAACGTGGGCATCTGACCATGCAGCACGCCGCGCGCAACTACGCCATCGTCACGGCAGCCTACTGGGGCTTCACGCTCACCGACGGTGCCCTGCGCATGCTGGTGCTGCTGCACTTCTACCAGCTGGGGTACTCGCCCTTCACCCTGGCCTTCCTGTTCCTGCTGTACGAAGCCGCAGGGGTGCTGGCCAACCTGATCGGCGGCTGGCTGGCCACGCGCTACGGCATCACCCGCATGCTCACCGTGGGGCTGCTCACGCAGATCACCGGCTTCACGCTGTTGTCGTTGCTCAACCCGGCCTGGACGGCAGCGCTGTCGGTGGCCTGGGTGGTGGTCGCTCAGGGCATATGCGGCGTGGCCAAGGACCTGACCAAGACCGCCAGCAAGTCGGCCATCAAGGTCACGCAGGCAGCCGCGAAAGAGCAGGACAACGGGCAGCTGTTCAAGTGGGTGGCCTGGTTCACTGGCAGCAAGAACGCGATGAAGGGCTTCGGCTTCTTCCTGGGCGGGGTGCTGTTGCAGACGCTGGGTTTTCAGGGATCGCTGTGGTTGATGGCCGCATTGCTGGCTGTGGTGCTGGCGGGGGTGGTCTCCTCGCTGCCCCGGATGATGGGCAAGAGCAAGGCATCGAAGTCGGCGAAGGAACTGTTCGCCAAGAACGCGGGCATCAATGCCTTGGCTGCCGCCCGCGTGGCGCTGTTCGGCGCGCGCGACGTGTGGTTCGTGGTCGGCGTGCCCGTGTTCCTGTATTCGCAAGGCTGGAACTTCACCATGGTGGGCGGCTTTCTGGCGGCGTGGACCATCGGCTACGGCCTGGTGCAGGCCCTTGCCCCGCAGATCGTGAAGCGCAGCGCCGATGGCCTGAGCTCGGAAGTGCCCGCCGCGCGCCGCTGGTCGGCCATGCTTGCCGTCGTGCCAGCCGGGCTGGCCGTTGCGGTTGCGCTGCAGGCCCCCGCGCTGGAATGGGTCGTGGTGGCCGGGCTGGCCTTGTTCGGCTTTGCGTTCGCCGTGAACTCGTCCGTTCATTCCTACCTGGTGCTGGCCTATGCAGGCAGCGAGAAGGCCGCCGAGGACGTAGGCTTTTACTACGCCGCCAACGCGCTGGGCCGCTTCCTGGGCACGCTGCTGTCGGGTCTGTTGTACCAGTGGGGTGGGCTGTTGTACGCCTTGATGGGGTCGGCCGCCATGCTGGGGATCTGCTGGCTCGTCACGCTCAACCTGCCCACCCGTGCAAAGCAGCACACGGCCTTGCCGTCTTGAGGAGATTGCCATGACCGAAGCTGAAGTCGTCAAGGCCCTGGCCGCCCTGGCACAGGAAACACGCCTGAAACTGTTCCGGCTGCTGGTGGTGGCCGGTCAGGAAGGGCTGACCCCAGGCCACATGGCCGAATCGTTGGGCGTGTCCACCACGGCACTGTCGTTCCACCTCAAGGAACTCAACAACGCTGGGCTTGTGAGCACCCAGCGTGATGGTCGCAACATCATCTACCGGGCTGCCTTTGCGGCGATGAACGACCTGCTGGCCTTCCTGACAGCCGAGTGCTGCCAGGGGCAACCTTGTCTTGATGTAACCACTGCCACCTGTACCAACTGCTGAGGAGGTCTCCATGAAGCGCTTTCACGTCCATCTCCACGTTCAGGACCTTGTCCAGAGCATGGCCTTCTACAACCGCCTGTTCGCGGCCATGCCCGCCCGGGTCGAGGCCGACTACGCCAAGTGGATGCTGGAGGACCCCCCGGTGAACTTCGCCATCTCCACCCGGGGCGACGAGCCGGGCATTGACCACCTGGGCATTCAGACCGACAACGAACAGGAGCTGCAAGAGCTCAAGGAACGGGCGCAGACCGCCGACATGACGCTGCTTGACGAAGGGCAGACCACCTGCTGCTACGCCCGCAGCGAAAAGCACTGGGTTACCGACCCGCAAGGCATTGCCTGGGAGCATTTCCATACACTGGGCAACATTCCCGTGTTCCGTGAAAAGCGGGACGAGGCAGCCGCTGCCTGCTGCGCGCCCGGTGGCTCTGCGGCCAAGGATGCATCAGCGTGCTGCGCCCCGGCTGCTGGTGCCCAAACGCCCGCCAACCGTTGCTGCTGAGGGCTTCCCATGGGAGTGTTTGAGCGATTCCTGACCGTATGGGTTGCCCTGGGCATAGGCGCGGGCGTGCTGCTGGGCCTTGAGTTGCCGGGTGTTTTTCAGGCCATTGCGGCGCTGGAATACGCCCAGGTCAACCTGGTGGTGGCGGTCTTCATCTGGGTGATGATCTACCCGATGATGATCCAGATCGACTGGCACGCGGTCAAGGACGTCGGCAAGCGGCCGCAAGGCCTGATGCTCACCCTGGTGGTGAACTGGCTCATCAAGCCGTTCACCATGGCGGCCCTTGGGGTGCTGTTCTTCCATTACCTCTTCGCCCCGTGGGTGGACCCGCAGTCGGCCAGCGAATACATCGCAGGCATGATCCTGCTGGGGGTGGCGCCGTGCACGGCCATGGTGTTCGTGTGGAGCCAGCTGGTCAAGGGCGACGCCAACTACACGCTGGTGCAGGTGTCGGTCAACGACATCATCATGGTCTTCGCCTTTGCCCCCATCGCCGCATTCTTGCTGGGTGTGACCGACGTGACGGTTCCGTGGGAAACGCTGGTGCTGTCCACCGTGTTGTACGTGGTACTGCCGTTGGCTGCGGGCATGCTCACCCGCCATCTGCTGCTCAGGGGTTCGCAGCAGGCCTTGACGGCTTACGTGGCTGCGCTCAAGCCCTGGTCCGTCGTGGGCCTGATTGCCACCGTGGTGCTGCTGTTCGGCTTCCAGGCCACGACCATCGTGGCGCGGCCCGGTGTCATCGGGCTGATCGCCGTGCCGTTGGTTCTACAGACTTATGGCATCTTCTTCATCGGCTGGTGGGGGGCAAGGATGCTGAAGCTGCCGCACAACGTGGCGGGCCCGGCCTGCCTCATCGGCACGTCCAACTTCTTCGAGCTGGCGGTGGCCGTGGCCATCTCTCTGTTCGGCCTGAACTCCGGTGCGGCGTTGGCCACCGTGGTGGGCGTGCTGGTGGAGGTGCCGGTAATGCTGTCACTGGTGGCCATCGTCAACGCCCGGCGCCCGCAGCCACTGACCAATGGGTGAAAACATGAGCATCATCATTTATCACAACCCGAAATGCGGCACGTCGCGAAACGTGCTGGCCATGATCCGCAACAGCGGCGTCGAACCCGAGGTGGTCGAATACCTGAAAACGCCGCCCAGCAAAGAAGAGCTTGTGGCGTTGCTGGCGCGAATGGGCAGTGGTGTGCGCGACGTGCTGCGCCAGAAGGGCACGCCCTACGACGAGCTGGACCTGGGCAATCCGAAGTGGAGTGACGGCGAGTTGCTGGATTTCATCGGCCAGCACCCCGTTTTGCTGAACCGCCCGATCGTTGTCACGCCCTTGGGTGTTCGGCTCTGCCGGCCCTCAGAGGCCGTGCTCGACATCCTGCCCAGCCCCCAGCAAGGCCCCTTCACCAAGGAGGACGGCGAGGTGGTGATCGATGAGTCGGGGCGCCGCGTGCCAGCCCGTGGGTGAACCTCGGGGTGGAGCAGGGTAGTTCATTCCTGTTCCATCTCCAGGTAGGTGCGGTTGGCCAGCTGCGGCAACCACACGTCGACATGCTTGAGGTGTTTGTAAGGGCCGGCGTCGAATGACTTGACGGCCGTGGCCAGGTCCGTGCCAGCTTCTATCGCCTGACCCATGTGGGCCCGCAAGGCCTTGAGCAGGGCGCCCGTGTCACGCTGCGCCTGCGCCAGCGTGGTCACCCTGCCATGGCCAGGCACCACCACTTTCGGGTGCAGCGTTTCCAGCGCCTCGAACGACTGCAGCCAGGTCCGGGTCCTGCTCACCGGGTGCAAGCCCAGGATGCGGTCCACATAGACCACATCGCCGGTAAACACCACGCCGGTCTGCGGCAGCCACACCATGCTGTCACCAGGTGTGTGGCCCCCTTGGCGATGCACCACACGCACGTCCACCCCGCCCAGGTCCAGCTGGGTGTCAGCGTCTGTCAGCCACCGGGTGGGCAACACCACCTCGGTGCCGTCCAGCCGTTCCTTGAGCACCGGAGCGTTGGCGCGCAGTTGTTCCAGCCCCCGGGCTTTCATGTCGGCTTGGCCATTGCCGTGGGCCATGATCTCGGCTCCCTGCGCCTTGAAATAACCGTTGCCCAGCCAGCGGTGGTCCTGCCCGCCCGTGTTGATGACCCAACGGATGGGTTGCGCTGTGACCTTGCGGGCGGCGTTGGCGATCTTCTGGCCGCCCTGGAAACTCGCGCCACTGTCGATCAGCAGCGCACCTGCCGATGTGACGACCAACCCCAGGTTGGCGTTGATGGCCTCGTTCTCGTAGGTGCGGCCTTCGGTGTCGCCCACGTAGGCGTAGACGTTGGGTGCCACCTGTTCAAAGACGATTTCCACCGCGTGCGCCATGTGCGGGCCCGCCAGTCCGGCCAGGGCGACGACCAGATGGGTAGCCAGCCTGGTAACCAGTTGCCAGGGCTTCTGGTGCGACTTGCGGTTCAGGCCGCGCGAGTGGAGGCGAAAGGGCATGCTGGGTCTCCTGATGATTGAATATAAGTTATTACTTATTCATTCTGCAGCATGGCGAAGGCTGTGCCAAGCCCGTCGAAGGGAATGGACCGGTCAACCTGGGTCCGGGTCAGACGCTAGAGGGTGTTTGTGTTTACGCTGGCCGCGTAGCCAGCAGGCACGGGTGGCGTACCCGGAAAAGCAAAAAGCCCACTGAAAGTGGGCTAAGTGCTTGTTTTGTCTGGCTCCCCGACCTGGGCTCGAACCAGGGACCTACGGATTAACAGTCCGGCGCTCTACCGACTGAGCTATCGGGGAATAGCTTTCCATTATAGCTGTATTTTTGTGGTTTTGAATAGCCGGTCAAAGTTTTTGACGGTTCTGCTCTTCAGCCCACTGCGTCTGGAGTGCGCGCGCGGCAGCCTCGGGGTCTGCGGCTGCCGTGATGGCGCGCACCACGGCGAAAGAACCCACGCCAGTGGCAGCCACGGCACCCAGGTGTTCGGCGGCAATGCCCCCAATCGCCACCAGCGGGCGGTGGCGCAGCAGCCGGGCGTAGGCGCCCAGGCGGCCCAGGCCTTGCGGTGGCGTGGGCATGGCCTTGAGCGTGGTGGGAAACACGGCGCCCAGCGCCACGTAGCTGGGGCCCACGGCTTCGGCACGCAGCATTTCGGCGTAGCCATGGGTGCTCAGACCCAGCCGCAGCCCGGCATCGCGAATGCGCGCCAGGTCTTCGGGTTTCAAGGTGTCCAGGTCTTCCTGGCCCAGGTGCACGCCGTAGGCGCCTGCTGCAATGGCTTCCTGCCAGTGGTCGTTGATGTACAGGTGCGCGCCCGTGCCTGCCACGGCATCAATGGCTGCCCGTATTTCCTCGCGAACGGCCTGTGCGTCAGCGGACTTGAACCGCAACTGCAGCGTCGTCAGGCCTGCGCGCGCCATGCGGCCCACCCATTCGGCGCTGGGCAGCACGGCATATACACCCAGTGCCATCGGGGCGGCAGGAAAGCCTTGCGGGTTGGCACTGGTGCGCAGGCCGAAGTCGATGGCTTCGGTGGGCCAGGTGTCCACGTCGAAATGCCCCGTGCGTTCGGTCTGGCGCTGCCAGGCCTGCGCCACGCATTCGGCGTCGGCAGGGATGAAGCCCAGCCTGCGCGCAGCGGCGTAGGCCATGGCGTGGGGCGTGTCGTTGGTAGGCGTGGCCTGGGCGTCGGTGTTGCTGGGCAGGCCCAGCGCCTGATGGCGTTCGACGATGGCCAGGGTGGCTTGCAGAGCGTTGGACATGGCTGGTGGCAGGGTGGCTTGGCGGGCTTCAGGCGTGGTGCCAGAAGGGGGTGCCCAGCACAGGTGTGCTGGGTTGGGCGCTGTCCTGCGGCGTCATGGCGCCCGCCAGGAAGGCGCTGCGGCCTGCCCGCACGGCATCGGCAAACGCGCCTGCCATGGCCACCGGGTCTTGCGAAAGTGCCACAGCGGTGTTCAGCAGCACGGCATCAAAGCCCCACTCCATCACCTGGCAGGCGTGCGACGGCAGGCCCAGCCCCGCGTCCACAATGAGAGGCACGTTCAGTCGCTCGCGCAGCGTGCGCAGGGCATAGGGGTTGATGGGGCCCTTGCCGGTGCCAATCGGTGCCGCCCAGGGCATGACGGCCTGGCAGCCCACGTCCACCAGGCGCTGGCACAGCACCAGGTCGTCGGTGGTGTAGGGCAGCACCTTGAAGCCGCTCTTGACGAGCTGTTCGGCGGCGCTCACCAGGTTCAGCGTATCGGGCTGCAGCGTGTAGTCGTCGCCAATCAATTCCAGCTTGATCCACGGTGTGTTGAAAACCTCGCGCGCCATTTCGGCGGTGGTGATGGCTTCTTGCAGGCTGTGGCACCCGGCGGTGTTGGGCAGCACGGGCACCTGCATTTTCTGCAGCAGGGGCCAGATGCCTTGCGAAGGGTCCAGCCCGCCCGCGCCCTGGCGCCGCAGCGAGGCCGTGAGCATGCAGGGCTGGGCGCGTGTGACGGCGTTTTCCAGCACCTGGGGCGACGGGTAGCGGGCGGTGCCCAGCAGCAGCCGGCTGGCAAAGGTCTCGCCGTAGAGGACGAGGGCGTCGTGGGAAGCGGCGGCGGTGGCGTTCATGGCAAGCTGTGGTGGCGCAAGGCGCGTTTCGGCAAAATGGGGTTCAGCCCCCCGTCACGGGCGCGATGATCTCGATCTGGTCGCCTTCGGCCAGCGCGGTCTGGGTGTACTGGGTGCGGGGCACGAAGCGCAGGTTCACGGCCGCGGCGAAGGGGCCGCTGGCCTGGATGGCCTGCACCGCGTCGGCGAGCGTGGCGCCGTCGGGCAGGTCGTGCGGTTGCTGGTTGATGAGGACTCGCATGGCTGTTTCAGGAGCTCACACCGTCAGCGCGGCGTGGGCTTGTTCTTGGGCGCGCTCGAAGCGCAGCGACAGGCGCTCTGCCAACGAAGTGCTGCCTTGGTGCATGTGTTCCAGCACGGCGTCGGCCACGGCGGGCGAGATCATGAAGCCGTGGCGGTACAGGCCGTTGATCTGCAGCACCTGGGGCGCCACCTCGCGCACGGCGGGCAGGTTGTCGGGCAGGGTGGGGCGGCACTGGGTGCACAGTTCCAGAATGCGCGCCTCGCCAAAACCGGGGTGCACGGCGTAGGCGGCGCTCAGCAGTTCCAGCACCGACCGCACGCTGGCAGGCGACATGTCGTTCGACTCGATCTCGGTCGCGCCGATGACGAAGACGTGCTCTTCCTTGGGCGCGATGTAGATGGGGTAGCGGGGGTGCAGCAGCCGGGTGGGGCGCTGCAGCGTCACGTCGGGCGCGTGCAGACGGGCCACTTCACCACGCACACCGCGCAGCGCCGTCCAGTCGGGTTGCGCGCCCAGACCACGGCAGTCCAGCACCCATCCACCATGCTGGCGCTGGTGCGCCAGGGCTTGTTCGTCGGTCCAGGCACTGTGCCACTCGATGTTCACGCCCAGGCTGGCCAGGGTGGCCGTCAACGCCTGCAGCAGCTGACGGTTGTCCAGCTGACCTTCTTCGGGCAGGTACAGTCCTTGGTGGAAGCGTTGCGCCAGAGCGGGCTCCAGTTCGGCCACTCGTGAGGCGTCCAGCGCCTCGGGCACAGGCAGGCTGGGCAGGGCGCGGCCAGTGGCCGCCAGCAAGGCGCTGAAGCGTTGCGCCTCGTGCGCATCTTGCCTGTGCCACAGGATGAGCGTGCCGTTTTGCTGGAAGTACACGGGCTGGTTCAGGCTGGCCAGCAGCTTGGGCCAGCGCCCCAGGGCGTACTGGCCCATGGCCACCACGCTGGGTTCGGTGATGGCGGACTCGGCCAGTGGCGCCAGCATGGCCGCAGCGACGCGTGCGGCAGAACCTTGGCCGTCCGGGCCGGACGCATCAACCAGGCGCACGGGGTGGCCTGCCTGCGCCAGTTGCACGGCTAGCAGACGGCCCATCAGGCCTGCGCCCAGCACCAGCACCGGCTCGGCGCTGCGAAGGGGAGAGGAAGAAACAGAAGTTGGCGACATGATGGTCAACGTCAAATTACATCACACGCCAAGATTACGCCCGGGCGATGGGGGGATGCGGGATAATTTTTCACATGAATGCGTTCCCCGTCACAAACACCGCGCCGCTCCACTACCCCCGCGTGCTCACGATCGCTGGCAGCGATTCGGGCGGTGGTGCGGGCATCCAGGCCGACCTCAAGACCTTTGCTGCGCTGGGCTGCTACGGCATGTCGGCCATCACGGCGCTGACGGCACAGAACACCCAGGGAGTACGCGGTATCCATGGCGTGCCCGCGGACTTCCTGAAGGAGCAGATCGCCGCCGTGGTGGAGGACATCGGGGTGGACGCCGTGAAGATCGGCATGCTCCACGCCCCCGAGATCGTGCACGCCGTGGCCTGGGCGATCGACACCTACCGGCTGGAGCGGGTGGTGCTGGACCCGGTGATGGTGGCCACGAGCGGCGACGCGTTGATTGAGAACGCCACCGTGGCCGTGCTGGTGGCGGAGCTGTTTCCGCGCGCCACGGTCATCACGCCGAACCTGGACGAGGCAGCGCTGCTGCTGGGCCGCCCGGTGCGCGAAGTGGACGAACTGGACGGCGCCTGCGCCGACCTGCTGGCCAAGGGCGCAAAGGCTGTGCTGCTCAAGGGCGGGCACCTGGGCGGTGACATGCTGACCGACGTGCTGGCCATTGCCGGTGAACCCGCCGCCTACTGGCAGCGCCTGAGCGGCCCGCGCATTCCCAGCCGCAATGTGCACGGCACAGGCTGCACCTTGTCGTCGGCCGTTGCTGCGCATCTGGCATTGGGCCATACGCTGGAAGAGGCGGTGCAGGCCGGTCACGGTTACATCCGGGGAGCCATCGAGGCAGGGGCCGCCGTGGTGACAGGCCAGGGCAACGGCCCGCTCAACCACGGTTACGCGCCGCTGCCTATGCGCGTGTTGGGTTGACGCCCAGCAGTTCGTGCAGGCGCGGGCTGGTGGTGGTGTACTGCAACAGCAAACGCTTCTCCGGGTGCACCAGAGGTGCGGCGGCGAAGGCCGCCAGCGTGGCCTCGTGGAAGCCGCACAGGATGAGCTTGCGCTTGCCGGGGTAGGTGTTGACGTCGCCCACGGCGAAGATGCCGGGTTCGCTGGTGGCGTAGCCTTCGGTGTCCACCACGAGCTGCTTGCGCTCCATGGCCAGCCCCCAGTCGGCGATGGGGCCCAGCTTGGGGCTGAGCCCCAGGCGCGGCAGAAAGCTGTCCAGCGGCAGGGCCACCGTTTCGCCGTCCGCGCATGCTGGCGTGGCAAGGCGCAAGGCGCGCAGGCGCGGCCCTTCGCAGGTGTCGTCGCTTTCCATGGCCACGGGCTGGCCGACCACCAGCCTTAGCGTGCCCTGGGTGACGGCGTCACGCACCGCCTGTTCCAGGCCGGGCTCCGCCTTGAACTTGTCCACGCGGTGCAGAAGGGTGACACTGGCGCAGTGGCCGTCCTGGGTCAACTGCAACGCGGTTTCCAGCGCGGCGTCCTCGCCGCCCATCACCACCACGTCCTGCCCGGCCAACTGCCTGGGGGCCACACCGTGGTATCGCACCTGGGGCTGTTCGCCCTGCTCGAACGCCTCCAAGCCTTCCACGGCCACCTTGCGTGGCACGAAGGCGCCCACGCCAGCGGCGATGAACACCGTGCGCGCGAGCAGCTGCAAGCCGCTCGAGGTTTCCACAAGCAGGCGGCCATCGGCCTGGCGTTGCAGGGCCTGGACCTGCTGGCCGAGGTGCATGGGGGTGCTGAAGGGGGCTATCTGCTGCAGCAGGCGCGCCGTGAGTTCACGGCCGCTGCAAACGGGAATGCCCGGGATGTCGTAGATGGGTTTGTCGGGGTACAGCTCGGCGCACTGGCCGCCGGGGTGGGGCAGCGCATCGATCAGGTGCGCGCGGATTTCCTGCAGCCCGAGCTGGAAGACCTGGAAGAGGCCTACCGGCCCGGCGCCGATGACGACGGCATCGGTCTCGATCATCCGCGCGGCCTTGTTCAGCGCTGCAGCAGCGGCAGCTTGCCGGTCTGGTCCTTGTACTGCTCGTGGTCGGGCAGCGGCGCCTTGCGCTTGGTGATGCTCTTCCAGCCAGGCAGTGCAGCCAGTTCGGCGTTGATCTTGATCATGTGCTGCTGGTCCTTGGGCACGTCTTCCTCGGCGTAGATCGCGCTCACCGGGCATTCGGGGATGCAGACGGCGCAGTCGATGCACTCGTCGGGGTCGATGGTGAGGAAGTTGGGGCCTTCGCGGAAGCAGTCGACGGGGCAAACGTCCACACAGTCGGTGTATTTGCAGGCGATGCAGGCTTCGGTAACAACGTGGGTCATGGCGGGGGCGCTGCGCTGTGCAGCAGGTTTGTCAATGAGAAAGCCGGCCGGCGCGACAGAGGTGTCTGGCGGGGCGGCCGGTCGGGCTCAAAGGTTCGATTTTATGGGCAAGGAGTGGTGTGGCCTTGATTTGTGTCAGTTCACCAGCACCGCGCCCGAGGTCTTGTGGCTGGCGGTGTCCACCAGGATGAGGGCGCCCAGCGCGCGCGAACGCTCGAAGGGCACAGCCGGTACTGGTTCCTGCAACAGCAGTTCCACGTGGCCGATGGCGTTGGGGTCGAGGTGGTCGGAGTCCTGTTCGGCCAGGGTGTTGATGTCGAGCTTGTGCACCACGCGCCGCACCTTGGCCTTGACCCAGCGGTGGCCATGCAGCGCCCAGTAGACGCGGCCAGCCACCAGGGGCTCGTCGTCCATCCAGGCGATGGTGGTGGACAGCTCCTTGGTGCCCGGGTAGGGGCTGACAGCGGCGGGGGTGTCGAAATCGTCGTCGGCCACCACGGCGGCCGCTGGCGCAGCCAGAATCCAGTCGCCACGCGAGACGTCCACCTCGCGGTCCAGCACGATGCCCGCGCTGCGGCCAGCTTCGATGGTCTTGGGGGCGCGGGCATGGTCCAGCACCTGGGCCACCACGGCCTTCTGGCCGCTGGGGAACACCTGCACCTCGGTGCCGGGTTGTACCGTGCCAGCAGACACGCGGCCCCAGAAAATGCGGCGGCCCTGGTGGGTCACGTTGCTGTCGTGCAGCTTTTCCACCCACTGCACCGGGAAGGCCACGGGGGCGGTGGTGTCTTGCGGCGTGGTGGGCAGTTTTTCCAGGATTTCCAGCAGCGTGGGGCCCTGGTAGTTGCACCAGCCCGGGTTCTCGTGGCCAAAGTCCACCACGTTCCAGCCCTTGAGGGCCGAAATGGGCACGATGGCCTGTACCGGGATGCCCGCTTCGGTGGCGTAGGTGCGCAGCGCGTCGCCAATGTGCTTGAAGGCCACGGCAGCGTCGGCCACCGCGTCGAGCTTGTTGACGGCGAAGACGATGCTGGGCACGCGCAGCAGGCGGCACAGCAAGGAGTGGCGGCGCGTCTGCGGCAGCAGCTGCAGGGCAGGGTTGGCCCAGTCCAGCTTGGTGGCATCCACCAGCACCACGGCGGCGTCGGCGCTGGAGGCGGCCGTCACCATGTTGCGGGTGTACTGCTCGTGGCCGGGCGCATCACCAATGATGAACTTGCGGTCTTCGGTGCTGAAGTAGCGGTAGGCCACGTCGATGGTGATGCCTTGCTCGCGCTCGGCGCTCAGGCCATCGGTCAGCAGGGCCAGGTCGGTCTCGCCGCCGCGCGTCACGCCGGCCAGGTGGTCTTGCAACACGGCCTTGCTGTCCACCAGCAGGCGGCCGATCAGCGTGCTCTTGCCGTCGTCGACCGAGCCGCAGGTGATGAATTTCAGGGCGTCCATCAGAAATATCCTTCGCGCTTGCGTTTTTCCATCGAGGCGTCGCTGGTCTTGTCGTCCATGCGGGTGGCGCCGCGCTCACTCAGGTCGGCGGCCAGGGTCTCGATCACGATGTCACCAGGGGTGGCGGCGGTGCTGGGCACGGGGCAGGTGCAGGTGATGTCACCCACGGTGCGGAAGCGCACGTCGCGCACCACCACTTCTTCGCCGTCCTTCGGGGGTGTCAGTTCGGTCACGGGCACGAGCAGGCCCTTGCGCTCCACCACCTCACGCTTGTGGGTGTAGTACAGGCTGGGCAGGGCGATGTTCTCGCGCTCGATGTACTGCCACACGTCCATCTCGGTCCAGTTGGAGATGGGGAACACGCGGAAGTGCTCGCCCGGTTGCAGTCGGGTGTTGAAGAGCGTCCACAGCTCGGGGCGCTGGGCCTTGGGCTGCCACTGGCCGAAGTTGTCGCGGTGGGAGAAGATGCGCTCCTTGGCACGGGCCTTTTCCTCGTCGCGGCGGGCGCCGCCCATCAGGGCGTCGAAGCGGAATTCCTCGATGGCTTCCAGCAGCGTGACGGACTGGTGCGCGTTGCGGCTCTCGCCCGGGTGGCTCAGGCGCACGGTGCCGCGCGCCATGGAGTCTTCCACGCTGCGCACGATCAACTCGGCTCCCAGCTCCTTGGCGCGGAAGTCGCGGAAATCGGTCACTTCAGGGAAGTTGTGACCGGTGTCGATCATAAGCAGCGGGTAGGGAATGCGGCCAACGCCGAAGGCCTTTTCGGCGCACTTGAGCATGACCAGCGAGTCCTTTCCGCCAGAAAACAGCAGGGCGGGGCGCTCGAAGGCGGCGGCCACCTCGCGCAGGATGAAGATGGTTTCTTCCTCCAGAGCGTCGAGGTGCGAGTTGGCGAGTTGGTGGCTCATGTTCTTGTCTTGGGTGAGCAGTTCGTTGTCGATGCGGGCGTTCATGCGGCCTCCGGCTTCTTGACGTGCAGGCCGCATTCCTTGGCGGATTCATCCTCCCACCACCAGCGGCCGGCGCGGAAGTCCTCGCCCAGGCTGATGGCACGGGTGCATGGTGCGCAGCCGATGCTGGGGTAGAACTGGTCGTGCAGCGGGTTGTAGTCCACGCCGCGCGTGGCGATGTAGTGCCACACGTCGCCCCAGGTCCAGTTGGCCAGCGGGTTGAACTTGGTCAGGTTCTTGGCGGCCACTTCGGACGTGTCGATCAGCGGCACGTCGGCGCGGGCGTTGGACTGTTCGCGGCGCAGGCCGGTGATCCAGGCCTTCTTGCCCTGCAGGGCACGGCCCAGCGGCTCCATCTTGCGGATGCCGCAGCAGGCCTTGCGCAGTTCAATGCTGCGGTACATGGCGTCAGCACCCTCGCGGGCCACGAAGCGCACCACCGCCTCCTGCACCGGGCGATAGACGTTGACGGGCGCACTGGACGTTTGCGCGGTGCGCTCCAGCAGGGCCAGCGTCTCAGGGTGCAGGGCGCCGGTTTCCAGCACGAACACGGGAATGTCCAGCGCCAGCGCGTTGATCAGGTGGGTGATGACGACATCTTCCGCCCCCAGACTGGAGGCCTGGGTCACGGGCTGGAAGTCGTCGGCGGCCCGGCGAAGCAGGGCTTCGGTCTCGGCCAGTTTGGCGTCGAAGGTGGCAGACGGCTTGGCGTGCAGCTGGGTGGCTGGCAGCGGCTTGGGCGTGAAGGCCGAAACGCCGGAGATGTCGGATACGTTGTCGCTCATGGCGGCTTCCTCGGCTCGGCTCACGCAGCGCGGGCGAACAGCGGGCGGGGCTGCTGCAGGTCGCCCTGGTAGAAGCCGCTGAAGTGGCGCAGCAACGCTTCGCCATGGGCCAGGTCCTGGTCCTCGCGCAGCACGGCTTCGCTGAAGCCGCAGCGCTGCATCTGCACCAGCTGGTCGATCAGCACGTCGCCCGTGGCGCGGATGGTGCCCTTGAAGCCCAGGCGGCGGCGCAGCAGCACGGCCTGGCTGAACGCGCGGCCATCGGCAAACTTTGGGAAATGCAGGTCGATGCGCTGCACGCCTTCCAGGGACAGTGCCAGCACGTCGGCGGCGTTGTCCACGGCCAGCACGCCTTCGGTGCTGGTGTTGGCTTGGCTTTGGGTGAGCAGTTTCATGGTCGGTTCAATGCGTTCGGTGTTCAGGCGTTCACGGCTTCTTCGCGGGGGGCGGTGCGGGCTGTGGTCACGCGCACCGCGTTGGCGGCCGCCTTGAACGGGTCATGGCCCACGCGCTTGAGCGTGTCGATGAAGCGCTCGCCTTCCAGCCGCTGTGCGCGGTAGGTGTCGATCACGGCCTCCACCGCTTCGGTGATTTCGTTGGCCGAGAAGGACGGGCCCACCACCTTGCCCGCCACGGGCGTGCCGCTGAGGGCGGAGCCGTCCGAGCCTGCCAGGGTGAGCTGGTACCACTCCTGGCCGTCTTTGTCCACGCCCAGGATGCCGATGTGCCCGCTGTGGTGGTGGCCGCAGCTGTTGATGCAGCCGCTGATGTGCAGGTCGATCTCGCCCAGGTCGTGCAGTTCGTCCAGGTCCTGGTAACGCTCGGTGATGGCCTCGGCCACGGTGATGGAACGGGCATTGGCCAGGTCGCAGAAATCGCCGCCGGGGCAGGCGATCATGTCGGTCAGCAGGCGGATGTTGGGGCGCGCCAGGCCCAGGCGGCGCGCCTCGCGCCACAGTTCGGGCAGGGCGTCGCAGCGCACCCAGGGCAGCACCAGGTTCTGATCGTGCGTCACGCGCACTTCGCCCGCGCTGTACTGGTCAGCCAGTTCGGCCACGGCGTCCAGCTGGTCGGCGGTGGCATCACCCGGGGCTTGGCCCAGGCGCTTGAACGACAGCGTTACGGCACGCAGGTCCGGGTTCTTGTGCGGTTGCACGTTCTGCTGGATCCAGCGGCTGAATTCCACGTCGTCGTCAGCGGCGGCACGCAGGATGCGGGCGACTTTCTCGTCGGTGCAGTGAGCCGATGCGCTGGCCGGTGGAGCGGCAAAGAAGCTGCTCACACGCTCCAGTTCGGCGGCGGTGATGGTGTGCGGTGCGCCGTCCTGCTCCACGATGCGGCGGTACTCGGCCTCCACCTCGTCGATGTAGCGCTGGCCTTCGGCCTTCACCAGGATCTTGATGCGGGCCTTGTAGATGTTGTCGCGGCGGCCCCAGGCGTTGTAAACGCGCACCAGGGCTTCCAGGTAGTTGAGGATCTGGTCGCAGGGCAGGAACTCGCGCATCACCGTGGCGATGGTGGGGGTGCGGCCCATGCCGCCACCAGCCAGCACCTTGAAGCCGAGCTGCCCCGCTTCGTTGCGCACCATCTGCAGGCCCACGTCGTGCCAGTAGGTGGCGGCGCGGTCTTCGCGTGCGCCGGTGATGGCGATCTTGAACTTGCGCGGCAGGAAGGCGAACTCGGGGTGCAGCGTGCTCCACTGGCGCATGATTTCGGCGAAGGGGCGCGGGTCGGCCACTTCGTCCACGGCAATGCCTGCCAGTTCGTCGGTGGTGATGTTGCGGATGCAGTTGCCGCTGGTCTGGATGCCGTGCATGTCCACGCTGGCCAGCAGGTCCATCACGTCGGCGGCCTGGTGCAGCGGAATCCAGTTGTACTGCACGTTCTGGCGCGTGGTGAAGTGGGCGTAGCCCGTGGGCAGGCGGCTGGCAATGGCCTTGCCGTCGCGCAGCTGGATGCTGCCGAGCTTGTTCTGCGCGGCCACGGCGCCCTGGAATACTTCGTGGCTGGGCTGGTCGTATTCGCGGGCAATGCGGGCCAGCACGCGCACCTGGCGGCTGGAGAGTTCGCCGTACGGCACAGCCACGCGCAGCATGGGGGCATGGCGCTGGATGTACCAGCCGTTCTGCAGGCGCAGCGGCTTGAACTCGTCGCCGCCCAGGGTTCCGGCCTGGAAGCGTTCCAACTGGTCGCGGAACTGGGCGGCACGCTGGCGGACGAACTGGCGGTCGAAATCGGTGTACTGGTACATGGCAGAGCGTTGGAAACGAAAGGGGGTCAGATCGCGATCAGCTTGAAGCCTGCGTAGGCCAGCAGCGCGGAGAGCATGGAGCGCACGACGCGCTCCGGTGTCTTGTGGATGAGGCGCGAGCCCAGCCAGATGCCGGGCAGGGAACCGGCCAGCAGCTTGGCCAGCAGCGGCCAATCCACCGAGCCCAGCGAGGCATGGCCCAGGCCAGCCACGAGAGTCAGCGGCACCGCGTAGGCGATGTCGGCTGCGACGATGCGGGTCAGCGGCAGCAACGGGAACAGGATCAGCAGCACGGTCACGCCAATGGCACCGGCGCCCACCGAGGTGAGCGTGACCAGCGTGCCGATGAGTGCGCCGAACAGCACGGGCAGGCTCCAGTGGCGGGCGCGGGTGGCTTGCTCGACACTCGCGTGGCGGCCCTGGGCGGCCAGCGATAGCGCCAAGCCGGGCTGGCGGCTGCGCAGGGCCTTGTAGAGGGTGGCGGCTGCAGTCAGCAGCAACGCCACGCCCAGCGTGCTGGTCATCACACTTTGCACGGCGGGTGTGGCGGGGCCTACGGTGTGGAGCACGTACAGCGTGGCCAGCGCCGCCGGGATGCTGCCCGAGCAAAGCTGGCCCACCACGCGCCAGGGCACCAGTCTCTGGCGCATCAGGCTCAGGGTACCGCCAGCCTTGGTGAAGGCCGCGAACAGCAGATCTGTACCCACGGCCAGGTACGGTTTCACACCGAAGAAGAAGATCAGGATGGGCGTCATGAGCGAGCCCCCGCCCACGCCGGTCAAGCCGACCACGAGGCCCACAAAGAAACCGGCAAAGACAAAGGCAAGATCATGCATGGGCGGGACTTTAGGCGCGCTCTACATGAATGCAAACTACATTTTTCTTCTTTCTTAATATTTCGAAGGAATATGTAATATCCAGGCTGACTTGGGCGCACGACAAAAACATCAGCTCCTGCTAATGTGTGAACTATGCGACCACTGATTGCCTACTCCGCACGTCTTTCGCCGTCAGCCACGGCGGCTTCTCCGCATCACCGCGCCGAAGACAGCGCCCACGCTCTGGACAGCCAGGCCAACGCCGCCATGGCGAGCTTGTGGAACGGCATTTCCCCGATTTCGCTGGCGCTGGCCTACACCGATTGGATGCTGCACCTGTGGAGTTCACCCGGTTCGCAGTCCCGTCTGGCCCGGCAGGCCGCGGAACATGGCGTGGAATGGCTCGCGGACACCGCCCGCACAGCCTGGCCGCTGCCCGGGGCGAAGGGCACAAACCGGGCCATCCCTTCAGGTTTCCTGCCCCAGGCTGTCGAGCAGGATCCGCGCTTCAGCTCACCCGCCTGGCAGCAGTGGCCCTGGCGCGGCCTGGCCACCGCCAGCAAGGCCTGGGAAGCCTGGTGGCAGGAGGCCAGCAGCCTGCGCGGCATGCAAGATCACAGCCGCGAACAGATGCGCTTCTATGGTCGCCAGATGCTGGACATGTGGTCACCCAGCAACTGGCTGTGGACCAATCCGCAAGCCTTGCAGGCGGCCTGGTCCTCTGGGGGGCAGACCTTGCTCAAGGGCCTGGGGCAAGCTGTGGCCGACGTGCGCCAGCACCAGAACCTGGAGCCCCTGGGCGGATCCGGCGTCGACATCGGCCCAGGCAAGGGGTTGGCCATGACGCCGGGACGGGTCGTCATGCGCAACAGCCTGGTGGAGCTGATCCAGTACGAGCCCACGACCCCGAGGGTGCAGGCCGAGCCGGTGCTGATCATCCCGTCTTGCATCATGAAGTACTACATCCTGGACCTGTCGCCGCACAACTCGCTGGTGCGCTGGCTGGTGGGGCAGGGGCACACGGTGTTCATCGTGTCGTGGCGCAACCCCGACGAGAGTGATGCCTTGCTGGGCATGGATGACTACGTGCGCGACGGTGTGCTGGCCACGCTGGACCACGTGCACTGCGCGACGCGCCAGCCGGTGCACCTGATGGGTTATTGCCTGGGCGGCACCTTCGCCGCTATCGCCGTGGCCGCACTCGGCGGTGGCGATGCCCAAGGCTGCGTGCCCGATGGCGTGGTGCATGGGGAGCACGGCCCGCTGGCAACGCTCAGCCTGCTGGCGGCAGAGACCGACTTCACCGAGCCGGGCGAGATGGGCGTGCTCATCGACGAGGCGCAGGTGCGGCTGCTGGAAGACATGATGGCCGCCAAAGGCTTCCTGACGGGCAAGCAGATGGCGGGCTCTTTCCAGTTCCTGCATTCGCGCGAGCTGGTCTGGTCCAGCCGCACGCGGCGCTGGCTGTTGGGTGAGGAGGAGGTGCCCAACGACCTGATGATGTGGAACGCCGACGTCACACGGCTGCCTGCGGTGATGCACAGCCAGTACCTGCGCAGCTGCTTTCTGAACAACGATCTCGCCGAAGGGCGTTACCTGTTCGAGGGGCAACCCATTTCCCTGCGTGACATCCGTGTCCCGGTGTTTGGCGTGGGGACCGTCAAGGACCATGTGGCGCCCTGGCGCTCCGTCTACAAGATTCACCGCCTGGTCTCGGCGGAGGTCACGTTCGCGTTGACCAATGGCGGGCACAACGCCGGGATCGTCTCCGAGCCTGGTCACGCAGGGCGGTTCTACCAACTGAAGACGACACCGCCGCGCGAACCCTGGAGCACGCCGGAAGAGTGGCAGGCCGCCGCGCCGCGCCGCGAAGGCAGCTGGTGGCTGGCGTGGAGCGACTGGCTCAAGGCCCATGGCAGCGGCAAGCTGGTGGCAGCCCGCAAACCTGCGGCCCATTCAGGACTGGGGCCGGCGCCGGGGCAGTACGTGCTGGTGCGTTACGGCGACTGAGCCGCCTTGCGCTCGAAACGCTCGGCAAGCAGGGCCTGTGCCAGCTTGCGCTCGGTGGGCCAGGGCTCGCCGTGCATAAGCGCCGCCAGCAGTTCACCACACAGCACCGACAAGGTCAGCCCTCGGGCACCCAGCCCGGTGCAGATGTGCAACCCCGGCAGGCGTTGAGGTGCCAATGGGCCCACGGCGGGTACACGGTCGGGAAGGGTGCAACGCACGCCAGCCCAATCATGCGCCTGATCGAAAGCGGGGGCCATCACTTGCGCCAGTTGGGGCAGCAGCCCCTGCAGCTTGACCAGGTTTGCCTGCCTGTCCTGTGGCCGGAGGATGGCCTCGGTGATACCCCTGTCGAAAGTGGAGCCAACAAACCAGCCCGGTCTGCCGTCGGGGCCCGCCATGCCGTGTGCCAGCGCACCGTGACCATTCACGGGGAAGGGGGGCAGCAAAGCCAGCGCGGCGGCAGGCAGCGATGCCATGGCCCCCCAGCTGATCTGCCCGCGCAGCGGGTGCAGAGGCAGGCCATGCTCGCCCAATCCCTGCAAAAGCCCCAGGGTAGGCCAGGCGCTGGCCAGCACCACGTGGGCTGCTTCGGCCAGCACGCCGCCAGCCGGGTCAAGCAGCCGCCAGCCGCTTTCCAGCCGTTGCAGCGCCGCCACCTGGCAGCCGCCTTGCCAGCGGATGCCAGGGGGCTGCAACTGTGCGCGCACCAGCTGCGCAGGGCGTATCCACCCTGCGTTGACGTGCCACAAGGCCTCGGCGTCGTCCGGCAGGTGCGCCGCTTGGCGCTGTTGCGGGCTGGCCTCGACGCTCCAGTCCACGCCCCATTGCTGCCACGCTTCGCCGCGCGGCAGGCCGCGCTTGCCTTCCACGCGGTGTTCCAGAACGCCCGTGGGCGCCCAGTCGGTGCCCTGCTCCAGCAATTCGCGGGCGCGTTGCAGCGTCAGGCGCACGCCGCTGCGGCTCAACCTGGACAACAGGGCGTCGTCTGGAGACACATGGGGCGCCACCATGCCCGCAGGCAAGGCCGACGCACCCGAGGCAGGCTGCTCTGCACGGTCCAGCACGGTAACGTCCCAGCCGCGCAGGGCCAGGCTGTACGCCACGGCCGAACCGGCCAGGCCGCCACCCACCACCACGGCTGTGCGTGCGGCGTCATGTGCAGCCTGCGGTTGGCGGGTGGCTGCGCGCACGGGCCAGCGTGGGGCATACCGTGCGCGCAGGCAGTGATGTTTGGGTGGCAGGCCTGGCGCCTTTGTCACCTCAAAACCCGCGTTGACCAGGTTGTCCCGCACGGCATGCGCCACGGACCAGGTGGCCAGCCGCGTGCCTGGGTGGCACAGGCGTGCCACCGCCTTCATCAGCGGGGCCGACCACATGTCAGGGTTCACTTCGGGGTCGAAGCCGTCCAAGAAAACGCTGTCCACGCTCGCATCCAGGGCGGGAAGAATGTCTTGCGCCAGGCCGATGTGCAAGGTCAGCTGCACCCTCCCGCCTTCAAACACCAGCCGGTGCACACCAGGCAGCAGGCCCCGCCACTGGCCGGCCAGTTCGCTAGCCAGTTCTGCGAGTTCAGGGAACGCGGCCGCACTGCGCAGGATATCGCCTGCAGAGACGGGCCATCCTTCCAACGAGCTGAAATGCAGTCTTTCCGGCCGGCGGGGGGCGCTGCGCCAGGCATGCCAGGCAGCCAGAAAGTTCAGGCCCAGGCCAAAACCGGCCTCAAGGATGTGCCAGGCCGGTTGGTCCGCCCAGGGGGCTGCATCACCGTCCAGCAGGCCGCATCCGGCCAGGAACACATGACGGGCTTGCGCGAGGCTGCCCGTGCCGCCGGAGCCTGCGCTGCGGTAGACGTCATCGAAGTGGGTGCTGCGCGGCGTGCCGTCCGGCAGCCACGTCACCGGAAGCTGCATTCGAAGGCGATTCAGCCGTTCTGCGAGGGGGGGACGTAACCGGCGGCCTGGTCGGCGCCTTCACCGAAGAAGTGTTTCTCCATCTGGCGGGCCAGGTATTGGCGCGCACGTGCGTCGGCCAGGTTCAGGCGGTTCTCGTTCACCAGCATGGTCTGGTGCTTCAGCCAGTCGGCCCACGCCTGTTTGCTGACGCTGCTGTAGATACGCTTGCCCAGTTCACCAGGGTAGGGGGGGAAATCCAGGCCTTCGGCTTCGATGCCGAGCTTGATGCATTGAACCATGCGTGCCATGGGGAAAGTCCTTTTAATACTTAAAAAGTTATGAAGACATGAAATCTTGTTGTTTCTGGTTTTCAGAAACGGCGGTCACAATGTGGCCCGCAGACATGCACAGGACTGTACCAAGCTTTACCCGCCTGTATGGCGAGTGGGGTTGCGCCAGATCAAGGGCCGGTACGGGCCTGCCGCTACACTAGCGGCCCAGTGGCGTGATCGCCTTTCCCTATACATTGAAAATGAGCGCATTCAACGAAGAGCGTGTACTGACCGTGCACCACTGGACCGATCGGCTGTTCAGTTTCACCACCACCCGCGACCAAGCCTTCCGTTTTTCCAACGGGCACTTCACCATGATCGGCCTGAAGCAGGAAAACGGCAAACCCCTGCTGCGCGCCTACAGCATTGCCAGCCCCAACTACGAGGAACACCTGGAGTTCCTGAGCATCAAGGTGCCCGACGGCCCCCTGACCAGCCGCCTGCAGCACATCCAGCCGGGCGACAAGATCATCGTCGGCCGCAAGCCCACTGGCACGCTGTTGATCGACTACCTGCTGCCCGGCAAACGCCTGTACCTGCTGGGCACCGGCACCGGTCTGGCACCGTGGATGAGCGTCATTCGTGACCCGGCCACCTACGAGAAGTTCGAGCAGGTCATCCTGGTGCATGGCGTGCGCCAGGTCAACGAGCTGGCCTACTACGAATACATCACGGTCGATCTGCCCAAGCACGAGTTCCTGGGCGAGATCGTCACCAACCAGCTCAAGTACTACCCCACCGTCACCCGTGAGCCGTTCAAGAACCGCGGCCGCATCACCAATCTGCTGGAAACCGGCAAGCTGGAAGACGACCTGGGCTTGCCGCGCCTGAATCCGGCCGAAGACCGCGTGATGATCTGCGGCAGCCCCGAAATGCTGCGCGACCTCAAGCACATGATGGAAGCGCGTCAGTTCGTCGAGGGCAACACCAGCACGCCGGGCGACTTCGTCATCGAGCGTGCATTCGCCGAATCCACCTGACCGGTGGAACTGCGCGGCGGCCAAGGCATCAGACCCAGGTCTTTTTCTGATGGACTGGAATTGAATTGATCTGGAACTTCGATACCCTGGCCGCGCATCCGCGCAAGGTGTTTGCCGCGATGGCGGCGTTGTGCACGGGGCTGCTCGCCTTTGGCTTGTATCTGCAGCACGTGGTGGGCCTGGAGCCGTGCCCCATGTGCATCGTGCAGCGGTATGCGCTGCTGGCCGTGGCGCTTTTCTCTTTGCTGGGCGCGTTCGTGCCTGGGCGGGCAGCCGCGGTCGTGCTCGCAGCCCTGACGTTGCTGATGTCGGGGTTCGGTGCCTTCGTGGCTGCGCGCCAGAGCTGGCTGCAGTGGAACCCGCCCGAGGTGCTGACCTGTGGGCGTGACTTCTACGGCATGATCGAGTCCTTTCCGCTCAAGCGCGCCGTTCCCATGATCTTTCGCGGCAGCGGCGACTGCACGGCCATCGATTGGACCTTCCTTGGCCTGACGATTGCCAACTGGTCTTTCCTGAACTTCCTGTTGCTGGGTGCCCTGGCACTGTTGCTGCTGCTGCGTTCCCGCTGATGGATGCTGTCGATTGCGTGGTGGTCGGTGCTGGGGTGGTCGGCCTTGCCGTGGCACGTTCACTCGCCGCCACCGGCCGTGAAGTGGTGGTGCTGGAGCGCGAGAACGCCATTGGCACCGGGGTCAGCTCGCGCAACAGCGAGGTCATCCACGCAGGCCTGTACTACACACCAGGTTCCGCAAAGGCGCGTCTGTGCGTTCTGGGCAAAGAGCTGCTCTACCGTTTCTGCGAGTCGCACGGCGTGCAGCACCGCCGCTGTGGCAAGCTGGTGGTTGCCACCGAAGATGCTCAACTGCCCGCTTTGCGGCAACTGGCTGAGCGTGCCGAAGCCAATGGGGTGCCGGTGCGCATGCTGGGCGCCGAAGAGGCGCGCGCGCTGGAGCCCGCGCTGCGCTGCAAGGCGGCGCTGTTCTCTCCAAGCACCGGGATCGTCGACAGCCATGGCCTGATGCTGGCTTTGCAGGGCGACCTGGAAGCGGCTGGCGGTGCGGTGGCATTGGGTTCAAGGCTGGTGTCGGCCCGCCAGCAACCGGGTGGCTGGCACCTGAGTGTGCAGATGGACGACGGCGGCGAAATGGAACTGCTGGCGCGTGCCTGGGTGAATGCCGCAGGCCTGCATGCCTGTTCGGTGGCGCAGGCCACCGAGGGCCTGGCGCCGTCATTCCAGCCTGTGCCGCATTACGCCAAGGGCAGTTATTACGCGCTGTCTGGCCGCGCGCCCTTTTCGCACCTGATCTACCCTGCGCCGCAGGATGCCTGGCTGGGTGTGCACCTCACGCTGGACCTGGGTGGTCAGGCCCGCTTCGGGCCTGACCACGAGTGGCTCGACGTTGGCGACCCTGCCGCCATTGATTACCGCGTGGACCCCCGCCGTGCCGATGGCTTCTACGCCGAGGTGCGTCGCTATTGGCCAGACCTGCCGGATGGAGCCCTGCAGCCCGCCTACAGTGGTGTTCGGCCCAAGATACACGGCCCCGGCGAGCCCGCGCCGGACTTCCGCATCGACGGTCCTGCGCAGCACGGCCTGCCCGGATTGGTCAACCTGCTGGGCATCGAGTCACCGGGCCTGACCAGTGCCCTGGCCATCGGCGAACACGTCGCCAGCCTGCTCGGTTCGGCCGCCTGAGCTGACGTAAAACCATGCATCACGGCCGATAGAATGGCCAGATGCATGCAACCCCTTTCACCGAATTCGCGTTGCTTCTGCTGGTGGCCGCTTTGGCGGGGGCGGTGTTCGTCCGCCTGCGTCAGCCAGTCCTCATCGCTTACATCGTTGTTGGTATCTCGCTGGGGCCGGCCGGTTTCGGCTTGGTCAGTGCTCATGACCAGATCAACCTGCTGGCGCAAATCGGTGTGTCCGTCCTGTTGTTCATTGTCGGGCTCAAGCTAGACCTGCACCACATCCGTCACATTGGCCCTGTGGCGCTGGCCACGGGCCTGGGGCAGCTGGCCTTCACTATTGTCATTGGTTTCGGCCTTATCCTCGCCCTGGGCAAGGACCTGATGACGGCGCTGTACGTGGCGGTGGCGCTCACGTTTTCCAGCACCATCATCATCGTCAAGCTGCTGTCCGACAAGCGGGAGCTTGATTCACTGCACGGCCGCATCGCGGTGGGCTTCCTCATCGTGCAGGACTTGGCGGTGGTGTTGGCCATGATGGCCATGAGTGCCTTGCGTACCACCCCGGAGGCGGATGTCGAGCCAGTATGGTGGCAGGTGGCGCTGTCCCTGGGGTGGCGGATGCTTGCCGCCGCTGCGGTCATTTTTGTTTTCATGCGCTATGTGCTGCCTCGGCTGGTCGCGGCGATGGCCCGTTCGCAGGAGCTGTTGCTGATCTTTGCCCTCTCGTGGGCCGTGGCGCTGGCAGCCACCGGGGCCTGGGCCGGGTTCAGCATGGAGGCGGGGGCGTTCATTGCAGGCTTCACCCTGGCTTCTACCCACTACCGCGAGGCGATCAACGCCAGGCTGGGTGGCATCCGTGATTTCCTGCTGCTGTTTTTCTTCATCCATCTGGGCGCCGAGCTGGATTTCTCCACATTGGGGCAAGAGGCCGTGCCCGCGTTGCTGTTGTCGGTTTTTGTCCTCATTGGGAATCCGCTGATCGTGATGGCCATCATGGGCTACATGGGCTACCGCAGCCGCACGGGTTTTCTCGCCGGGTTGACGGTGGCACAGATCAGCGAGTTCTCCATCGTGTTCGTGGCCATGGGCATCACGCTGGGCCATGTCGACGTGCAGGCCCTGGGCCTGACGACACTGGTCGGGTTGATTACCATCACCCTGTCCACCTACATGATCCTGTATTCCCACGCGCTCTACGACAAACTGGCGCCCTGGCTGGGCGTGTTCGAACGTGAAAAGCCCTTCCGTGAGCTGGCGGTCGAGCGCAAGCCGGTCAAGGCCGATGACGTTGACGTGATGATCTTCGGTCTGGGGCGCTACGGCAGCCGCCTGCTGCGTGAGCTGCACGACGCCGGAGTCAAGGTGGTGGGCATCGACTTTGATCCCGAGGCCGTGCGGGAACTCAAGCGCAAGCGCCTGCCAGTGCAGTATGGTGACGGTGAGAACCCCGACTTTCTGGAGTCGTTGCCGCTGGCCCGTACCCGCTGGGTGGTGAGCACGCTGCCATTGATGGACGCCAACCGCGCGCTTCTGCACGCGCTCAGGGGTGCAGGGTTCAAAGGCGATGTGGCCATGACGGTGCGCGATGATCTGGCCGGCAAGGAGTTACCGCTGACCGGCGTGAAGCGCTTGTTCATGCCTTTTGAGGATGCGGCTTGTCACGCCTCGGACCAGCTGAAGGCGGAACTGGGCATGGGCGGCATCAACAGGGAAGGAGTACGCACATGAGTTTGCCCGACGCGCCTCTGGTGGTGGCTGCCACCGATTTTTCCGACCCCGCTCAGCAGGCGGTTGACCGTGCCGCACGCCTGGCCGCGCAGCAGGGCGGGAGGGTCACCCTGCTGCATGTGGTCAACCATGACTGGCTGGATGCCGTGAAGGACTTGCTGGCTGGCGATGGTTCCTGGAACCAGCGGTTGCTGCAGGAGGCACATGTGCAATTGCAACGGACGGCTGAGGAGACTTCAGCCTCGCATGGTGTGGATGTCTCCTCCCAGCTGCTGGATGGTCAGCCGGTTTCCGCCATCGAGCAGGCCGTCCGCGAGGCCGCAGGTGACTTGCTGGTGTTGGGGGTGCGGGGACGAACGCCTGTGCACCAGTTGCTGGTCGGCACCACCGCTGAAAGGCTGCTGCGCAAGGCGTCTTGCCCCATACTCATGGTGCGGCGGGCGGCCCAGGGCCCCTACCGCAGGGTGCTTGTGCCCGTCGATTTCTCTGGCTGGTCTGGTGCCGCCGTTGCGCTGGCCCGTTCGGTGGCACCGAGCGCAGAGCTGGTTCTCATGCACACGT
Source organism: Hydrogenophaga aquatica (assembly GCF_054780915.1). Lineage (NCBI taxonomy): Bacteria > Pseudomonadati > Pseudomonadota > Betaproteobacteria > Burkholderiales > Comamonadaceae > Hydrogenophaga > Hydrogenophaga aquatica. The sequence goes on along the minus strand of NZ_BAAGVK010000011.1, from coordinate 764,872 downwards.
ACACGGTACCGTTTGAGGAGAAGCTGCGCTTTGCCGGGGTCGATCCCGCGACCATCGACATTTACCGAGACAAGGCGCGGCGGCAGTCGCTGGAGGGGTTGCAGTCGCTTGCCATGCAACACGGGCTGGCCCCCGAAAGCTACAGCCTGTGCATTCGCGAAGGCGACGCGGCACCTCGTCTGGTGAGCGAAGTGGCCGACCGTGGCTGCGATCTGGTGGTCATCGGCAAGCATGGGCGACACGCGGCCGAAGAGCTGCTGCTCGGCAGTGTCACCAAGCACGTGGTGGAGGAGTCGCCGTGCGACGTCCTGGTGTCCACCGAACGCTGAACGGGAGGTTCAGCGTTCGCTAAGGGCCAGCCGCAGCGCCAGGCCTGCAAACACCACAGCGGCCAGCCGGTTGAGCACCTGCTGCGCCCGCGCGGAGCTGCGCAGCCAGCCGCCGATGAGCGAGGCAAACCAGGCAAAGCCGCCAAACACCAGCAACGTGGCTACGATGAACAGCAGGCCCAGCCACGCCACCTGCGCCGCCACTGGGCCGGCGCCGGGCTGCACAAACTGCGGCAGAAAGGCCAGGAAAAAGATGCCTACCTTCGGGTTGCTCAGGTTCATCAGCACGCCACGCAAGTACATGCGCCCGGGCTGCATGGGTGCCAACGTGTCGCCGCTGATGGCGCCAACGGGTGCGTGCCAGGCGCCCCAGGCCAGGTACAGCAGGTAAGCTGCGCCGGCGAGCTTGAGCGCGGTGAACGCGGTGGCTGACGCTGCCAGCACGGCGGCCAGCCCCAGGGCCACTGCAGCCGTGTGGCCCAGCAGGCCGGTGCACAGGCCCAGCGTCACCATCAGGCCCGCGCGGCGCCCATGCGTGGCCGACTGCATCAGCACGAACACGTTGTCAGGCCCGGGGCTTACGCCCAGCAGCAGCGCCACGCCCAGGAAGGTAAGGCTTTCGCCAAGAGGCAGCAAAGCTCAGCCCCGCTTGTGGGCCTGCAGCGCTCTGGCTGCCTCGGACACCAGCGCGGGCCCCTTGTAGATCAGACCGCTGTAGATCTGCACCACGTCAGCGCCGGCTTTGATCTTGCTCACGGCATCCGCACCGCTCAGGATGCCGCCCACCCCGATGATGGGGTAGCCCGCGCCAAGCCGCGCGCGCAACTGGCGGATCACCGCGTTGCTGGCCTCCAGTACCGGCGCGCCAGACAGGCCGCCTGCTTCCTCGGCATGGGGCAGACCCTTGACTGCCTCGCGGGACAGCGTGGTGTTGGTGGCGATCACGCCGTCCATCCCGTGACGGCGAAGCGTGTCGGCAATCACAGCTACCTGGGCTTCATCCAGGTCGGGTGCGATCTTCACGAAGATGGGCTTGCGGGCGCCGTGCCTGTCCGCCAGCACCTCGCGTTCTTGCGCCAGGGTACCCAGCAGTTGGTCCAGCGCCTCGTCGCTTTGCAGCGCGCGCAGGTTCTTGGTGTTGGGGCTGGAGATATTGACCGTCACGTAGTCGGCGTGCGGGTACACACCGCGCAGACCGATGAGGTAGTCGTCGGTGGCGCGCTCGATGGGGGTGGCCGCGTTCTTGCCAATGTTCAGGCCCAGCAGCATGCCGCCTGGCTGCGGCGCACGGCGCAGGCGCGACTGCTGCACGTTGCGCACAAAGGCGTCCAGCCCGTCGTTATTGAAGCCTAGGCGGTTGATGAGCGCGTTGGCCTGAGGCAGGCGGAACATGCGCGGCTTGGGGTTGCCTGGCTGGCCCAGCGGCGTGACGGTGCCCACCTCCACAAAGCCGAAGCCCATGGCGCCCCAGGCGTCGATGCAGCGGGCGTTCTTGTCCAGGCCCGCAGCCAGGCCCACGCGGTTGGGGAAGGTCAGCCCAGCCAGTGTCACCGGGTCGCTCACGCGGGTTTGCGAAGCCAGGCACATCAGCGGCGTGTTCTGGATGCGCTCCAGGTTGTTCAGCGTCAGTTCGTGCGCGGCCTCCGGGTCCATGTTGAACAGGAAGGGGCGGGCAAAGGAGTAGGGCAGCAGGGACATTGGATAATGACAGTCTCAAGAGGGCCGCGCGCGGCCGAAACACCCCGGATTGTCCCAGATCGCACCACCATGACCGCTTCCTCTGCCACTCCCGCTCTGTCCCAGGACGAACTCAAGACCCTGGTCGGCCAGGCCGCGCTGCAATACGTGCAGACCGGCGAGATCGTCGGCGTGGGCACCGGCTCCACCGTCAACAAGTTCATCGACGCGCTGGCCACCATCAAGGACCGCATTACCGGCGCGGTGTCCAGCTCTGTGGCGTCCACCGAGCGGCTGCGCGCGCTGGGCATCACGGTGTTCGACGCCAACGAAGTGGGCGAGCTGTCCGTCTATGTGGACGGCGCGGACGAGATCGACCCGCGCGGCTACATGATCAAGGGCGGCGGCGCGGCGCTCACGCGCGAGAAGATCGTGGCGGCGCAGTCGCGCCGTTTCGTCTGCATTGCCGACGAGTCAAAGTTGGTGCAGACGCTGGGGCGTTACCCGCTGCCTGTGGAAGTCATTCCCATGGCGGCCAAGCGCGTGGCGCGCCAGTTCCAGGCCATGGGCGGCGAGGCCACCTTGCGCCTGAAGGATGGCCAGCCGCTGGTCACCGACAACGGTCAGCACATTCTGGATGTAACGGGCCTGCGCATCACCGAGCCGCTGGCGTTCGAGTCCGAAGTGAACCAGTGGCCCGGCGTGGTGACCGTTGGCGTGTTCGCGTACCAGAAGGCCAGCGTGTGTCTGCTGGGCACGGCCGCTGGCGTCAAGACCGTGGTGTTCTGATCAGGCAGCCATGCCCTGGTGGCGCAGTAGCGCGTCAATAGACGGCTCGCGCCCCCGGAAAGCCTTGAACGACTCCATGGCCGGGCGGCTGCCGCCCGCTTCCAAAATGGCCTGGCGGTAGCGGCGGCCTGTGGCCACGTCCAGCGTGGTGCCTGCGGTTTGCGACGCTTCTTCGAAGGCGGCGTAGGCGTCGGCGCTCAGCACTTCAGCCCATTTGTAGCTGTAGTACCCCGCCGCGTAGCCCCCCGCGAAGATGTGGCTGAAGGTGTGGGCCATGCGGTTGTAGGCGGGCGGCTGGATCACCGCCACCTCGTCACGCACCTGCTGGAGCAGGCCCATGAAATCCACGCCCTCAGCGTTCTTCGGGGCATCCTGGCTGTGCAGCAGCATGTCGAACAGCGCGAATTCGATCTGGCGCAGGGTTTGCAGGCCGCTCTGGTAGTTCTTGGCGGCCAGCATCTTGTCGAACAGCGCGCGGGGCAGGGGCTCACCGGTGTCCACGTGGGCCGTCATGTGCTTGAGCACGTCCCACTCCCAGCAGAAGTTCTCCATGAACTGGCTGGGCAGTTCCACTGCATCCCATTCCACGCCGCTGATGCCGCTCACGTCACGCTCATTGACCTGCGTGAGCATGTGGTGCAGCCCGTGGCCGAACTCGTGGAAGAGGGTGATCACGTCGTCGTGGGTGAGCAGCGGCGGCTTCCCGCCTACGCCTTCGGCGAAGTTGCACACCAGGTGGGCCACCGGGGTCTGCAGGGCGGCGTTGTCAGGGCGCAGCCAGCGGGCGCGCACGTCGTCCATCCAGGCACCACCACGCTTGCCGTTCCGTGCGCCGGGGTCCAGGTAGAACTGGCCGACGAGCTGGGGTGAGCCATTGCCGGTGGCTCGTTCGATTCGGAAGAACTGCACGCCGGGGTGCCACACTGGGGCCGTGTCGGGGCGGATGCTCACCTCGAACAATGTCTCGACGATGTGGAACAGGCCCTGCAGCACCTTGGGTGCGGTGAAATAGGGCTTCACGTCCTGTTCGCTGTAGGCGTAACGAGCTTGGCGCAGTTGTTCGCCCACATAGGTCCAGTCCCAGGATTGCGGGTCATGCAGGCCCAGTTGCTCGGCAGCGAAGGCACGCATGTCGGCCAGGTCCTGCTCCGCATAGGGGCGGGCCTTGGCGGCCAGTTCTCGCAGGAAGCTCACGACTTGCTCCGGGGTGTCCGCCATCTTGGGTACCAGGGACACGGTGGCAAAGTCTGGGTAGCCCAGCAGTTCGGCCTCTTCCTGGCGCAGCGCCAGGATCTCGCGGATGAGGGCCGTGTTGTCGAACTTGACGCCATCGGGCACTTCTGCGCAGTTGGCCTGGTCGCTGGCGCGCGTTCCGTAGGCGCGGTACAGGCGCTCGCGCAGCGCGCGGTTGCGCCCGAACTGCATCACGGGCAGGTAGCAGGGCAGCTTCAGGGTGATCTTGTGGCCGCTTTTGCCTTCGGCCTCGGCGGCGGCGCGGGTGGCAGCCAGCACATCTTCGGGCAGGCCGTCCAGTTCTTCGGTGGTGGCGTAGTAGGTGTAGGCGTCGGTCGCGTCCAGGGCGTTTTCGCTGAACTTCTGGCTCAGTTCGGCTTGGCGTTCCTGGATGGCCGCGAAGCGTTCCTTGGCCGCGCCTTGCAGTTCGGCACCACCCAGAACGAAACCGCGCATGGCGTTCTTGTGGGCCTGTGCCTGCTCGGGGGTCAGGCGGGCCGGGTCCATGGCCTTGTACTTGGCGTACAGGCGCTCGTCCGCGCCCAGGCGGGTGAAGAATTCGGTCACCTTGGGCAGGGCCGCGTTGTAGGCGGCGCGCAGCTCGGGCGTGTCGGCCACGGCGTTGAGGTGCCCGACGGCACCCCACGCGCGCCCGAAGCGTTCGGTAGCCACATCCAACACCTGCGCCATGCGCTCCCATTCGGCAGGGAAGTCCCCTGCCGTCACAGCCTCCAGCGCCTCATCGGCAGCCTTCAGCAATTCATCGATTGCTGGCGCCACATGCTCGGGGCGAATGGCGTCGAAGCGCGGCAGGTCGGAGAAGTCGAGCAGGGGGTTGGTGCCCTGCAGGGCGGACGTTTCGGTGGCTGTGGTGGCGTTCATCTGGGGCACTTGGGGCTGGTGTGTTCGGTTTGCAAGGCTAGCGCGTGCAAAGGAACCCCGCGGCCTGCAGGGCCAGGCCACAGGGCCGCACAGGTCACTTCTGGGTGGTCTTCTTCACGCTTTTTTGCGTGGGTTTCTTGGCGCGCTTGATCAAGCCGCCAGGTGTCAGACGTTCGTTGCCAAGCACACGCACCATCTTCACCTCGGGGCGCTGGCCGCCCTTCTTGCTGTACTTCAGGATCTTGACGTCGCGCGGACCCGGCATGCGGTCTTCGTCAACGTTCTTTTCCTTTTCGGGGATGGGGCGCCAGAGCACCAGCAGCTTGCCGATGTGCTGGATCGGCGCGGCGCCGAGTTCGTCGGCGAGTGTCTGCAGGTAGCTTTCGCGCTCGGTACGGTCGTCGGAAAAGACGCGCACCTTGATCAGACCGTGGGCCTTCAGGGCTGCGTCCACTTCTTTCTTGACGGCGGGGGTCAGGCCGTCGCCGCCGATGAGAACGACGGGATCGAGGTGATGCGCTTCGGCACGGTGGACCTTGCGCTGGGCGGGGGTGAGTTCAATTTGAGGCATGACCCGATTATCCGGCATACCCCCGTTTTGGTGGGGCTGCGCTACATTGCCGGGATGGATGCCGCTGTTCCCCGTCACGTGCTGCCCGTGCTGGTGTTTGCCCAGTTCGCGGGCACTTCGCTGTGGTTTGCCGTCAATGCGGTGATGCCGGACCTGCAACGTGAACTGGGCTGGCCCGCCACCTTGGTGGGCACGCTAACGTCGGCCTTGCAGTTTGGCTTCATTGCTGGCACGCTGGTTTTTGCCCTGCTGGCGGTCGCGGACCGGTTCGCGCCGCGCAAAGTGTTTCTGGTGTGTGCCCTGGCTGGCGCCGCCTGCACCCTGGGCGCCTGGGCCATGGTTCGGGACCAGCAGGCACTGATCGTCTGGCGGTTCCTTACCGGCTTTTGCCTGGCGGGCATCTACCCGGTAGGCATGAAGATCGCCTCGCAGTGGTACTCGCGCGGTCTGGGGGCGGCACTGGGCTTGCTGATCGGCGCGCTGGTGCTCGGGTCGGCCAGTGCCCACGCCTTGCGCGCGATGGGTGATGCCTTGCCCTGGGACTGGCTGATGCTTGGCGTGGCCGCTCTGGCCGCCCTGGGGGGCGTGGTGCTCTATGGCTGGCTGGGCGATCCACCGAACGTCACGCCCCGGTTGCAGCGCCTCGACTGGCGCGCTTTGGCCACGATCTGGACTGACCGGCGTGTGCGCAGCTCCGTGCTGGGCTACTTCGGACACATGTGGGAGCTCTACACCATGTGGGTGATGGTGCCGCTGGTGCTGGCCACGCGCATGCAGGGGGTGGCGCTGTCCTGGGCCGCGTTCCTGGTGCTGGGCGCGGGCGTGCTGGGTTGCGTGCTTGGCGGGTGGCTGGCGCAGCGCGTGGGCAGTGCCCGGGTGGCGAGTTTTCAGCTGGCCGTGAGCGGGCTGTGCTGCCTGCTGGCCCCGTGGGCCCTCCAGGCACCGGACGCGCTGTTTTTCGCTTGGCTGCTGACCTGGGGGGTGACCGTCTCCGGGGACTCGCCGCAGTTTTCCACCCTGACCGCGCGCAATGCTCCGCCGTCTGTGGTGGGCAGTGTGTTGACAATGAGCAACAGTATTGGATTTGGCATTTCCATCATCAGCATCATGCTGTTTGTCGAGCTGTCACGTTCGGTGGCGCTCGGCATGTTGCTGCCCTGGCTGGCAGTGGGTCCGGTGCTGGGCTTGCTTGCCATGCGCACGTTGTTGCGCGAGGAGGCACGGCGGGCCTGAGCGGTCTGGCGGCGGGATTCGCGCTTATAGTCAGGGCCGCATGAAGGTCAAAACACAGAGCAAGAAGGTCAACAAGGCTTGGCTGAACCAGCACGTCAACGATCCGTGGGTCAAACTGGCCCAGAAGGAAGGCTACCGTGCGCGTGCCGCATACAAGCTCAAGGAGATTGACGAGACCTTTCACCTGATCCGCCCCGGCCAGTGCGTGGTGGACCTGGGTTGCGCGCCAGGGGCCTGGAGCCAGTACCTGCGCCGCCGCCTGTCGCCCGGCGGGGCGGCCACCGGCGAGCTCAACGGCATCATCATCGGTTTGGACCTTCTGCCCATGGAGTCCATCGAGGGGGTGCAGTACCTCCAGGGCGACTTCCGCGAGGAGTCCGTGCTTGCCCAGTTGCAGGACAAGCTCAAGGCGGGCGACGGTTACCGCGAGGTGGACGTGGTGGTGTCCGACATGGCGCCCAACCTGTCGGGTGTGGAGTCGGTGGACGCCGCGCGCATTTCCCACCTGGTGGAGCTGGCGGTGGATTTCGCAAAACAGCACCTCAAGCGCGACGGCGCGCTGGTGGTCAAGCTGTTCCACGGCAGTGGGTACAACGAACTGGTCAAACTCTTTCGCGACACGTTCAAGGTGGTCAAGCCGCTCAAGCCCAAGGCGTCCCGCGACAAATCCTCGGAAACCTTTTTGGTTGGCATGGGTCTCAAATAAGCCGTTTTTGGCTTTTACTATCCGCGCGACACACAGGGTTACCGTGGAGAAAAGGGTTTTGCACCCTTGAAAGACCTAAAATGGTCCCGAAATGGACAGGTACAGATTCAGCAGGAGCCCTTCTTGAATAACCAGTGGTTTTCCAAAGTTGCCGTGTGGATGGTCATCGCCATGGTGCTGTTCACCGTCTTCAAGCAATTTGACGGACGCACCACGGCGGGCGCCGGTTACATGGGCTATTCCGAGTTCCTCAACGAGGTGAAGGCCCAGCGCATCAAGAGCGCCACGATCCAGGAAGGCGGCAACGGTACCGAGATCGTGGCCGTCACCACCGACGACCGCCGCGTGCGCACCAACGCCACCTACCTTGACCGCGGCCTGGTAGGCGACCTCATCGCCAACGACGTGAAGTTCGACGTCAAGCCGCGCGAGGAAGGCTCCCTCCTCATGACCCTGCTGGTCAGCTGGGGTCCGATGCTGCTGCTGATTGGCGTGTGGGTCTACTTCATGCGACAGATGCAGGGCGGTGGCAAGGGCGGGGCTTTCAGCTTCGGCAAGAGCAAGGCCCGCATGCTCGACGAGAACGCCAACACTGTCACCTTTGCCGACGTGGCTGGCTGCGACGAGGCCAAGGAAGAGGTCAAGGAGGTCGTGGACTTCCTGAAGGACCCTGCCAAGTTCCAGAAACTGGGCGGCCGCATTCCGCGTGGCCTGTTGCTGGTGGGCCCCCCGGGTACTGGCAAGACGCTGCTGGCCAAGTCCATTGCTGGCGAGGCCAAGGTGCCGTTCTTCAGCATCTCGGGCTCCGACTTCGTGGAAATGTTCGTGGGTGTGGGTGCCGCCCGCGTGCGCGACATGTTCGAGCAGGCCAAGAAGAACGCCCCCTGCATCATCTTCATCGACGAGATTGACGCCGTGGGCCGTCAACGTGGTGCAGGCCTGGGCGGCGGCAACGACGAGCGCGAGCAGACCCTCAACCAGATGCTGGTGGAGATGGACGGCTTCGAGACCAACCTCGGCGTGATCGTGATTGCCGCGACCAACCGCCCCGACATCCTGGACGCCGCGCTGCTGCGCCCGGGCCGTTTCGACCGTCAGGTCTACGTGACACTGCCTGACATTCGCGGCCGTGAGCAGATCCTTAACGTGCACATGCGCAAGGTCCCTATCGGCAGCGACGTGAGTGCCGAGATCATCGCGCGCGGCACGCCCGGCATGAGCGGTGCCGACCTGGCCAACCTTTGCAACGAAGCTGCGCTGATGGCTGCCCGCCGCAACGCCCGTGTGGTCGAAATGCAGGACTTCGAGAAGGCCAAGGACAAAATCCTCATGGGCCCCGAGCGCAAGAGCATGGTCATGCCCGAGGAAGAGCGCCGCAACACGGCCTACCACGAGGCGGGTCACGCACTCATCGGCAAGCTGTTGCCCAAGTGCGACCCTGTGCACAAGGTCACCATCATCCCGCGCGGCCGCGCGCTGGGTGTGACCATGAGCCTGCCCGAAAAGGACCGCTACAGCTACGACAAGGAATACATGCTGAACCAGATCAGCATGCTGTTCGGCGGCCGCATCGCGGAAGAGGTGTTCATGAACCAGATGACCACCGGCGCCAGCAACGACTTCGAGCGTGCCACGCACATTGCCCGCGACATGGTCATGCGCTACGGCATGAGTGACGCCCTGGGCCCCATGGTCTACGCCGAGAATGAAGGTGAGGTGTTTCTGGGCCGTTCGGTGACCAAGACCACCCACATGAGCGAAGAAACCATGCGCAAGGTGGATCTGGAAGTCCGCCGCATCATCGACGAGCAGTACGCCCTGGCGCGCCGCCTGATCGAGGAGCACAGCGACAAGATGCACGCGATGGCCAAGGCCTTGCTCGAGTGGGAAACCATCGAGGCGGAGCAGATTGACGACATCATGGCTGGCAAACCGCCGCGCCCGCCCAAGGACTTCACGCCGCGCAATCCGCCCGCTGGCGGTGGCGACAGCGGCGGCTCTCCCGCGGTGAAGCACGACCCGACGCCGACCGCCGCCTGAGGCGGAGGCCGAAGCACAGCCGGGGCCCTTGGGCCCCGGTTTTCTTTTGTGTAGCTAACATTTCCCCTGATGAAACCTACTCCCAACTCCTCCTGGCAGACCAGCCGCTTTCTCATCGATCTGAGCCGACCGCAGGTGATGGGTATCGTCAACGTGACGCCCGATTCCTTTTCCGATGGCGGTGCGCACGCCGACTTTTCTGCGGCGGTGAAGCATGCCGAGGGGTTGCTGGCCCAGGGTGCCCACATCCTGGATGTGGGCGGGGAGTCCACCCGTCCCGGCGCACCGCCCGTGCTCCTGGCCGAGGAACTGGCCCGCGTGGTACCCGTGGTGCGCGAACTGGTCAAGCTGGGTGTGCCGGTGTCCATCGACACTTACAAGCCCGAGGTGATGCAGGCCTGCCTGGACCTGGGTGCTGACATCGTGAACGATGTCTGGGCTTTGCAGCGGCCCGGCGAGCAGGGTTTGAGTGGCGTGGACGTGGTGGCCCGGCACCCCAGTTGCGGCGTGTGCCTGATGCACATGCACCTGGAGCCGCAGCGCATGCAGATTGCCCCCATGGAGGGCGACGCCGTGCCGCAGGTGGCGGCGTTCCTGCAGAAACACGCGCAGGGGCTGCGCGACGCTGGGGTGGCGGCTGAGCGCATCGTGCTGGACTACGGCATTGGCTTTGGCAAGACGGTGGAGCAGAACTTCGCATTGCTGGCGCGCCAGGCGGAGGTGCTGGCGCTGGGTTACCCGCTGCTGGCGGGCTGGTCGCGCAAATCGTCCCTGGGGCGTGTCACGGGGCAGGACGTCGCCCGCGAGCGGGTGGCTGCCAGTGTGGCCGCCGCCGTGCTGGCGGTGGAGCGGGGCGCGCGCATCGTGCGTGTGCACGACGTGCGCGAGACCGCCGACGCCCTGAAGGTATGGCAGGCCATGGCGGCGCAGGACCGATAATTCCCACTGTCACAACACAGGCAGAAGAAGAAACCACATGACCCGCAAGCATTTCGGCACCGACGGTATTCGAGGCACCGTCGGCACCTATCCCATCACCCCGGATTTCGTCCTCAAGCTGGCCCACGCGGTGGGGCGCGTGCTCAAACGCACCGAGGCGCACCCCACGGTGCTCATCGGCAAGGACACGCGCATTTCGGGCTACATGCTGGAGTCGGCGCTGGAGTCCGGTTTCAACTCGGCGGGGGTGGACGTGGTGCTGCTGGGCCCGGTGCCCACGCCCGCTGTGGCCTACCTGACCCGCGCCCAGCGCGCCAGCCTGGGTGTGGTCATCTCTGCCAGCCACAACCCGTTTGCCGACAACGGCATCAAGTTCTTCAGCGCACAAGGCACCAAGCTGCCTGACGACTGGGAACTGGCGGTGGAAGCTGCGCTGGACGAACCCCCCGTGTGGGCCGATTCCGCCAGCCTGGGCAAGACGCGCAGGCTGGACGATGCGGCAGGCCGCTATATCGAATTCTGCAAGAGCACCTTTGGCAACGACCTCACCCTCAAGGGGATGAAGATCGTCGTGGATGGCGCGCATGGCGCGGCTTACCACATTGCGCCCAAGGTGTTCCACGAACTGGGTGCCGAGGTGTTCACCATCGGCTGCAGCCCGGATGGCCTCAACATCAACCAGGGCTGCGGTGCCACCCACCCCGATGCGCTGGTGGAAGCCGTGCGCAAGCACCGGGCCGATGTGGGCATTGCTCTGGACGGTGATGCCGACCGCCTGCAGATGGTCGACGCCAGCGGCAGGCTGTACAACGGCGACGAACTGCTTTACCTGCTGGCAGACGACCGCCTGGGGCGGGACGAGGTGGTGCCCGGTGTGGTGGGCACGCTCATGACCAACATGGCGGTGGAAGTGGCGCTGAAGGCCAAGGGCGTGCAGTTCGTGCGGGCCAAGGTGGGTGACCGTTACGTCCTGGAGGAGTTGCACCGCCACCACTGGCTGTTGGGTGGAGAAGGTTCTGGCCATCTGTTGGTGTTGGACAAGCAGACCACGGGCGACGGGCTGGTTTCCGCGTTGCAGGTGTTGCAGGCCTGCGCGCGCAGCCAGCGCAGCATGGCCGAACTGCTGGCCGGTGTGACGCTGTTCCCGCAGACGCTGATCAACGTGCGCCTGCAGCCCGGGCAGGACTGGAAGAGCAACACCCGGCTGAGTGATGCCATTCGCGCCGCCGAGACGGAACTGGGTGATACGGGGCGCGTGCTGATCCGCGCCAGCGGCACCGAACCGCTGCTGCGGGTGATGGTGGAGGCGCGCGATGCCGGTCAGGCGCAAACCCTGGCGCAGCGCATGGCCGACGCAGCCCGTGAAGTTGCTTGAGGTGGTGCACGCGATGAACACGGAAAACAGCCTTCGCGTGGTGCGCGCCGACTACACCAACCCCGAACACGCCGCTGCCGTGGTGCGCCTGCTCGACGCTTACGCCAGTGATCCGGCTGGTGGTGCAGAGCCGCTGAGCGATGACGCCAAGGCGAGGTTGGTGCCCGAACTCGCCCGCCGCCCACATGCCTTCAGTGTGCTGGCCTACGACGGCAGCGAGGCCGTGGGGCTGGTCAACGCCATCGAGGGTTTTTCCACCTTCAAATGCCAGCCGCTGGTGAACGTGCACGACGTAGCCGTGCTGGCCAGCCACCGGGGCCGCCGCGTGGCGGAGCAGATGCTGGCGCTGGTCGAGCAGATCGCACGCGAGCGCGGCGCCTGCAAGCTCACGCTGGAAGTGCTGGAGGGCAACGCCCCTGCAGTGAAGCTTTACCGCCGCATCGGCTTCGCGGGTTACGAGCTGGACCCGGCGATGGGTCAGGCCCGTTTCATGCAGAAGTGGCTGGATTGATCTGCGCTAGGCGCCGCGCCTCAGTCTCCAGCATGAGTTTATCCAGCCGTGAAAGCGGCAGGCTCATGAGCAGTTCCATGCGCTGGTGAATGGCGTGCAGGACCAGGCGGAACGCGTGCAGCTGTTCTTCCTGCGGCCCCTGGGCAAGGGTAGGGTCCTCGTAGCCCCAGTGGGCCAGCGAAGGTTGTCCGGGCCATGACGGGCACGTCTCGCCCGCGGTCTGGTCGCACACGGTGATGACGAGGTCCATGTGCGGCGCGCCCGGCTGGGTGAATTCGTCCCAGCTCTTGCTGCGCAGCCCTTCGGTGGCTATTCCGGCATCGTGCAACACATGCAGAGCAAGAGGGTGAGGCTGGCCGTCCGCCCGTGGTGTGGCTCCCGCAGAAAAGGCTCGGAAGCGGTTGCTGCCAATATGGTTCAGGACGGCCTCGGCCAAGATGCTGCGTGCCGAGTTGTGTGCGCAAAGGAAAAGAACGTGAATCAGGTGGTTGTCGTTCATGGCGAAGCGTGATTTCAGTACACCTCGGGCACGATCATGGTGCCGGGTACTGGGTGGCGGATGTAGTCGGGATGGCGCACGCGCGCAGGAAGCTGCACTTCGGGCCGCTGGATTTCGTGGTAGTTGAACTGCCCAAGCAGGTGGTGGATGCAGTTCAGGCGGGCCTTCTTCTTGTCCACGGCCTGTACCACCCACCAGGGTGCCTCTGGGATGTGGGTGCGCTCCAGCATGTTTTCCTTGGCACGGGTGTAGTCCTCCCAACGGCGGCGCGATTCCAGATCCATGGGGCTGAGCTTCCACTGTTTGAGCGGGTCGTGGATGCGGCCCAGAAAGCGCAGGTGTTGTTCCTCGTCAGTGATGGAGAACCAGTACTTGATGAGCGTGATGCCAGAGCGGACCAGCATGCGTTCGAATTCGGGCACGGAGCGGAAGAACTCTTCCACGTCCTCATCGGTGCAAAAACCCATGACCTTTTCCACGCCCGCGCGGTTGTACCAGCTGCGGTCGAACAGCACCATTTCGCCAGCAGCAGGCAGGTGCGCGGCGTAGCGTTGGAAATACCATTGGGTGCGTTCGCGGTCGTTTGGGGCGGGCAGGGCCACCACGCGGCAGACGCGCGGATTGAGCCGTTGGGTGATGCGCTTGATCACGCCGCCCTTGCCCGCGGCATCCCGCCCTTCAAAAAGGATGACGACTTTCTGGCGGGTGTGTGCCACCCAATCCTGCAGCTTGACGAGCTCTCCCTGGAGCTTGAAGAGTTCTCGGAAATAGGCCAACCGTGCAGCCTTGTCCTCGTCGTTGGAGGGCGCCAGATCACTGACCCGGTCACGGTCTTCAATCTCAAGTTCCAGCTCTTCGTCGTAGCTGTCGAGCAGATCGCGCTCGATGCGGCGGACCATGTCTTCGTGGTGTTCAAATGCCATGTTCGGGCACTCCGGTGTGCGGGTACGGTGGCGTGCAGAGTAAGTCAGTTGTGTGACGGCTTTGTGTCGGTGCCCGGCCGCTGCAACAAGGCCTGCCCCGCACGAATGCGCTGCCCAGGGGCGATGCCTTCCGCCAGTTCCAGCTCCGCCGGTGCGAACACGATGATGGTGGAGCCATGCTCGAACCAGCCCATTTCCTCCCCTTTGTGGAGCGACGCGGCACAGGGGATGACGTTGGGTCCCCGGTAACGCAAGTGCAGCAGCACGTTGACGAAGTGCAGCCGGATGCTGGCCACCAGAATGGCGGCCACAGGTACCAGGGTGACGGGGACGTTGCCCTGTTGCAGCCGGGTTTCGATGACGGCGCGTTCGTTGCGGCAGAACAGCCGCTTCACCCGTTGCAGCGCGATGGGGTTGACGTTCCAGGTATCGCCGCTGATGTAGGTGACGCGGTTCACAGTGAGGTCGTGCGGCGCATGGAAGCGGTGGTACATGCTGGAAGTCAGCCGTAGCGTGATGTAGCGCCCGTTCGCATGTTGGTGTGCCAGCGCCTGGGAACCCATCAGTTCGCCCAGCGTGTAAGGCATGCCCTTGGCCTGCAGCACGGTGGTGCCCAGCACGTTGCCGCAAGCGCCGACGATGGCGTCGCAGGGGCTGGCGAGCACATGGGGGTTGGGGTCGAAAGTGCGTGCGCCGGGCTTGAGTTCGCGGGTGAAGCAGGCGTGCAGGCTGTTGAAGCGCTGTTCGAGGGCCTCGCTCAGGTCCAGGTCGGTGAAGAGCCGCCACACACCAATGGACAGCCGGGCCAGCCAGGGGCTGCGGATGCGGCTGAACCGGCCCATGAAGCGGGTGAGGGCGATGCGCGGCACCCGGTTGGTGAGCAGGAAGTTCAGGTCTTCTTGCAGCAGGATGCGGTCGCGCAGCGTCTTGAGGTTCATGGGGTTGTCACGGCTTGGTCAAAGGCGGGGAATACAACTGTCATCACATCTGTTGAAAGGTTGATGACATGCCCACCGAGATCGTGACCACCACGGCTGCCGTGGCCGGGCTGGCCGCCTTGCTGCCCTACCTGCGGCGGCGTTTGCAGCTTTCCAAGGCGAAGCACCCGTCTCTGGCGGGGCATTCGCGCATGGCCAAGCGCGTGGCCCGCCTGGTGCCGGGCTATGCCTTTGATGAGAGCCGGTTTTTTGCAGCCGATGGCGCCCCGCCCGACGTGCAAGCGCAACGCCGCGCCGGGTTTGATCGGCTGGCCACGGCATTGCGTGAGCGTACGCCGCAGACGCTGGCGCTGACCACACGGGTGCGTGAAGGGTTGTCGGACCTGCAACTGACGGGCCGCTACCGCGTGCCGTTCCAGTTCAGCCCTTACGTGCGCGAGCGCATGCCCATGGGCGCTTTCTGGCGCGCGGCCGAAGGGGTTGAGCTGGAGGACCTGGACGGCAACCGCTACATCGACCTCACGGGGTCATACGGCGTGAACGTGTTTGGCGTGGACTTTTACAAGGCTTGCATGGCCGAGGGCGCACGCCTGGGCGAAGCGCTGGGGCCGGTGCTGGGCGGCTACCACCCCTGCGTGGCCGGCAACGTGGAGCGCCTGCGCGAGATTTCGGGCTTGGACGAGGTGTCCTTTCACATGTCGGGCACCGAGGCGGTGATGCAAGCGGTGCGGCTGGCGCGCTACCACACGGGGCGCCACCACCTTGTGCGTTTCACCGGGGCCTACCACGGCTGGTGGGAGGACGTTCAGCCCGGCCCAGGCAACCCGCTGCCGCCGCGCGAGACCTACACCCTCAAGGACATGGACGAGGACACCCTGCGCGTTCTGCGCACGCGCAAGGACATTGCCTGCGTGCTGGTCAACCCCTTGCAGGCACTGCACCCCAACCGCAACGCCCCGGGCGATTCAACGCTGGTGGATGGCAGCCGCAGTGCGGGCTTTGACCGGGCCGCCTACACCGCGTGGCTGCAGCGCCTGCGGCAGGTGTGCAGCGAGCGTGGCATCGTGCTCATCTTTGATGAGGTGTTCGTGGGTTTCCGGCTGGCGCCGGGTGGCGCGCAAGAGTACTTCGGGGTGCGGGCCGACATGGTGTGCTACGGCAAGACGCTGGGGGGCGGGTTGCCCGTGGGCGTGGTTTGCGGGCGGGCGGACTTGATGAAACGCTTCAAGCCCCAGCGCCCGGCAGACCTGTGCTTTGCCCGTGGCACGTTCAACGCGCACCCCTATGTCATGGGGGCCATGCACGCATTCCTGCGGTGTCTGAACGAATCCGATATCCAAGCGCTCTACAACGGCCTGGACGAGCGCTGGCGCGAGCGCGAAAGCGAATTCAACCGTGTGCTGGAGGAGGCAGGCCTGCCGGTGCGGGTGGCGGCATTGTCATCCATCTGGACGGTGAACTACACCCAACCTTCGCGCTACCACTGGATGCTGCAGTTCTACCTGCGCGAGCAGGGCCTGGCCTTGAGCTGGGTGGGCACCGGGCGGTTCATCTTCAGCCTGAACTTCACCGACAACGACATGACTGAAGTGCGCGAACGTTTTGTTCGGGCCTGCCGCCACATGAAGCAAGACGGCTGGTGGTGGAGCAGCCCCGAACTGAGCCACCGGAGCATCCGCCGCCAGATCTTGCGGGAGATGCTGCAGGCGCGCCTGCGGGGCAGCAGCGCGCCTTGAAGTGGAGGAGGCATCAGCCCACGCGGTGGCCGGGGTCCATCAACTGGCCGCGCAGCAGGTACAGCGGGGCCTTGTGGTAGAGCATGATGTCGTGGAAGGGGTCGGTCACGATCTTGGTGACCCAGACCAGCCCGGTCTGCACGTCCTTGAGCACAAACAGCTGAACCATGCGGAACAGCAGACCGCCCACACCCACCGCCAGCCACATCAGGCCCACGTTGTGGATGAAGCCGCGCCAGTCGCCATGGGGTTCGATCAGCCCGAGCAGGTCCGGCTGCCACCACAGCAGCAGGGGCGACAGGGCCCAGACCGCCATCAGCACCACCTTGCGCTGCAGGTTGTAGCCCACCTTGATGGCTTCCTTGTGTTCATGCGTGGCCTGGTTGATTTCATCGTAGCCTTTGGGCTCGAAGAAGAAGTGCCCGGCCTGGCGGCTGACCATGGACACCAGCCAGGCCAGCAGCGCGGCCATGGCCGGGTCGCTGAACAGCAAGGCGTAGGCCACCAGGAAGCTCATGGCGCTGATGAGGTGCAGGCTCTGGTTGATGCGGCTGTGGTGGTAGTAGCGGTGGTCGTCCCAGCGCTGGATGCGCAGGGCGTGCAGAAAGTCTTTCACGTTCAAGTCCTCGGTTGGATGAAAGTCGGCGCGTCCCCTTGCATGTTGGGGTGTGCCAAGGCATCTTGGGCAAGGCTTGTGAAAACCGGGTGACAGAACAGCAGCGTTCATGCGCTTGTCGCGGTGCCGGGCATGCCTTCTGTCATACGCGTGTTATGAACGGCATTGACCATGGCCGGTATGGACATACCTTCACCCGAGACCTTGCTGGTCGAGAGCTTCCCGCCTTCTCAGCGGTCGCTGCGCGTCGCGCTTGTGACCGAAACCTATCCGCCCGAAGTCAACGGTGTGGCGCTGACCATCGACCAGCTGGTGCGTGGGTTGCAGTCCCGCAATCACGACATACAACTCGTGCGGCCACGCCAGACGCGGGCCGATCAGTCAGACAGCCAGGCAGGGTTCGAGCAGGTGTTGATGCGTGGTCTGCCCATTCCGCGTTATCCCCATTTGCGCATGGGCCTGCCAGCCAAGAAGGCCTTGCTTTCGAGGTGGTCCTTGCACCGGCCAGATGTGGTCCACATTGCCACGGAAGGCCCTTTGGGCTGGTCGGCGCTGCAGGCTGCGCGCAAGCTCAAACTGCCGGTGAGCACCGATTTCCGTACCAACTTCCACGCCTACAGCAGCCACTACGGCGTGGGCTGGCTGAAAAAGCCGATTGCGGCCTACCTGCGCAAGTTTCACAACCTGGCCCAGTGCACCATGGTGCCCACCCCCGGCTTGCAGGCGGAGTTGTCTGCCCTGGGCTTCGAGCGCCTGCTGGTGGTGGCGCGCGGGGTGGACACACAACGCTTTCACCTGAAGCACCGCAGCGATGCCCTGCGGGCGAGCTGGGGCGTGGCCCCCGGCGAGCAGGTGGTGTTGTGCGTGGGCCGGCTTGCGCCCGAGAAGAACCTTGACCTGCTGGCAAGTGCGTTCGATGCCATGTGTGCCGCGCAGCCAGGCTTGCGCCTGGTGGTTGTTGGTGACGGCCCGGAGCGCGAAGCTTTCCAGGCACGCTGCCCTGGCGCCATCATGGCTGGCGCGCGCAGCGGCATGGAACTGGCCGAACACTACGCCAGCGCCGACATCTTCCTGTTTCCCAGCTTGACGGAAACCTATGGCAACGTCACGCCAGAAGCCATGGCCAGCGGCCTGGCAGTGCTCGCCTTCGACTACGCCGCGGGTGCTGAACTGATCCGCCACGGTGACAACGGTCTGTTGGCCCCGTTTGGCGATGAGGATGCCTTTGTGCGCCGTGCCACCGATCTGGCCAGCCATCCCGCGCTTGTGGACCGCCTGCGTCGAGGAGCGAGGGAGTCCACGCTGGCGCTGGACTGGAGCAGCATCACCGGGCAGGTGGAGGCAGTCTGGTTGCAGCTTTTAAAGGCGTAAGGGGCGAGTGCGCCACCACAAGGCGGTCATGCTGGCCGCCAGCAACAGGCCGAAACCCACCATCAGTGGCACGATTGGCAGGCCCAATGCCAGCAGCAGGGCATACACAGCCAGCATCACCAGGATGCTGAGGTTTTCGTTGAAGCCTTGCACGGCAATCGAGCGGCCGGGGCTCAGCAGCCGGTGCCCACGGTACTGCAGCAAGGCATTCATGGGCACGACGAGCGCGCCGCCCACCGCGCCCGTGAGCAGCAACACCGGTAAAGCCCAGCCCCAGTGGGTGACCCAGGCTGCGGCGGGCACCAGCAGCCCCAACAGAACGCCCCAGGGCAGCAGCCTTGGGGCGCGTTGCAGTGCCACCCGGTGTGCCACCACGGCCGCTCCAGCCACCACGCCCACCGCCACGGTGGCCTGCAGGTAGGCCGCGCGGTCCAGCGGCAGGCCGAGCACGTCGATGGCCCAGCGCAGCACGGCAAACTGCATCACGGCGCTTGCCCCCCAGAACACGGTGGTCACGGCCAGGGACAGGCCGCCCAGCGGGTCGCGCCACAACCGGGCATTGGCATCGCGAAAGTCGCGCAACAGGTGGGGCAGCGATACGTCATTCCAGCGCAAGCGTGGCGGCCGCCCAGGGGCGCCAATATTCAGTACACCCGCCAGCACGTACAGGGCTAGCACCAGCCCCATGGCGCCAACCAGCCGGGTGGGCACCAGCAGGCTGTGCAAAGCGGCGGTGGAGGTGTCGAAGGCGCCGGAGACCAGCCATCCGCCCAACCCCACGCCCAGCAGTACCGACAGGACCACTGTGACCTCCAGCCAGCCATTTGCCGCCACCAGTCGGCTGGGCGGCACCGTCTCGGTCACCAGACCGTACTTGGCAGGCGCGTAGGCCGACGCGCCCAGCCCCACCAGGGCAAAAGCCAGCAGCGGGTGCGCACCCAGCAGCAAGCTGGCGGCACCGGCCAGTTTGACGGCGTTCATTCCGCCCATCAGCGCCTTCTTGCGCACCGCGTCGGCCCAGGTGCCCACCACCGGTGCCAGCAACACGTAGGCCCAGGTGAAGGCGAACTTCAACATGGGTGCCCACCAGGCCGCGTAGCCTTGTTCAAGCAGAAAGGCCAGCGCCACGATCAGCAGCGCGTTGTCGGCCAGCCCGGAGAAGAACTGCGCGGCGATCAGCCAGTAGAAACCCCGGGGCATGCTGGTGGTCAAAGTGCCAGCTGCTGGGCTTTGTCTCTGGCGGGCTGGCTTGCAGCGGGAACACCTGGCGTCATGCAGGCCAAGGCGTTGCGTCGGCCAATGCCCTGATAGACAAAGCCCAGTTCTTCCATTTGCATCGGGTCGTAAAGGTTGCGGCCATCCAATACCACCGGGTGGCGCATGCATGCGCGCATGGCGGGAAAGTCGGGGTTCTGGAAGCATTTCCACTCGGTCAGCACAAGCAGCGCATCCGCACCTTCAAGCGCTTGCATGGGGGTTTCTGCAAAGTGCAGGCGGTCCAGCGCGTTCACCGTGTCCCGCAGATCGGCACCCAGGGCGCGCCGCGCTTCTTCCATGGCCACCGGGTCGTGCACGGTGAGCTCGGCGCCACGCGCCAGCAGTTCGCGGATGACGGTGCGGCTCGGAGCCTCGCGCATGTCGTTGGTGTTGGGTTTGAAGGCCAGCCCCCAGATGGCAAAGCGCCGCCCGCGCAGATCGGTGCCAAAGCGCTGCAGCACATGCTGCACCAGGCGCAACTTCTGGGCACGGTTGACGTTTTCCACCGCTTCCACCACCTGCAGCTTCAAACCATGTTGGGCGGCGGTGTGCGCCAGTGCTCGCGTGTCCTTGGGAAAGCAGCTCCCGCCGTAGCCCGTGCCCGCGTACAGGAAGCTGTGGCCTATGCGCATGTCGGCCCCCACGCCACGGCGCACCGCGTCAATGTCGGCCCCTACGCGGTCAGCCAGGTTGGCCATCTCGTTCATGAACGAGATGCGTGTGGCCAGCATGGCGTTCGCGGCGTATTTGGTCAGTTCGGCACTGGGCACGTCCATCCAGACGGTGCGCTCGTGGTGACGGTTGAACGGCGCGTACAGCCGTGTCATCAGTACACGGGCCTGCTCACCCGCCGGATCGTCAGGGAGGCCCACCACGATACGGTCGGGCCGCATGAAGTCATCAATCGCAGCGCCTTCCTTCAGGAACTCCGGGTTGGACACCACCGCAAACGCCAGCGATTGCAGGCCGCGTTTGTTCAGTTCAGCCTCAATCGCCGCCTGCACTCGAATACCTGTACCCACCGGCACGGTGGACTTGTTGACCACCACTTTGAACCCGCGCATGTGCATGCCTATTTGCCGTGCCACGTCGAGCACATGCTGCAGGTCGGCCGAGCCATCTTCCTGCGGCGGTGTGCCCACGGCAATGAAGATCACGTCTGCCTGCGCCACGGCCTGCGGCATGCCCGTGGTGAAGCTCAGGCGCCCGGCCTGCAGGTTGCGCTGCACCAGTTCGTCCAGGCCAGGTTCGTAAATGGGCACGCCTGCGGCTTGCAGCAACGCCACGCGCACGTGGTCGTGGTCCACGCCTACCACCTGGTTGCCCAGTTCGGCCAGACAGGCCGCCGTCACCAGCCCCACATAACCTGCGCCTACCACGGTCACTTTCATGCTTGGTACTCCTGTGTTCCCTCGCATGCTGGGTTGCCGTCATGACGGTGAGGTGGCGCTGTCGTGAATCTCTTGTGACAGCCAGCGCAGGCTTGTTGTCATTGAAGCGTCACGCATGAGCCATGCCGGTGTCATGCGGCTTCCAAAAAATGAGCCCAAGGCCAAACGGCGCATGAACCCAAGGAGTGCAAGATGAAAGAACTGCCCACCCCAACGTTGAACCTGTCCCCCCTGTCTTTGCCCAGGGGGTTGCTTCATCCGGGGCAACTCGCGCCGCAAACGTTGGATGCCAGGCCTGCGGGAGGCGGAATCGATGTGGCGTGGGCACGCCATCTGGACGAGGTTCGTGAAGCGCAAAAGCTGAGGTATGACGTGTTTGCCGGAGAGATGGGCGCACGCCTGCCCAAGACCGTGCCCGGCCACGACGTGGACCTGTTCGACGATTACTGCGAGCACCTTCTGGTGCGCGACGCCGCAAGCCGCCAGGTGGTGGGGACCTACCGCGTGCTCACCCCGGCCCAGGCCAAGCGTGTGGGCGGCTTCTACAGCGACACCGAGTTCGACCTGACCCGCCTGCGCTTCCTGCGCAACAACATGGTGGAACTGGGCCGCAGTTGCGTGCACCCGGAACACCGCCACGGCGGCGTGATCATGGCACTGTGGGGGGCGTTGGCAGAGTTCATGGTGCGCAACCAGTTGGACACGATGATCGGTTGCGCCAGCATCCCCATGCAGCATGAAGGCCCGCACGGCATGGTGGGCGGCGGTCACGCAGCAGCCAGCATCTGGCGCCAGGTGCGCGAAAAGCACATGGCCTCCATCGAATACCACGTGCGCCCGCGCCTGCCGTTGCCGGTTGACGAGCTGGACGATTCTCTGCAAGTGGAGCCGCCAGCGCTCATCAAGGGCTACCTCCGCCTGGGCGCCAAGGTGCTGGGCGCACCCGCGTGGGACCCGGACTTCAACGCCGCCGACCTGCCGATGCTGATGCGCCTGGCAGACATGCCACCGCGCTACCGCAAGCACTTTCTGGGGAAGTGATGCGCATGCCCCTGGCACCCGATGGCCGCATGGCAGCCGATCTGGCTGGTGACGCCGACCTGGACGACGACGACATTCCCGAAAGGGGCAAGGAGCGCCTGCGAACGGTGTTCATCTCGGACGTACACCTGGGCACGCCCGGGTGCCAGGCCAAGGCGCTGTTGTCCTTTCTCAAGGCGCACCCCAGCGACAGGTTGTACCTGGTGGGTGACATCATCGATGGCTGGCAACTGCGCCGGCGCTGGTTCTGGCCACAGAGCCACAACGACGTGGTGCAAAAAATCCTGCGCCGTGCCCGCAAGGGCTGCAAGGTCATCTTCGTGCCGGGCAACCACGACGAATTTGCCCGTCACTTCATCGGCCACAAGTTCGGAGGGGTGGATGTGGTGGACGAGGCCGTGCACACGACGGCCGATGGCCGGCGCCTGTGGGTCATCCATGGGGATCATTTCGACGGTGTGATCCAGTACGCCAAGTGGCTGGCCTACCTGGGGGACAACCTCTACGAGCTCACGCTGCGGCTCAATACCCACCTCAACTCGCTGCGGGCGCGCCTGGGGTTGCCGTACTGGTCGCTTTCGCAGTACTTGAAGCACCGGGTCAAGTCGGCGCTCAACTACGTGTTGCAGTTTGAAGGTGCCGTGGCCGCCGAAGCCCGCAAGCGCGGCCTGGACGGCGTGGTGTGCGGGCACATCCACCGTGCCGAGATGCGCACCATCGACGGCACGCTCTACTGCAACGACGGCGATTGGGTCGAAAGCCTGACTGCGCTGGTCGAGCACCGGGATGGCCGTCTTGAGGTTTTGCACTGGCCGCACGAGTCACGGCCGCATGCGCATGTGACAGCTGGTCACGGGCATGTCACACAAATTTCATCTGGGTGCTGAATAATGTTGGTAACAAACACATAAGAAACACTGCTTTCCGGCCACCCATGAGTGTGAACTCCCTCAACGCAAAGACTGCGTTCCTTGACCGCGACCAAAGCATCCTGGCCTTCAACGAGCGCGTGCTGGACTGGGCGAGGAGGCCCGACGTACCGCTGCTGGAGCGGCTGCGCTACCTGGCCATCGTGTCGTCCAACCTGGACGAGTTCTTCGAGGTGCGCTTTGCCCCCCACCTGAGCGCCAAGCTCACCAACGAGCAGCGCGGCCCCATCACGGCACAGACGTTTGCCGATGTGTCGGCCAAGGTGCACGAGCTGGTGGCTCAGCAGTACGCCATCTACAACGATGAGCTCATGCCGCTGATGGAAAAGCGCGGCATCAAGATCCTCACGCACAGCGAGCGCAACGCGCGCCAGCGCCGCTGGGTCAAAGAGTACTTCACACAGGAAGTGCAGCCGCTGTTGCTGCCCATCGGCCTGGACCCTTCGCATCCCTTTCCGCAGGTGGCCAACAAGTCGCTGAACTTCATCGTCCGTCTCAGCGGCCGCGATGCCTTTGGGCGTGAGAACGAGGTCGCCATCGTCAAGGTGCCACGCGCGCTTCCGCGTTTCGCGCGCATTCCTGGTGTCAAGGGCTCGAAGCAGCTGCACTTCGCCTCCATCTCCAGCATCATCCGGTCACACCTGAACGACCTGTTCCCCGGGCGCACGGTGACGGAGTTCTCGCAGTTCCGCGTGACGCGGCACTCGGACCTGGCGGTGGACGAGGAAGAGGTGAAGAACCTGCGCACGGCTCTGCGGCTGGGCCTGCAGCAGCGGCATTACGGGCAGGCGTTGCGGCTGGAGGTGTCGGCAGGTTCGTCCGAGTTCCTCTCCGACTTCCTGTTGCAGCAGTTTGGCTTGCCGCCCGAGTCGCTTTACCGCGTGGCTGGCCCGGTGAACCTCGTGCGCCTGAACCAGCTCATCGACATGGTCGACGTGCCTGCGCTGCGGTTCGAGCGCTACCACCCCGGCTGGCCGGTCCAGCTCACCCCGGGGCAATCGTTCTTCGAGCGGCTCAAGCAGGGCGATGTCCTCATCCACCAGCCCTACGAAAGTTTCGACGCCGTGCTGGCTTTCCTGCGCGAGGCGGTCGAAGACCCCAACGTGCTGGCCATCAAGCAGACCATCTACCGCACCGGAAGCCGGGGCGAGATGGCCGATCTGCTGCGCGAGGCCGTGCGGCGCGGCAAGGAAGTGACGGCCGTGGTGGAACTGAAGGCACGCTTCGACGAAGAGGCCAACATCAACCACGCGGAACGGCTGGAGTCCGTGGGGGCGCAGGTGGTGTACGGCATCGTCGGCCTCAAGACGCACGCCAAGATGCTGCTCGTCACTCGGCGCGAAGAGGGCAGCATCCGGCGCTACGCCCATGTGTCCACGGGGAACTACAACCCCGGCACCGCCAAGCTCTACACCGATTTGAGCTACCTGACCGCGGACGACGCGCTGACGACCGATCTTGATCAGGTGTTCCTGCACCTGGCGAGCCAGAACCGCCTGCCCAAGCTGCATAAGGCAATGATTGCGCCGTTCCACCTGCACAAGGGCATGCTCGAGCGCATCGATGCTGCCGTGGCCGCCGTGCGCAAGGGCCAGGAGGCGCGCATCATCCTGAAGATGAATGCCCTTACCGATGAGCCACTGGCGCGGGCATTGGCCCAGGCATCCCAGCAAGGGGTGCAGATCGACGTCATCGTGCGTGGCGCCTGTATCCTGCCGGCCGGTGTGCCTGGCTACACCGACAACATCCGCATCCGCTCGATCATCGGGCGCTTGCTGGAGCATTCCAGGGTGTTCTATTTCAAGCGGGGCGACCACGAGGAACTCTGGCTCGCCAGTGCAGACTGGATGAACCGCAACATGCTGCGCCGCATCGAGCTGGCCTGGCCCGTCACCGACCCCGGTCTGCGCCAGCGTGTGATGGAAGAGTGCATAGAACAGTACCTGCAGGACACCCGTGACGCCTGGCTGCTGCAACCGGACGGCCACTACGTGCGTGCGGTGCAGACCCTTCCCAGGCACCGAGGCACGCTGCATTCGGCGCAGTCCACGCTGATGACGCGCTACGGCACCAAAGGATGACGATGGACCTGATTCTCTGGCGCCACGCTGAGGCAGAAGACCTGGACGAGACCGATGAGGGCGGGGGCGACGATCTCTCGCGGCGGCTGACGGCCAAGGGAGAGAAGCAGGCGGCACGCATGGCGGCCTGGCTTGACCGGCAATTGCCCGATGGGGTGCGTATATGGTGCAGCCCTGCCGTGCGCACCGAGCAGACCGTGCTGGCGCTGGGCAGGAAATACCGTGTACGCAACGAACTGCGCCCGGATGCCTCACTGGACGATCTGCTGCAGGTCGTGCAGTGGCCCGACGCCAGGCAGCCGATGCTGGTGGTCGGCCACCAGCCGACGCTCGGACGTGTCATCGCCCGGCTGCTTGGCCTGCAGGACGTGGAATGCTCCGTTCGCAAGGGGGCCGTCTGGTGGCTCAGGCAGCGCGAAAAGAACGGACGCACGCAGACGGTCGTCCTGACGGTGCAAACCCCTGAGCTGTTGTGAGGACCGGCCTGAGGGCCGGCTAGACTGCCGAAACGGGTTGCTGCTACCGCAGGTCAACCGTGAATCGCCAGTCGGACTTCTGCCACGCTTCCACTTCTTCCTCCAGCAGCCAGGCCGACTGCGGGTATTGCCGCGACCACCCCGGCACGGTGGTGAGCTTGAAACCGCGGGAGCGGTAACTCAGGCGCAAGGCGCCCACTTCCGGGTCCTTGCGGGCATGGCACAGCAGAACCGCCAGGCGCAGGCAGAGCAATTGCTTGGCGAACAGTTCATCACCCAGGTCTGCTTCCAGCTTGCGCAATTTGCCGCGCTGACCCAGCACCAGCTGGCTCATGCGGTGCAGCTCGGGCATGGAAAAACCTGGTGCATCCACGTGGTCCAGGATGTAGGCGCCGTGGCGGTGCGCGCTGGTATGCGAAATGTGGGTGCCGATTTCATGCAGGCGCGCGGCCCAGGCGAGCTTTTGCGAGTAGCGGCCGTTGAGCGGGTCGGCCGTGGCCACCTGCGCGAACAGTTGCGTTGCCACGGCGCTGACGCGCTGCGCCTGTCCCTTGTCCACCGAAAAGCGCTCCGTCAGCCAGCGCACGGTGCGTTCGCGCACGTCTGTCTCGTCCGTTTCCCGGTCTATCAGGTCGTACAGTGCGCCCTGGCGCAGGGCGCCTTCGGCCCGCTGCATCACGTTCAGTTCAAACAGGTCGAACAGCGCATGCAGCACGCTCACCCCACCGCCCAGCACCGGTCTGCGGTCCTCTTTCAGCCCCTCCAGCCGCAGTTCATCCGCGTTGCCCGCCCGAACCATGCGTTCCGAAAGCCAGGCCAGGCCGTCGCGGGTGATCACTCCTGCCGGGAAGCCGTTGGCCGCCAGGATGTCGGCCACGGCGCCCACGGTGCCCGACGACCCGTAGGCCACTGTCCATTCCTGGGCGGGAAAGGTGTCGAGCGCCTCGTCCAGCACGGCCTTGGCGGCAATCACCGCGGTCTGCAGCAGCGGGGCAGTGAACTGCCCACGCTGAAAATACCGGGTCGACCAGGCCACGCTGCCAAGCCGGTAAGACTCCATCCGGATGGGGGCGTAGCCTTGCCCCAGGATGATTTCCGTGGAGCGTCCGCCAATGTCGACGACCAGGCGGCGCTCGTCCGACTGGGGCAGAAGATGCGACACACCCTGGTAGATCAGGCGAGCTTCCTCGTGCCCCGACACCACGTCGATGGGAAAGCCCAGGATAGCCTGCGCTTTTCGCAGGAAGTCGTCCCGGTTGCGCGCATCGCGCAGGGTTTGCGTGGCAACGGCACGCACCTGGTTTTTCTTGAAACCGTGCAGGCGTTCCGCGAACCGGGCCAGGCACTCCCAGCCGCGTTCCATGGCGATCAGGCTCAGGTTCTTGTTTTCGTCCAGCCCGCTGCCCTGGCGTACCGTTTCCTTGAGGTACTCCACGCGTTCGATATGGCCGGAGTCGTACCGCCCGATTTCCAGGCGAAAACTGTTGGACCCGAGGTCCACCGCCGCCAGTAAGGTTCCGTTTTGCATGCCGTTCAATCTCTTGAAGGGCGCTCAGCATAACACCGTTCCCGGTGGTAACCCTGACGCCACCCCCGTGTGACAGAAATGGGGCTGGTGTCACATTACTGTCACAGAAGATTCCTAAAGTGCGTTCATCCCTTCCAACCTTCATCAAGAGGACTTCGATGAAACGCACATTCCTGAAAACCGTTGCCGCTGCTGCCGTCACCGTCGCCACCGTGGGCTTCAGCCCCCTGGCTCTGGCTGCCGACATCACAGGCGCCGGTGCGACCTTCCCCTTCCCGATCTACGCGAAGTGGGCCGAGGCCTACAAGAAGGAAACCGGCACGGGTCTGAACTACCAGTCCATCGGGTCTTCCGGCGGCATCCGCCAGATCCGGGCAAAGACCGTGGCCTTTGGCGCCACCGACGCGCCCGTGCCTGGTGCCGATCTGGACAAGGACGGCATGGTCCAGTTCCCGGCCATCATCGGCGGCACGGTGCCGGTGTTCAACCTGGAAGGCTTCGCCAAGGGTGAGCTGCGCGTGACCGGCCCGGTGCTGGCAGAAATGTTCATGGGCAAGATCAGCAAGTGGAATGACCCCAAGCTGGCCGCCTTGAACCCGGGCAAGAAGCTGCCTGACCAGACCATCACCATCGTGCACCGTGCCGACGGCTCTGGTACCACCTTCAACTGGACCGACTACCTGAGTTCCGTGAGCAAGGAGTGGGCCGACACCGTGGGCAAGGGTGCGGCCGTCAAGTGGCCGGCGCCGACGTCCGTGGGTGGCAAGGGCAACGAAGGCGTGGCCGCCAACGTGTCGCGCGTCAAGGGCTCGCTGGGTTACGTGGAATACGCCTACGCGAAGAAGAACAACATTCCCGTGATGCAACTGCAGAACAAGAACGGCAAGTTCGTGATGCCGGGCGATGACGCCTTCGCCGCCGCTGCAGCCAACGCTGACTGGTTCAGCGCACCGGGCATGGGCATTTCCCTGGTGAACCAGCCGGGCGACACCGCCTATCCCGTGGTCACGGCGTCGTTCATCCTGATGTACAAGGAACCTGGCAACAAGGCAGAAAGCGTGGAAGTTCTGAAGTTCTTCGACTGGGCCTTCAAGAATGGCAAAAAGATGGCCGAGGAACTCGACTACGTGCCGCTGCCCGACAGCCTGACCGCCCAGATCCGCTCCAAGGTCTGGTCCCAGATCAACAACAAGTAACCGGCTGGGATGAGACCGCCCGCTGGCGTTTCCCGATCGCCGGCGGGCGTTTGTGCTGAATGGATACCTCCCAAGCCGGAGTGAAAATGAACCTGGATACCACCATGAGTGCCCCACAAGCGCCGACAGAAACCGGCGGCCAACGCATGACGCAGATCGCCCGGCGGCAGCGGCTTGAGGACGCCCTGTTCCATCGTGTCACGCAGGCGTTTTCGTTGCTGGTGCTGCTGGCGCTGCTGGGCATCATCGTCTCGCTGCTCGTCAATGCCTGGCCGACCTTCCAGAAGTTCGGCCTTCGGTTCATCTGGTATGTCGAGTGGGACATCATCAACGAAGAATTCGGTGCCGCCATCGCGATCGTAGGCACCCTCATCAGTGCTGGCATTGCACTTTTCCTGGCAGTGCCCCTGGCGTTCGGGATTGCGCTTTTCCTCACCGAGACCTGCCCCGTCTGGCTGCGCCGCCCGCTGGGCACGGCCGTGGAACTGCTTGCCGCCGTGCCCTCCATCATCTATGGCATGTTCGGCCTGTTTGTCTTTGCCCCCATCTTTGCCGACTACATACAGATTCCGCTGCAGGACATTCTGGGCGGCATGCCGCTGGTCGGCTGGCTGTTCGGTGGCGCCACCACGGGCCTGGGCATTCTTGCCGCTGGCATCATCCTGGCGTTCATGGTGCTGCCGTTCATCGCGGCCGTCATGCGCGACGTGTTCGCGATCGTTCCCTCCATCCTTCGTGAATCGGCCTACGGTATTGGCTGCACCACCTGGGAGGTGGTGCGCCGCATCGTGCTGCCCTACACACAGAAGGGTGTGATTGGCGGTGTCATGCTGGGCCTGGGGCGCGCGCTGGGCGAAACCATGGCCGTGACTTTCGTGATCGGCAACGCCAACCGTCTGCCCACGTCGCTGTTCTCGCCTGGCACGTCCATCGCATCGACGCTGGCCAACGAATTCGCCGAGGCGGCCGATTTCCACCTGTCCACGCTTTTTGCGCTCGGCTTCCTGCTGTTCGTCATCACCTTCGTGGTGCTGGCATTGGCCAAGATCATGATCCTGCGCGCCGAGAAGGCCAAGGGGCTCTGACATGCAAATCAACGAATCCCTCTACCGCAAGCGCCGTGCTGCCAACGCCATCGGCCTGACCCTTTCCATGGGGGCCATGGCACTGGGGCTGACGGTGCTTCTGTGGATCCTGTATGTGCTCTTCTACAACGGCTTTGCTGGTGTCGACTGGGCAATCTTCACCCAGGACACACCCGCTCCGGGCACTGAGGGTGGTGGCCTGCGCAATGCCATCGTCGGCAGCCTGATGATGCTGGGGCTCACGGTGATCGTTTCCACGCCCGTGGGCATCCTGGCGGGTGTGTACCTGGCGGAATACGGCGACACCAGCAAGACTGCCGAGTTCACGCGCTTCGTGACCGACATCATGCTTTCCGCGCCTTCGATCGTGCTCGGCCTGTTCGTCTACGCCATCGCGGTGGCCACCGTGGGCAACTTCTCCGGCTACGCGGGCAGCCTTGCGCTGTCGCTGATCGCCATCCCGGTCGTAGTGCGAACCACCGAGAACATGCTGCGTCTGGTGCCCGGCAGCCTGCGTGAAGCGGCCTTTGCCCTGGGCGCGCCGCGCTGGAAGGTCGCAACGATGGTGACGCTGCGCGCCGCCAAGAGCGGCGTGATCACGGGCCTGCTGCTGGCAATTGCGCGCATCTCGGGCGAGACCGCCCCCCTGCTGTTCACCGCCCTGAACAACCAGTTCTTCAGCACCGACATGGGCAAGCCCATGGCCAACCTGCCCGTGGTGATCTTCCAGTTTGCCATGAGCCCCTACGACAACTGGATCCGCCTGGCCTGGGCGGGCGCACTCATCATCACCATGGCGGTGCTGGTGCTCAACATCCTGGCGCGCGTCGTGTTCCGCGAGAAGGTGCGCACCTGATCGCGCACCCGGACCCAGACGAGCCACATCCCGACACACCCATCCCGATCCGAACCATGAACGACACCACGATCCAGCAGAAGAATGCCCTGGAAGTGCGCAACCTGAACTTCTTCTACGGCAAGTTCCAGGGGCTCAAGAACATCAACATGGACATTGCCGAGCGCAAGGTCACGGCCTTCATCGGCCCGTCCGGTTGCGGCAAGTCCACCTTGCTGCGCACGCTCAACCGCATGTACAGCCTGTACCCCGGCCAGCGTGCCGAAGGGCAGATCAATTTCTATGGCCAGAACATCCTGGACGACAAGCAGGACCTGAACCTGCTGCGCGCGCGCATCGGCATGGTGTTTCAAAAGCCCACGCCGTTCCCCATGTCGATCTTCGACAACATCGCCTTTGGTGTGAAGCTTTACGAGAATCTGAGCAAGGGCGATATGGAAGACCGTGTCGAATGGGCGCTGACCAAGGCCGCCCTGTGGAACGAGGTGAAGGACAAGCTGCACCAGAGCGGGCTGAGCCTGTCAGGCGGGCAGCAACAGCGCCTGTGCATCGCCCGAAGCGTGGCGGTCAAACCCTCGGTGCTGCTGCTGGACGAACCCACTTCCGCGCTGGACCCCATATCCACCGGCAAAGTGGAAGAATTGGTGCATGAGCTCAAGAGCGACTACACCATCGCCATCGTGACCCACAACATGCAGCAGGCCGCCCGCTGCAGCGATTTCACCGCCTACATGTACCTGGGCGAACTGATCGAGTTCGGTGCCACCGAGCAGATCTTCTTCAAGCCCCAGCGTACCGAAACCGAAGACTACATCACAGGAAGGTTTGGCTGATCATGACGGACAAGCATCTCTCCAGCCAGTTCGATGCGGAACTGAGCAACATCTCCACCCGGGTTCTCGAAATGGGGGGGCTGGTCGAATCCCAGCTGCGCCAGGCCATCTATGCGCTGCACCAAGCCAGCATAGAAACGGCCGAGCAGGTCCTGGAGATCGAGAGCCGGGTGAACCGCCTGGAGATCGAGATCGACCACGACATCACCTCCACCATGAGCCGGCGCCAGCCCACGGCCCGCGACCTGCGTCTGCTCGTGGGCGTGTCCCGTGTGATCGTCAACCTGGAGCGCGCGGGCGACGAGGCGTCCCGCATCGCACGCATGACCAAGTCCTACCTGGAGGCGGGGGCGCCGCGCACGCTGCCCCTGCGCGACCTGGCCGACGGTGCGCAGCACGCGGCCGACGTCATGCACCGCACGCTGGACGCCTTCGCCCGGCTGGACGTGGCGGCGGCGCTGGCCATCATCAACGAGGATGACTCCATCGACGCGGAATACGAGGGCTACCTGCGCAAGCTCATCACTTATATGATGGAAGACCCGCGTACCATTTCGGCCAGCCTGAACCTGCTGTTTCTGGCCAAGGCCATTGAGCGCGTGGGTGACCACGCCAAGAACATCGCCGAAGCCACCGTGTACGTGGCCAAGGGGGCCGACATACGCCATGCCACTGCCCAACAAAGGGAGTCTGCCGTCAGATGAGAAAACTGCCTCGCGTCCTTGTGGTGGAGGACGAACCCGCCATCGCGGAACTGATTGCCGTCAACCTGCGCCACAACGGGTTTGCCCCCACCGTGGTGTTCGATGGCGCGTCGGCCCAGCGCGAGGTCGATGCCGTTCTCCCCGACGTCATCCTTCTGGACTGGATGCTGCCCGGCGAGAGCGGCGTGGCTCTGGCCAAACGCTGGCGCCAGCACGAGCGCATCAAGACGGTGCCCATCATCATGCTTACCGCGCGCACCGAGGAAAGCGACAAGGTGCAGGGGCTTGACGCGGGCGCCGACGACTACGTCACCAAGCCGTTCTCCACCCAGGAGTTGCTGGCCCGCATACGAGCTGTGCTGCGCCGCCGCGCCCCCGAGATCGTCAACGATTCCGTGCAGGTCGGCGAACTCATGCTGGACGCGGCCACCTACCGTGTCATGCATGCGGGTAACGAGCTGAAGGTCGGGCCCACCGAGTTCAAGCTGCTGCACTACCTGATGAAGCATCCCGAGCGCGTGCATACCCGCGGCTCCCTGCTGGACCGTATCTGGGGGGACCACGTGTTCATCGAGGAGCGCACGGTGGATGTGCACGTGAAGCGTTTGCGTGAGTCTCTGGGTGCCGCTGGCGCTATGATCGAGACCGTTCGCGGCGCTGGCTACCGCCTGACGGCCCAGCCCGCAGCCAACCGGCCCAAGACAGACCCTCACACCACCACTGCATGATTCGCCGCCCGCTGGAGTTGTTTGCGTTCACGCTGGTGGGCGGCGTGGTGGCAGCGAATGTCAGCGACGCGCAGTGGCCTGTGCTTGGCGGAGCGCTCGCCGGGGCCATGGTGTGGATGGTGCTGGAGAACGTGCGCACCGCCAGGGTGCTCTACTGGCTGCGGCTGGGGGAGTCCAACCGGGCGCCTAACGTCTCTGCCGTGTGGGCGGAAGTCGTTGAGCGCGCCCGCAAGGGCTTCAAGGCGCTGAACCGCAAGGCCCGCAAGAGCGAGGCAAGGCTCCAGGAGTTCCTGGCGGCGATACAGGCGTCCCCCAACGGCGTGGTGTTGCTCGACAAGAACGCGGCCATCGAGTGGTGCAACTTCACCGCTGGCCAGCACCTGGGCTTCGACTCCAAGCGTGACCTGCAACAGCAGATACGCAACCTGGTACGCGACCCTGAATTCATCCGCTACCTGAACGAGCGGGACTTCAGCAAACCCATCGAAATCGACGGACGTGACGCGCATCCCGGCCATCCGCAGCGCATTTCCATTCACATACACGTATATGGCAAGGGGCGCAAGCTCATGCTCACGCGCGACGTGACCGCACTGGAGCTGGCCGAGGCAATGCGCCGGGATTTCGTCGCCAACGTTTCGCACGAAATCCGCACACCCCTGACCGTGGTCAGCGGTTTCATCGAGACGCTGCAGCACCTGGAGCTGCCCGAGGAAGAGCGGCAGCGTTACCTCAGCCTGATGAACCAGCAGGCCCAGCGCATGCAGACGCTGGTGAGCGATCTGCTGACGCTTTCACGCCTGGAGGGCAGCCCGGTGCCTGGTTCGAGCGAATGGGTGAAGTCCACCGAGCTGCTCGACCAGGTGATCAGCGAAGCGAAGGCGCTGTCCGACGTGCTGACCGGCGGTCAGCACGATATCGAGGCGGAGCCTTGCCCGGTGTTCGAAATCGCTGGGGCGCGTACCGAGCTTCTCAGCGCGATGTCCAACCTGCTGAGCAACGCCGTGCGGTACACACCCGCTGGTGGGCGCATACGCGCAGGCTGGCGTTTGCTGGACGACGGATCCGCCGAATATTTCGTGGCGGATACGGGGCCGGGGATAGAGCCGGAGCACCTGCCGCGCCTGACCGAGCGTTTCTACCGGGTGGACCGCAGCCGCTCCCGGGAAACCGGGGGAACGGGCCTCGGGCTGGCGATCGTCAAGCACGTCGCGCAGCGGCATGGCGGTCAGATGCTGGTGCAAAGCACGGTGGGTGAAGGTTCCACCTTTTCGATCACGCTGCCGCCCAGCCGGGTTCTGGCCGATTGAGCAGCGCCCCGGGGGCATCCAGCCCAGCTCTACCTGAGGAAGAGCAGCAGGTGGTCGCGGTTCTCGCGCAGTCTGGGTACCTGGGTCAACAGCCGCCATTCGGCAAGGTCCAGAGTCTGGTCCAGGGTGGCATAGGCGCGAGGCTCCACCACCAGGGCCCGGCAGCTGCTGGCCACGCCCGGCCGTGCCTTCTGCAATGACAGTTGCCCGTGGTATCGCAACCCGGCGATCTGGGCATGGCTCAGTCCGTGGACCAGCACGCAGCTGTCTGCGGGCACCAGGGAGGCAATCCTGCGCGAGATCGGTTCCTGCCCCATGCCGTGGTTGAGCAGCGGTAGCCACAGGGTCATCAACAGCAGCCAGCACAGCGTGCTGCCTGCCGCGGACAGAACCAGACTTTTCCAGAGTGCAGGCTTGTGGCGGCCAATGCGCCAGACGAGCAGGCCAATCCACGCCAGCGTGGCCACGAAGGCAGGCAGCCATAGCGCCATGGAGAACGACGGCTCGAAGTTGGGTGCCAGTTTGGCCACGTTGGCGGCGGGTTTGGCGGGGGTGCCGGTCTGCATGGCGACCCAGATCACCCAGATGATGATGGCGCAACCCGTGAAAAAGAGCAGGGCGAACCAGTCGATGAGGGCTGTCACGCTGCGCCTGAGGGTGGGCAGCGCGAGTGCGGCAAGGCATGCCAAGCCCGGCAGGGCCATGAGCAGCGCGCGGTCGCTGGCGCCCATCAGCCAGGACGAAACCGCCCCGACCAGAACGAACCACAGCGGCAGCAGCACGTGGGGTGAGCCCAGCCGGCGGCGCCAGCCCCACACCGTCCAAAGCGCAAGCAAACCCGCAGGCCAGGTGAACCACAGGAGCAGGCGCCCGTAGCTGCGCCAAGGGTCGTAACTCAGCCAGGCGTCCAGCGTTGTCCAGTTGTCCAGGCGGCGGGGCAGGTCAAGTTCCCAGGCGAGCAGGGCGGCCACCAGGGTGCCCGTGGCACAGAATGCCCACACCCACCAGCGTTGCTGCTGCCCGGTCTGGGCGAGCTGACCGCTGGCGGCAGTCCAGACCAGCCAACCCCCTCCCAGGGCCAGGCCCAGCCAAGGTGCACCGCTCAGTGCCAGCCCCACCGTGCCCAGCCACCACACGAGCGCGCTGAAAACGTGCCAGCGAGCGTGTTCGCTGGCCAGGCGCGCGCAGGCGTACAGCAGCAGTGCGGTGAAAGCCAGCTGGGCGGTGTCGGGCGTGGATTCGTGCGATAGCCAGGCCAGCCCGAGGCTGGCGATCAATGCCAGAAGCGATCCGTCGGCCAGCGCGCGGGCGTAGTCCACCGGCCGCGCCTCACCGCCGAATGCAAAGCTCACCGGCTGCGCGGCAGGGAGCCGTGCCAGGTGGTACATGGCGTACCAGGTGCTGCTCAGCGCCAGGGCCAGCAGCAGGCCAAAAGGTATGCGGACAGCCACATCGGCTGGAATGAAGGGTAGGGCCTTGATGGCCAGCGCCCCCAGCCAGTACGGCAGCCAGGCGGTCACCTCGGCTGGCTGGCCCAATTGCTGCGGCTGCAGCCAGGGGCCGCCCTGCGCCATGTCCAGCATCACGCCAAAGGCTGAAAGGTCGGCGTTGCGCCAGGGCTGGCGGCCGAGCAGGCCGGGCAGCACATACGCCACGGCGAGCAATACCAGCACCAGCCTGGGCAGGCGGCGCGCGGCCAACTGGGTAACGATGGCGGGGGTGGGCAGATTCACGTGCTGGAACTATAGCGGTCTGTCAGCAAGGCTGAGCAGAACGGCGGACGATGGACAAAAAAAAGCAGCCGGCGAGGCTGCTTTTTGTCTGGCGCTATTGGCCGGCGGGCGATTACTTGGCGCCGCGAGCGTAGCGGTTGCGGAACTTCTCCACGCGGCCGCCCATGTTGTCCACGCTCTTTTGCGTGCCAGTGTAGAAGGGGTGGGACTCGCTGGAGGTATCCAGCTTGAACAGCGGCAGCTCACGGCCGTCGTCCAGCTTGATGGTTTCCTTGGTGTTGGCGCAGGAGCGCGTCACGAACTGGAAGCCGTTGGACAGGTCCACGAAGCACACTTCGCGGTAGTTGGGGTGAATGCCTTCTTTCATCGCTGTTTCCTTCTTTGGCACGGTAGCCGCGTCAGCCCATCTGGCGCACTTTCCGCAAAACGCAGCATTATAGCCGGGTAACTTGTGCCGAATCAACCGCCGCGGCGCATCAGGTCGAAGAACTCATGGTTGTTCTTCGTCTGCTTCATGCTCTTGAGCACCATTTCCATGGCCTCGATCTCGTCCATGTTGTACATGAACTGGCGCAGGATGCGGGTCTTCTGCAGGATTTCGGGGGCCAGCAGCAGTTCCTCGCGGCGGGTGCCGCTGCGGTTGAGCTGGATGGCGGGGAACACGCGCTTTTCGTACAGGCGGCGGTCCAGGTGCAATTCGCTGTTGCCGGTGCCTTTGAATTCTTCAAAGATCACTTCGTCCATGCGGCTGCCGGTGTCGATGAGAGCGGTGGCAATGATGGTGAGCGAGCCGCCTTCTTCCACATTGCGTGCGGCGCCGAAGAAGCGCTTGGGGCGCTGCAGCGCGTTGGCATCGACACCACCGGTCAGCACCTTGCCGGAGCTGGGCAGCACGTTGTTGTAGGCGCGCGCCAGGCGGGTGATGGAGTCCAGCAGGATCACCACGTCCTTCTTCAGTTCGACCAGGCGCTTGGCGCGTTCGATCACCATCTCGGCCACGTGCACGTGGCGGGCGGCGGGTTCGTCGAAGGTGGACGCAATCACGTCGCCCTTGACGGTGCGCTGCATCTCGGTCACTTCCTCGGGACGCTCGTCCACCAGCAGCACCATCAGCTCCACCTCGGGGTGGTTGGCAGAGATGGCGTGGCAAATGTTCTGCATCATCACCGTCTTGCCGCTCTTGGGCGGGGCGACGATCAGGGCGCGCTGACCCTTGCCGATCGGGGCGATGATGTCGATGACGCGGCCGGTGATGTTCTCTTCGCTCTTGATGTCGCGCTCAAGCTTCATCTGCTCCTTGGGGAACAGCGGCGTGAGGTTCTCGAACATGATCTTGTGCTTGTTCTGCTCCGGGGGCAGGCCGTTGATCTTGTCGAGCTTGTTGAGTGCGAAGTAGCGCTCGCCATCCTTGGGGATGCGCACCTCGCCCTCGATCATGTCGCCGGTGTGCAGGTTGAAGCGGCGGATCTGGCTGGGCGAGATGTAGATGTCGTCCGTGCTGGCGGTGAAGCTGGTGTCCATCGCACGCAGGAAGCCGAAGCCGTCCGGCAGCACTTCCAGCACGCCGTCGGCGAACACCTGTTCACCGGCCTTGGCCCGCTTCTTGATGATGGCAAACATCAGTTCCTGTTTGCGCATGCGGCCGGTGTTTTCGATCTCGAGGGCTTCGGCTTGCTTGAGCACTTCAGACACGTGAAGTGCCTTGAGTTCGTTCAGGTGCATGGAATCGCTCCGGTGAGGAGTCTGGTGGTGTCGGAGGGGGGAGGGGAGGTGCCGCGGCTGTGCTGGCGCGGACACATCAGTGAATGCCTGGGTGCCTGAAAGCACCCTGTTTCTGCATTATGACAGGAAATCCGCCCGAGCCTTGCACCCGGGCGGGATGGACGGCGTCAGGCCAGTTGCTGGTCGATGAAGGCGGTGAGCTGGGCCTTGCTCAGCGCGCCCACCTTGGTGGCGGCCAGCTGGCCGTCCTTGAACAGCATGAGCGTGGGGATGCCGCGGATGCCGTACTGGGCGGGTACGTTGCGGTTTTCGTCCACGTTCATCTTGGCGACCTGCAGCTTGCCGTTGTAGCTGGTGGCCACTTCGTCCAGGATGGGAGCGATCATGCGGCAGGGGCCACACCACTCGGCCCAGAAGTCCACCAGCACCGGCGCACTGGCTTTCACCACGTCGGTTTCGAAGGTTGCGTCGGTCACGTGTTTGATCAGCTCGTTGGCCATGGATGCGCCTCGGTGTTGTCGCAGCAGATGTAAAAAATAAGGTGACGAGCCTTGACCTTGGCGGTCAGCCCGTTGGTTCTTTAAAAATCAACGGGTTATAGCGGCTTATCGTTCGGTTGTGACACACGAAAGTGACACACTTACGGGCATTATAGGGCTGCAGTAGAACCCCTGCTGTGGGAGCATGTTTGCTGCAAAAGATTGGACGGGCATTGAATCAGGTACAACCGGAACTACCCGTTCCGTTCCCCGTGTGGTGGCGGTCAATTGATTCGAGTACCTCGACGCATTCTCAGGATAGGGGCGCGCGTATGGCGAACAGATGGGGTATCCCTAAGGCTGTCGAAGTGGCTGTGATGGCTCGTGACTTGGCCTGCGTCTCCTGCGGCGCCAGCTTTGGCACGGAGAGGCGTACTCGGAGGTCTTGGGAACACATCATCAATGACGTGCGGCTGAGTGGAGTGGACAACATCGCACTGTGTTGTGTGGGGTGCAATGCATCCAAAGGGGCAAAGCTGCTACGTGATTGGCTGGCGTCCCCGAATGCTCAACGTAGGGGAGTTGGCACACATACCCTTTCACCGGTGGTGCAGGCGGCCTTGTCGCAAGAGGTCCCGATGTTTACTGCAAAAATCTGAACGGGTATCCGATCAGCACTGCAGGCTATTCTCCCCCGTGGGGGGCATGTCTGAACACCTTCTGCAGATGTCAAAATGTTGTGAAGTGGAGACAGCGAAGGAGAGGTGGATGGACGAATGCGGTCGTACGCTTTGCGGTGGGGGTGGTCTTGGGGGCTTATTTGTCCTTTACCTCTTGTATCAGTTGTTTAGCCTTGCATGGGATGAGCGGGGCAGAAAGAAGAACCCGCCTGTTCCTCCCCAGCAAGACCCGGAAGAATCCCTAAAGAGGGCTATTGAAGAAGCGGAGAAGCAGAGGTGGAACGAACAAGTATATGAAGCTACCAAGTTGATTTACGGAGAACCGAACTACGCAAGAGTCTTCAACCGATACCCCGATGAGAGGAAGAGGCTGCACATTGAGGAGGTGGCTGGGTACATTCCTGAACTGCTGGCGGTTGACAAGTTCATTGAGAAACTGAAACAGATGCCAATGGATGAGCGGTCCGACCATCAAGCCGAAGCAGAGCGGCAAGTGCAGCGCAAGGTGGAGTTGTTGCAAAAGGTTTACCGCAAGCTTGACTAGCAGTGTCCAGATACCATGTTCAAGACGGTGTAACAGGGAGGCTAAATGGAACTGCGGACGCCATATGGCATTGGTCTTGATGGAAGTCTGGTTCATGCCAGCATGGCAGAGCGAGGGCTCCCTTACTACTGTCCTTCATGTAACACGCCTCTGACCCTTAAGGCTGGGGAGGTGCTCGTACGACACTTTGCCCACCAGGCTGATACGAGTTGTACGGGAGAGACGATTGCTCACCATACGGCCAAGCTATTGTTAGCCAAGGTCATTAGGGAACAAATCGACAATCCCAAGGCTGCGAAGAGCATCCTACTTCTAGGTAGTTGTGATTGCTGCCATCAACCGCACCACACATTACTGAAGCCTGGGACATTCAGTGGCGTTTCGGTGGAAGAGCCAGTGGGCAGCTTCGTGTGCGACGTACTTACATATAGGAGGGGGGAACCGTCTCTTGCCATCGAGGTGGTCGTTACGCACAAGGTTACGCCTGAAAAGGCCAATGAGCTATCTGTCCCCTGGATAGAGCTTGATGCGGAAGCAATCATCAACGACCCGTATCGATGGGCACCAATTTCGGAGCGGCTGAGGCCGTTGCTGTGTGTCTCATGCAAGCCCAAGCTGAAGCGGTTGGCAGATGTGGCAGCAAAACACGGACAGCCGCTGGAGCAATACGCTGGCTACAAGGACCCAAAGAGAGCAACTTACCTTGCTGCGATTCGTGAGTGTTGGAAGTGCAAGGAGCAGTTCATTTCGTACTGGTGGTCGGGCGTGCCGTTTTGTCAGACCGATCCTCCGTCACCCAAGCCTCCAACCATACAGTTGAGGTGGTCAAAAGCGTTCGGGGGTAAATACTGGGCCAACTGCTGTCCAGCTTGTGGGCAGCTTGATGGTGACAACTTTCTATTTTTGAACTTCGGCGGGGTGCGCTCTCCGTTCGCAGGCCTGCCACTTGCCCCTAGTGAACCTGTTGCCCGGCACCAGCAAGAAGCTGTGGGGGGATTTATCCGGCATATGTTCAGGAATATCTAGCTTCCTAAACGACAGCGCGTTGCCATCAGACTTGCCAGCGGGCTGGATTCCACCTTGCGGGGCTAAGGCGTGGTTAGCTGGAAAGCCTGCCAAGCTTGCATCTACAGCCCCATCAACAGCAATGCCAGACCGGTCAAGGCAACATGGGCTGGACGTCAACGCACAGACGACACGTCGTTCGATGCAACTTGTTTGCGCGGATAGGCTTTTACGGAGAGCATCAATTTGGTCAACTGCTTTGCGTTGAGCTTCGTCCTGTTTGTCAGCAATTTCGTTGAGTTGTTCGGCCAATCGCACGGCAAATTGGCGAAGGTCTGGTCATGTCTATGAGTGCAGTCGTGGTGATTTGCACCCTGGGGCTATCACGGCAACTAGTTCGATTTGAGCATACCCAAATGGATTGCCGCAAAACTGGTTCGATAAGTGATTGTTGACAACTCATGTCGAACCATTAATAATGGAACCAATCAAACGAAACCAGAGGTTCCTGCCATGTCCTTTATCCGAGCCTACCTCCGCGCCAGCACCGATGACCAAGACGCCACCAGAGCCAGGGCAGACCTGGAGAGGTTCGCCAGCGAGCATGGTCTAAGGGTGGCCGCGTGGTACGTGGAGAACGAGTCAGGAGCTACCCTTAAGCGCCCTGAACTGTTCCGGCTCATCGCTGACGCCCACCCCGGAGATACCCTCCTGGTCGAACAGGTGGACCGTCTCTCGCGCCTCAACACGGAGGACTGGGAGGCCCTCAAGGGTGCGCTGGCGCAGAAGCGTATTCGGGTGGTCTCCCTGGACCTGCCCACCTCCTGGATGGCTGCAACCCAGTCCAAGGACGAAACCACACAGGCCCTCCTGGATGCGGTCAACCGGATGCTCCTGGACATGCTGGCTGCTGTGGCCCGCAAGGACTACACAGACAGGCGTAGGCGTCAGGCCCAGGGCATAGCCAAGGCCAAGGGGGAAGGGCGCTACAAGGGCCGTCCTGTGAACGAGGAGCGGCATGCCTTGATCCTGGAACTCCTGGACAAGGGGCTGTCCTGGTCTCAGGTCTGCAAGACCACGGGGGCTTCCCGGTCAACGGTGCTAAGGGTGGTCAAGGCAAGGGACGCGGGAGCCAAAGTGGGGACCTGATGTGGCCCACCTGAGGAACAGTCCAGGAAGCGGGATGATTGAGAATTTTTCTCAATGACGGAGTATGCCAGAGCCTTAGAAAATCCGCATTTTCTCGGGTTGTCTGAGGGCCACGCAGGCGGGCACTATGGCGGACCTTCAACCATAGGAGTACCTATCCCCATGCACGCTTCGATTGCCCCTGTCCTGACCCTTTTGGATGCCCTTGTGAGCCGCGCCGCACCAGCGCTTGGGTTTGGTGGCTGTGCCGTCTTATACCGCCACAAAGCCCCCGTCCTGAGCTTCAAAGCATGGGCTGATGAGGTGTCCTACAACCTGTACCTAGGGCGGGTTGAGGTGATTCTGGACAAGAAGTCCCCAGTGGCTGAGAACGCTATGAATGGGGAAAGGAGGGGCGCTCCTCGTTGATGGGGTGGTGAGGGTCTGACCTTGCCTAAACCCTGACCTTTGAGAAGAACAGGTATGCGCCTAAACCGCCACCTTTGAGAAGAAGCAAGTAACGCCTACTCTCGACCGAGACAAACCCCTGAGGCCAGATGTTCCTGACGGAGCGTCTGGTTTTCTGCTTTCTGGTCCCCTGCATTCAAGGCCTCCCCATGACTACCGCCATCCCATGACCGTCCCAGATTCCCCCAAGGTGTACCGACAACTGGCCCTCCCGGTGCCAGTGTTTGACTACCTCAAGAACTATCAACGCTCCCACAAGGCACGCCATGGAGAGCATCTGACCATTGCACAGGTCGTGACGGCCATCGTGCGTGACCATCAACAAAATGAAGAAAGTGAAGCACATGAACTACGTAAACGCCCATCCCTCCTGCGTAATGCCTGCTGAAGGAAACAGCTCCGAAGTTAAGCAGTTGAAGCCGAACTTGCGTATGCCCCGCATGTTTCTTCATTGGGCAGAACATGAAGCCCGTGTAGGCTGGTTGACCCCAGTCGAGAGGGGAGTCTTTGACATGGCTCGCTCTGCTTTGTGGCAGGTCGAGGGTTGCAGGATGCCAATGGAGGCGCTGGTGAGGCGTTTGAGGGCATCGCCGGGAACGGACGTTGCCGCTGCATTGGAGACCCTTTTGACGCCCAGCTCTGGCCTCCTTGCCCTAGACGAAGATGGTAATGTGCTCGATCCTGTTCAGGTTGCCGAGTTCGCAAACAGTGTTCAGAAAGCTGAGACCAACAGAGCGAACGGGAAGCTCGGTGGCAGACCTCGTAAGCTGGAGCCCCAAGCAGTGACGACAGTGCCCACACCGCAGTCGCTGGATGACAAGGATTTCTGACAAGCCAGTGAGAAACCGAGGGGTTTCTTGGTCGTTAAGGCATCAAGACCAAGACCAAGACCAAGACCAAGACCAAGACCAAGATACTCCTTGTTGGTTGCAGTCCCCCGTGTCTCATGGATAAATTGACGTACTAGGGTCACTGCTTTGAGCAACCTCAAGGGCAAGGCCATCAATTGATGGTCTGAATCAATCGGTGCCCTCGGTGTTGAGGAACTTGTCGTACCCCTGAGCAGCCGGGAGCAGGCGTTCCCGCTCTTCCTCCAGGCGCTTGAGCTTGGTCTGCACGGCGACCAAGGCACGGGCAATCAGCTCGTCCTCGGCCATCTCACCTGTCTTGGCCTTCTCCTCGCCCATCACGTAGGCCCCGTCCTTGCGTATGGCCGGGAGGACCACCGAGGTGACCCACTTGCGGAACCGCTGTGCCTCGGGCTTGCTACTCCGCATGATGAGTGCATACAGACCAGACTCTGAGACAGCCGTTGCTCCTCGGGCGAACCCTCTAATTTGGAGGGTTGTCTTCTCGGTGCTGTCCAGGTAGCGCGTGGCATTGAACGCATCGCGGAAGCCCAGCACATCGCACAGGTCCTTGGCGATGAACCAGGGTTCCCCGTCGATGGTGACGGTGCGGAGGGTGGTATCAGGGGTGAAGTTGAAGGTGGTCCTGGGCGGCCTTCTGCGGTTTTTCTTCGATGGCGTTAATGATGGGGCTATGGTGCTACAGATGGCCGTTGGAGGTGGAGTTCGTGCGGTCTAAGGGTAAGGTGCCACGGGGCGTGAAAGGGTCGCCTAGTGCCTCCTAGAGCTTCTGCGTGGCTTTCTGACCTGGAGTTCTGTGTGTGCGTCTGCGTGCACCTGTTTTTTTTAGCCGTCCTCTGTTGAACCTTATCCAGAGTGCCCTGTGAATCCCTCAGGGTTTCGCGTGCGGTGACACCACGGGGAGTGACAGGAACGGATACTTGATAGCCTCAACTGCTGGTCGCAGCTCTTCCAATAACACCTCATCGTAGACCTCATCGCCCACACTGCCCTTGGTCTCATGGCCAGTAATCAAGTCCTGAATCTTGCTGCTCACGCCAGCTCGGCGCATGATGGGACGGACGGTATGTCGGAAGTAGTGGAAAGATGGCGCACCCGTGCCGACCATCTCCAGCCCCTTACGGAACTCCAGGAACCACCTGCCGAATTTATCGCTTGCCTTGCCCTTGCGTATGGGTAGTGCTGGCCAGAGTGAGGCATGACCGGCATTCTGCATGGCCTCCGCATAACCCAGGAAGCCAAGCCTAATCAACTCACTGTGAATGGGGATGGTGCGATGTCCTGCCTCCGTCTTGATGCTTAGGCCTTCCCCGTCATCGGTCAGGACCAAGGCGGGGATTTCTCCCACCGTAGTGACGTCCACAGTCCGCAGCTGACACAACTCACCCAGGCGGGCACCTGTGTAGGCTCCAAGAAGCGGAATCCAGTAGGCGGCATCCCGTCCGCCCTGTTTTGAATCGGGCAGGCAGTACTTTGTGTGCAGGGGGGTGCCGAACAGCTTGCCCATTTCTTCGGTGGTGATGGCACGACGCTTGTTTGTGGTCTTTGCCTTGATGTCCAAGCCTTCCCATGTGTGTCGCTCCGTCCACTGTAGCGTCCGATGGGCGTACTTCAGCAGTGACTTGATGGCTGTGAGCCGGTCTCGTGCTGTCTTGGGTGTCCCAGAGTTGTCACGGAGCCAAGCTCGGTACGCATCGCCCATCTCACGGGTAATGTCAGCAAGGAGAATGCCGGGGTGCCGTTCCTCGAATTGGCGCAGGGCACGGTCCATGGCCTGTATGGAATCTTTCCTCTTCGGGGATTCACCCGACTTCTCCCAGCGCTCGAAAACGTCCCGCAAGGTCCTGGAGGTGGCGGTCTGTAGGGCGGTCGCCATGATGCCCTTTGCGGACGTCTTGGGGGCTTCTATGGCCTCTCCGGCGTCCCTGCGGGTGATGTCCAGGTGTGCCTCACGGTATGCAGCCAAGCAGACCTTCAGGGCTTCACGGACGCCTGGGGTGCTCTCGGTAAAGGACAGCCCCAACTTTCGTGCCTCAGTTTGAACCATAGGCAGGATGGCAGAGAGCTGCCTACGAGCCATGAGCTGGGCACTGTGGTCCGAGACCTCCTTGTTCATCTGTGCCAGCTCTGCAGCTTGCCGGTCAGAGAGGCCGTCCAGACCCGACT
Source organism: Hydrogenophaga aquatica (assembly GCF_054780915.1). Taxonomy (NCBI): domain Bacteria; kingdom Pseudomonadati; phylum Pseudomonadota; class Betaproteobacteria; order Burkholderiales; family Comamonadaceae; genus Hydrogenophaga; species Hydrogenophaga aquatica. Next base: position 720,295 of record NZ_BAAGVK010000011.1, on the reverse strand, counting down.
GCGGCGAGTGTGGTTGTCGGGCCGGAGGTTGGGCTTTGCTGATGGTCAGGCGACTGAGTGCTGTGGCCTTGATGCTGTGAGCCACATCCAGGACTACCTCAAGAGCTGAAGGGTGGTCGCGGAGTGCATCGTCCATACCGAGGACAGAAGCCCTGATGCGTTCAGCCAATTGAATAGCCAGTTCATGGGTGACCTTGTCCAGCATTTGAGGGCGCAGTTCCCTGCGCTTTTGCTCAAACTGCGCCAGCCAGTCAGCACGGGCCAAAGTGGCCTTGTAGGTGGCTTCGGTGCGGGAGCTGGTCCCCAGGCTAGTGCGGACGCTGCTTTTGCCGTAGTGGTCCCGGAGGTCGTGTGGGACCATGACACGGAGTTGATAAACGCCGTTACGCTGATGCAGGCCAGTGACTTGGGCCATGTCTTCTTTGCTCATTTTCACCTGAGAAAGTGACACAGTCGGGTGACACACCGAACGGTAGTAACCCCTTGATTTTGCTGAAGTCCTTGATTCTCAAGGACATCTGAAAATAAAGGTGACGAGCCTTGACCCCGGCACTGGCTCCACAGTTAGGGCTGCTTGGTTCCCCACCTGACCCGGTTGGCCGCTTCACCATGCGGGAAGGCCCGTCAGCGTGGATTGTATGCGACTGGGGAATACCCTGCCGGCCACGCAGTCTGCGGGAGGTGCCGGGTCATGCGCTGGCCACCGATAGAATCCACCCATGTCCTACGTTGTCCTGGCCCGCAAGTACCGCCCCAAGAATTTCGCTGAAATGGTGGGGCAGGAGCACGTCGTGCAGGCCCTGGGCAATGCGCTCACCACACAGCGGTTGCACCATGCCTACCTGTTCACGGGCACCCGGGGGGTGGGCAAGACCACGGTTTCGCGCATCCTGGCCAAGTCGCTCAACTGCACCGGCCCGGACGGGCAGGGCGGCATCACCGCCACGCCTTGCGGTGTGTGCCAGGCGTGCACCGATATCGATTCTGGCCGCTTTGTCGATTACACCGAGCTTGACGCTGCTTCCAACCGGGGCGTCGACGAAGTGCAAGCCCTGTTGGAGCAGGCGGTTTACAAGCCGGTGCAGGGGCGTTTCAAGGTCTTCATGATCGATGAAGTGCACATGCTGACCAACACGGCCTTCAACGCCATGTTGAAGACGCTGGAGGAGCCGCCCGAGTACCTGAAGTTCGTGCTGGCCACCACCGACCCGCAGAAGGTGCCCGTGACGGTGCTGAGCCGTTGCCTGCAGTTCAACCTGCGCCCGATGGCTCCCGAGACGGTGCTGGAGCACCTGACGCGTGTGCTGGCCGCCGAGAACGTGCCCGCGGACCCGTTGGCGCTGCGGTTGCTGGCTCGCTCTGCCCGCGGCTCCATGCGCGACGCGCTCAGCCTGACCGACCAGGCCATTGCCTTTGGCGGCGGCCAGTTGCAGGAAGCCGCCGTTCGCCAGATGCTGGGTGCCGTGGACCGCAGCCATGTTTGGACGCTGATCGAGGCGCTGGCCCTGGGTGATGGCAAGACCGTGGTGGAAACGGTGGACGCCTTGCGTGTGAACGGTTTCAGCGCTGCTTCCACGCTGGAAGAAATGACTGGGGCGCTGCAACGCATGGCAGTGGCCCAGGCCGTGCCGGGTGTGGCCGCCGACGTCAACGACCCCGAGGCATTGGAAGTGGCCCGCCTGGCCGCAGTGTTGCCGCCCGACGAAACCCAGCTGCTCTACAGCCTTTGTCTGCACGGGCGCGGCGAACTGGGGCTGGCCCCCGACGAATACGCGGCACTGACCATGGTGCTGCTGCGCTTGCTGGCATTCAAACCGGCAGGGGCGGAAAAAAAAACTCTGAAAACGCCGGTTGAGGTGCCTGCAGCGGCGAAGATGGCCGCACCCGCACCCGCACCCGCACCCGCACCCGCACCCGCACCCGCACCCGCACCCGCACCCGCACCCGCACCCGCACCCGCACCTGTGGCGGTGCCTGTTCCAGAGCCTGTCATTGCGGCCGAGGAGCCAGACCATTTAGCGCAAGATGTTGCCGTCGAGGCAGCCCCTGCGCCGTCTGCCCCGGCTCAGCCAACGATGCAGCCAAACCCGCGGGATGCTGGCCTGGCAGACTTCTGGTACGACACCGTGATGGCGCTGGTCAAGGCGGAAGCCATCGGCGCACTGGTGCGTGAATTGGCGCTGCAGTCTTGCCTGGTGTCGTCCGATGGCGGTCAATGGCGGCTTTGCGTGCCCAACACGTCCCTGGCGCAGTCGGGGTCGCGTGACAGACTGCAGGCCGCCTTGCAGGCGGCAGGGCATGATGTTCGCCTGACCCTGGAGACAGGCCCCGTGGACGATTCCCCCGCCAAGAGACTGGCGGCGGCGGCGGCGGAGCGCCAGCGCCGTGCCGAGGAAACCATGCTCCAGGACCCTTTCGTTCAGGCGATGATGCGCGACTTTGGCGGCAAAATCGTGCCCGGCAGCATCCAACCGCTCTGACTTTCCCCCATTCATTCACAAGGAATACCCATGTTCAACAAAGGACAACTCGCCGGCCTGATGAAGCAGGCACAAGCCATGCAGGACAACCTGAAGAAGGCGCAGGACGAACTCGGCAACATCGAGGTCACTGGCGAATCGGGCGCTGGCCTGGTCAAGGTCGTGATGACCTGCAAGCACGATGTCAAGCGCGTCACCATCGACCCCAGCCTCCTGGCCGACGACAAGGACATGCTGGAAGATCTGGTGGCCGCTGCGTTCAACGCGGCAGTGCGCAAGGCCGAAGAGACTTCGCAGGAGAAGATGGCCAAGATCACTGCAGGTATGCCGGGCTTGCCCGGCGGCATGAAGTTCCCGTTCTGACAGGCGCTGCGCGATGGCCGGTTCCCAACTGGACGCCCTGGTGCGTGCCTTGCAGCGGCTGCCGGGTGTCGGGGTGAAGTCGGCGTCGCGCATGGCGTTTCACCTGCTGCAGCATGACCGCGATGGTGCGTTGCAGCTCGCGCGGGCGCTGCAGGAGGCTGCCGCCCAGGTACGGCACTGCGCGTTGTGCCACACGTTCACGGAAGACGACGTCTGCACCACCTGCCAGGACCCCCAGCGCGACACCGGCCAGCTTTGTGTGGTGGAGACACCGGCCGATCAGGCAGCCATGGAGCGTACCGGGGCCTACCGGGGGCGTTACTTCGTTCTCATGGGCAAGCTCAGCCCTCTGGATGGCGTGGGCCCGCGAGACATCGGTCTGCAGAAGCTGTTCGACCGGATCGCGGCGCCGCCGCCCAACGAGGTGCGCGAAGTGATCCTGGCCACCAACTTCACAGCCGAAGGCGAGGCCACGGCACACGTCATTGCGCAGGCGCTCAAGGGGCACATCCAGGTCACGCGGCTGGCACGCGGCGTGCCCATCGGCAGCGAGCTGGAATACGTGGACCTGGGCACCATCGCCCACGCGCTGGCCGACCGGCGCTAAGTGGCCGATTCCTCAGGGTTCTCCCCATGGGTGTTTTCCCGCTCGGGGTCGGTCCTGATGTGAGGAATGCGGCGCGAACGTAATCTCGATATCCGTGATGAATGGGGGTTCTCGCGGCCCCGGTACGGGTCGAGGTTGCAAATGGTCAAGCGTAGGGTAGTCTTGGGCTGGGGATTGGCAGCATCCTGTGGGATGCCGGCCGTCCTGGCTGCACCTGCGGGGCCGCTGCAGCGCGTCAACGTGGTGGTGCAAAACCCCAGGCAGATCAAGCAGTTGCCGCTGATACTCGCGTTGCGGCTGGGCTATTTCCGTGCCGAGGGGCTGGATGTCCAGCTGACCGAGCTTCCTCGTCACGCGTGGATGCTCAACACGCTGGTGCAGTACCCGGCTGACGTGTTTGCCGGAACCTTCGAGAGGACGGTTTTGCAACACGCCAACCGCCGTCCGCACCAGGCGTTTGTGCTGATGTCACGCGGGCCGCAGGTGGTGCTGGGGGTGTCGCCCACGGCCGTGCCCGGCCATGCCACGGTTCGCGACCTGGCCGGATGCAGCATTGGGGTGTTTGCCTCGGGGTCACTGGGCCACCGCGTGGCCCGGTTGGTTTTGCTCCGGGCCGGTCTACGCCTCACCGATGTCAACTTCGTCGAGGTGCCGGACGCGGAGCGGGCGCTCGAAGCCTTCCATACCGGTGAAATCGACGCAGTCAGCTACACCGACCCCCTGATCACCCGCCTGGAGCAGGACGGTGTCATCCGTGTGATCAGCGACACGCGGGGCTTGCGCGGCAGCGACCACGTGTTCGGTGGGCCTGTGCTGTGCACCTGCCTGAGCGCGCCCACCGAGTTCATCGAACGCCATCCGGCCATCTGCCAGGGGCTGGCCAATGGTGTGGTACGTGCGCTGAAATGGCTGCACACGGCAACGCCTTCGGACCTGATCACCCATGTGCCGGAAAGCCACATGTGGGGTGATAGGGCGGTTTTCCTGGCGGCGTTCAGCAAATGCCGTGAGACCCTGGCCACTGACGGCGTGATTCCGCCCGAAGGGCCAATGAACGTGATGCGTGCACTGGACCGGCTGCAGCTGGACCTGCCTTTGGCGGGCGTGCAGCCCGCACAGACCTTCACGAACCGCTTCTCGCAGCGGGCCAAGACCGTGTTCAAGGTCTAGGCCACGCTCCAGGTGGCGCGCTCAGCGTGTTGCCGGGCTTTTGGTCTTGGCTTGAAGCGTGGTCTGACCAGCGGGTTTCTTGATGACTTTCGCCTTGGCACTCTTTTTGCCGCCCCCGCTCTTGGCCGCCACTCTGGCAGGCGACTGGATCACGAGGGTCTGCCCGGCGCTTACGGCGGCGTTTGCGCCCAACCCGTTCCATTTGCGCAGGTTTGCCACGCTGACCTTGTGCTGGCGGGCAATGCTTGCCAGCGTGTCACCCTTGCGGACCTGAACCGTTTTGCTTGCGCGGCCCTGTGATTCGGGGGTGAGCAGGATCTGGCCGGTGTCGGCAATGTGCTCGGGCACGTCGGTGCTGTACCGCTCGCTGCGGGGCACGAGCACCGTGGCACCCGCGCGCAGGGCCATGCGCGGGGGAATGCGGTTCATGTCCCGCATCTGTTTTTCTGTCAGGCCATGCTCCTTGGCGGCTTCAGCCACTGTCATGTTGCGGGGCACGCGCCACACTGTCCAACTGGCCAAGGGGCCCTTGTGGGCTTTCAGCCGTTCCTCGAACAGGCGCGTGTTGTCCCAGGGCAGCAGCACGGTGGGAGTGCCGGCTGCCAGGATCACAGGCTTGTTGTGCGAGGGGTTGAGCTGCCGGAAGTCTTTCTCGGTCACCGCAGCCAGTTCGGCGATGAGCGAGACATCCATGTCGCGCTCGATGGTGGCCGTATCGAAGAAGGGGTGGTTCCCGATGAACGGCAGGCGCGCTCCCAGCCGTTCCGGCTGGGAGACGATGTTTTTGACCGCCTGGAACTTCGGCACGTAGTAGCGGGTTTCTTCCGGCATGCGCAGGTGGGTGTAGCCGGTGGGCAATCCGGCTTGCTCGTTGCGCTTGATGGCCCGGGCCACGTTGCCTTCACCCCAGTTGTAGGCGGCCAGCGCCAGGTGCCAGTCGCCGAACATGCGGTGAAGCCGTTCCAGATAGTCAAGCGCGGCGCGGGTGGATGCCAGCACGTCGCGGCGGTCGTCGCGAAAGGCGTTCTGCTTCAGGTCGAAGTGCAGGCCCGTGGCGGGCATGAACTGCCACATGCCAGCGGCCTTGGCACTGGAGACGGCCTGTGGGTTGAAGGCGCTTTCGATGAAAGGGAGCAGCGCCAGCTCAAGGGGAAGGTTGCGCCGTTCCAGCTCTTCGACGATGTGGAACAGGTACTTGCTGCCCCGTTCGGTCATGCGCTGAAGGTAGTCAGGGCGGCTGGCGTACCATTGTTCGCGATCCCGAACCAGATCGGTGTCGAGGTTGGGCATGGCAAAACCGCGGCGCATGCGCTCCCACAGGTCTTTCGGGGCCTCAAGCGTTGCCACGCTCTGGGGCGGCGGTTCTGCCTTGCTGACGGTGAGCGCTTGCAAAGGCCCGCTGGGCACCAGCGAGGGGCTGCGACGCTTCGGGGGAGCTTGCAGGGCGTAGGCGGACGCACCGTCGCCGCCGGACGCCGAAGCGCCCTGGGACGGGTCGGATGAGAGAGGAACGGTGCTGCAGGCACTCAGGGTCAGTGTTGCCCACAGAGGCAACCAGATTCGGGATCGTGTCATCGCACCGGTCATTTGCTTAAAGATGTGCAGACCGGATTATCTGCCACCGGTTCCCGTCCGAGGTTGCCTGTTACGTATCGGGGCCTGTTACACACGGCAGGCCTTGGGGTGGCACGGTTCACCGGAAACGGTTCTTCCATTCCCGCAGCGCCGCGAATATGGCCACGTCGCCCACGGCTTCGGGTGACTGCGCCTTGGCCGAGGCCGCCACTTCAGGTTGTCGGCTGCGCAGGAAGGGGTTGATGCGCAGCTCCTGCCCAAGGTTGCCGGGCAGGGTGGGCAGACCCTGTGAACGCAGTTGTTCGCAGTGGCTGTTGTAGTTCGCCAGATCCACATTGCCCGGCTCCACCGCCAGCGCAAAGCGCAGGTTGCTCAATGTGTATTCGTGGGTGCAACAGACACGGGTGCTGGCGGGCAACGCTGCAAGCTTGTCAAGGGAAGCGAGCATTTGCGCCGGTGTGCCCTCGAACAGGCGGCCGCATCCCCCGGAAAACAGCGTGTCACCGCAGAAGAGCAGCGGGCCGCCGCCGGCATCAGGTGCGAAATATGCAATATGGCCAGCGGTGTGACCGGGCACTTCAAGGATCTGGAATGTCAGGCCAAGCAGTTCCACCTGGTCGCTTTCCCCAAGACGTTCCACGGGTTCAGGCAGCGCTTCGAACGCGGGGCCGAACACCCGGGCACCCGTGGTGGTGCGCAAATCGTCAACGCCGCCGGTGTGGTCGGCATGGTGGTGGGTGAGCAGGATGCCGCGCAGCGTCAGGCCGTGCTCGCGCAGGTGGGTTTGCACCGGCGCCGCGTCACCGGGGTCAACGACCCAGGCGTCACGGCCGTTGTGCAGCAGCCAGATGTAGTTGTCGGCAAAGGCAGGAATGGGGAACAGTGTGAGCATGGTGAGCATCCGTTGTCATTCCGGATTCTGCCTGCGAACGGTGCCGGACCATAATCCCCGCAGGAGAGCATGGGATGCCCTTGGAACGATTCATAGATGCGCTGTGGCTGGAGGATGGCCTGGCAGGCAACACCCTGGAGGCCTACCGGCGTGACCTGTCGCAGTTTGCCGCGTGGCTGGCCGACACGGGCCCGCAAGGTGCCCGGGCCGGACAGCAGGCCTTGCCGCTGACAGGTGCCTGCGAGGCAGACTTGCAGGCCTACATGGCCGTCAAACTGCATGAGGGAGGCAAGGCCACCAGTGCCAACCGCCGATTGACGGTGCTGCGGCGCTTTTACCGCTGGGCGCTGCGGGAAGGGCTGGTGCAGACTGACCCGACGTTGAAGCTGCTGGCGGCCAAGCAGCTGGCCCGTGTGCCCAAGACGCTGACCGAGGCGCAGGTGGAGGCACTGCTGAGGGCGCCCGACACCGGCCAGCCCCTGGGCCTGCGCGACCGTGCCATGCTGGAACTGATGTACGCCAGCGGGCTGCGCGTGAGCGAACTGGTGGGCTTGCGCACCTTTGAATTGAGCCTTGCCGACCAGGTGCTGCGCGTCACGGGCAAGGGCAACAAGGAGCGGCTGGTGCCCTTCGGCGACGAGGCGTTGCGCTGGCTGCGGAGTTACCTGGCCGAAGCGCGGCCGGGCATTCTGGCCGGGCAGATGAGCGAGGACCTGTTTGTGACCGCGCGTGGCGCCGGAATGACGCGCGTGATGTTCTGGGTACTGGTGAAGAAGTACGCACAGCAGGCCGGAATCACCACGCACCTGTCGCCGCACACGCTGCGCCATGCCTTTGCCACCCATCTGCTCAACCACGGTGCTGACTTGCGTGCCGTGCAGCTGTTGCTGGGGCACGCCGACATCTCAACCACCACCATCTACACCCACGTGGCCCGGGAGCGGCTCAAGCAGCTGCATGCCAGACACCACCCGCGCGGGTGAGGCTGGCCGCTCACACCACCTGCTGCAGGTAGTCCAGTTCGGCCTGGCTGAAGCCCGCCTGCTGCCGAGCGGCTGTGTTGAACGGGGGCTTCAGGCGTGGCGCGCTGTAATGCCGCGCCAGCACACGGTAGTGGCTCACAGGGTCCAGCCCCTGGCGTTCGCACAGCCAGCGGTACCAGTGGTTGCCGATGGCCACGTGGCCTACCTCGTCGCGCAGGATGATGTCCAGGATGGCCACGGTCTCCAGTGCCTGCGGGGTGCCCACCTTACGCAGTTTGGCCTGGATCAGTGGCGTGGCGTCCAGGCCCCGTGCCTCCAGTGTGCGTGGAACAAGCGCCATGCGCGCGGTGATGTCGCCAGCGGTTTTTTCGCACATGGCCCACAGGCCGTCGTGGGCTTCGAAATCGCCGTAATCCCAGCGCTGGCCAGGGGTGACGTGGGGCAGGGCGCGCAGGTGCCCGCGCAGCAGGCCGAAGTGGTAGGCCTCTTCGGCTGCCACGCGCAGCCAGTCCAGGTAGAACTCATGCGGCATGCCCGCGAAGCGCGACACGGCGTCCAACGCCAGATTGATGGCGTTGAATTCGATGTGGCAGATGGCATGGATGAGCGCAGCCCCGCCTTCCGGGGTGAATGGGGAGCGCTGCGGCACGTTGCCGGGGTGAATGAGGCGGGGCGCAGCGGGGCGGCCCGGCAGCGGAACATCTGCCAGGAGGTGGGCGTTGGTGTCCAGCGGGATGCGTCTGGCCTGGTGCCAGAGCTGGGTCGCCAGGCGGCATTTTTCGTCGATATCGGCGCAGCACAGGGCATCCAGGGCCTGCGCGCGCAGTTCTGGAGCGTGCATCCTACAATTCTACGGATGAGCACATACCAACTTGACGATCTGGTGCCGCAGGTGCACCCGAGCGCCTTTGTGGCCGACAGCGCCCAGGTGATTGGCCGCGTGACCCTGGGCGAGGACAGCAGCGTGTGGTTCGGTACCGTCATCCGTGGTGACACCGACAACATCACCGTGGGCAAGGGCAGCAACATCCAGGATGCCAGCGTGTTGCACGCTGACGCCGGGTTCCCCTTGACCATCGGGGAAAACGTCACCGTGGGTCACCAGGTGATGCTGCACGGTTGCACCATAGGTGATGAGTCGCTCATCGGTATCGGGGCGGTCGTGCTCAATGGCGCGAGAATTGGCAAGCATTGCCTGGTGGGCGCGGGTTCGCTGGTCACCGAGGGCAAGGAGTTTCCCGATGGCTCCATGATCTTGGGCAGCCCCGCCAAGGTGGTGCGTCAACTCACACCCGAACAGATCGAAGGTCTGCGCCGCAGCGCGCGCCACTATGTAGAGAATGCCCGCCGGTACCAGGCTGGCCTGAAACCATTGAACGGAAAGGCTCAGGCCAGTGTCTGAACTGCACAAGTTTTTGTTCGAGGGCATGCCGGTTCGCGGCATGCTGGTGAGGTTGACCGACGGCTGGCAGGAAATCCTGCACCGCCACGCGCAATCGGGGGCCTACCCGCAGGCGGTGTGCGAGCTTCTGGGCGAGATGTCTGCCGCTGCGGTGCTGATGCAGGGGAACATCAAGTTCAACGGTTCCCTGGTGTTGCAGATTTTCGGCGACGGGCCGGTGAAGCTGGCGGTGGCCGAGGTGCAGCCGGACTTCGGCTTCCGGGCCACGGCCAAGGTCACGGGCGAGGTGGCGCAGGGTGTGCCGCTGAGCCACATGGTGAACGTCAACGGGCAGGGGCGGTGCGCCATCACCCTGGACCCGAAGGACCGCATGCCGGGCCAGCAGCCTTACCAGGGTGTGGTGCCCCTCAGCGGTGCCCGCCATGAAAAGCTGGAGCGCATGAGCGACGTGCTGGAGCACTACATGCTGCAGAGCGAACAGCTCGACACCAAGCTGGTGCTGGCGGCCAACGAACACATGGCTGCCGGGCTGCTCATCCAGAGGATTCCGGCCACGGGCGAAGCCAACCTGTCTGGCACGGCCGCCACCCGGGCCGAAGAAGACCAGTTGGGTCACAACGAGGACTTCAACCGCATTGCCATGCTGGCGGCCAGCCTCAAGCGTGAAGAGCTGCTGGAGCTGGATGCCGACACCATCCTGCACCGCCTGTTCTGGCAGGAAAAGCTGATGCGCTTCGTGCCCGGTGAGGGCGCGCCCGCGCCGCGCTTTTCCTGCACCTGCTCGCGCGAGCGGGTGGCAGGCATGTTGCAGGGGCTGGGCGTGGAAGAGGTGGAGTCCGTGCTGGCCGAGCGGGGCGAGTTGGAGGTTGGCTGCGATTTCTGCGGCATGAAGTACCGCTTCGATGCCGTGGATGCCGCCCGGTTGTTCCTCTCGCGGCAGCAGCAGCCGCCTGGTTCGAACCAGATGCAGTGACGGCCGTCCTGCCGGAGCCGGCCCTGTGTGGGCCCGGCTCGGGTTGATGTTCAGGTGCGTTGCTTCAGCAGGTCCTGGAACAGCCGGTGCTCGCAGTCCGGGTCGCTGCATTTCTCGCATGCCCAGGGTGCCATGGTGCGCCTGGGCGGTGCGGGGAGCAGCCCCAGTGCCTGAGCGGCGTGGGTGACCAAACTTTCTTCAGTACCGTAAATGACCTGATGTGGCACCTGGGACTTCCAGAGTACTGCTCGCCACGCATCGTCCGCCTGGGCGTCAGCGGGGGCGGGCGTGTCATGCGCGAGCAGCAATATCCGCGTGTCCGTTGGCAAGTCTTGCGCCTGACCTGACCTGAAGGCTCCGAAGTCGCCTGGTGAGGTGAAAACCTTGCATTGAAGGCCGGGTTGAAGATCTGTGAGAGCCTGGGCAACAGCATGGGGCTGGGTGCCCGGGGCGCCCACCAGGCAAACCAACCCATTGGAAACCGTCATGGCTTGGGCTTGGCCACCTGAACGAATATCTCGTTGGGTTTGACCATGCCCAGTTCGTGCCGGGCCATTTCCTCGACCATGTCCAGGCCTTCGCGCAGGTCACGCACCTCACTGGCCAGCTGCTCGTTGCGCTGGCGCGCCTCGGCGTTGGCCTTTTCCTGCTCGGCCAGATCCTGGCGCAGGGCGTTCACCTGGGGAACGCTGCCGCGTCCCCACCAGAGCTGGACGTGAAGGCTGCCCAGCAGCACCAGCAATAAGGCCGCGACGAAGCGGGCGCCCATGGTCATGCGGCCTTGCTGGTGTTTCAGCGGAGGTTGTAGAACGCGTCGCGGCCGGGGTAGCTGGCCACGTCACCCAGGTCCTCTTCAATGCGCAGGAGCTGGTTGTACTTGGCCATGCGGTCGGAACGGCTCATGGAGCCGGTCTTGATTTGCAGGGCATTCAGGCCCACGGCGATGTCGGCGATGGTGGAGTCTTCGGTTTCGCCAGAGCGGTGGCTGATGACGGCGGTGTAGCCTGCGCGCTTGGCCATCTCGATGGCGGCGAAGGTCTCGGTCAGGGTGCCGATCTGGTTGATCTTGATGAGGATGGAGTTGGCAATGCCCTTGCTGATGCCTTCCTTCAGGATCTTGGTGTTGGTGACGAACAGGTCGTCGCCCACCAGCTGAACCTTGTTGCCCAGGCGCTCGGTCAGGTGTTTCCAGCCCGCCCAGTCACCTTCGTGCATGCCGTCTTCGATGGAGATGATGGGGTACTTGTCGCACCAGGTGGCCAGGATGTTGGTCCACTCTTCGGCGGACAGCACCAGGCCTTCGCCTTCCAGGTGGTACTTGCCGTCCTTGTAGAACTCGCTGGCGGCGCAGTCCAAGCCCAGGGCGATCTGTTCACCGGCGGTGTAGCCAGCCTTGTCGATGGCTTCCAGAATCAGCTGAATGGCGGCCTCGTGGTTGGCCACGGAGGGGGCGAAGCCGCCCTCGTCGCCCACGGCGGTGCTCATGCCCTTGTCGTGGATGATCTTCTTGAGCGCGTGGAACACTTCGGCACCCCAGCGCAGGGCTTCGCGGAAGCTGGGCGCGCCTACCGGCAGGATCATGAATTCCTGCAGGTCGAGGTTGTTGTTGGCGTGCGCGCCGCCGTTGATGACGTTCATCATCGGCACGGGCATCTGCATGCTGGTGCTGCCGCCGAAGTAGCGGTACAGCGGCAGGCCGGCTTCCTCGGCGGCGGCACGGGCCACGGCCATGGAGACGGCCAGCATGGCGTTGGCGCCCAGGCGGCTCTTGTTCTCGGTGCCGTCCAGGTCGATCAGGGTCTTGTCCAGGAAGGCTTGCTCGGAGGCGTCCAGGCCAAGCACGGCTTCGCTGATTTCGGTGTTGATGTGTTCAACGGCCTTGAGCACGCCTTTGCCCAGGTAGCGGCTCTTGTCGCCGTCGCGCAGTTCGATGGCCTCGCGGCTGCCGGTGGAGGCGCCGGACGGCACGGCGGCACGGCCCATCACGCCGCTTTCCAGCAGAACGTCGCACTCGACGGTGGGGTTGCCTCGGCTGTCCAGCACTTCGCGGCCGACGATATCAACGATTGCGCTCATGGTTTCCTTTCGGTATGGGTTTGTAGTTGTGTCTGGGTCAGAAAACGGGCTCGGCCACGCCCTCGACCAGGATCATGTTGAAGAACTGGGTGGCGCCGTCCCGCTGGGCTCGCGCCTGGCGGTACATTTCGCCGTCGTAGAAGGCCTTGGCCTGCTCGAAGCTGGGGAAGCGCAGCATGGCGATGCGTGCCGGGCTCCAGTTGCCTTCCATCACCTCGAAACGCCCGCCGCGCACCAGGTATTCACCGCCAGCAGCCTTGACCGCAGCGGGTGCCTGCGCCATGTACTGCTTGTACTGCTCCGGGTTGGAGATCTGCATGTCGACGATGATGTAAGCGCTGGTCATGGGGGGCTTTCCGGTGTCAGAACTCGTTGAAGCGGTTTTCCAGGAAACCGTTGCGCTTGGTCACGCCGTCCAGCGCGACCAGGGTTTCCAGCAGGGACTTCATGTGCTTGAGGGGAACGGCGTTGGGGCCGTCGGACCAGGCTTCGGGCGGGCGGGGGTGGGTTTCCATGAACAGGCCCGCCACGCCTGCGGCCACGCCGGCACGGGCCAGCACGGGCACCATCTCGCGCGCGCCACCGCTGCTGGCACCCAGGCCGCCGGGTTTTTGCACGGAGTGCGTCACGTCGAACACCACCGGTGCGCCGGACTTGCGCATCTCGGCCAGGCTGGTCATGTCGGCCACCAGGTTGTTGTAGCCGAAGCTGACGCCGCGCTCGCAGGCCAGAAAGCGGTCTTCCGACAGACCGGCCTCACGCGCGGCGGCGCGGGCCTTGTCGATGACGTTCTTCATGTCCCAGGGTGCGAGGAACTGCCCCTTCTTGATGTTGACCGGCTTGCCCGACTGCGCCACCGCGCGGATGAAGTCGGTCTGGCGGCACAGGAAGGCGGGAGTCTGCAGCACGTCCACCACACTGGCCACCTCGGCCACCTGCGACTCGTCGTGCACGTCGGTCAAGATCGGGACTTGCAGCTGCTTGCGGACTTCATCCAGGATCTTCAGGCCCGCGTCCAGCCCGACGCCGCGCTGGCTGGAGCCCGACGAGCGGTTGGCCTTGTCGAAGGAGCCCTTGTAGATCAGTGGAATGCCCAGGCCCGAGCAGATTTCCTTGAGCTGGCCGGCCACTTCAAGCGACATCTCCAGCCCCTCGATGGAGCAGGTGCCTGCGATCAGGAAAAACGGCCGGTCCAGGCCTACGTCGAATCCGCAGAGTTGCATGGCTTCAGCCTTTGCGTGCGTGCTGGTCCAGACCCGCCTTCACGAAGGCGTTGAACAGCGGGTGGCCGTCCCAGGGCGTGGACTTGAACTCGGGGTGGAACTGCACACCCATGTACCAGGGGTGCACGTTCTGCGGCAGTTCGACGATCTCGGTCAGCTGTTCGCGCTGGGTGAGCGCGGAGATGACGAGGCCCGCCTTGCGCAGTGCGTCCAGGTACTGTGTGTTGGCTTCGTAGCGGTGGCGGTGGCGCTCGGTGACCACCGGGCCGTAGATGCTGTAGGCCAGGGTGCCTGCAGCCACGTCGGAGCTTTGTGCGCCCAGGCGCATGGTGCCGCCCAGGTCGGAGTTGGCGTCGCGCTTCTGGATGGAGCCGTCGGCATCCTGCCATTCGTCGATGAGGGCGATGACTGGGTGCGGCGTGGCGGGGTCGAATTCGGTGGAGTTGGCGTTGGCCAGGCCTGCCACGTGGCGTGCGAACTCAATGGTGGCAACCTGCATGCCCAGGCAGATGCCTAGGTAGGGTACCTTGTTCTCGCGGGCGTAGCGGGCAGCGGCAATCTTGCCTTCGGTGCCGCGCTTGCCGAAGCCGCCGGGCACCAGGATGGCGTCGAAGCGGCCCAGTTCCCTGGCAACGTTGTCGGGCGTGAGCGTCTCGGAGTCGATGTAGGTGATCTCGGCCTTGACGTGGTTTTTCATGCCCGCGTGGCGCAGCGCTTCGTTGAGCGACTTGTAGCTGTCGGACAGGTCCACGTACTTGCCCACCATGGCGATCTGCACCTTGCCCTGCGGGTGCTCCACCTCGTAGACCAGGTCGTCCCAGCGCTTGAGGTTGGCGGGCGGGGTGTTCAGGCGCAGCTTGTCGCAGATCAGGCCGTCGAGCCCCTGCTCGTGCAGCACGCGCGGCACCTTGTAGATGGTGTCCACGTCGGGCATGGAGATGACACCCCACTGCGCCACGTTGGTGAATAGGCTGATCTTTTCGCGCTCGTCGTCGGGGATGACGCGGTCGGCGCGGCACAGCAGCGCGTCGGGCTGGATACCGATCTCGCGCATCTTCTGCACGGTGTGCTGCGTGGGTTTGGTCTTGAGCTCGCCAGCGGCGGCGATCCAGGGCACGTAGGTGAGGTGCACGAAGGCCGCATTGTTGGGGCCCATGCGCAGGCTGAGCTGACGCACCGCCTCCAGGAAGGGCAGGGACTCGATGTCGCCCACGGTGCCGCCGATCTCGACGATGGCGACATCGACCGCGTCTGGCGTGCCGATGCCCGCGCCGCGCTTGACGAATTCCTGGATCTCATTGGTGACATGGGGAATGACCTGCACGGTCTTGCCCAGGTAGTCGCCACGGCGTTCCTTCTCCAGCACGGACTTGTAGATCTGGCCCGTGGTGAAGTTGTTGGCCTTCTTCATCCGGGTGTTGATGAAGCGCTCGTAGTGGCCCAGGTCGAGGTCGGTCTCCGCGCCGTCGTCGGTGACGAACACTTCCCCGTGCTGGAAGGGGCTCATGGTGCCCGGATCCACGTTGAGGTAGGGGTCGAGCTTGATGAGGGTGACTTTGAGGCCGCGCGATTCGAGCAGCGCAGCCAGCGAGGCGGAGGCGATGCCCTTGCCCAGTGAGGACACCACGCCGCCGGTAACGAACACAAATTTGGTCATGTCGCAGACGAACCTTTGCAGGTCCGCAGGAGAGGAAATGCCGATTATAAAAGCCGTGACCTGATGCCGGGTTACGAAGTGATTTCGACCCTGGTTAGCCGGGGATGGATGGTTGTCGGCCCCGCACTACACTGGGCGTTTTGATCAGCCGAGGTTCCCATGGGCTCTACCGCGTTTCTTGCTCATGCAGCGGTTTACCTGGCCGCAGCAGTGCTGGCCGTGCCCCTGTCCAAGCGGCTGGGGCTGGGTTCGGTGCTGGGCTACCTGATTGCGGGCATCCTGATCGGGCCGCATGTGCTCCGGCTGATCACGGACCCGGAGCAGGTGCTGCACTTCGCCGAATTCGGGGTGGTGCTGCTGCTGTTCCTGGTGGGGCTGGAGCTGGAGCCCGAGAAGGTGTGGAGCCTGCGCAAGCCCTTGTTCGGGCTGGGCGGGCTGCAGGTGACGGGTACCTTGGCCCTGGTCGTGCTGGTGTTGACTCTGGCGGGGCTGCCTTGGCAGACGGCCGCCGTGGCCGGGGCGGGCATCGCCATGTCTTCGACGGCCATCGGGCTGGCGTCCCTGGAGGAGAAGAAGCTTCTGAGCTCTCCAGGCGGACAGGCCTCCTTCGCGGTGCTGCTGTTCCAGGACCTGTCGGTCATTCCGCTGTTCCTTCTGCTGGCGCTGATCGCGCCTGCGGCGTCCAGCAACGGTTTCGATGTCTGGGCCGTGCCCAAGGCGCTAGCAGTGATCGCGGCCATCGTTCTGGTGAGCCGGACGGTGCTCAACCCGGTGATGCGGATCGTGGCCCGCACGGGCATGCGTGAAATCTTCTTCGCCTTTTCGCTGCTGCTGGTCATCGGCGTGGCCATGGCGGTGCAGTCGGTGGGGCTGTCGATGGCGCTGGGAACGTTCCTGGCGGGCGTGCTGCTGGCCGGTTCGGAATACCGCTACGAGCTGCGCCTGGACATCGAGCCGGTGAAAGGGCTGCTGCTGGGGCTGTTCTTCATTGCCGTGGGCATGTCGGTGGACGTGTCGCTGCTGGCACGAGAGCCCGGGACCATCATTGGCCTGGCACTGCTGGTGGTGGCATTCAAGGCGGCCGTCCTGTTCGGCCTGGGCAGAGCCTTTGCCTTGAAGAACCGCGAGGCCCTGCTGCTGGCCTTGGCCTTGTCGCAGGTGGGGGAGTTTGCGTTCGTGATCTTTGGCGCGGCGTTGGGCCAGAACCTGCTGACGCGCCAGACTTATGACCTGCTCAACGCGGTTGTGGCGGTGTCCATGCTTTGCACGCCCCTGCTGCTGTTCCTGCACCAGCGCTTCGTCAAGATGGACTGCGGTGAGCGGCCCCGTGAAACCATCGAAGAGTCGAACGGGGTGATCATCGCCGGGTTTGGCCGCTTCGGACAGGTGGTGGGGCGGGTGCTGGTGGCGCACGGTGTTCCGGCAACGCTCATCGACAACGACCCGGACCAGGTGGAACTGATGCGGGAGTTCGGATGGAAGTGCTACTACGGCGACGCTGCCAGGCTGGACCTGCTGGAAGAGGCTGGCATTGCACAGGCCAGGCTGCTGGTGATCGCGGTGAACGATCCGCAGGCGGCGCTGACCATGGCAGACGTGGTGCAACAGCGCTGGCCGCACGTGCCGGTGGTGGTGAGGGCGCGCAGCCGCACCGATGCCTTCGAGCTGCGGGAGCGTGGCTTGCAACCCATCAGGGAGACGTTCCACTCGTCGCTGGAGGCGGCCCGCCAGTCGCTGCTGGCTTTGGGCGAGACACCCGACAGGGCAGCGACCATTGTGAGGCATTTCGAGACCCATGACATGGCGCTGCTGGACGCGGCGCTGAAGGTCCGGGGGGACCGGGCGGCGCTGCTCGGCATCACCCAGCGCGGCCGCGATGACCTGAAGGCGCTGCTGGCGGTCGAGCGGGGTGAGCCAGGGCCGCCGTGACCGGCCAGGGCGCGCGTGCGCCAGTGGTACATTCCCGCCCATGGAAGACCTTGCCGGAAAACACATCGTCCTGGGCCTCTCTGGGGGCATTGCCTGCTACAAGTCGGCCGAGTTGTGCCGTTTGCTGGTGAAGGCCGGGGCGAGCGTACAGGTGGTGATGACAGAGGCTGCCACGCAGTTCATCACCCCGGTGACGATGCAGGCCCTGAGCAACCGGCCCGTGCTGTTGAGCCAGTGGGACGCCAGCGAGCCCAACAACATGCCGCACATCCGCCTGGGGCGAGAGCCGGACGCGATACTGATTGCCCCGGCCAGCGCCGACCTGATGGCCCAGCTGGCCCAGGGCCGCGCCGCCGACCTGCTGACCCTGACCTGCCTGGCTCGCCCGCTCGACCGCACGCCCCTGCTGCTGGCCCCGGCCATGAACCGCGAGATGTGGGCGCACCCTGCCACCCAGCGCAATGCGGCGCAGTTGCGCGCGGACGGCGCCGTGGTGCTGGCGGTGGGCCAGGGCGACCAGGCCTGCGGCGAGGTGGGCGACGGCCGCATGCTGGAGCCCCAGGAGCTGCTGGACGAACTGATTGCGCATTTCCAGCCCAAGGTGCTGGCCGGGCAGCACGTGCTGGTGACGGCAGGGCCCACCTTTGAGGCGATCGACCCGGTGCGCGGCATTACCAACCACAGCAGCGGCAAGATGGGGTTTGCCGTGGCGCGCGCCGCCCGCGAGGCCGGGGCCGACGTGACGCTGGTGGCCGGCCCCGTGCACCTGCCCACGCCGCGTGGTGTGCGCCGCGTTGATGTGCAGTCGGCTTTGCAGATGCAGGCTGCGGTGCTGGCCGAAGTGGACCGTGCGACGGTGTTCGTGGCCGCCGCTGCCGTGGCGGACTGGCGGCCTGCCAGCGCCGCCGGCCAGAAGATCAAGAAGGACGGCAGCGGCTTGCCGCCTGCTTTGGCGTTTGTGGAAAACCCCGACATTCTGGCGGGCGTGGCCGCCAGCTCGCGTGCACGCGAAGGTGCCCTGTACTGCGTGGGTTTTGCCGCCGAGAGCCACGACCTGCTGGCTCACGCACAGGCCAAGCGCGAACGTAAGGGCGTGCCGCTGCTGGTGGGCAACATCGGCCCGGCCACCTTCGGGCGTGACGACAACGCCTTGCTGCTGGTGGATGCTGAAGGCACGCGGGAACTGCCGCATGGTCCCAAGCTGGTCCTGGCACGCCAGCTCGTGACCGAGATTGCCCGCCGCCTGCGCCTCTGACCGGCGCTTTGCCACGGATTTTTGACATCTGGCGGCATGGGGTCGACAATAAACATCCATAATTGCTTATTGAATGATTTGTTGGCCATAGCCTGACAGACCGGTAAAGGAGACACCACCCATGTTCAACGCACAGCAAGGCGCGACACGCCGTCATTGGCTCAGGCTGGCAGGGGGGCTGGGGCTGGCCGGGGCGGGCTTGATGACCGTGCCCGAGGTGCGTTTGTTCGCTCAGCAGGTGCAGGACTTCATCGAAGGGCCGCCGGTGCCGGATGTGGCGCCGCAGCAGCTGTCGCAGCACGTCTGGATGGTTTATGCCAAGGACGGATTTCCCACGGCGGACAACCAGGGCCTGATGGCCAACGTGCTCTTTGTGGTGACCAGCGCGGGGGTGGTGGTGCTGGACTCCGGCGCCTCGCTGCAGATCGGCCAGATGGCGATCCGCATGATCCGCAAGGTGACCCAGCAGCCGGTGGTGGCGGTGTTCAACAGCCACTACCATGGCGACCACTGGCTGGGCAACCACGCCTTTGTGAAGACCTACGGTCCCAACCTGCCCATCTACGCGCTGCCCCACACCATTGAGCAGATCAAGGGCGTGGAGGGCAACCTGTGGCGCAGCCTGATGGAACGCTGGACCAACCAGGCGACCATGGGTACGCAGGTGGTGCCGCCCAACCAGGCGACGGTGCATGGCAAGACCTACCAGTTTGGCGACGTGACGCTGAAAATGCATCACTACGGCACGGCGCACACCCCGTCGGACCTTTGCGTGGAGGTGGTGCAGGACCGCCTGACCTATGTGGGTGACATTGCCATGGAGAACCGCATCGCCAACATAGATGACGGTTCTTACCGTGGCACGTTCAAGTATTACGAGGCCATCCAGGCCGCAGCGGGCGACCAGCTGTGGGTGCCTGGGCACGGCAATGGCAGCAAGGAACTGCTCAAGACCTACGGCGAGTTCATGGCCGGGATTTACGAGCCCTGCCTGAAGGCCGTGGAGGCCGGGCAGGGCGTGGAGGCCGCCAAGGCAGCCGTGCTGAAGGACCCGCGCGTGGCCAGCCGCGCGGCTGGCATGGCAGGCTTCGAGAGCAACATCGGCAAATACGTGAGCCTGGCTTACCTGGAAGCCGAGAAAGAGGCGTTCTGACCCGTCAGCCCTTGGGGCGGTAGACCTTGCGCAGCAGCCGCAGCAGGGTGGTGCGCTCGCTGTCCGAGAGGTGGGTGATGGCCTCGGTCTCGAGGGAGGCGACGGTGGCCTGAGCGTCGGCTTGCAGTAGCTTGCCCGCTTCGGTCAGGTGCAGGCCCTGCGCCCGCCGGTCCGTGGGGTGTTCGCGTTTTTCCACCCAGCCTTGTTTTTCCATGCCCTTGATCATGCCGACCAGGTTGGGCGGCAGGATGTCGAGCGCGGCGCACAGCTGGCGCGAGGTGATGCCCGGGTTGTGCGCGATGAGCGTGAGCACCGAGAAGTCCACCACCCGCAGCCCGAACGGGGCCATGCGGTCGAGGAAGACAGCAATCACCGACAGCGCCGCACGGCGTGCGTTGTAGCCGACCAGGCTTTCCAGGAAGGATGTGTCCACCTTGTCCACCGCAGTGTCGCTCGGCCGCGCAGGGGCGGGCGACGACGCCGCCTTCTTGCGAGCGGCGGTGGGGCGGCGGAACTGGGTGGTGGCGGTGGTCTGGTCGGCCATCGGTGGCGGGGCGCTTCGGTTGGGTTCAGGGGGTGACATGATACCGGGGGCAGGCCTGCACCGCGCTGACGTTGCCCCGCCGACCCGTCATGCCAAGGCCTGTTCGACCATGCCCTGGCGCATGGCGCGTTCGGGCCAGACCCAGCGGGCAAAGGCGCGTGCGCCCTTCGCCTGATCGTGAGGCAAGGCGCAACGCTCCAGCCGCGCCCAGGCCCAGGCCATCAGCGTGAAGGTGACGACTCGGAGGAAGTCGCCTGCGACGGGGTAGAGCTTGCTCGCCGCATCGGGCCCGGCGGTGCGGATGTTCTCCAGCAGGGCACGCAGTGCTGCCAAGGCTTCGCGAGCGCGGTCGTCGGCCGCGCTGGCTGGCGCCAGATCGGCTTCGATGCGGTCGAGCAGAGTGCACATGCCAGCGCCCTGGTCGGCCAGCACCTTGCGCATGAGCAGGTCGATGGCCTGGATTTCGTTGGTGCCTTCGTAGATCATGGCCACGCGCGAATCGCGCACGATCTGTTCGATGCCCCATTCGCGAACGAAGCCGTGGCCGCCGAAGACCTGCAGGCAGTCGCTGGCACCGTGGAAGGCCTGGTCCGTCCAGCTGGCTTTGAGCACAGGGGTGGCCAGGGCACACCACTGCTGGGCCTGCTGGCGGCGTGCGGCGTCGGGGTGGTGCTTGGCCACGTCCAGCTCAATGGCGGTGGCGTAGGCCAGCACGCGCCCGGCGTCCACCCAGGCGCGTTGCGTGTCCAGCAGCCGCTGCACGGCTGGGTGCTGGATGATGGGGTCGGCGGGCTGAGACGGATCGCGTGAGCCCGGCGCACGCATCTGGCGGCGGTCATGCGCGTAGGCGTTGGCCTTCTGCCAGGCGGCGTCGAGCAGGCCCACGCCCTGCAACGCCACGTGCACGCGGGCGGCGTTCATCATCAGGAACATGGCGTTGAGGCCCTTGCCATGCTCACCCACCAGCCAGCCGGTGGCTTCGTCGAATCGCATCACGCAGGTGGGGCTGCCGTGCAGGCCCATCTTTTCTTCAATGCGTTCGCACTCAACCGCGCTGCGGCTGCCGTCTTCGTAGAACTTGGGCACCAGGAACAGCGACAGGCCCTTGGGGCCGGGCGGGCTGTCGGGCAGGCGGGCCAGCACCAGGTGCACGATGTTGTCGGTGAGGTCGTGCTCGCCACCCGAGATGAAGATCTTGGTGCCGCTCAGGCGGTAGCTGCCGTCGGCCTGGGGCACGGCCTTGGTACGCACCAGGCCCAGGTCGCTGCCTGCATGGGGTTCGGTCAGGCACATGGTGGACAGCCATTCGCCCGTGGCCACCTTCTCCAGGTAGCGGGCCTTGAGCTCGTCGCTGGCGTGGTGCTTGATGCATTCGTAGGCGCCGTGCAGCAGACCGGGGGCCATGGTCCAGCCGTGGTTGGCGGCGCTCAACCACTCGTACAGCACCATTTCCAGCACCGTGGGCAGGCCCTGGCCGCCGTCTTCCGGCGCGGCCGACAGGGCGGGCCAGCCCGCCTGCCAGAAGGCCTGGTAAGCGTCGCGAAAGCCCGGGGGCATGGTCACGCTGCCAGCCTTCCATTGCGCGCCGATTTCGTCGCCGTCGCGATTGAGCGGGGCCACCACTTCGCCCGCGAACTTGCCGGCCTCTTCCAGCACCTGGCGCATCAGGTCGGGGTCGGCGTTTTCGGCCAAGGCGGGCAGTTGAGCCAGTTGCTCATGGGCCTGCAGCACGTCAAAGAGGATGAAGCCGGCGTCACCGGCGCTGGGAAGGTAGGCGTTCATGGGGGCAGGAGTCAGTCTTGTTTTCTGGCGGTACCGAGGTAGGTCTCGATCACGCGTGGGTCGTTGGCCAGTTCGCTGGCCGGGCCCTGTGCGCCGAGTTCGCCCATTTCCAGGACGTAGCCGTGGTCGGCCACCTGCAGCGCCGCGCGGGCGTTCTGCTCCACCAGCACAATGGTCACGCCGGTCTGGCGCAGTGTGTGGATGATGGAGAAGATTTCCTTGACGATCAGCGGGGCCAGGCCCAGGCTGGGTTCGTCGAGCATGAGGAGGTCGGGGCGCGCCATGAGCGCGCGGCCCACCGCCAGCATCTGCCGTTCACCGCCAGAGAGGGTGCCCGCCAGCTGGACGCGGCGCTCCTTCAGGCGCGGGAAAAGGTTGTACACGTCGTCCAGCCGGGCGCGCCACTGGGCGTTGCCCATGCGCATCTGCCGGAAGCCGCCGAGCAGCAGGTTGTCTTCCACCGGCATGGTGCCGAAGAGTTCACGCTTTTCGGGCACCAAGGCAATGCCCGCCATCACACGCTCTTCCAGCGTGAGCGTGCCAATGTCCTGGCCGCCGAATTCGATGGTGCCCTTGCCGGGCAATATGCCCATGAGCGTGTTGAGCAAGGTGGATTTGCCCGCGCCGTTGGGGCCGATCACGGTGATGACGCTGCCTTTGGCGGCGCTCAGGTCGATACCGTGCAGCACCTCGGCCTTGCCGTAACCGGCACGCAGGTTGCGGACCTGGAGCAGGGGAGTGGTCATGTCTTTAGCCTTGTCAATGTTCGGTGCCCAGGTAGGCGGCGCGCACTTTCGGGTCTTGCTGAACGTGTTCGGGGGTGCCCTGTGTGAGCAGGGTGCCGAACTCCATCACCACCAGGTGGTCGCAGATCTGCATGACGAGGTCCATGTCGTGTTCCACGAGCAGGATGCTCATGCCTTCGCCCTTGAGCTGGCGCAGCACGGCGGCCAGGGCCTGCTTTTCCTTGTGGCGCAGGCCGGCGGCGGGTTCGTCCAGCAGCAGCAGGGCCGGGTCGGCGCACAGCGCGCGGGCAATTTCCATCAGGCGCTGCGGGCCCATGGCCAGGTTGCCAGCCTGCTCGTGCAGGTAGTCGCCCATGCCAATGCGCTCCAGCTGGCGTTGCGCTTCCTTGAACAGGCGGCGTTCCTCGTCGCTGTTGGTGCGGAGCATGGCAGACGCCACGCCCTTGCTGCCACGGGTGTGGGCACCCAGGGCCACGTTTTCCAGCACGGTCATATCGGGGATCATCTTGACGTGCTGGAAGGTGCGCGCCATGCCTTTGCGGGAAATTTCGCGCGAGGCCAGGCCGCTGATGCGTTCGCCCCGGTAGGTCACCTCACCACTGGTGAGTGACAACACGCCCGTGACCAGGTTGAAGGTGGTGGACTTGCCCGCACCGTTGGGGCCGATCAGGCCGACGATCTGTCCGGCGTGGATCTGGAAGCTGATGTCGTTGACGGCAACCAGGCCACCGAACTGCTTGCGGATCTTGTTCACGTCCAGTACCAGTTCGCCGTGTGCGGGCTTGCTGCGCTCAGGCAGGGTGGCGGCGTTGGCCCAGTCCACGGCGCGGGGGCGGCGCGGCAGTTTCTTTTCAACCATGGACCACAGGCCGTCGGGCAGGTACTTGAGCACCAGCACCAGCATCACGCCGAAGACGATGACCTCGTAACTGCCGCTGGTGCCGATGAGCTTGGGCAGCAGCACCTGCAGCTGGTCGTCCATGAGCTTGATGAGGCCCGCGCCCATGAAGGCACCCCACACGTGGCCCACGCCGCCCACCACGGCCATGAAGAGGTATTCGATGCCCATCTTCAGGCCGAAGGCCGAGGGGTTGACCGTGCGCTGGAAGTGCGCCAGCAGCCAGCCCGCCACCGACGCAAACAGCGCTGCCAGCACGAAGATGGTGACCTTGTAGCGGAAGGTGCTGATGCCCATGGCCTCGGCCATTTGCGAGCCGCCCTTGAGCGAGCGGATGGCGCGGCCAGCGCGGGAGTCGAGCAGGTGCAGCAGGGCAGCCGCAAAGGCGATCAGCAATGCCCAGGTGAGCACGAAGAAGGCGCGGCCCTGGCCGATGTCGAAGCCGCCGATGCTCAGGCTCTGGATACCCAACAGACCGTCGTACTTGCCCAGAGCATCGAGGTTGCCCATGAGGTAGTACAGCGACAAGCCCCAGGCGATGGTGGCCAGCGGCAGGTAGTGGCCCGACATGCGCAGCGTGATGACGCCCACGATCAGCGCACTGAGCGCCGTGAAGCCCAGGCCGATGAACAGCGTGACCCAGGGGGAGAGGCCGAGGTTGAGCGTCATCCAGGCAGAGGTGTAGGCGCCAATGCCGACGAAGGCCGCCTGCCCGAAAGAGGTGAGCCCGCCCACACCGGTGAGCAGCACCAGGCCCAGCGCCGTCATGGCGTACATGCCGATGTAGTTGAGCTGGGTGATCCAGAAGTCGGGCAGGGGCAGCACCGCGATGAGCGGCACGGCGGCAGCCAGGGCCAGCAGGCCCATGTTCTTGGGGCTGAGTTGCATGTCAGTCTCCGCCGAGCCGTCTCAAGGAGACTGAAGCCCCCTCGGGGGGCAGCGAACAAAGTGAGCGTGGGGGCAGTTTCATTTCAGTGGTCCTCGTCGGAGTGGCCGCTGCTCAGCGAGCGCACCAGCAGCACGGGCAGAATCAGGGTGAACACGATCACTTCCTTGAAGGCACTGGCCCAGAAGGAGCCGAAGGATTCGATCGCGCCGACGAACAGGGCCGCCACCAGGGCGCCGGGGTAGCTGGACAGGCCTGCGGCCACTGCGGCCACGAAGCCCTTGAGGCCGATGAGGAAGCCCGAGTCGTAGAACACGGTGGTGGTGGGGCCGATGAGCAGGCCCGACAGCGCACCGATGAAGGCCGCCATAGTGAAGGTGAGCTGCCCCGAGGCGTGGGTGGAGATGCCCATGAGCCGCGCGCCGGTGCGGTTCACGGCAGTGGCGCGCAAGGCCTTGCCGCGAAGGGACTTTTCAAAGTACAGCCACAACAGCACGATGAGTGCCACGGTTGCCAGGCCGATGATGATGGTCTGCCCCGACAGCATGACGGGCCCGACGTTCAGGCGTAGATCCCAGAAAGCTGGGTTGCGGAAGCCTTCGGCGCCGAAGAACAGCAGGCCCAGGCCGGTCATGGCGAAGTGCACGCCCACCGACACAATGAGCAGCACCAGCGGCGTGGCGCTTTCCAGCGACTGGTAGGCCACGCGGTACACCAGCGGGCCGTAGACGGTGACGATGACAACGCTGAGCGCCGCCTGCACCAGCAGCGGGAACTGCTGCGGCGCGGCCCAGATGGCCACCAGGCTGACCACGACTGGCATGGCCAGGGTCTTGAGCGCGGCTTTGACGGCGATGGTGGCGCTGCGGTGGTGCCGCCAGCGCGTGGTCAGTTCCATGACGGCGGCCACGCTGGCCAGCAGGAGCAGCAGCCACACTGTGCCTGGCACCTTGCCAGCCTGGAACAGGGCAAGTGTGAGCGCGCCATAGGCAACGAACTCACCTTGCGGAATGAAGATGATGCGCGTGACGGTGAAGACGAGCACCGTCGCGAGGCCCAGCAGGGCGTACACGGCACCGTTGGTCAGGCCGTCCAGCAAGAGAATGCTGGCGATCGTGGAGTCCATGGGGTGGCCTTGGGTCTTTTCAGGACAAAAGAAAGCCGCGCCGTTCACACCTGGCCGCCAGGGCACAGGCGAGCCCGGCGCGGCCGGGCTGGATGCGGTGGATTACTGTTCGACCTTGAACTTGCCGTCCACGACCTTGAGCATCACGCCCGTTTCCATGGTGTAGCCCCAGTGGTCGGTGGGCTTCCAGTTCATCACGCCGTGCGAGAACACCGTGCGGCCCATGGTTTCCATGCTGTCGCGCAGCGCGGCGCGGAACTCGGGCGTGCCGGGCTTGGCCTTCTTCAGTGCCATGGGCACCACTTTTTCCAGCACCACTTGCGCGTCGTAGGCGTGGCCTGCGAACTGGTTGCGCGAGTTGGGGCCGTAGGCCTTCTCGTATTTCTGCACGAAGTCCACGGCCACCGGCTTGGAGGGGTGCTTGTCTGGGAGCTGCTCGGCGATCACGGCCGGGCCGGACACCACGAAGGCGCCTTCCACGGCCTTGCCACCCACGCGCATCAGGTCCTGGGTGGCGGCGGCGTGCGTCTGGTAGATCTTGCCTTTGTAACCACGGTCCACCATGGCCATGTGGGGCATGGCGGCGCCGCTGCCCGAAGCCACGATCAGCACCGCGTCGGGGTTGGCCGAGCTGAGCTTGAGGGCCTGCGGGGTGACGCTGGTGTCGGTGCGGGCAAAGCGCTCGGTGGCCACCAGCTTGATGCCAGCGTTGTCCAGCAGCGGCTGGATTTCCCTGAGCCACTGCTCGCCGTAGGCGTCGGTGTAACCCAGGAAGCCCAGCGTCTTCACGCCCTGCTTGACCATGTGTTCCACCACGGCAAAGCCCATCACGGTGTTGGATTGCGGCAGGCGGAACAGCCACTTGTCTTTGCCGGGGGGCACGCCCACGGGCGAGCCAGCCAGCTGCACGGTGCCCGCCTCAGAGGCGATGTCGGTCATGGCGGCGGCCACGGCGGTGATGCACGAACCGATGATCAGGTCCACCTTGTCTTCGGTGACGAAGCGGCGCGCGTTGGCGGCACCCTTGCCGGGGTCGGTGGCGTCGTCAAGGATGATGAGCTGGACCTTTTCGCCGCCGATGGTCTGCGGGAACAGCTTGAACTGGTTCTGCATGGGAATGCCCAGGCCGGAGCCGGGGCCGGTGAGCGCCAGGCTCACGCCGATCTTGATGTCTGCCTGTGCGGCTGTGGCGGTGAGGGCCGTCAGGGCAACGGCCAGCAGGGTTTTCTTCAGTTTCATGGTGTCTCCTTGGTGGGTGGTGAAGAAAAAATGGAATGGGGTGGGCGTTGTCACGCCTCTGGGTATGTCTTGCTGGCCTTGTCGGGCGAGCCTTCCAGCCCGGCCAGAAGGGCCTGGCTGTTGCCGGGAATCACCATCTGGAACTTGTTGTCCACGTAGGTGTAGTCGTAGTAGCCCATGCGCGCCAGGGGCCTGATCTTGAGGACGTCCACGAGCCCGTCGGGGCCGATGACTTCGTCGTCGATGTGGATGGCCACCACGCGGCCGAACACCACGTCGGCAGTGCCCATGGTGTGCGAGCCCGGGAAGCGCAGCGTGTTGAGGTAGACGCACTCGAACTGGATGGGCGAGCCCTTGACGCGCATGGGCCTGACCAGGCGGCTGGGCAGTTTTTCAAGGCCGGCGCGTTCAAACTCGTCGATGCCCGGAGGCACTTCCTCGGCCGAGATGTTGACCGCCTCGCGCAGGTCGTAGGTCGCCATGTTCCACACGAATTCGCCCGTCTGTTCGGCGTTCTGCACCGAGTCCTTGCGCTGACCACGGGTGGTCTGGTTGGCGCTGAACATGACGATGGGCGGGTCGAAGGTGACGTTCTGGAACTGGCTGTAGGGCGCCAGGTTGTGGCAACCCTGCGCGTCAACGGTCGAAATCCAGCCGATGGGCCGAGGTACGACGCACGATTTGAAGGGGTCGTGCGGCAGGCCGTGAGGCGTGACACCGGGCTCGTAATACATCCGTCGTCTCCTGTGTGGGCGGTTCGCAGCTCAGGTGCACAAGGCCTTGATGTCCTCGGGCACGGGAATGGCCTTGATGCGGTCTGGGTTCTCGGGCGGATGCACGACGAAGGCGCGCGTCTCGGTGCCTTCGCACAGCACTTCATCACCACGCTTGACGACGTGCTTGTGGATGAATACCTTGTCGCGCCATTCGATGACGCTGGTGTGCACCTGCAACCGTTCGCCGTAGGTGGCCGGGCGCATGAACTTGGTGTGGATCTCCAGCAGGGGCGTGCCGACGATGCCGCGCGTCTTGACCAGCTCACGCCAGGGCGGCACGCCGCACTTGACGAAGAAGTTCAGCGACGAGGCGTCCATCCACTTCGAGAAATTGGGGAAGAAAACGATGCCGGCCGGGTCACAGTCGCCGAACATCACTTCCACTTCGTACACAACGGTCTTGCTCATGTGCTCGTTCTTTCAGCGGGGGGCCATGCGCAGTGCGCCGTCCAGGCGAATCACTTCGCCGTTGAGGTGACCGTTGCTGACGATGTGGCAGGCCAGTTCGGCGAACTCTTCGGGTTTGCCCAGGCGCTTGGGGAAGGGGATGCTGGCCGCCAGCGATTCCTGCACTGCCTCGGGCAGTTCCTTCATCAACGGGGTGGCGAACAGGCCCGGGGCCACGGTGCAAACACGGATGCCGTGCTGCGCCAGGTCGCGCGCCATGGGCAGGGTCATGCCCACCACGCCACCCTTGGAGGCGCTGTAGGCCTGCTGGCCCACCTGGCCGTCGAACGCCGCCACCGAGGCGGTGAACACCATGGCGCCACGTTCGCCGTCGGCCATGGGCTCGGCCTTGGCACAGGCTGCTGCAAACAGGCGTGCCACGTTGTAGGTGCCGATAAGGTTGACATTCACCACACGCGCGAAGTCTTCCAGCGGGGCGGGGCTGCCGTCCTTGCCAATGACTCGCTTGGCGCTGCCGATGCCCGCGATCTGCATGAGGATGCGCGCCGTGCCATGTGTGGCCGCGGCGGTGCTGATGGCAGCCTGCACGCTGTCGCCGTTGGTCACGTCGCATTGCAGGGCGATGGCCGTGCCTGCGCCGTGGGCGGTGTTGATGTCGCCAGCCACGCGCTCGGCGTTGGCCAGGTTGATGTCGAGCACGGCGACCTTGGCGCCCTGGCGAGCCAGTTCACGTGCCGTGGCTTCGCCCAGGCCGGAGCCGCCGCCAGTGACCAGTGCTGCCTGTCCTTGGATGTTCATGGTGTTCTGTGTTTAAAGAGGGTTCTCGATCAGCAGTGCAATGCCTTGGCCGCCGCCCACGCACGCGCTGGAGATGCCCCAGCGTTGCTGGCTGCGGCGCAGTTCGCGCGCCAGGGTGATGGTCAGGCGCACGCCGGTGCAGGCCAGCGGGTGGCCCAGGGCAATGGCGCCGCCGTTGACGTTCAGACGGGCCAGGTCCATGCCCAGTTCGCGCGCCACGGCCAGGGTCTGTGCGCCCTGGGCCTCGTTCACCTCGAAGCGGGCAATGTCGTCCAGCTTCAGGCCGGTGCGTTCCAGCAGCAGGCGGATGGCAGGTGCCGGGCCGATGCCCATGATCTCGGGCGGCACGCCCACGGCAGCGGCAGCCACCACACGGCCCAGCGGCTTTTTCCCGTGCGCCTTGGCATAGGCGCCAGACGCCACCACGGCTGCTGCGGCGGCGTCCACCAGCGCGGAACTGTTGCCGCCGGTCTGCACACCGCCTTCAAACACCGGCTTGAGCTTGGCCAGCACCTCCACCGGCGACAGGCGCGGGTGCGTGTCGGTGCTCACCTCGGTCAGCTTGCCCTGCAGCTTGATGCCGCGCGGCTTGTAGCCTTCCAGTTCAAACTTCTCGCTCACCACGGGCACGATCTCGCCCGCCAGAAAGCCGCTTTCCTGCGCGGCCACGGCCTTGGCGAAGGAGGCGCTGGCGAATTCGTCCACTGCCTCGCGGGTGATGCCGTATTTCTTTGCCAGGTTCTCGGCGGTCTGGATCATGTTGATGCCAGCTGCCGGGTCCTTCAGCGCTTCCCACATGTAGTCCTTGAAGCCCACGGGCGCGCCCAGCTTGAAGCCGGTGCGGTGGTCGAAGGCAGCGATGGGGTTGCGCGTCATGCTCTCGGTGCCCACCACCAGCGCGGCGTCGCAGGCACCGCCCTGGATGTGTTCACCCGCCTGGCGGAACAGCTCGAAGCCCGTGCCGCAGATGCGCTGCGCCATGATGGCGGGTACTTCCACCGGCACCCCGGCGTACAGGCCAATATGGCGCGGCAGGAAGAACTGGTCGAAGTCGCCAGGGGCCATGTTGCCTGTGACCACCGAGCCGATGTGGTCGCCGGGCACACCCGCGCGTTCGAGCACCGCGCGTGCGGCCTTGATGCCCAGGTCGGTGGGAGAAATATGCCCGAGCGCGCCGCAGTAGTCCACGAGGGGCGTGCGCACCCCGTCGAGCATCCACACGTCGTCGAACGCGCTGAAGAAACCTTTGTTGGCCATGGGGGTGCTCCGCTTTCAGTGCGCCTGGGGCTTGAGGATGTGGTGCAGGCGGTCCTCGTGCAGGGCGGCCACGGTGTCGGCACGGTGCGTGAGCACGGCGCGCTGGTTGATGGAGCCCTTGTCGGTGATCTCGCCACGGTCGATGGTGGGTGCGTCAGCCAGCAGGCACAGGCGGGCGATGCGGTTGGCGCTGCCGGTGGCGGTCTTGGCCAGTTCGTTCACCACGGTCTGGAAGTGGGCCAGCACCGGGGCGCTCTCCAGCACGTCGTGCAGCGACGCGTCGGCAGGCAGGCCCGCCAGTTCGCGCACCTTGGGCGTGGGGAACACCATGGCTCCGACTTCTTTCAGGTTCAGGCCGGTCAGCACCACGTCCTGGATGTACGGGGCACCCGCCGCGATGATCTTGGCGCGCAGCGGGCCCACGCTCACGAAGGTGCCGGTGGCGAGCTTGAAGTCTTCCGCGATGCGGCCGTCGAACTTCAGGCCCAGGTGAATGTCGGTCTCGTCGATCCACTTGACCGCGTCACCCGTCTTGAAGAAGCCTTCTTCGTCAAAGGCGTCGGCGGTGTCCTGCGGGGCACGCCAGTAGCCGGGGGTGATGTTGGGGCCCTTGTAGCGAACCTCGGTCTTGCCGTCCATGTCCACCAGCTTGAGCTCCAGGCCGGGGGTGGGCAGGCCCAGGTCGCCCGCCTTCACGTAGGGGTTGGTCACGAAGATGCCGAATGGGCCCGATTCGGTCATGCCCAGGCCCGTGCCCATGACGATGCGCTGGCCGATCTCGCGCTCCTCGCTCTCGTACAGGCTGTCCCACACGGGCTGGGCCAGTGCGGCACCGGCATAGAAGAACATCTTCACGCGCGACAGCAGCGTCTTGCG
This sequence comes from Hydrogenophaga aquatica, assembly GCF_054780915.1. Lineage (NCBI taxonomy): Bacteria > Pseudomonadati > Pseudomonadota > Betaproteobacteria > Burkholderiales > Comamonadaceae > Hydrogenophaga > Hydrogenophaga aquatica. The sequence continues at coordinate 689,221 of NZ_BAAGVK010000011.1, read as the reverse complement.
CAGCAGGTCGTCGGTCTTCATGGCGTTGGCAATGGCCTCGAAGCCCGTGGGCACGTTGAAGTACACGGTGGGCGCAATCTCGCGCAGGTTGCGCAGGGTTTCGTGCATCAGCGCGGGCGTTGGCTTGCCGTCGTCGATGTACAGCGTGCCGCCGTGGTAGACCACCATGCCGAAGTTGTGGTTGCCGCCGAAGGTGTGGTTCCAGGGCAGCCAGTCCACCAGCACCAGGGGTTGTTCGGCCAGCACAGGCATGGACTGCACCATCTGCTGCTGGTTGGCGCACCACATGCGCTGGGTGTTGATGACGGCCTTGGGCAGCTTGGTGGAGCCGCTGGTGAAGAGGAACTTGGTGATGGTGTCCGGCCCGGTGGCGGCAATGGCCGCGTCCACGGCGGGCGTCTCGGGCGTGGCGATCAGGTCTGCAAAGCTGGTGCTGTCCAGACCGTCCAGTGTGCCTTCGGCCAGCACGATTTCCACGCCTTCACCGGCCACGGCGCGCAAGGCCTTGCCGTAGCGCGCCGCGTCGCTGGCGAACAGCATGCCGGGCGTGGTGGTGCGCACCACGTGCTTGAGCTTGTCGTAGTCGGTGCTGATGAGCGAGTACGCGGGCGAGGTGGGCACGTAAGGCACGCCAGCGACCATGCAGCCCAGGGCGAGCAGGGCGTGCTCCAGGCTGTTTTCCGACAGGATGGCCACCGGGCGGTCGGCGTTGAGGCCACGGTTGATGAGACCCTGGGCGATGCGGCGGGCGGTGGCCCACGCCTCGGCGTAGGTGATGTGGCGCCAGTCGCCCAGCGCGGGCTTGCCGTCGGCGTCTACGGTGGGCTGGCGGCGCGCCATCCAGGTGCGGTCGGGGGCGGTTTCGGCCCAGTGGCGCAGGCGGTCGGTCAGGCGGTCAGGGTAGGGTTGCAGCTCCTGGTCGGCGCGCAGGTAGTGCGTGCCGGTGGGGCCGTCACGCAGAACGGCGGTGGTCACGCCGAAGGTCATCGGGCGGAAGGTGGGGGTGCTCATTGTGTCTCCTGGGGTGTTCTGCGTTGGCCTGGCATCAACCCTTTTGCACCTTGGCGGCCTTGCCTTGCAGGAAGGCACGCACGCGTTCTTTCGCTTCCGGAGCGGCCTGGGCAATGGATGCCATCAGCGCTTCGGTGAAGAAGCCGTGGTCGGCCGGCTGTTCGGCAATGCGCGGCAGCGCGTGCATGAGCGCGTAGTTGGTGAGTGGGGCGTTGGTGGCAATGCGCTGGGCCAGCTCCAGCGCCTTTTCCAGCGCGGTGCCCGTGGGTACCAGGTACTGCGCCAGGCCGATGCGCTCGCCGTCCACGGCGTTGTAGACGCGGCCGGTCAGCATCATGTCGGTCATGCGGGCTGCGCCAATCAGCTTGGGGATGCGCACCGCACCGCCACCGCCCACGAAGATGCCGCGCGTGCCTTCCGGCAGCGCAAAGAACGTGGTTTCGTCTGCCACGCGGATGTGGCAGGCGCTGGCCAGTTCCAGCCCGCCGCCCACCACGGCGCCGTGCATGGCGGCAATCACCGGCACGGGGCCTTGCTGCACCTGATCCAGTGCGTTGTGCCACATGCGGGAGTGGTGCACGCCTTCGCCTGCGTCACGTTCCTGCAGTTCAGACAGGTCCAGCCCTGCGCAGAAGTGGTCGCCTTCGCCGTGGATGACGGCAGCGCGCGCCTCGGTCGGCAGGTTCTGGAAAACGTCGCGGATGGCCAGGATGAGGCCGTCGCTCAGCGCGTTGCGCTTGGCCGGGCGGCGCAGGCGGATGACCGCAACCGCACCCTGCATTTCGAGGTGGATGGCTTCGGTGGCGGGAGGGGTGGGGCGGGTCGTCATGGCGGGTGATCTTTCCAAGATGTTGATGTCCTGATACAGTTATAAATAATAACTAAATTGACGTGCCTTGTCTCTCTCTGCGATTAGGGGTTTACCCTGGATTGCATGGTCCTGATCGTTACCATACAAAACTGTATGGAAGCATTTTGGAGCTTTTCCTCGAACGCAACATCCGGGTAAACCCAGCCCCTGCCTTCCGTCGCTATGATCCTTTCGCATGTCCACCGGCAGCACCCATCCACCCGCACCGGCCGAGAAGGCCGGGGCCGCCTCGCGCAACACCTTGTCACCCCAGGACTGGCTGCGTGTGGCCGCCGACGTGCTGGTGGAAAAGAGTGTGGAAGGGGTGCGTGTGGACGTGCTGGCGCGCACGCTGAAGGTCACGCGCGGCAGCTTCTACTGGCACTTTGCCGACCGGGAAGACTTGCTGCAGCGCTTGTTGCAAGGCTGGAAACAGACCCAGACCGAGCACGTGATTGCCGTGCACGGGCGGCATGGGGTGCAAGCGCAGGCACGCATCCACGAACTGGCGGGCCTGCCGTTCCATGGCGCCAGCGCCCAGCGGGGCGGCGCCGTGGAACTGGCCATCAGGGCATGGGCGCGCCGTGACGACACCGCCCGCGCCGTGGTGGACGAGGTGGACGCCATGCGTCTGCGCTACATCGAAACCAGCTTCGCCGAGCTGGGTTTCGAGCAGCAGCAGTGCCGCAACCGCGCCTTTGTGCTGTACAGCTACATGCAGGCCGAATCCCTTTTCCGCGCGCAGGGCAGCGACGAAGACAAGGCCGCGCGGCGTGCCTTCGTCGAGCGGCTGCTCACCCACCAACCCTTGCCTTTCTGACGGCTGGCTGCCTTGCCAGTCCCAACACCGGAGACCCACATGAAACACGAAGACCTCATTGCCATCGACATCCACACCCATGCCGAGGTGAGCTGCTGGAACCCCTTTGACAACTACGGCGAGGAATACGACCGCGCTGCCGACAAGTACTTTGGCAGCGACCGCCGCCCCACCATCGCCGAAACGGTGGCCTACTACCGCGAGCGCAAGATCGGGCTGGTGATGTTCACCGTGGACAGCGAATCCAAGCTGGGCCGCAGGCGCATTCCCAACGAAGAAATTGCCCAGGCCGCGCGCGAGAACAGCGACATGATGATGGCCTTCGCCAGCATCGATCCGCACAAGGGCAAGATGGGTGCGCGCGAGGCCGAACGCCTGATCAAGGAAGAGGGCATCAAGGGCTTCAAGTTCCACCCCACGGTGCAGGGCTACCACCCCTACGACAAGATGGCCTGGCCCATCTACGAGGTCATCAACCACCACAAGATGCCCGCCATCTTCCACACCGGGCACAGCGGCATTGGCAGCGGCATGCGCTGTGGCGGCGGCCTGCGGCTGGAGTATTCCAACCCCATGCACCTGGACGACGTGGCCATCGATTTCCCCGACATGCAGATCGTGATGGCGCACCCCAGCTTCCCCTGGCAGGACGAGGCGCTTTCCGTGGCCACGCACAAGCCCAACGTGTGGATCGACCTGAGCGGCTGGAGCCCCAAGTACTTCCCCAAGCAGCTCGTGCAGTACGCCAACACCCTGCTGAAAGACCGCGTGTTGTTCGGTAGCGACTACCCGCTCATCACGCCCGAGCGCTGGATGAGGGATTTCGAGGTGGCGGGCTTCAAGCCTGAGGTGATGCCGGGCATACTTAAGGGCAACGCGGTTCGTTTGCTGGGGCTGGACAAGACCTGACCCTGTGCAACCGGGCGCCCCTCCCGCGCGATCAACACCTTGCACGCCATGTCCCAACAGGCTCTGGATACCCCTGCGAACCCGCCGCCGCTGCTGCCATTCGGTAGTGCCGACGAGGCCCTTGAAACCGTGCTGGCCTGCCTGCGCAGTTTCATTCCGTTCCGCCTGTGGATGGTCACGCGCCTGGACGATGACGACTGGACGGTGGTCAGGAGCCTGGACGAGGGTTATGGCGCCCGGCCGGGAAAAATCTTCAGCTGGAGCGGCACCTACTGCTCGCGCATGGCGCGCGGAGAGGCGCCGATGTTCGCCGAGCATGCGCAGGAGGTGGAGATGTACCGACAGGCGCCCATCAACGGCGAGGTGCCATTGCCCATTGGCGCCTACATCGGCCTGCCGCTCTACAAGGAGCGTGGCGAGCTGGCCGGGACTTTGTGCGCGCTTGACCCTCTGCCTCAACCCCCGCTAGGCGAGCAGCAGCGTTTGCTGGTGAGCACGCTGGCACGCTCCCTGAGCACGTTGCTGGCGGTGCACGCCCGTGCGGAAGAAGCCAGCCGCCGGGCCGAACGCCACCGCTACGAGGCCGAGACCGACCCCCTGACGGGCTTGTGCAACCGCCGGGGTTGGGAGCTGGCCTTGCGCGACCAGGAGTCTGCCACGAGGCGCATGGTGCAGAACGCGCTGGTGCTGGTGATCGATCTGGACGATCTGAAGACTGTCAACGACACGCGCGGCCACGAAGCGGGCGACGAGCTGCTCCAGCGGGCGGCGCGGGTCATCCACCAGCAGTTCCGCGATCTGGACGTGGTGGCACGCATTGGCGGTGACGAGTTTGCCGTGCTGGTGCCGGGGGCTTCTTCCCGGGAGAGTTTGAAGCTCCAGGACCGCCTTCGCGGCGCGCTGGCCGAAGCCCGGGTGGCAGCCTCGGTGGGCGCTGCGCTACGCCTGTCGCACGACTCGATGAACCAGACGATAGCCGCCGCCGACGCCGCGATGTACAAGGAGAAGGCGGCCCGCAAGCGCAGCGGGCCGTTCGCCGTCAACCCTGCGTCAAAGGCTTGACGCCGCGCCGCTCCATCATGTCTTGGCTCATGGCCTGCAGGGCTTCGGTGGCGATGTTGGCGCTGGCGTCCGGGTAGACGATGCCGTCTTCGTCGCGCAGGTGCCGTTCGTAGAGGTTGGCAAAGCTGTCCAGCAGCGCATCTGCGTCCTGCCCCCAGGGCTGCCAGGGCTGCCAGGGCTGTGCGGTGTCGGCCACGGCCTGCAGCAGGGTGCGTACCTTCGGCCACAGGGTTTCCATCTCTCGGTGGTCACGCATCAGCTGTTCGGTCGCCTCCTTCACGCGGGTGTTGCCGCTGGCCAGTGTCAAGGGGAACACGTGCAGCTCCTCGTCCTGGTGGTGCAGCGGGGCGGCCTGGTCGAAGTAGCGCATCACGTCACGCGCGGCGGTGCTGGCGTCGGTGTCCCGCCCGTGCGTGTGCAAATGCGCGCGCAGGCGTTGCAACAGGCCAAGCATTCGCTCCACGCGTTCGTGGCAGGCGGCCAGCATCTCGAACGGGGCTTCAAAGCCGCTGGCCGGGGCGCGATGGCCCGGCAGGGGGATGGGGGCGGTGTGGCGGGAGGTGTTCATGGGCGGGTGGCTTGTGCCTTGATGGCCTGGAAGGCCTGCCAGACGGCTGGGTCGTGCGCCCGTGCGGCGACTTTTCCGCTGGCGAAGGGCCGCACGAAATGCGCCAGAGCGTCGGCCTTGTTGGGGCCGGGGGCGAAGAGCCGTACGCCTTCGTCGGCGGCGATCAGGTAGGTGGGGAAGGTGTCCACGTCCAGGTCACCCAGCAGGTGTTCGTCGTCCTCGATGTCCACCCAGTGCCAGCGCACGCCGGGGTGGGTGTCGCGCAACTGGGCGAACTCGGGTGCGAGGTCGCGGCAGATGTGGCACCACTGCGCGCACAGGCAGACGACCCAGAGTTCAGCGTCCATGGTCGCTCCTGAGGCGGTGGATGTCCAGTTCGGTCACGGGCGAGGATTGGTGGCCCCAGCTGGACCGCAGGTGCGTGAGCAGCGCGGCCAGGGCGGTGTCGTCCAGCTCCAGCAGGAAGGGGGGCATGCCGAAGGGGCGGGGCAGGTCCGGGGTGGCCAGGCCGAAGCCGCCGTCCATGACGATCTGCGCCAGGTTCGCGGGCGAGTCCATGGTCACCGTGCGGTTGCCCGCCAGCGCGGGATAGCCCATCTGCCCGTTGGCAAGCTGGAAGCCCTGGCCCTGTTCGCCATGGCAGCTGGCGCAGTGCTTGTCGTAGAGCCGGGCGCCCAGGGTGGCATTGTTTGCGGCGGCAGGGCGGCTGGTCTGAGGGCGTGCAAGGGTGGGCAGGCCTGCCAGGTAGGCGGCCACGGCCCGCAGGTCTTCGGCTTGCCAGTGCCGCATGCTCAGCGCCACCACTTCGGCCATGGGACCAGATGCCACGTGGCTGCCGCTGCGGCCTTGGCCCAGCAGGCGCACCACATCTTCCAGTGCCCAGCCCTGAACGCCGGCTTCACCGGTGTCGTGCAGCGAAGGGGCGTACCACCCGGAAGGCAGTGTGCCGCCAGTGAGGGCCAGTGCGTCGCGCGCGCCGCCCCAGCCGTCTCGCGGGGCGTGGCAGGCGCTGCAATGGCCCAGGCCCTGCACCAGGTAGCGCCCGCGGGCGATCTCGTCCGTATGACCGGGGGCGCTGGCCTGTTCAGCGGCGGGCTTGAAGTAGAGCGCCCGCCACACCTTCAGGGCGGCTTGCGTGTTGTACGGCCAACGCAGCTCACTGGGGCGGCTGGGGGTGTCATCAGGCGGCAGGGTCTGCAGGAAGGCGAACAGCGCGTCGCTGTCTTCCCGGCTCACATGGGTGGTGTTGGTGTACGGGAACGCTGGGCTGAGCCAGCGGCCGCCGGGTGCCTGACCGAAGTGCAGGGCGCGCCAGAAATCGCTGGCTGACCATCCACCCAGGCCCTGTGCGCTGGGGGTTAGGTTGGGGCCATAGACGGTGCCGAACGGGGTGGGCACAGCCGTACCCCCTGCGTAGGGCGGTTGGCCGGGCAGGCTGTGGCAACCCTGGCAGTTGCCCAGCGTGGCCAGGTAGCGGCCGCGCTCGATCAGTGCCGCGTCGGCGGGCGTCTGGCTTGCGGCTTGTGCAGACACGGCAATGGGTTTTGCGGGCCAGAAAACCCAGGCTGTCAGCGCGGCCAGGGCCAGGGGAAACAGCCACCACAGCCAGCGCAGGCGGCCGGTGTTGGCGGGGGAATTGGTGGCAGGCATGTGTCGAGGGATCTTGTGCAGGGTGTGCGGGTGAAGGCGCGCTCAATGTGCACTCAGTGCGCGCTGCCACACTGCATGGGGGCGGGCGTGGCGGTGGGTGGCAGTTGGGCCAGCACGGGCGCGGGCTGTGACGACAGCCAGGCACTCAGCGTGGCAATGTCCTCGGGGGCGAGGCGCCGGGCGATGTCACCCATGCAGTCCGGGGCGTGGGCGCGGCGCAGGCCGTTGCGCCAGGCACCCAGCTGGGCGTTGAGGTAGTCGCGCGGGAGCCCGAGCAGGCCCGGGGTGGCGGGCAGGGTGCCCATCAGGGCGGTGCCATGGCAGGCCACGCAGGCCGGTACCTGGCGCTGGGCGTCCCCGTGCAGCACCAGTTGGCGGGCGCGTTCTGCCTGGGCGGGGGCGAGCGTGGCAGGCACGGGCGCCGGGTAGGGCACCTTCTGCGCGGCAAAGTGCTCGGCCATGTCGCGCAGGTAGGCGTCTTCCTGGTGCAGCAACAGTGTCGTCATGGGCCGGTACTGGCGGCGGCCCTGCTGGAAGTTGAGCAGCTGGTGGTAAAGGTAGGCGGCAGGTTTGCCCGCCAGCCGGGGGTAGTAGCCATCGGGGCCGGCGCGGCCCTGGTCGCCATGGCAGAAGGTGCAGGCGGCCAGGCGCTGGGCCAGCGTGTCTTGCGGCACCTGGCGGGTGGCCTGTGCGTGCACTCCCTGTGCAAGGCCGAGCAGGCCCAGGGCCAGCGCGGCGATAACCGTCGAACGTTTCATAGCCTGCGAATTTAACCCGTATCGGGCAGCGCGCCCACGCGCTGCCGAAATCGCCGTGGCTGGTGGAAGGTCAGCGGCCGTGGAACACCGGGGGGCGGCGCTCGGCAAAGGCCCGGCGCCCTTCGGCAAAGTCCTGGCTTCGCAGGGTCATGGCTTGCCGCTGGTACAGCTGCTCGGCGTCGTACAGGCCGTTGGTAATGTCGCTGAGCGAGCGTTTGGTGGCCTGCGCTGCCAGCGGTGCCAGCCGCGACACGTCGGCCACCAGGGCCGCCACCGTGGGCAGGAAGTGCTCGGTGTCCGCCACCTCCATCAGCACGCCCAGGTCCAGCAGTTCTTCCACGGGCATGGGGCGCGCCGTCAGGAAGGCGCGGCGCGCCGCGTTGATGCCGAAGTTGGCCACGTAGCGGCGCAGCCCGCTGGGGTAGTAATGCAGGCCCAGCGCGGCGGCAGGCATGCGGAATTCGCTGCCGCTCAGGCCCACGCGCAGGTCGCAGGCCAGTGCCATGTCGGTGGCGCCGCCATAGACGCTGCCATTGAGTGCGCCTATCAGCACCGGGCGCAGGGCGGCCAGGGCTTCCACGGTCTGCTCGAACAGCTGAGTGTCCTGGCCTTCGCCCTCGAAACCACCCACGTCGTAACCGGCGCAAAACACCGGGCGCGGCTGCCCAGCCGTGTTGGCGGTGAGCACCACCACGCGCACAGAAGGGTCTGCATCAATGCGCTCGCAGTGGGCGATGATCTCGCGCAGGTCTTCCGGTTGCAGGCGGTTGCGTTTTTCGGGGCGGTTGATCCACAGGGTGGCCACGCTGTCCTTGATGGAGAGAACTGGGGGGGTGGCCTGGTCGGGAAGTGTCGTCATGAAAAGTTGTGTCAGGAGCGTCGGGGGCCGGTCTTGGCGGGCCCCGGCATGCCATTGTGATTGCGCGCCGCCGCTTGCACGCTGACCTTGCGCAGGCGCGAGGCCAGGTCCAGCGACATGTTGGTGAGCAGCCGTTGCACGATACGGGGGTGATTGTGCGCCAGGCGGTCGAATGCCTCGCGCTTGAGCACGGCGGCGCGCATGGGGGTCTCGGCCACCACGGTGGCGGAGCGGCTGGCGCCGTCCAGGAAGCCGACTTCACCCACCAGCGTGCCGCTGCGCACCCCAGCCAGCCGCACCGGCTGCTGGCCGTCCACCGGCATGATCACACTGCCCGTGCCTTGCAGGATGAGCAGGATGCAGTCGCTCGGGTCACCTTTGCGCACCAGGGGCTCGCCCGGCCCGAAGTCGGCGTACTCCATATGCTGCAGTACGACTGCTTGTTCCGGTTGTGACAGCTGCCGCAGCAGGCTGGCGGCCTCCAGGGCCGACTCCTCGTCCTTCGGCAGTTCTTCGCCGTAGGTGTGGATCAAGTGGTTTTCGGCCCACTCCAGGGCTCGGTCCAGGTCAGGCGCCCATTGCGCGGCGCCCAGGTGCTGGGCCAGTATCTCGTGCACGGTCTCGTCCTGCAGCTGGGTGCCCGCGTGAACCACCTTGACGCCGTTGGAGCGCGCATGGGTTTCCAGCCGCTGCACCATCTGCGCCAGGCTGGTGTCTATGCTGCGCACACCCGACCAGTCCAGAATGGCCACCTCGCTGCCCGCCAGTTGCGCGCGCACGCTGGCGTTGAGTTGCTCCGCCGAAACGAAGAACTGGTTGCTGTCCAGCTCGAAGACGCGGATGCCGTCGGCGTGCCGGGCCAGCAGTTCCAGCTCGCCGCGCGAGCGTGCGCAGTTGGAGCTGAGCTGCCTGCCGGTGAGCACGCGTTGCACGGGCTTGCGCGTGTTGCGGTGGGCGTGCAGCAGCAAGCCCAGCACCAGCCCCACGAAGAGCGCCGCCACCATGTTGATGAGCAGCGAAGCCGCCATCACGCACAGAATCACCACCAGGTCCTCCATGGCATGTGCCGACACCTTGCGGTGCCGCAGCCACTGGAGCAGGTTGCGGGCCGAAGGGCGGTCCCACATGAGCCAGGCGTCAAACAGGAAGGTGCCCACCAGTGCCGACAGGGGCACCCACGCCAGGGCCTGGCTGGCATAGAGCAGGGCGGTGGCCCCTGCCATGGTGAGCAGCAAGGAGGCATTCAGCCGCGAACTGCGCGTGGCCGCCTGTGCCACATTGGGTGAGCCGGACATGGGCGGGGCGCCTGCCAGGCCGGACAGCGTCATCGCGCAGGATTGCAGCACCTTGTCCTTGGCGCGCAGCCGCTGGCGGTCGTCCTTCTGCGCGAGCATCTGGCCCGTCACCACCGTGTTCAAAAAGAGCAGCACCCCCAGGATGAGGCCGTTCTGCAGCAGCAGCAACAGCAGGCTGCCGGACTGCACGCCGGGCGCCCACAGGTTCGCCATCTGGGCCTGGGCAATGGGCAGCGTCCAGGTGGCGCCCTGCATCAACTTGGGGATGGGGGTTTCTGGCGTGCCCAGCATGGCTGCCAGCAAGGCGCCCGCCACCAGCGCACCGGCAGTTGCTGGCCAGCGCGGCCTGAAGCGCCGCAGGGTCACCGCAGACAGGAACACCCCCACCGCAATGAGCACGGCAGGCCAGTAGGTAAACCCGCTGGACTGTTCATGGATGGCCTTGGATTGGCTGATCAGCAGGGCCACGGAGATGCTGTTGCTGAATCCGAGGTAGACCGGGGCGGGAATGAAGCGGGCGAACCTTTCGGCGCGTGCCAGCCACAGCAGGCCCACCACCACGCCAGCCAACGTCGCCATCGATATTGCCAAGGCCAGCCGTACCTCAGGTGTGGCGGGCAGTCCCAGGGAAGGGGCGTGCGCAGCCACCTGCTGCACCATCGCTGCCAGCGTAGCGGCTTCGAAAAAACGCGCGGCGAACACCACGGGCCGCCGCGATCCGGCGGTCAGCGCGTGCATCAGCACGATGGCCAGGCAGCCCGCCAGCACACCCAGTCCCAGGAACTGCGGCCCTATGCTCCCGTAGACGATGACGGTAGCCCCCAAGGTCGTGGGGATGGATACCGCCGCGCCGTCAATGCCGGCGCTGATGGACGAAACCCCGCCTCTCCTGTTTTCCTCCGGCATGGCCATGTGCCCTCTTGTTGCTTGGATGTGATGTTTGCATTTTTCATCATATCCGTCGCAACTCCAAGGGCTGTACTTTCCTGGGCGCCGACTGACACACAGATCGCTTACACCGTTGGTGGAGAACTGCAGGACACCGGCGCAAGGGCGCTTCAGGCCGCATTGGCACAAATAGATTCGCTAAGCGTCAGCCGCAAGCCAAAGTGGCAAGCTGGTATGTAAGGAAGTTCTTACACCAAATCATCATATCCTGATAGCGAGCACAAACCGCATCTGGCATAGTCTGTCACCCTCGGGGTGATCAACGCCATAAATACCGATTCGGATAGTGATGCATATTGCTTGGCGAAATTAATACTGACGTCTTCGTGAAAAATGAATATCGGCCATTCCAGCAAAGTTGATCAGGTTGCGCTTGATCAACAAATAAAATCGGTCTCCCGATTTTATTTGGGAACGCTGGCTGCGGTGATGATGATCGCACTGTCGATCTACGCCATCATGCAGGTGGTTCTTGACCGCCATTCAGCACAGCAAAGCATCAGTTTTCTCGTCAGCAGTCAATTTATAAAATTTCAACAGCTGACAAACACCGCGCGTGCCTTGATGCGCGCATCTGCAGATGCGGCAGTCCCGGTCAATGTGCTGGATCGCTTGATCGATGACATGAATCAGAAGATATCTGAAGTCAGGGATATCAGCGCGCAGCTGCAACTACATCATGAGCGTCTGGGTGATGATACTGCACCAAGCGAGCACGATCTACTTTTGCGAAGCTTTCTTGAGCGGGCCGAAATGCTTGGCAAGATCGATAACAATAGCCGCCGCCGTCGTTACTCCTACTGGGGGGCGATTGATTTTGCTGCGGCATCAGATGGTTTCATTATGCGTGGTTTTCAGGAGAAAATCCAGCAATCCTTCACGAAGAGCGAGGCCAGCATTGCTACAGCTAAACAGATCAGCGCCTTGCTGATCTTGTCGCTTGTGGTTGCATTGCTTGCGGTGGGTGTTTTTATTCTTAATCCGCTGCTCAAGAAATTGCGCGTGGAATACGAGAAAAAGAAGGTATTCGAGCAGCGATTGTCGGATCTTGCCCACACAGATGGTCTGACCGGCCTGCCGAATCGCATGTCGTTCATCAAGTTGCTCGATCAGTTGGTTGCCTCCCGTGCAGTCGATGGAGAGGGGGCAAGCGTCAGTTCATTTGTCATTCTTCTGATCGATCTGGATTATTTCAAGGAGGTCAATGACACATTTGGCCACCCAACTGGAAATGGTTTGTTGATCGAAGTGGCGAAGAGAATTGCATCTGCAGTGGATGCCGATGCCATGGCGGCCCGATTGAGTGGCGATGAATTCGCTGTTCTTGCACCAAATCTTTCAACAGAAGAGGAGGCGGAAGAGCTTGCAGAGAGGATACGCAAGAATCTGTTTCAGCCGTATCTCATAGATGGGCATGCGCTCAATATATCAGGCAGCATTGGTGGCGCCATCTTTCCAGAGCATGGAAACAATGCAGCGGACATCATTCGTTGTGCCGATCTTGCGCTGTATGCCGCCAAGACGAAACGAAACCACCTGACCATATTTACCGGATCGATGATGGCTCATCGCCTTGCTGAAAGCAAGCTCCGTGCAGCCATTTTCAATGCGGTAGAGAATGACGAGTTTCTTGTTTACTACCAACCCAAGGTCGATGCCGTAAATGGCCGGCATGTGGGCTTCGAGGCGCTGGTGCGTTGGCATCATCCAGATTTGGGTATTCTCGCCCCGGGACGCTTTCTCCATCTTCTTGATACAGCTTCGTCGATAACGGCGATGACCGAGGTCGTCATCAACAAGGTCGCTCATGATATTCGGGCCTGGCGAGATGCTGGTCTGTCGTATGGCAGTGTTGCGATCAACATGCCCGAGGCAGTGTTGATTTCCGAGGCTGCCTACGACATGTTGTCCGATGCGGTAGAGCGTTTTTTGATTGATTGGAGTGATCTGGCCATAGAAATTACTGAAGACGTCTTTGTGAACAAATACCGAGAGCAGATTCTGGCAACTGTTGTCAAGCTGGCTCAGCGAGGTGTGTCAATCGCTCTGGACGACTTTGGTACAGGCTTCGCATCACTGACAAACCTCCGGGATTTTCAGTTCGACGATGTCAAGATCGATCGCAGCTTCGTGTCGAATATCGGGATCGATTCGAAGTCGGAGCAGATCATCAAGGCAGTGGTGAGTTTGGTTGGTAATCTTGGAAAAAATTGTGTTGCTGAAGGTGTGGAAACCCAAGAGCAAATTCTGTTCTTGCGGCAAGTTGGCTGTGTCATTGTGCAAGGCTATTTCTTTGCAAAGCCAGAGCCGTTTGATATGGCCACTCGCAGGCTGGAGTCAGGGGGTTTTCCGTGCGATGCATCTACACCCGGAAACATCGAGGCCCTGACTCAAAACGCTAAACCCTTATTTGAGTCATTGATAGGCTCCTGAACAGCAGATTACGATAATTGGAGTTGACCATGAAAACACGCAGGCAATACGTCTTCTTGCAGTGTGCCACACTCGCATTCGCTGCTTCATTTCTTCCGAACGCGCATGCCGAGTCTTCACCAAACTCCGCTTCCAATAAAAGGGCGTTTCAGCCGACGGTGGAAGTGGTTCATTTCTGGATTTCGCAGAGCGAGAATAAAGCGCTCAACGTCTATCGCCAGGCGTGGAAGGGGCTAGGGGGCAAATGGAATGATCTGCCGGTCAAGGATAAAGATGCGGAGTTGAAGCTGGTTACAGACAGAATTGCCAATGGCTACCCCTCCACGGTGATGCAGTGGAATGCCAACGAGGGCAGCAAGGAACTTCCCGCCATGGGGGTTGTGCAAGATATTGAGGAGGTTGCTGCAGCCGATCATTGGCGAGACTTTCTACCCCAAAATGTGGTTGATCAGATCAGCTACAAGGGGCGCATCTATTTTGCGCCTACCAATATTCACGCCGAAAACTGGCTATGGACCAACAAGAAGATATTTGACAAACTTAAGTTGCCTGTGCCAACCAGTTGGGACAGCCTTCTTGACAGTGCCGCCAAGATCAAAGCCGCCGGTTACACCGCCGTCGCACTCGGATCAGGCATTTGGGAGATTTCTCTCATCTTCAATGACATTCTCTATTCCGTTTATGGCCACGCTGCTTATACACACCTGATGAGTGGCGGTGACCCAAAGGCAGCCATGAGGCCCGAGATGTTGAAGGCGCTCGGAATATTGCGGCAGATCAGCGCTTTTGCCGAGCCCGTCCGAAGCGGTAAAACTTGGGCGGATGCAACACTGTCTGTCGGCCGGGGCAACGCTGGCATGCAGTTCATGGGAGACTGGGCAAAGGGCGAGATGACCGAGGCAGGGCTGACCGCAGACAAGGATTTCCGTTGCACCTTGGCGCCGGGGACTGAATCTGTCTATCTCGTGGTGGTAGATGCCTTCGCCTTTCCGGTCACGAACAACGATCAGGATCGCCGGTCCCAGCTTCTCTTTGCGCGTCAGGTCATGAACACGGACAACCAGCTCGCCTTCAATCGCATCAAGGGTTCAATCCCTGTGCGGACCGACATTCAGCGCAAGCATCTCGATTCCTGCGGGAAAATTGGCCTTGATTTGATGTCTCGCAAGGGTGGTCAGGTTTCCGCTCAATCGATGACGATGCCCTCGCAGATGTCCCGGGGGTGGATTGATGTTGTCGCCGATTTCTTCAATGATCCCAAAATGACGCCTGCGAGTGCCCAACGTCAGTTGGCAGAAGTTTTGTCGCAAAAGTGACAGGGCGCGTATAACTGAGTCCACAGGCGGCCAGGGCGGCCGCTCCTTTCTTATGGTGTAGGGGCTCCCAGCCTTTGCGACAGGCTGGCCGCCACCTCGCGCAAGGCCTTGGCCTGTGTGCCCGCCGGGCGCAGGTCCAGCATCTTGCTCGGGCCAATGGCGGCGATGGCCAGCACCAGCCGCCCAAAGCCGTCAAACACCGGCACCGCCATGGCGCTGATGCCGGGCAGCAGTTCATCACGCACCTGGGTGATGCCCGATTGGCGGATTTCCTCCAGCTCGGCGGCGAACCCCGGCTGATCCAGCTCGCCAGCCAGACCCTCGCGCTCCAGCGCGGCAGCCACTTCGGGCCGCGCGTGGTACGCCGCAAAAATCTTGCCGGTGCCGGTGTGCCGCAGCGACGCCGGAACGCCGTGCCGCATCGCCACGTACACCGGTGTGGGGCCTTCCTCCACACGGATGATGACGGGGCCATGCCCGCCCCATACGGCGGCAGACACCGTGCAGCCCACGCGCTGCGCCAGCCCCGGCAGCTCGGCAATGGCCAGGCGCACCGGGTCCACCTGCTGCAGGCTGATCAGACCCAGCTGCATGGCCAGCGGGCCCAGCCCGTAATGGCCGCTCACCGGGTCCTGTTCGATCAGCCCCAGCTTGCCAAAGCTCACCAGGTAGGGGTGGGCCTTGGCTGGGGTCATGTCGGCTTCGCGGGCCAGGTCCTTCAGGGCCATGCGCCGGCCAGTGTGGGCCAGAGCCTTCAGCAACTGGCCGCCCACCTCCACGCTCTGAATGCCGCGAGACGTGCGTTCCTCTTGTTCCTCCACCGCCTCGCCTGGCGGGTTGTGCTTGGTCGTGTTCATCTTTAGATTGTCACTCTGTGCCAGCGGGCTGCGGCACACGGTTAGGGTTTTCACCTAAACGAATGTGTTTGTCAATATCGAACTTTGTCGTTAACATCGCGGCATTGATTTATGGCAAATGCATTTGCTATAGACGAATTTTCAGGAGTTTCACCGCATGAGCACCAAGACGTTTGCCTCCGCCGCCGATCTGGAAGAAAAGAAGGTCACCTTCGAACAGATCTCTGAACACGCCTGGGCCTACACGGCCGAAGGCGACCCGAACACCGGCATCATCATTGGCGACGACGCCGTGCTGGTGGCCGACACCCAGGCCACGCCCGCCATGGCCGCCGACGTGATCCGCCGCATCCGCGAAGTCACCGACAAGCCCATCAAGTACGTGGTGCTCACCCACTACCACGCCGTGCGCGTGCTGGGTGCCAGCGCCTACCAGCCGCAGCAGATCCTGGCCAGCCAGGACACCTACGACCTCATCGTCGAGCGCGGCGAGCAGGACAAGGCCAGCGAGATCGGCCGCTTCCCGCGCCTGTTCCGCAACCTGGAAACCGTGCCCGAAGGTCTGACCTGGCCGACCATGACCTTCACCGGCAAGATGACCCTGTGGCTGGGCAAGCTGGAAGTGCAGCTGCTGCAACTGGGCCGTGGCCACACCAAGGGCGACACCGTGGTGTGGCTGCCGGGCGAGAAGACCCTGCTGTCGGGCGACCTGGTCGAATTCGACGCCACCCCCTACGCGGGTGACGCCTACTTCCAGGACTGGCCCAACACGCTGGACAACATCGCCAAGCTCAACCCGCTGGCCCTGGTGCCCGGCCGTGGCCCGGCGCTGCGCGGCGAAGCGCAGGTGCAAAAGGGGCTGGAAGTCACGCGTTCCTTCATCAGCGACGTGTGGGCCAGCGTCAAGGCCGGTGCCGACGCCGGACGCGACCTGCGCAAGGTCTACGAAGAGACCTTTGCCAAGCTGCAGCCCAAGTACGGCGAGTGGGTGATCTTCAACCACTGCATGCCGTTCGACGTGACCCGCGCCTACGACGAGGCCACGCAGTTCCCCGATCCCCGCATCTGGACCGCCGAGCGCGACCGCCAGATGTGGCAGGCCCTTGAAGGTTGATCAACAGGAGACAAGACCATGAAACTCGACCGCATTCACCACGTTGCCTACCGCTGCAAGGACGCCAAAGAAACCGTGGAGTGGTACGTCAAGCACCTGAACATGGACTTCGTGCTGGCCATTGCCGAAGACCAGGTGCCCTCCACCAAGGCGCCGGACCCGTACATGCACGTGTTCCTGGACGCAGGGCAGGGCAACGTGCTGGCCTTCTTCGAACTGCCCAACTCCCCCGAGATGGGCCGCGACTCCAACACCCCCAACTGGGTGCAGCACATTGCCTTCAAGGTCGACAGCATGGCCACGCTGGAAGCCACCAAAGCCAAGCTGCAGGCTGACGGCATTGACGTGGTGGGCCCGACCGATCACACCATCTTCAAGAGCATCTACTTCTTCGACCCCAACGGCCACCGCCTGGAACTGGCGGCTGACGTGGGCACGCCCGAGATGTACAAGAAGCTCGACGAAGTGAAGTGGGACATGCTCAACGAGTGGGCGCAGACCAAGCGCGCACCCAAGCACGCCGCCTGGATGCACGAGCACGAGTTCAAGGCACTGGACTGATTCAAGAATAAGCGGACGTCGTTGGGACACACCATGCTCAAGACCTATACCTACCCCGAATACGCCTACCGTCAGAGCGAAGAGCAGCGCAGCGGCGCGCTCAAGCGCCATCCGGTGGTCATCATTGGCGCTGGCCCCATCGGCCTGACCCAGGCACTCGACCTGGCCTACCGTGGCGTGCCTACGGTCATTCTTGACGACAACAATACCGTCAGCGTGGGTTCGCGCGCGGTGTGCTACGCCAAGCGCCCGCTCGAGATCTGGGACCGCCTGGGCCTGGGCGAGGAGTTCGCCGACAAGGGCGTGCAGTGGAAAGTGGGCAAGGTGTTCTTCCGCGACGACCTGACCTACACCTTCGACCTGCTGCCCGAGGCCGACCACAAGATGCCGGCCATGATCAACTACCAGCAGTACCACCTGGAAGAGCGCATGGTGAAGGCCTGCGACGAATCCCCGCTGGTGGACCTGCGCTGGAAGCACAAGGTGCTGGCCATCGAGCAGGCCGACGATTTCGCCACCCTCACCGTCGAGACGCCGGACGGCATCTTCAAGATGGAGGCGCAGTGGATCATTGCCGCCGACGGCGCCAACAGCGATACGCGCCGCATGATCGGTGCCGACTTCACTGGCCAGTTCTTCCAGGACCGCTTCCTGATCGCCGACGTGGTGATGAAGGCAGGCTTCCCGACCGAACGCTGGTTCTGGTTCGACCCGCCTTTCCACCGCAACCAGAGCGTGCTGCTGCACAAAGAGGCCGACGACGTCTGGCGCATCGACTTCCAGCTCGGCTGGGACGCCGACCCCGTGGAAGAAAAGAAGCCCGAGAACGTGATCCCGCGCATCCAGGCCATGCTGGGCAAGGACGTGGAGTTCGAGCTGGAATGGGTGTCGGTGTACCAGTTCGCCTGCCGCCGCATTGACCAGTTCCGCCACGGCCGCGTCATCTTCACTGGTGATGCAGCGCACCAGGTGTCGCCCTTCGGCGCGCGCGGTGCCAATACCGGCGTGCAGGACTGCGACAACCTGAGCTGGAAGCTCAGGGCCGTGCTCGATGGCGCCGCGCCGCTGGCCCTGCTCGACACCTACCACGAAGAGCGCGCCTACGCGGCCGACGACAACATCGGCCACTCCACCCGCGCCACCGACTTCATCACGCCCAAGAGCCGCGCTTCGCTGCGCCTGCGCAATGCCGTGCTGGAATTGGCCCGTACCGAGCCCTTCGCCCGCCCGCTGGTCAACAGCGGCCGCCTGTCCACGCCCACGCCGTACCTGCGGTCGTCGCTCAACACGCCCGACAGTGCCGTGTTCGCGGGCAAGATGCTGCCTGGCACCAACTGTGCCGATGCCCCCATCGAGCGCGACGGCAAGAGCGCCTGGTTGCTGGAGCAACTTGGCAAGGGCTTTGTGCTGCTGAGCTTCGGCCCCGCGCAACCCGTCACGGTCGGCGGCATAACCGCCCAGGTGCTGGAAGTGGGCAAGGACATCATCGACGCCAAGGGCGTGCTCAAGGCCCGTTACGATGGCCAGCCAGGCACGGTTTACCTGATCCGTCCCGACCAGCACGTGGCCGCCCGCTGGCGCCAGTTCGACGCAGGGCAGGTGCAAGCCGCCATGCGCCGCGCCCTCAAGCTGCAGTAAACAAGAGTGAGACAGACCATGGCACTCAACCGTGAACCCAACATCCCCGATCAGGACGTCTTCTACGCCGACCTCATCAACGCCCAGCGCGACCTGAGCGACGAACAGGCCGACATGATGCTGGCCAAGCTGGTGCTGATCCTGTGCAACCATATCGGCGACCGCGACGTGCTGAACGAGGCCATCGCCCTGGCGCGCGACAACACGCTGGCTGCGGCTGCCTGACATTGCAGAAGATGACGATGCTCAACGAAACCCACGACCCCGCTCTGCGCAGCTGGGTGGCTTCGGCCAACCAGCCGGGGTGCGATTTCCCCATCCAGAACCTGCCATTCGCGGTGTTCCGCCGCAAGGGCGCTGGCGAAGCCTGGCGCTGCGGCGTGGCCATTGGCGACCAGATTCTGGACCTGGCCGCCGTGGCTCGAGCCGGTGTGCTGCAGGGCCTGGCCGCCGAAACGGCCCAGGCTGGTGCGCAGGACAAGCTCAACGCGCTGATGGCCCTGGGGCCGCAGGCCTGGTCCGCTTTGCGGCAGGCGCTGTCTGCCGCGCTGCGCGAGGGCAGCGCCGCTCAGGCCGCACTCAAGCCTTGCCTGGTGCCGCAGGCCGTTGCCGAGTACGACGTGCCAGCCCGCATTGGCGACTACACCGACTTTTACACCTCGGTCCACCACGCCACCAACATCGGCAAGCAGTTCCGCCCGGACAATCCGCTGCTGCCCAACTACAAGTGGGTGCCCATTGGCTACCACGGCCGCGCCAGCAGCATTGGCGTGTCGGGCCAGGCCTTCGCGCGGCCCAAAGGCCAGGTCAAGGCGCCCGACGCCGAAGTCCCCGTGCTGGCCGCCAGCAAGCGCATGGACATCGAACTGGAGCTGGGCGTCTTCATCGGCACGGGTAACGAGCTGGGTGACCCCGTGAGCATCACCGAGGCCGAAAGCCATGTGTTTGGCATCTGCCTGCTCAACGACTGGTCTGCGCGCGACATCCAGGGCTGGGAATACCAGCCGCTGGGCCCGTTCCTGTCCAAGAACTTTGCGTCCACCATTTCCCCCTGGGTGGTCACGCTGGAGGCGCTGGCGCCATACCGCGTGCCCTTTACCCGGCCCGAAGGCGACCCGCAGCCCCTGCCGTACCTGGATTCCCCGGCCAACCGCAGCGGCGGCGCCTTCGACATCCAGCTGCAGGTGGGCCTGCAGACCGGCCGCATGCGCGAAGCGGGGCAGGGCGACGTGCAGATCAGCCGCACCAGCTACCGCCACGCTTACTGGACGGTGGCACAGATGGTCACGCATCACACCGTCAACGGCTGCAACCTGCAGCCGGGCGACCTGCTGGGCACCGGCACACTTTCCGGTCCCACGCTGGACCAGGCGGGCGCGTTGATCGAGCTTACGCTCGGTGGCAAGCAGCCCGTGCAGCTGCCCGATGGCGACACCCGCACTTTCCTGCAGGACGGTGATTCGGTGGTGTTGCGCGGCTGGTGCGAGAAGGCTGGCGCGGCGCGCATCGGCTTCGGCGAGTGCTGGGGTACCGTGCTTCCTGCCCGGCCCTGAGAAAACGCGGCGCCGCCAGCGCCAGTGCTGGCGGCGTTTGTGTGTGATCCATATCAGATCGGCATAACAGATAGGCTTTACCGCGTGAGCTATGTCGCAAAGCATGCGCTACAGTTCGCCAGCCTTTCCTCTGAGAGACGGTTGCGTGGGCGACCCCAGGGTTAACCCTGAGTCTCTCGGATATTGTTATCCGATATAGTTATATTGAATAACTACTTCGTGCCGATGGCCAGGTCTCCACAAAAAAACGGACCGGGCCGGGGGACGGTGCGAAGAGGCAGTGATTTTTTGTCATCAAGGAGACTTCCCCATGAAAAAGCTCAAGTTCCGCGCCATCGGCCTGGTGTGCGCAACACTCTTTGCAGGCAGCGCCATGGCGCAGCAGGTCACCCTGCGTCTGCACCAGTTCCTCCCGCCGCAGGCCACCATCCCCGCCAAGGCGATCATTCCCTGGGCTCAGAAGGTTGAAAAAGAGTCCGGTGGCAAGATCAAGGTCCAGCTGTTCCACGCCATGCAGATGGGCGGCTCGCCCGCGCAACTGTTCGACCAGGCCAAGGACGGCGTGGCCGACATCACCTGGACCGTGCTGGGCTACACCCCGGGCCGCTTCGTCAAGACGGAAGTGTTCGAGATTCCGTTCATTGCCCCTTCCGGCCCGAACGCTGGTGAGATCACCTCCAAGGCCGCCTGGGAATACGTGGAGAAGTTTGCCGCCGACGAGTTCAAGGACGTCAAGCTGATCGCCGTGCACACCCACGGCCCCGGCCTGTTCCACACCAAGCAGCCCGTCACCGGCCTGGAAACGCTGCGCGGCATGAAGATCCGCGGTGGCACCCGCATCGTCAACAACATGCTGGTCAAGCTGGGCGCCACCCCGGTGGGCATGCCCGTGCCGGCCGTGACCGAGGCGCTGTCCAAGGGCGTCATTGACGGCACCACCATTCCGTGGGAAGTGGGTCCGTCGCTGAAGGTGACCGAACTGGTCAAGAATCACACCAGCTTTGCCGGTGACAAGGGCCTGTACAACATGGCCTTCGCCTTCAGCATGAACAAGGCCACCTACGACAAGCTGCCGCCCGACCTGAAGAAGGTGATCGACAACAACTCCGGCCTGGAAGCCGCTGCCATGTTCGGCCGTGCCATGGACGAGGGCGACAAGGCTGGCCGTGACATCGCGGCCAAGGCTGGCAACAATCTGGTCACTCTGGACGCGGCCGAGACGCAGCGCTGGCTGCGCACGGCGAGTTCCGTGGAGAGCGACTGGGTGGCTGACATGGCCAAGAAGGGCATCGATGGCAAGAAGCTTGCCTCCGAAGCTCGCGCTTTGATCGCCAAGCACAGCAAATAAGTTGCACAATAATGCATGCGCATGGCCATGGTGGCCATGCGCGTTGTTTTTGAGGACGACAACATGATGGCCTGGGTATTCAGGAGCGCCAAGTGGTCCGCCGTGATTGGCGGCATTGTCTTGTGCGCGATCACGCTCATGAGTGTGGCCAGCATCACGGGCCGTGCGCTGATAGGCGTCGGTCTGGGGCCGGTGCCAGGGGACTTCGAGATGGTGGAGGTGGGCACGGCCGTGGCGGTGTTCTTCTTCCTGCCGTGGTGCTACCTCAAGGGTGGTCACGCCACGGTGGACCTGTTCTACATGCATCTGCCCAAGGCCGTGCAGTGGCTGGTGGTGACCCTCAGCGACGTGATCATGCTCGTGCTGTGGCTGGCGCTGACCTGGATGCTGTGGCAAGGCATGCTGGAAAAGCGCGAGTACTTCGAAACCACCTTCATCCTGCAGATGCCAGTGTGGTGGGCCTACGCGCTGTGTCTGGTGGGTGCCGTCATCGGCTGCCTGGCCTACATCAGCAAGACCCTCATCCAGTTCGGGCTGGCCTCGTATCCGCAGGGCTGGACCATCGATTCTTCCGGAGGACATTGACATGTCGGGTATTGAACTGGCCGCATGGTCTTTCCCGGTTCTGCTGGCGCTCATCTTCATCCGCGTGCCCATCGGCCTGGCCATGGCCGTGTGTGGTCTGGTGGGGGCGTACTTCATCTATGGCACGCCTACGCCCATCCTCAACCAGCTCAAGCAGGTCACCTACAGCACCTTCTCCAACTACAACCTGTCGGTGATCCCGCTGTTCCTGCTGATGGGGCAGTTTGCCGCGCTCGGCGGGCTGTCGCAGGCGCTGTTCAAGGCGGCCGAGGCCTGGATCGGCCACCGCAAGGGCGGCGTGGCCATGGCCGCCGTGGGCGCCTGCGCCGGTTTCGGCGCGATCTGCGGCTCCTCGCTGGCCACCGCCGCCACCATGGGTCAGGTGGCACTGCCTGAACTCAAGCGCGCAGGTTACTCCGGGGCGCTGTCCACGGCCTGCCTGGCCGCTGGCGGCACGCTGGGCATCCTGATCCCGCCCTCGGTGGTGCTGGTCATCTACGCCATCCTGACCGAGCAGAACATCGCCAAACTCTTCCTGGCGGCGTTCATTCCCGGCATCCTGGCGGCGGTGGGCTACATCATCGTGATCTCCATCTACGTGCGCCTCAAGCCCGGCAGTGCCGGCAAGATGGACCCGATCCCGATGAAGGACCGCTGGGTGGCCACCGCCAAGGTCTGGCCCGTGCTGGTGATCTTCCTGGCCGTGGTTGGCGGTATCTACACCGGCATCTTCACGCCCACCGAAGGTGCGGCCGTGGGTGCCTTTGGCACCGGTGTCGCGGCCTGGGCCGCAGGCGGCCTGACCTCGCGCACGCTGCGCAACGCCATCTACGGCACGGCCGTGGCCACGGGCATGATCTTCATGATCGTGCTGGGCGCGGGCCTGTACAACACCTTCCTGGCGCTGTCGCAACTGCCGCAGGAAATGGCGCAGTGGGTCATCGGCCTGGGCATGAGCCCCTGGTTCGTGCTGACCACGGTGCTGGTGGTGTACCTGCTGCTGGGCTGCGTGATGGATTCGCTGTCGATGATCCTGCTGACCATCCCGATCTTCTTCCCGATGATCATGGGCCTGGACTTCGGGCTGAACCCGGAAGAAACGGCGATCTGGTTCGGCATCCTGGTGCTCATCGTCGTGGAGGTCGGGCTGATCACACCGCCGGTGGGCATGAACCTGTTCGTGATCAACAACATGGCCAAGGACACGCCCATCGTGCAGACCTACCGTGGCGTCACGCCCTTCGTCATCAGCGACCTGGTGCGCACGGCCATCCTGGCGGCGTTCCCGGCCATCACGCTGTTTGCCCTGCGGCTGTGATGCTTGAGGTGGCCGGCCATAGCAGAGTGTGATAACTGCTAGCCTGCCACTCGCGTTGTCCGAGCGACAAAGACTGCGTACATTGCAGTTTTTGTCGCTTTTTTTATTGCCTCACACAACCAGCAGGAGACACCACCATGCAAAGTTCAACCAAAGTGCGGCGCTCGCGCCTGTGGTTCACCGCAGGCTTGGCTGCGGCGGTTCTCGGGCTGGCGCCGCTTCACGTGGCTGCCCAGGCCTTTCCAGGCAAGCCGGTGCGCATCGTCGTGCCCTTCGGCCCCGGTGGTGTGGGCGACCTGACGGCCCGTGCCGTGGCCGCCAAGCTGGGGGACATCTGGGGGCAGGGCGTGGTGATCGACAACCGGCCGGGTGCCGGTGGCGTGGTGGCGGCGGAAAGCGTCGTCAAGGCAGAGCCGGACGGTCACACACTTTTCCTCATGTCCAACGGCACGGCGGTTACGCAGGCCTTGTTCCAGCGGTTGCCGTTCGACACGGTGCGGGACTTCGCGCCCGTGTCGACGCTGGGGTATTTCGACATCGCAGTGGTCGTGCCCGCGTCCTCGCCTTTCAAAACCTTTGGTGAACTGCTCGCGCACGCCAAGGCCCATCCTGGCAAGGTGAACGTGGGCAGCATCAATGTGGGCAGCACCCAGAACCTGGCGGCTGAACTCTTCAAGAGCACCGCGGGCATAGACGCGCAGGTGGTGCCCTACAACGGCACGCCCGCCTTGCTGGCGGCCATGCGGGGCGGGCAGCTGGACGTGGCGGTGGAAATCCTGGGTCCGGTGCTGCCGCAGGTGCAGGCCAAGACCATGCGCGTGCTGGCGGTGACCGGCGACAAGCGCTCCATCGTTCTGCCCGACGTGCCCACCGCCAAGGAAAGCGGCGTGCCGGCGTTCGTCGCCTCGTCCTGGAATGCGCTGGCAGCGCCTGCGCGCACGCCGCGCGAGGTGGTTGCCAAGATCAACCGCGACATTGCCACGGCGCTGGCGTCTCCCGAGGTCAGGCAGAAACTCCAGGAGCTCAACGTCGAGGCCCGGGGCAGCACCCCGGAGCAGTTGTCCGAACTGCTGGCCAGCGACATCAGGCGCTGGTCCGACGTCATCCAGAAGGCGGGCATCCCCCGTCAATGAACCACCATCAAAGGCACAGGCATGCAGCCGTTTCGCATCGGTTTTGTCGGGTACGGTGAAGTCGGCAAGATCTTCACCCACGCGTTTGCCGCCCAGGGGCTGCCCTGGGTGGGCGCGTGGGACCTGAATTTCGCCAGTCCCGGCGGGCAGCAAGCGCAGCGCGAACATGCCGCGCAGGCCGGTGTGCACGCGTGCGGGTCCGCGCAGGAAATGGCGGCCGAGGCGACGCTGGTCGTGTCGGCGGTGACGGCGTCGAACACGCTGGCCGTGGCCCGGGACGTGGCAGCGGCCATCAAGCCTGGTACCTATTTTCTGGACCTGAACTCGGCATCGCCGGGCACCAAGCAACAGGCAGCCGCCCTGATCGATGCCGCTGGCGGTCACTACGTCGAGGCCGGGGTGATGACTTCGGTGCCGCCCTACGGCATCCGCGTGCCCATGCTGCTGGGCGGTGCCCATGCCGCAGAACTGGCGCCACGCCTCACCGGCCTGGGCCTGGACGTGCAGGTTGTGTCGCCCGAGGTGGGCGTGGCTTCGGCCACCAAGATGTGCCGCAGCATCATGATCAAAGGGCTGGAGGCGCTGGTGCTGGAGAGCTACACCACCGCGCGCCACTACGGTGTGGAAGACGCCATGATCGCCACGCTGCAGGAGACCTTCCCCGGCATCGACTGGACGCGCCAGGGCGCCTATTTTTTCAGCCGGGTGGCGCAGCACGGCAAACGCCGTGCCGAAGAAATGCGTGAGGTGGCCAACACCGTGCGCGAGGCAGGCTTCGAGCCTTTCATGGCCAGCGCCATTGCCGGTAAGCACGACTGGATGGCGGCGCAGGCCCGCGCTGGCCACCTGCCCGGCGTCACCGCCACCTCACCCTGGCAAGACTATGCCGATGGCCTGCTGGCCGCACGAGACAAAGCGCCCGAGAGCGACAACCGGAACTGATTCATGCTCGACATCCTGGCCATCACCGGGCCGATCTACATCACCATTGCGCTCGGTTTCCTGAGCGTGCGCCAGAACCTCTTCACCCGTGCCGACATGCGCGTGTTCGGCAAGTTCGTGCTCAACTTCGCGCTGCCCGCCTTGCTGTTCGGCGCGCTGGCCCAGCGCAAGCTGTCGGAGGTGCTCAACCCGTCCTACCTGATCGCTTATGCGTTGGGGTCCATAACCGTCATCCTGCTGGTGCTGCTGTGGGCGCGCAAGGGGCTGGGCAAAACCCGTAGCGCCAGCGCCTACTTCGCTATGGGCATGACGTGTTCCAACAGCGGCTACGTGGGCTACCCGGTGCTGATGCTGACGCTGGGCCCCGTGGCCGGGGTGGTGCTGGCGTTGAACATGCTGATTGAAAACCTGCTGAAGCTGCCCTTCCTGATGGCCTACGCCGAGACAGACCCGGGGCCGGAGGGTGAGCACCAGTCCGTGGCGCAGGTGCTTTGGCAGACGCTGCTGCGGCTGCTGAAGAATCCGATGATCATTGGCATTCTGGCAGGCACGCTGGTGGCGGCCATGGGCTGGAAGCTGCCCCAGGTACTGGAGCGCACGGTGAGCCTGTTCTCGCTGGCCAGCGGACCACTGGCGCTGTTCGTCATCGGCGGCTCGCTGGTGGGGCTGGAGGTTCGCGGCATGCGGTCCGACGTGGCCCGCATTGCCCTGGGCAAGCTAGTGCTGCACCCGGTAGCGGTGCTGTTGGCGGTGCTGGCCTTGCCTTACCTAGGCCTGGCGGGGCTGGACGCCACCTTCCGCACGGCCGCCGTGCTGTCGGCCGCCATGCCCATGGTCGGCATCTATGCCATCCTGGCGCAGCGCCATGGCCACGACGCGGTCAGCGCGGCGGCGCTGCTCACCACCACGGCAGCGTCGTTCTTCAGCCTCAGCATCCTGCTGTGGGTGCTGCGTCAGCTGCCTGGCTGGCTTGGCTGATCCTTCGGGCCTGGTACAGCCGGTTCCGGAAACAGGTCGGCACAGACCTGTTGGATGAGTTTGGTGGTGGCCTGCAGCGTGAGCGTGGCGGGGCGCTGTGAGCTGCTGGCCAGCCACAGGCGGCTGCGCAGTGCCGGTGAGCCGATGCTGCGCACCGTGTAGGCCGACGGCCGGATCGAGCTGGCCACAGCATTGCGCGAGAGGATGGCGCAGCCCATGCCTTCGGCCACCAGGTCCAGAATGGCGGACACGCCGTCAATCTCCAGCACCACCACGGGGCGGCAGCCAATGTTGGCCATTTCTGACTCCACCTGCATGCGGATGGCGTTGGGGCGGCTGGGAATCACCAGCGGCAGATAGGCCACCTGCGCCAGGTCTATGGGGGGCGGTGGCGGGTCCTCCTGCAGACCAGGGGTGCGCGACTGCACCAGCACCAGCTCTTCGTCGAACAGGGGTTGCAGGTCAATCTCGGGTACGGGTTGCGCGTTGTGCAGCACCGCCAAGTCCAGGCGGCCGTTGAGCAGACCTTCCTGCATGCCGCTGGAAAGCCCTTCGGTAATGGACAGCTGCGCCTCGGGCAACTGGCGGCGGAAGGCGCGTGTGAGCGGCACGGTGAGCACGCGGGCCAGCGTGGGGGGCAGGCCAATGGCCACCCGCCCGGCCAACGCGCCGCGCACCCGGCCCAGGTCCTCGCGCGCGCGCTCCACTTGGTGCAATATGCCGCGCCCATGGTCCAGCAGCAGTTTGCCCGCTTCGGTGGGCACGGCGCCGCGCCCATTGCGCACCAGCAGGTTCTGGCGCAGTTCCACTTCCAGCAGCCGCACCTGGCGGCTCAGCGCAGGCTGGGCAATGTTGAGCGCATGGGCCGCCCGGGTGAAGCTGCCCAGTTCCGCCACCCGCACGAAGTATTCCAGCTGTTTCAAGTCCATATGGCGATTCTAGATAGGAAAGCTCTGGCTATGCTTGTTTGAGATAGCAGATAGACGTTGATCGCCCTTGGCACTGGGGGTGTCCTCGTCCAGAATGCGCTGCTGTAGATCACCATCGGCACCACTGCAGACATGAGCAAAGAGATTCGGGGCATTTCCTCCATGGCCACCCGCCTGGTGCTGGCCGAACTGGCAGACGCTTACCAGCAGCGCACCGGTGTGCGCGTGGCCATCGAGTCGGTGGGCGGCGTGGACGCCGCCAAGCGCGTGCAGGCGGGCGAGGCTTTCGACGTGGTCATCCTGGCGTCCGACGCCATCGACAAGCTCGTGGCGTCCGGCCACGTGGCGGCGGGCAGCCGGGTGGACCTGGTGCATTCCGGCGTGGCCATTGCTGTACGCGAAGGCGCGCCACACCCCGACGTGTCCACCGAAGACGCACTGCGCCAGGCGGTGCTGGCTGCGCGTACCGTCAGTTACTCCACCGGCCCCAGCGGCGTGGCCCTGGCCAAGCTGTTCGAGCGCTGGGGGATTGCCGACCAGATCCGTGACCGCATCGTCACCCCGCCGCCGGGCATTCCCGTTGGGTCACTCGTGGCCAAGGGCGAGGTGGAGCTGGGCTTCCAGCAGCTCAGCGAACTCATCAACCTGCCCGGCATCACCGTGCTCGGCCCCATGCCCCAGGCAGTCCAGATCGTCACCACCTTCTCGGGCGGCGTGTGCGCCAGTTCCGCCCAAGCCGACGCCGTGCGCGCCATGCTGGCTTTCATGGCGTCGCCCGACGCTGCCGAACCCAAGCGCCGCCAGGGCATGGACCCGGCATGAGCCCTTTTCTAGATTCAATGAGGAGAACCGCATGACCAAACCACTCATCATCGACGTACACGGCCACTACACCACGGCGCCCGCTGCCCTGGGCGCCTGGCGCGACCTGCAGATCGCTTCGCTCAAAGACCCGAGCAAGACGCCCGACCCCAAGAGCCTGAAGATAAGCGACGACGAACTGCGCGAGTCCATCGAGACCAACCAGCTCAAGCTGATGAAGGAACGTGGCAGCGACCTGACCGTGTTCAGCCCGCGCGCCAGCTTCATGGCCCACCACATTGGTGACTTCAACACCTCGTCCACGTGGGCCGCCATCTGCAACGAGCTGTGCTACCGCGTCAGCCAGCTGTTCCCAGACAATTTCATCGGCGCCGCCATGCTGCCGCAGAGCCCCGGTGTGGACCCGGCCACCTGCATTCCCGAGCTGGAAAAGTGCATCAAGGAATACGGCTTCGTCGGCATCAACCTCAACCCCGATCCGTCTGGCGGCCACTGGACCAGCCCCCCGCTGACCGACCGTCACTGGTACCCCATCTACGAAAAGATGGTGGAGTACGACATCCCCGCGATGATCCACGTCTCCACCAGCTGCAACGCCTGCTTCCACACCACTGGCGCGCACTACCTCAACGCCGACACCACGGCCTTCATGCAACTCATCCAGGGCGACCTGTTCAAGGACTTCCCGACGCTGAAGTTCCTGATCCCCCACGGCGGCGGCGCGGTGCCTTACCACTGGGGCCGCTTCCGTGGCCTGGCGCAGGAGATGAAGAAGCCCCTGCTGCAAGACCACCTGCTCAACAACGTGTTCTTCGACACCTGCGTGTACCACCAGCCCGGCATCGACCTGCTGACCAAGGTGATCCCGGTGGACAACATCCTGTTTGCCAGCGAGATGATCGGCGCCGTGCGCGGTATCGACCCCGAGACCGGCCACTACTACGACGACACCAAGCGCTACGTGGCGGCCACGCCCAACCTCACCGAGGAAGAGCGCTTCAAGGTGTTTGAAGGCAACGCGCGCCGGGTGTTCCCGCGCATGGACGCGGCCCTCAAAGCAAAGAACAGGTAACACCCCCGCCGCGCTCCGCGCGACCCCCTCAAGGGGGCGACACCAGCGGCCCGGCAAAGCCGGTTCCGCGGTGTCCCTGGAAACAAACCCTTCGCACAACCCCATGTGCATTGAATGAGGAGATGAAGATGTACGAACTTGGCGTTGTTTACCGCAACATCACCCGCGCCGACCGCGAGGTGACCGACAAGCTGGCTGCCCTGGGCTCTGCCACCGTGCACGAGGCCATGGGCCGCGTGGGTCTGATGAAGCCCTACATGCGCCCCATCCAGCAGGACGTGAACGTGTCCGGCACGGCCGTGACCGTGCTGCTGCAACCCGGCGACAACTGGATGATGCACGTGGCCGCCGAACAGGTGCAGCCTGGTGACATCGTGGTGGCCACCGTCACGGCAGACTGCAGCGACGGCTACTTCGGCGACCTGCTGGCCACCAGCTTCATGGCACGCGGTGCGCGCGGCCTCATCATCGAAGCCGGTGTGCGCGACACCAAGACGCTGCGCGAGATGAAGTTCCCCGTGTGGAGCCGCTACGTCTCGTCCAAGGGCACCATCAAGGCCACCCCGGGCTCGGTCAACATCCCCATCGTCTGCGCGGGCGCCTACGTTACCCCGGGTGACGTGATCGTGGCTGACGACGACGGCGTGGTCTGCGTGCCCAAGGCCCTGGCCGCCAAGACGCTGGCCGAGGCACAGAAGCGCGAAGCCAACGAAGGCGCCAAGCGCGATCAGCTGGCCGCAGGCGTGCTGGGCCTGGATATGTACAAGATGCGCGAGCCGCTGGCCGCCGCAGGCCTGAAGTACATCGACTGAGTGCGAGGACATCATGAGCAAACCCACCACGGGTGATTTCACCAAGACCGCTGGCTGGCTCGACTGGTACACCGGCCCCAGCAAGCCCAAATTCCAGCTGCCCGCAGGCGCGGTGGACGCCCACTGCCACGTCTTCGGCCCCGGCGCCGAATTCCCCTACGCGCCCGAGCGCAAGTACACCCCGTGCGACGCCACCAAGGCCGAGCTGTTCGCGCTGCGCGACCATCTGGGTTTTGCTCGCAACGTCATCGTGCAGGCCACCTGCCACGGCGCCGACAACCGCGCCATGGTGGATGCCTGCCTGGCCAGCGGCGGCAAGGCGCGTGGCGTGGCCACCGTCAAGCGCAGCGTCACCGACGAAGAACTGCAGCAACTGCATGCCGCTGGCGTGCGCGGCGTGCGCTTCAACTTCGTCAAGCGTCTGGTGGACTTCACCCCCAAAGACGAGCTGATGGAGATCGCGGGTCGCATCAGCAAGCTGGGCTGGCACGTCGTCATCTATTTCGAGGCGGTGGACCTGCCCGAGCTGTGGGACTTCTTCACCAGCCTGCCTACCACCGTGGTGGTGGACCACATGGGCCGCCCCGACGTGAGCAAGCCCGTGGACGGCCCGGAGTTCGAGCTGTTCCTGAAGTTCATGCGCGAGCACAAGAACGTGTGGAGCAAGGTGAGCTGCCCCGAGCGCCTGAGCGTGACCGGTCCCAAGGCCCTGGACGGCGAACAGGCCGCCTACCGCGACGTGGTTCCGTTTGCGCGCCGTGTGGTCGAGGAGTTCCCCGACCGCGTGCTGTGGGGCACCGACTGGCCGCACCCCAACCTCAAGGACCACATGCCCGACGACGGCCTGCTGGTGGACTTCATCCCGCACATTGCCCCCACGCCCGAGCTGCAGAAGAAGCTGTTGGTGGACAACCCGATGCGCCTCTATTGGCCTGAGGAGATTTGAATCATGGCACTCGACAAACCCTACCTTGACGTACCCGGCACCACCATTTTTGATGCCGAACAGTCCCGCAAAGGCTACTGGCTCAACCAGTTCTGCATGAGCCTGATGAAGGCCGAGAACCGTGAGAGGTTCAAGGCCAACGAGCGTGCCTACCTCGACGAATGGGCCATGACGGAAGACCAGAAGCTGGCCGTGCTGGCCCGCGACCTGAACCGCTGCATTGCCCTGGGCGGCAACATCTACTTCCTGGCCAAGATCGGTGCCACCGACGGCAAGAGCTTCCAGCAGATGGCGGGCTCCATGACCGGCATGACCGAAGAGGAATACCGCAACATGATGATCAACGGCGGCCGCTCTGCCGAGGGCAACCGCTACCTTGGCGAAAACGGCGACGCACAGCCGCAGAACCAGCCGCAAGGCGCCGCTGGCAAGAACAAAGGAGCCTGACACCATGGCACGCATCACCGCATCCGTCTTTACCTCGCACGTGCCTGCCATTGGCGCGGCCATCGACCTGGGCAAGACGCAGGAAGCCTATTGGCAGCCGCTGTTCAAGGGCTACGAGTTCTCCAAGCAGTGGATGAAGGACAACACCCCTGACGTGGTGTTCCTGGTTTACAACGACCACGCCACCGCCTTCAGCCTGGACCTGATTCCCACCTTCGCCATTGGCACGGCGGCGTCGTACCAGCCCGCCGACGAAGGCTGGGGCCCGCGCCCCGTACCCGTGGTGGAAGGCCACCCCGAACTGGCTTCCCACATCGCGCAGAGCGTGATCCAGCAGGACTTCGACCTCACCATCGTCAACAAGATGGACGTGGACCATGGCCTGACCGTGCCGCTGTCGCTGATGTGCGGCCAGCCTGAGAAGTGGCCCTTCAAGGTGATTCCCTTTGCCGTGAACGTGGTGCAATACCCCGTGCCGTCGGGCCGCCGCTGCTTCCAGCTGGGCCAGGCCATCCGCAAGGCAGTGGAAAGCTTTGACGGCGACCTGAACGTGCAGATCTGGGGCACTGGCGGCATGAGCCACCAGCTCCAGGGCCCGCGCGCCGGTCTCATCAACAAGGAATGGGACAACGCCTTCCTCGACAAGCTCATCGCCGACCCGGCCGCCGCCGCCGCCATTCCGCACATCGACTACGTGCGCGAGGCAGGCAGCGAAGGCATTGAACTGGTGATGTGGCTGATTGCCCGTGGCGCCATGGCCGATGTGGCTGGCGGCCCCGCGCCCAAGGTTGCGCACCGCTTCTTCCACGTGCCCGCGTCCAACACCGCCGTGGGCCACCTGATCCTAGAGAACGCATAAAGGAAAGACCATGACCATCAAAGTCGCACTCGCAGGCGCTGGCGCCTTCGGCATCAAGCACCTCGACGGCATCAAGAACATCCCCGACGTGGAAGTTGTGTCGCTGATCAGCCGCGACCTGGCCAAGACCCAGGAAGTTGCCGACAAGTACGGCATCAAGCATGTGACCACCGACCTGGCTGACAGCCTGGCCATCAAGGAAGTGGACGCGGTGATTCTGTGCACGCCCACGCAGATGCACGCATCGCAGACCAAGGCCTGTCTGGAAGCAGGCAAGCACGTGCAGGTGGAAATCCCGCTGTGCGACGTGCTGGCTGAAGGTGACGAAGTGGTGGCCCTGCAGAAGCAGACCGGCCTGGTGGCCATGTGCGGCCACACCCGCCGCTTCAACCCCAGCCACCAGTGGGTGCACAAGAAGATCACGGCGGGCGAGTTCAACATCCAGCAGATGGATGTGCAGACCTACTTCTTCCGCCGCACCAACATGAACGCGCTGGGCCAGCCCCGCAGCTGGACCGACCACCTGCTGTGGCACCACGCCGCGCACACCGTGGACCTGTTTGCCTATCAGGCGGGCAGCCCCATCGTGAAGGCCAACGCCATCCAGGGCCCCATCCACCCCACGCTGGGCATTGCCATGGACATGTCGATCCAGCTCAAGGCGGCCAACGGGGCGATCTGTACGCTCAGCCTGTCCTTCAACAACGACGGCCCGCTGGGCACGTTCTTCCGCTACATCGGCGACACGGGTACGTACATTGCCCGTTACGACGACCTGTTCAACGGCAAGGACGAGAAGATCGATGTGTCCAAGGTGGACGTGTCCATGAACGGCATTGAACTGCAGGACCGCGAGTTCTTCGCCGCCATCCGCGAAGGCCGCGAGCCCAACAGCAGCCTGGCCCAGGTGCTGCCGTGCTACCAGGTGCTGCACCAGCTGGAGCAGCAGCTCAACGCCTGATGGTTGCCGGGCGCAGCGCCTGAACCATCCACCCGACGGCTCCATCCTCACGGCTGGGGCCGTTTGCCATTCAAGGAGTTATTCGATGCAACAACGCCAATTGGGCCCCTTCAGCGTCAGCGCCATCGGCCTGGGCTGCATGAACATCTGCCACGCCTACGGCGCACCGGTTTCCGAGCAACAGGCCGAGCGTCTGCTGCTGGCCGCGCTGGACGCGGGTGTGACGCACTTTGACACGGCCGCGCTCTACGGCTTTGGCGCGAGCGAGACGCTGGTGGGCAAGGTGCTCAGCCCCCACCGTTCCAGGTTCACCCTGGCCAGCAAGTGCGGCATGACCGGCGTGGACGTGAATGGCGACGGCAAGCTCGTGCGCGTCATCGACGGGCGACCGGCCACCCTGAAAGCCACGTGCGAGGCCGCCTTGCAGCGCCTGCGCACCGACGTGATCGACCTGTACTACCTGCACCGCTGGGACAAGCAGGTGCCCATTGAAGACAGCGTGGGTGCGCTCGCCGATCTGGTGCGCGAGGGCAAGATCCGCTCTATCGGCTTGAGCGAGGTGTCTGCCGCCACGCTGCGCCGCGCCCACGCCGTGCACCCCATTGCCGCGTTGCAGACCGAGTATTCGCCGTGGACGCGCAACCCCGAGATCGCGGTGCTGGATGCCTGCCGAGAGCTGGGTGTGGCCTTTGTTGCTTTCAGCCCGGTGGGGCGGGGCTTCCTTACCAGCACGCCGCCTGACGTTAGCGCGCTGGACCCGAAGGACATTCGCCGCGCCATGCCGCGCTTTGCGCCAGCCAACTACGCGCGCAACCTGGAGCTGCTGCCTGCCTACAACGCGCTGGCTCAGCAGGCGGGTTGCACGCCCGCGCAACTGGCTATTGCCTGGCTGCTGCACAAGGCACCGCACATCCTGCCCATCCCGGGCACCACCAGTGTGGAACACCTGCACGAAGACCTGGCCGCCGCCGATGTGAAGCTGTCGCCAGAGTTGATGCGGCAGATTGACGACGTGATGCACGATAGACTGGTGGCTGGCAACCGTTACAACGATCAGGCGAACCGCGAGGTGGACACCGAGACCGCCTGAGTCGCTGACGGGCCGCCCTTACCAAGGTACACACATGGCACTCGACACCTGGCTCATCTACCTGGCCGCCGCCATCGGCCTGTCGCTGTCACCCGGCCCCAACGGGCTGCTGGCGCTCACGCACGGCGTGCTGCATGGGCGCGTGCGCACGCTCTACACCATCATGGGCGGGGCGCTGGGGTTCGTGGTCATCATCGCGCTGTCCATGTTCGGCATCGGGGCCCTGCTGCAGACCTCGGTGGTGTGGCTCACGGTGATGAAGTGGGTGGGCGGCGCCTACCTGGTGTGGCTGGGTATTCAGGTGTGGCGCGCGCCGCCCGTGGGTGTGGACCTGCCGCAGGACGGCAAGGCGCGCACCGGCGGCTCCCTGTTCCGCCAGGGGGCCTTGTCGGCGTTGACCAACCCCAAGGCGCTGCTGTTCTTCGCCGCGTTTCTGCCGCAGTTCATCGACCCCGCACGCAGCCTGTTTGTCCAGTTCCTCGTCATGGCGGGCACCTTCGCCGCCACCGAAGTCATCACCGAATGGCTGATCGCCAGCCTGGCGCACCGTGTGCGGCCTTGGCTGGAGCGGGTGGGGCGCCGCTTCAACAAGGTGTGTGGCGGCGTGTTCATGCTGATTGGCGCGGCCTTGCCGCTGCGGATGAACTGAGGTCAGATGCGTACGACCTCGCCCTTGAGCGACCAGAGAATCGCCAGCACTTCGCTGCTGGTCGACGGATCGACGTCGCAGGTGTTCAGCGCAGCCATCACGTCATCCACCACGGTGACGAATTCCTGCTCGCTGATGTTCATGCCCCGGTGCGTGTCCACCATGTTCTTGCCAGTGTAGGTCTGCGGGCCGCCAGCCCCGGCGCAGAAGAATTCCACCACGTGCTTTTCCACGCGGTCCAGGTCCGGGATGTTCTCGTAGCGGGTCTGCACCAGCGGGTTGGCCAGGTGGTTCTTGATGATCTCGCGCGTGATGCGTGCGATGCCTTCTTGGCCGCCAAGGCGGTCGTACAGGTTGGGGGTGCTCATGGTTCGTGACTCCTGGGAAAGTGTGACAACACGGCTTCAATGTCTGAGCAGCGGCGTCCACGACGCGTACTCCAGTTCACCCGCCGCGGGGGTGGACTCGCACAGTTCCTGGCGCAGCTGTTCCAGGCCCTGAGCCAGCGCGCGCTCAAGCTCCGGTAACTGCGCCAGGGTTGGCGCTGACGACAGGCTCAGTACGGCCTGCCCGTCATGGGGCAGTGAAAGAATCAGCAACTGGGTGCTCATGGCGTGCTCCTTTCTTGAGGACAGACCGGCATTTGCAGGCCTGTTGACGCCAGCATTGCAGCCGCGCGTTCCTGGAGTGTTCCTGGGATGGACGGTACTTGCTGGCGGGGCTGGCGAGGCACATACTGCGCCGCATGGACGCCGCAGTGCTTTCCCGGGAAGCCGCCGAACCGCCCCCCCGGCTCGACGTGCGCCTGCTTGGCGGTTTCGCGGTGGCGGTCGATGGTGTTGGCCTGCCAAGTGATCGCTGGACGGCCATCCGCGCCACGCATCTGGTGCAGCTGCTGTGTCTGCAGCCGAGGTACCGGGCATCGCGCGACCTGGTCATCGACGCCCTTTGGCCGCAGTTGGACCCCGAAGCCGGTGCGGCCAACTTGCGCAAAGCCCTGTACAACGTGCGCCAGACCCTGGGCCGGCACGATGCCGTTGCGCAGCAAGGCAACGAGCTGGCGCTGTGGCCATGCGGCGACGTACAGGTGGACGCCGACGCCTTTGAGCAAGCGGCACTGGCGGCCTTGCAGTTGCGCGACGCCGCTGCCTGCGCAGACGCTGCCGACCTCTACGCTGGTGACCTGCTGCCCGGGTCGCGCTACGACGCATGGACAGAGCCCGCCAGGGAGCGCCTGCGGGCGCGTTGCAGGGATTTGCTGCGTGCGGGTGCCCAGTGGGAGCGGCTGGCGCGGTTCGACCCCACCGACGAAGAAGCGCACCGCGTGCTGATGCGCCAGGCGCTTGAAGCAGGCAACCGTGCCGCGGCCCTGCACTGGTACGCCCGCCTGCGCGAAGCTCTCCAGCAAGAACTGGGCATTGCGCCCGATGCCCAGACCCAGGCGCTTTACGACCGCTGCGTTGCCGGTTTGCCAGCCACAGGCCCGGTCTTCGTGGGACGCGCTCTGGAACTGGCGCAGATTGCCAGGTGGCTGCAGTTGCCAGCCCTGGAGCGGCCTGGGGGCATTGCGCTGTGTGGCCCGGCAGGCATAGGCAAGAGCGCGCTGTGCCGCGAGGCCGCACAACAGGCACGCAGCCACGGCTGGTCAGCCGTGCGCGTGGACGCGTCGCCCGTCGGGCAGACCTACGGGCTGGTGTCGGCACTCGCACAGCGCCTGATACTGGATGACCGCCAGCGGCTGGACCGTGTCGGCGCCGCCGCCCGTGCGGTGCTGGCACAGCTCACCCCCCTGGCCGGGCCTGCCCAGCCGCTGCCCGGGCCGCTGGGGCGTCACCAGGTGGTCGGAGCCATCCGGCGTTTGCTGATGGCGGCAGCCGACAGCGCACCCCTGCTGCTGCTCGCAGACGACGTTCACCTGGCTGAAGACGCCGATGTGGACGTGCTGATGCAGCTTGCCGTGGCGGGGCCGCCGGTCTGTCTGCTGATGACCTTGCGCCCGCCGCCAGAGGGCCCGGCGCTGGCGTGTGGCATCAGTCGGCTGCAACGCGCTGGTGCTCTGCAACTGCTGGATGTTCAACCGCTGGGTGACGACGAGTCGCGCCGCCTGGTGGAGCGCTCGGCGCTCTCACCGTTGGCGGACGATGTGCTCGTGCACATCGTGTCGGCAGCGCAGGGCAACCCGTTTGCCGCCATAGAGTTGGCGCGCTGTGCGGCGGCCAGCGCTGGCGGGGCCATGCCCGCCAGCACGGCAGAGGCGATTGCTCAGCGGCTGTGTGACGTTGACGCGGCAGCGCAGGCGTTTCTTGGCTGGCTGGCGGTTTGCGGAGACAGCGCGGAGCCCGCCACCCTCGAGCCTTTGGCCGCTCTGGCGCAATCACCTGCCTTTGCCGCCATTGATGCCGCGCTGGCGGCGGGCGTGCTGGTCGTGGCAGAGGGGCGTTACCGCTTTCGACACGAACTGGTCCGGCAGGCCCTCATCGGGCAGATCCCTCCGCATCAGCGCCTGAAGATGCACCGGGCGCTGGCGGCGTTGTTGAGCGATCTGGGCGCCGCGCCGGGCACCGTCGCGCGGCATTGGCTGGCAGGCGGTCAACCCCGTGAGGCCGTGCCCTGGCTGCTGGCGGGTGCGCGCGAGGCCATGCGCCTGGCTGCCTTCGCGGACGCCCTGCATCTGCTTGCGCCGCTGCTGGAACGCGAGCCGCAACACCCCGAAGCCCTGCGCCTGCGTGCCGAGGCGTTGGACGCGCAGGGCGACCCTGCGGCCTTGTTTGCCTATCGGCTGGCAGCGTCCGTGGCCAACGCGCCCGACAGCCACGACCTGCGGGCCAAGGCCGCGCTGGCCCAGGTCAAGCTGGGCGACCCGAAGGGGGCATTGCTGGCGCTGGAGGGGGTGAAGCCCGTATCGGTAGAAGGGCGCTTGTGCGAAGC
Organism: Hydrogenophaga aquatica; assembly: GCF_054780915.1. Lineage (NCBI taxonomy): Bacteria > Pseudomonadati > Pseudomonadota > Betaproteobacteria > Burkholderiales > Comamonadaceae > Hydrogenophaga > Hydrogenophaga aquatica. The sequence goes on along the minus strand of NZ_BAAGVK010000011.1, from coordinate 651,200 downwards.
CTTGGCGTGGAGCGGTGCAGCCGCCCTGGGCGTGGCCGACCCCGCCGTGGGCACCGCCAAATCAGCCGTGGCGCGCAGGCTGGCCTTGGAAACCGGGGACACCACTTCGCTGGTGATTGCCTCGTGGGCGCAAGCCGCCGCTGCCCATGCGCGCGGCGAACTGCACCGCAGCGTCTGGGCCGACCTGCACGAGACCAGCCATGTGCCCCACCTGGCCTTGCGGGTGTTCGACGGGCACCTCTGCATCACTCAGCGTTTTCTGTATGGCGCGCGGCCTTACGCGGAGGTGATTGCCTTCGCCGACGCCATTGCCACCGAAGCGCAGCGGCTGGGCGCCGCGCGCGGGCAGGCCTTTGGCACCACCTTGCGTGGCGAGGCTGAACTGTTGTCCGGGGACCTCGCCTCGGCAAAAGAGCATCTGCGTGAAGGGGCGCGTCTGCACCGCGCCATCAGCGGGCCCGTGGGCGAGGCCCTGTCGTTGCAGCGCCTGGCAGAACTGGCGCTGCACGAGGGCAGGCGTGAAGAAGCGCGGGCTCTTATCGACGATGCGCTCGACATTGCCCGCCAGACCGACATCGGCTTCCACCTGCTGGACCGCATCTACGGTACGAGGATCAACCTACATGCCGACGACCCCGCCGCAGCCTTGCACGTGATGGAGGACGCCAGCGAGTCCGTGCGCGGCCCGCTGGAAACGTGCCCCGGCTGCCGCATCACCTTCGCCGTGCCCGCTGCCATAGCAGCTGCCCGGGCGGGCGAAGTGGAACTGGCGCAGAAGCACGAGGCACAGTGCGCCTATCTGGCCGATGTGGTCATGCGCCTGCCGGCCTGGCATGCCGCCCACGAAGAGGTGCTGGGGCACATCGAAGCCGCCCGAAAGGCGGGCAGCCCTGCGGCCTTGCGCCGCTTCCAGGCGGCCGCGCAAGGCTTCCGGCAGGCGGGCCAACCGCTGGATGCGGCCCGCTGTGAGCGGCTCAGCGGGTGAGCAGGCTTCCCAGGTCAAACGCGCTGTCGGCGGCCTGCTCCGCAGTGGGTGATACCCCGGCGTCCAGCAGCTTGCGCGCCTGCAGGTGGTCCTTGGCGGCGTTTACGCTGTCCACGGCCAGCAGTTTGTCGCCCCGGAAGTGGTAGACGCTGAAGCTGCCGCTGGCCAGGTCGCCGCGCACCGCCCACCGGTCCGCACCGACGGAGAGGCCCGCCATCTGCAGCTTCTTGTCGTACTGGTCGCTCCAGAACCACGGGGTGGCGGTGAAGGGGCGCTCCTGTCCCAGCACGGCGGCCGCCACGCTTTTGCCCTGCTCGGTGGCGTTCTGTACCGACTCCAGCCGCAGCAGCGTGCCGTCAGTCAGGCGGCGGGCGGTGCAGTCGCCAGCGGCAAAGATGTGCGCGTCGCCGGTGCGGCCGCAGGCGTCCACCACAATGCCGCGTTCGCAAGCCAGCCCGGCGGCCTGCGCCAACCCGTCGTTGGCCTGCACGCCTATGCCCACCACCACCAGCCCGGCAGGCACCAATGTGCCATCGGCAAGCCGCACACCCGCTACCTCGCCGCTGGCCGCCGTTTCAATGGCGGCAATGCGCGCGTCCAGCACCAGTTGCACGCCATGGCTGCGGTGCAGTTCGGCGTACCAGTCCGACAGCATGGGCGCCAGCACGCGGCCCAGCAGGCGCGGTGCGGCTTCCAGCACGGTCACGGCCAGACCCTTCTTGCGGGCGGTCGCGGCTACCTCCAAGCCAATGAAGCCGCCGCCGATCACCACCACCGGCTGCTGCGCTGCCAGGCAGGCGGCCATGCGCTCGGCAATGGCCGAGGCATCGTCCTTGCCGCGCAGGGCCAGCACGCCGGGGGCATCACCCCCAGCCAGGGGCAACGTGCGCGGGGTGGCACCGGTGGCCAGTACCAAAGCGCCGTAGGGCAGGGTGCTGCCATCGGCCAGGCGCAAGTGGCGTGCGGCACGGTCAATGGCGGTCACGCACACGCCGGTGCGCAGGTCTATGCCTTTGCGGGCCAGCATCTCGGGGGCACGCATCACCAGCTGTGCGGCGTCCATCTCGCCCGCCAGCCAGGCTTTGGACAAAGGCGGGCGGTGGTAGGGGCCGTGCGGTTCATCACCCAGCAGGGTGATGGGGCCGGTGTAGCCGCCGCTGCGCAGGGCCTCGGCGGTTTGCACGCCAGCCTGGCCTGCGCCCACGATCACCACGCTCTCTGGGGTGGGGGTGTCCGCGCTCATGGCCCTGTCACTCCTGCGTTTCGGGCAGTTGCAGCATCAGCCCTTCCAGCAGCGGCGACGCCTTGATCTGGCAGGCCAGGCGGCTGTTGGGGCGGCGCTCTGCCGCCACGTTGGCCAGCATGTCCAGCTCGTTTTCCGAAGGCGGGGGCAGGTCGCCCAGGCGGGCTTCGTCCACGTAACAGTGACAGGTGGCACAGGCGCAAGAGCCGCCGCACTCGCCCAGAATGCCCTCAATGCCGTTGGCGATGGCGCCCTGCATGAGGTTCCAGCCATCGGGCAGGGACACGGTGGTGGCTTGGCCAGAGGCCTCTACGTAGGTGATGTTCGTCATGGGCGTTTCCTCGTCTCGGGTAGCGTTTCAGCCTGCGGCCAGTTGCAGCACCAGCGGGCTGCGGAAGGTGGACGAAGGCATCCAGGGCAGTTGGTCGGCCACGCGGCGGTACTCGGGCACCACCTTGTGGAATTCCTCGAAGGCGATCTTCACTGCCAGGCGGGCAATGGCCGTTCCCAGGCAGGCGTGCACCCCGCCGCCAAAGCCCAGGTGGCCGCGCGGCTTGCGGGTGATGTCGTACACGTCCGGGTTGGGGAACTGGCGCTCGTCGCGGTTGCCCGAGCCATAGGCCAGGCACACAAAATCGCCTTCCTTCATCGTCTGGCCGTGCAGCGTCACGTCCTTCATCAGACGGCGGCGGAAGCGCTGGGCCGAAGTGTTGTAGCGCAGGCTTTCCTCGATCGCGTCGGGCAACAGCTCGGGGTTGGCCACCACCGCACGGCGTGCCTCGTCAAAGGTTGCCAAGTTGTAGGCGAACATCATCATGAAGCCGCCCAGCGACTCCACTCCCGCCATGATCAGCGTGGTCGTGGTCAGCAGCACTTCGCGCTCGTCCAGGCGGTCGCCGTCGATCTCGGCTTGGGCAAAGTGGCTGATCAGGTCGTTGCGGGGGTCGGCGCGGCGCATGGCGATGACCTTGCTCGCGTAGTCCTGCATCCAGTTGTAGGCGGCAATGTGCTCGGGGCCCTTGGTGCGGGTGCGCGAATCGCTCTGCACCATCAGCACGGCGTTGTCGCGCACGGTCTGCTCGTCCACGATGGCCTCGTCGCCCATGGGCAGGCCCAGCGCGGCCATCAGCACCTTCACCGTGAACTGGGAGGACACGTCTTTGAAGTCGAACTGTTTCACGCCCTGCAATTGCCCGAACACCTGCTGCGCCACGGCGCGGATGGGTTCTTCCAAGGCCAGCAGGTTGCGCTTCATGAAGGCGTGCTGGATCAGGCCGCGCAGGCGGTCGTGGCGCGGTGGGTCGGAGCTGCCCAGGGTGGCTCCGGCGCGGCCGGGCAATTCTGTCATCAGGTTGCCGCTGGCGCTGGAATAGGTCTGCCAGTCCTGCCCGGCGGTCACGATGTCGGCGTAGCGCGACAGCACCCACATCTGCGCTTCGGAACTCCAGAAGCAGGGGAACTCGTCGCGCAGGCGCTTGTAGTAGGGGAAGGGGTCCGCGTCAACGGCGGGGGAATAGGGGTCGAAGCTGAAAGGCGTCATGCGTTGTCTCCGTGAGTGGTTCGCGACGACGAACTGTAGGCTCGCCAGCGCACAAAGACACTGCAATAATCGTGGTCAAAGCTTGTACTTTTCGATCAAGTTGATTTCGGCATGCCAATCCCAGCCTCTGCACCCACACATCGCCTAGGCTCGGCCATTCCCAGCTTTGCCCTCTATGGCGAAGCCGCCACGCTGGGGCAGGAAATGCTGCATATCGAAGAGGTGCAGTCCCGCAGCCGCCTCTACCACTGGGAGATCCAGCCGCACGTTCACCACGGCCTGTACCAGGTGCTCTGGCTCTACCGCGGCCAGGCCCAGGTGGCGCTGGACGAATGGCATGCCGAGGTGACAGGGCCCGCCGCCATCGTGGTGCCGCCGGGGGTGGTGCACGGTTTTCGCTTTGCACCCGATACCGATGGTCTGGTGTTGACGCTGAGCGCCCGTTTTCTGGTCGAAGGCGAGTTCCAGTCGGTGGGCGAAGCCTTCCGCGTGTTGTTTGCTGCGCCAGGCATCTTGCACTTTACGCCGCAGGACGGTGTGACGCAGCGGCTCGACGCGCTGTTCCGCGAGCTGACGCAGGAGTTCCTCTGGCCCGGCTCGGGGGACTCGCCGGTGGTGCTATGGCTGGCGCGTGCCGTGGTGTGGCGGCTGTCGCAGGCCAGCGCCCAGGGGCGCCAGGCCGGGCAGGGCGAACGGGCACATCGCCATCAGGCGCTGTTCACGCGCTTCCTGCTGCTGGTGGAGCAGCACTTTCTGGAACACTGGCCGCTGGAGCGTTACGCCTCGCGCCTGGGCCTGTCCACCCAGCGTCTCAATCGGCTGGTGCGTGCCGAAAGCGGCCGCAGCGCGCTGGAACTGGTGCACGAACGCCTGACCCGCGAGGCCTGCCGCCGCCTCGTCTACATCGCAGCGCCTGCGGCCAGTCTGGCGGGTGAGCTGGGCTTCGACGACCCGGCCTACTTCTCGCGTTTCTTCAAGCGCCGCACCGGCCTCAGCCCACAGCAGTACCGGCAGGCGCACCGAGCGCAGGGCTGACAGCCTGCGGCACCAGCGCCTCCAGTTCACCGCGCAGCCAGCGGTGGGCCGGGTCGTGCTGGTGCCGCATGTGCCAGATCAGGTACATGGGCATGGCGGGGCAGGGCACAGGCACCGGCGCGCAGGCCAGCCCGCGCAGCAGGTGCAGGCGCAGCAGGCCAGGCGCGGTGGCCAGCAGGTCGCTGCCCTGCAAAAAAGACGGCAGCCCTGCAAAGCCCGGCACCATCACCCGAAAGCGCCGCTGCACGCCCTTTGCGGCCAGCCACTGGTCCAGGTCCAGCGAGCGGCGCGGCTCATACACCACGGTGGCGTGGTCGGCGGCCAGGTATTCGCTGGCGTCCCTGGGGGGCTGGCGCACGGCGGGGTCGTAAAACACCCGGTATTCATCCTCGAACAGGCGCTTTTGCACAATGTCCGCGCCATCCGGCGGGCGCGGGCTGATCACCAACTGGCAGTGCTCGTGGCGCAGCATCTCCAGGCTGGGCACGTCCGATGGAATCACCCGCAGGCTCAAGCCGGGCGCCGCCTGGCGCAGGCGGGCCATGAGCGAGGGCAGCAGCACATCGCGCTGGAAGTCGTTGGCGGCGATGGTGAAATTGGTTTCCCAGCGCGCAGGGTCAAACGCACCCGACATGGCGAAACGCTCCAGCGCTGCCAGTAACTCGCGCGCTTGCGGTGCCAGCGCCTCGGCACGTGCCGTGGCCACAATCCCCCGGCCCGATTTCACGAACAGCGGGTCGCCCACGATCTCACGCAACTTGTCCAGCAGGTGGCTCACCGCCGACTGCGTCACCCCCAGTCGCTGCGCCGCACCCGTCACCGAACCCGCCTCCACCACCGTTACCAGCAGGCGCAGCAGGTTGGCATCCAAATCTGACCAATCGAATTTACTCATGAGTCATATGATGATTCATCTGTTTATCTTGGTCAAACGTTTCGGAATACTTCGCGGCCAACACACACCAACCGCAAGGAGCCAAACGTGACCACCGCGCCCCTCACCATTCCGGGCACCACGCCGTTCGACGGCGACATGGCCAAGAAGGGCTACGCCCTGAACAAGATGTGCTTCTCTTTCAACGACAAGGCCAACCGCGAGGCCTTCGTGGCCGACCCCGAGGCCTACATGAAAAAGTACCAACTGACCGAGGAGCAGGCTGCTGCCATCCGCTCCAAGCAGGTGCTGGCGCTGCTGGACGCAGGCGGCAACGCCTACTATCTGGCCAAGTTCGCAGGCATCTTCGGGCTGAACATGCAAGACATTGGCGCCCAGCAGACAGGCACCACCAAGGAAGCCTTCATGGCCAAGCTGGTGGCCGCCAACCAGCAACCCGACTGGCAAGCTGCCGCACAAAAGTAAACAGCAGGAGCACACACATGGCACAACTCATCGGTGGCCTGGCCACGTCCCATATCCCCGCCATTGGCGGCGCCATCGCCAAGGGTCTGCAGAACGATCCCTACTGGAAGCCCTTCTTCGACGGCTTCCCACCCATCCACGATTGGTTGGGCAAGGTCAAGCCCGACGTGCTCGTGGTCTTCTACAACGACCACGGCCTCAACTTCTTCCTCGACAAGATGCCCACTTTTGCCGTGGGCGCTGCGGCCGAGTACAACAACGCCGACGAAGGCTGGGGCATTCCCACGATGCCGCCGGTGGCAGGCTGCCCCGAGTTGTCCTGGCACATCATCAACCAGCTCATTGCCAAGGAATTCGACATCGTCACCTGCCAGGAAATGCTGGTGGACCATGCTTGCACGCTGCCGCTCAAGCTCTTCTGGCCGAACGACGCCGTGGCTCCTGTGCAGATTGTCCCCATTGACATCAACACCGTGCAGTTCCCGCTGCCCACCGCCAAGCGTGTGTACAAGCTGGGCAAGGCCGTGGGCGAAGCCATCCAGTCCTGGGACAGCGACAAGCGTGTGGCGGTGATGGCCACGGGCGGCCTGAGCCACCAGCTCGAGGGCGAACGCGCTGGTTTCATCAACAAAGCGTTCGACCAGCAGTTCCTGGAAAGCATGGTGTCCAACCCCGAATGGGCCACCCAGTTCAGCGACCTGGAACTGGTGGAAAAGGCAGGCACCCAGGGCGTCGAGCTTCTGATGTGGCTGGCCATGCGTGGCGCGCTCACCACAGCTGGCGCGGGCGTGCGCAAGGTGCACAGCAATTACCACATTCCCATCTCCAACACCGCCACGGGCGTGCTGGCGCTGGAAACGCTGGCCTGAAGCACCTGTTGTCGTGGGGTGCTTACCCGCCGTAAGGCGGTGTAGGTATACCCACTGTCGCGCTCGGTTATTCTAAAAAATACTTTCTATAGATTAAATATGGCGTGTAATTGTGAAATTCTCATGATTACATAGCAAATGATACGAAAAAGTATCAATTTAAAAGATTGTGCGGCTCTGATTGAATCCAATCCTGATGGCGTGATCGTGCTTGACATGAAGGGTCGCCCGTGGATTTGGAACCAGCGCTATCTGGCAATATGGGGTTTGACCGATGAGCAGATATCGCGCTTCACTCTGGATGAGTTGACTGACACAGTGCTGGCACAGATTGACGAACCCGAGCTATCCAAAGATCGCTTCTTTGTCCGGGTGCTGGATGCCCATCTGGGCGAAAAAGTCCATTTCCGCACACGCGGTGGGCGTTGGCTCCGTCGTCGTGCGCACGACTTCATCGTCGATGACGTCAAGCAAGGCGTCGTCGTCCACTGGAACGATGTCACCGAAACCTACGAACTGCGCCGCGAGGCTGCCTACGAGCACGACCTTCTGCTGGCGTTGATCGACAACATTCCTGATCAGGTCTATTTCAAGGACCATCAGTCCCGCTTCATTCGCATCAACCCGAGCCTGGCGCGTCGCTACGGCCTGAACAACCCCGAAGAAGCCATAGGCAAGAGCGACGCCGACTTTTATTCGGCAGAGCACGCGGCACAGACCGCTGCCGAAGAGCGGCGGATCATGGAAACCGCTCAGGGGGTTTACAGCCAGCTGCATCACGAGAAGTGGGGTGATGGGCGTGAAAGCTGGAATCTGTCGACCAAGCTCCCGCTGCGCGGTCCCCAGGGTGACATCATCGGGACGTTTGGCATCTCTCACGACATCACCGAACATAAACAGCGCGAATCGATCATCTGGCAGCAAGCCAATTTTGACTCCCTGACCGGCTTGCCCAACAGGCGGCATATGAGGGTGCGCTGGGACCAGGCGAAAGTCCATGCCGAACGGTCAAAGAGCATGCTCGCACTCATGCTGCTTGATCTGGATCACTTCAAAGAGGTGAACGATACCTTGGGTCACGCGTATGGCGACGAGCTGGTCAAGGAGGTCGGGCGGCGCCTGCAGCACGCCCTTCGCGGCTCCGACGTGGTGGCTCGCCTTGGAGGTGACGAGTTTGCCATCGTGCTCAGCAACCTCTACCAGCCCATTCTTGCGGCAGAGGTCGCGCAGAAGATCCTCTCCACCGTGGCCGAGCCCTTTGTGCTGAACGAAGAAACGGTGTTTGTTACTGCGAGCATTGGCATTGCCCTGTTTCCTGGTGACGGGCTTCAGTTGGACGACCTGTTCAAATACGCCGACCAGGCCATGTACCACGCCAAGCGGCTAGGGCGCAACCGCTTCAGCTTCTACACGGCAAACCTGGAGGCCGAGGCGCAACGCAAGATGCGTCTGGGTGCCGACCTGCGCCAGGCCCTCTACACGGAACAGCTCTACCTCGTTTACCAGCCGGTGGTCGATTTGCGCGATGGACGTACCGTCAAAGCCGAAGTGCTTCTGCGCTGGAATCACCCCGTGCTGGGGCACATTTCGCCCGCCGAATTCATTCCGATTGCCGAGTCTTCGGGCTGGATCAACGAATTGGGTGATTGGGTGCTGGTCGAAGCCACGCGCCAACTGGCGCGCTGGAGGAGTGGCACGCTTCCAGACTTTGGCCTGGCAATCAACAAGTCCCCCATGCAGGTGGCGCGGCCCGCTGATCGCGCGCTGCGCCTCGCAGAGCATCTGAAGGCCCTTGGTCTACCCGGGGAGGCGATCACCATCGAAATCACCGAAGGCGTGCTGCTGCAGCCCACAGACCGAGTGCGAGAGCGCTTGAAAGAGTTCCGCCAAGCTGGCTTGAGAATCGCCATCGACGATTTCGGAACCGGCTATTCCGCCATGTCCTATCTGTTGCAGTTCGATATTCAACTGTTGAAGATCGACAAAGTTTTCGTCCAGGGCGTGGTTAGCGATGAACGCAGTCTGGCCCTGTGCAAGGCCGTTGTCGGCATGGCCCAGGCACTTGGCATGGAGGTCGTGGCAGAAGGCGTGGAGACGCCGCAGCAAAGGGAACTGCTCACGCAGATTGGCTGCAACTATGGCCAGGGTTACTGCTTGGGAAAACCCATGACGGCCGAGTTGTTCGAACAATGGATGAACGAACGTCAAGGCTAGTGTGCAGTTAAAAAAAACGGGAGCCCAAGACTCCCGTTCTTGTTGGCGCGCCAGTCAGCTGGTCACAGCGAGTCGATGAAGCTGCGCAGCTTGTCCGAACGGCTCGGGTGCTTGAGCTTGCGCACCGCCTTGCTTTCGATCTGGCGGATGCGCTCACGCGTCACGTCGAACTGCTTGCCCACTTCTTCCAGCGTGTGGTCGGTGGACATCTCGATGCCGAAGCGCATGCGCAGCACCTTGGCTTCGCGCGGCGTCAGGGTGTCAAGAATTTCCTTGACCACCTCGCGCAGGCCAGCCTGCATGGCCGCATCCATCGGGGCAGTGTTGGCACTGTCCTCGATGAAATCGCCCAGGTGCGAATCGTCGTCGTCGCCGATCGGCGTTTCCATGGAGATGGGCTCCTTGGCGATCTTCATGATCTTGCGGATCTTGTCCTCGGGCATGTCCATCTTCTCAGCCAGGATGGAGGCGTCCGGCTCGAAACCGAATTCCTGCAGGTGCTGGCGCGAGATGCGGTTCATCTTGTTGATCGTCTCGATCATATGAACCGGGATGCGAATGGTGCGCGCCTGGTCGGCGATCGAGCGGGTGATGGCCTGGCGGATCCACCACGTCGCGTAGGTCGAGAATTTGTAGCCGCGACGGTATTCGAACTTGTCCACCGCCTTCATCAGGCCAATGTTGCCCTCTTGGATCAGGTCCAGGAACTGCAGGCCGCGGTTGGTGTACTTCTTGGCGATGGAGATCACCAGGCGCAGGTTGGCCTCGATCATCTCCTTCTTGGCGTCGCGCGACATGCGCTCGCCCGCGTTCATGCGCTTGTGGATGTCTTTCAGGTGTTCCAGCGGCACCACCACGCTGGCCTGCAGGTCGATGAGGTGCTGCTGCAGTTCCTGGATGGGCGGAATGTTGCGGCCCATCACGGCGCTCCAGGGCTTGCCGGCGGAAGCTTGCTTTTCCACCCACTGCAGGTTGAGCAGGTTGGGCGGGAAGTCGGCCACGAACTTTTCTTGCGGCATACCGCACTTGTCCACGATGATGCGGCGCAGTTCGCGTTCCTTCTTGCGCACGCCGTCCACCTGCTGGCGCACGGTGTCGCACAGCTTCTCAATGGCCTTGGCCGTGAAGCGGATGGTCATCAGCTTGTCGGTCAGCGCCTGCTGTGTCTTGAGGTAGTTGGCCGTGCCGTAACCCTCGCGGTCGTAGATCTTGTGCAGCTTCTCGAAGAGGTCCCGCATGGCGTCGAAGCGGCTCAGAGCCTCGCGCTTGAGTTCTTCCATCTTGCGCGTCAGCGCCTTGGAGCCGCCCTTGCCGTCGTCATCGTCGGCTTCGTCGTAATCGTCGAAGTCTTCCTCGGCCACATAGTCATCGGCCTCGTCTGCGTCGGCAAAGCCGTCCACGATGGTGGAGATCACCACCTTGCCCTCGCGGATTTCCTCGGCCATGGTGAGGATCTCGTTGATGGTGGCGGGCGATTCGGAGATCGCGGCCATCATCTCGTTGAGGCCGCCTTCGATGCGCTTGGCGATCTCGATCTCGCCCTCGCGGGTCAGCAGTTCCACCGTGCCCATCTCGCGCATGTACATGCGCACGGGGTCGGTGGTGCGGCCGAATTCGCTGTCCACGGTGGACAGGGCGGCTTCGGCTTCCTCTTCCGCTTCCTCTTCGGTCGCGGCGGTGGGCCCGGTGCTGGATAGCAGCAGCGTCTCGGCGTCGGGCGTCTGTTCGTACACGGCCACGCCCATGTCGTTGAGCAGCGAAACCACCACTTCCAGGGTCTCGGCTTCTACCAGTTTGTCGGGCAGGTGGTCGTTGATCTCGCCGTGCGTCAGGTAGCCGCGCGTCTTGCCCAGCTTGATCAGCGTCTTCAGCCGTTCCCGGCGCAGCTTGGCTTCCTCTTCGGTCAGCACCGTGTCGTCCAGACCGAATTCCTTCATCAAGGCCCGTTCCTTGGCCTTGCTGATCTTCATGCGCAGCGGCTTGACCTTTTCAACGGGCTCCGCAACGGCTTCCTCGACCGCAGGTTCTTCCTCGCCCAGGTCTTCATCAATGTCGCTCAGGTCGGCATCGTCGAAGTCGGCTTCGCTCTTGGCCGCAGATGCCGCAGCCTTGGGCTTGCGGCCACGCTTGGCGGCTGGCTTGGCAGCCTTGGCGGGCTTGTCTTCGGCGCTGGCCTTGGCGGCCCGGGTGGTTTTTTTCTTCGGGGTGGCTGCAGCCTCCAGTTCCTGCTCGGGCAGGTCCTGTTCGGCGGCTTTGGACTTGGCGGACGTTTTCTTGGTGCTCACGGACGGCGCTTTCTGCCCAGGTGGTCTGGCACCTCGGCGGTTAAACGGGATTCACAACGGTGTCACGACGCTGAACCCGCCCACTAGGAACGGGTGACCCACCCCTGCACCCAGGGTGAGTGCGCAAGCTGTGAGGGCGAACATTTGGTGTGCAGTCCTTGCGGGGTGGCGGCTGTGGCCATGGCCTGGGGGCGTTCCCCATATACCCGTTCTTGGGTGTTGGCCGGTCCGGAGGTGCTGCTGTCGCGCTTGCGTGGCAAAGCTTTGGATTATACCAGTGCCGCTCAGTTCCCGGCTTCCAGGGCCTTGCGCTGCTCGTGCACTTCCTTGTAGAGCCGCATGGCGTCCGGGTCGCTCGCGGCCTGCGCGATCAGTTCGGTCTCGCGGTGTTTCAGGTTTTCTATGTGCATGCGCCGCAGCAATTCGCGCAACTCGCGGCGCAGTTCGTCCTCGGTGGGTGGCGCGCTTTCCGGTGACGCTTCCTCTTCGCTCGAGCGTTCCAGGGCAATGCCGCTGGCGTTGAGATCCACGGCCAGCGCCTCGAACGGCTGGCCGCGCAGCGCTTCACGCAGTGCTGCCCACGGTTGTGGGCCGTGTTCGTGCCACTGCGTTTCGAGCCAGGCAAAGAGTGGGCCGTGCGGTGGCGGTTCGTGGCCCAGCAGGTGGTGGTCGTCGGCGCTCAGCCAGTCCCAGGCGTGGGCGTTCGTCAGCACGATGCGCGCCACCCTGTCTGCCCGGCCCAGCAGGCCGCGTGCCGTGGGCCTGCGCCAGGATGGGGCAGGGCGGGGCGTCCAGCGCTTCTGGCGTGCCGCCGGCTCGCCGGAGTGACCGGGTTCGGCATAGGGATAGGGGGATGGAGCAGCATCGTGCGCCGCCGCAGCCGGTTTGGCGCCCCGGGTCGGCTTGCCGGGGTGTGCCTGCCACAGCTGGGCCAGTTCGCGCGCGTCCAGTCCCACGCCATCGGCCAGCTCGCCCAGCAACTGCCGCTTCAAGGCGCCATCCGGCATTGCTGTCCACAAGGGCTGGGCCTGGCTGGCCATGCGGGCCCGGCCCTCGGCGGTGTCCAGGTCACAATCGGTGGCCGCCACCTCCAGCAGAAACCGGCTCAGCGGCATGGCTTCTTTGACGCACTGGGCAAATGCCTCGGTGCCATGGGCGCGGATGTAGCTGTCCGGGTCGTGCTCGGGTGGCAGGAACAGGAACTTGATGGAGCGCGTGTCGGTGGCCCAGGGCAGGGCGGCTTCAAGTGCCTTGCGCGCGGCACGGCGCCCCGCGGCGTCACCGTCGAAGCTGAAAACCACCGCCTCACTGAAACGGAACAGCTTGCGCACGTGGTCAGCGGTGCAGGCGGTGCCCAGGGTCGCCACGGCGTTGCCGAAGCCCAGTTGCGCCAGCGCCACCACGTCCATGTAGCCTTCTGTCACCAGCACGTAGCCTTCCTGCCGGATGGCCGTGCGTGCCTCGAACAGCCCGTAGAGCTCGTGGCCCTTGCTGAATACCGGTGTCTCCGGGGAATTCAGGTACTTGGGCTCGCCCTTGTCGAGCACGCGGCCCCCAAAGCCGATGCATTCGCCCTTGACGTTGCGTATGGGGAACATCACCCGGTCGCGGAAGCGGTCGTAGCGCTTGCCCTCGCGCGCATCCTGCGCGCTGCTTTCCTCGGGCTGGTTGTCGGAGGCGATCACCAGCCCCGCCTCCACCAGCAGCGGGCTCTGGTAGTCGGGGAATACTGTGGAAAGGAAGCGCCAGCCCTCCGGGGCGTAGCCCAGTCCGAAGGTCTTGGCGATCTGGCCCGACAGCCCGCGTCCCTTGAAGTATTCGATGGCGCGCGGCGCCTGGCGCAACTGCTGGCGGTAGGCCTCGGCAGCCTTCTCCAGCACGTCGGTCAGCGTCGTCTGCTTCTGCCGCTGCGCTGCCGCGCGTGCGCGGTCCTGCGGCGAGATGTCTTCCTCGGGCACCTGCAGGCCCACCTGCTGGGCCAGGTCCTTGACGGCCTCCACAAAGCCCACACCGGTGTGCTCCATCAGAAACCCAACGGCGTTGCCATGTTTGCCGCAGCCGAAGCAGTGGAAGAACTGCTTGGTGGGGCTCACGCTGAACGACGGCGATTTTTCCCCGTGGAAGGGGCACAGCCCCATGAAATTGGCCCCGCCTTTCTTGAGCTGCACATAGCGCCCCACCACCTCCACGATGTCAACACGGGAGAGCAGTTCCTGGATGAAGCTCTGGGGGATGGCCACGGCAGGCAGGCTCGCCGGTCAGGCTCTGAAAACGCGGTTCTTGCCACTGCGCTTGGCTAGGTACATGGCCTGGTCGGCCCGGCGCAGCGCGGGGCCGCTGCCTTCGTCGGGGTTCAGCTGTGTGACCCCCGCGCTGAAGGTGATGAGCAGCCCCTTCGTGTCCTGCAGGAAAAGTTGTGTGGTCAGGGCTCTTTGCAGCCGTTCGATGACTTCTTCGGCGTCGCCGATTTCGGTGTCCGGCAGCACGATCACGAATTCCTCGCCACCGTAGCGGGCCACGGAATCCGCAGGCCGCAGGGCCGAGCGGGCCACGTCTGCCAGGTGCTTGAGCGCGGCGTCACCCACGGCGTGGCCGTGTTCGTCGTTGATCTTCTTGAAATCGTCGATGTCCAGCAGGGCGAGGCACACATTGCCCCCCAGCCGCTGGGCACGCGACAGCTCACGTTCCACGACCTCTTCCAGGCCCTTGCGGTTGAGCACGCCGGTCAGCATGTCGTGGCAGGCGACGGCGCTCATGCGGTCCAGTTCGGCCTGCAGCCGCAGCACCTCGGCCTCGGCCTGCGTGGTGCGCTCGCGCAGCAGCTGCAGCTCTTCGCCCACCCGCTGGCTTTCCAGGGCCATGGTGCGCGTGGCCTGGATGGCGTCGTGCAGCGCCGGTGCCATTTCGTCCAGGCTGGTGGCGTTCTGCAGCTGGTTGGCGCATTGCTCCAGCTGCTCCTGGTAGTGGCCGCTGCTGGCGGTCACTTCGCCCAGCCGCTCGATGAAGGTACTCAGGGCGTGCTTCATCAGCGCCTGGGCCTGCAGGCCGCGCTCCTTGGCCTCGGCCTGCTTGTGGATCACGTCGCGCAGCTGGCGCTGCAGGTCTTCCAGGCGGCGGGCTGTCAGCGGGGGCTCGGCCGCCTGGATCAGCGCGTTCATCTGGTTCTGCAGCCAGGGGTTTTCGGGGCTCAGGTCGCCGATGTTCTCGAAAACCATGCGAAGCAGGCCCAGCAGGCCGGAGCGGATCGTTCCCTGTTCTTCCGATACGAAAGACAGCCGGAAGGCAAAGTCCGCCATCATCTTTCGCAGCGTGGGCTGGTGCTGGCTGCTCAGGCGCAGGTAGCGCACGAGTTCTTCGGCCTGCTCGACGATGCGGGCATCGTCGTTGCCCACCGCAGGCAAGGCGTTGTCCACGATGCGTGCCATCTGCTCGCGCAGTTCGGCTGGCAGCGCGGTCTCTTCAACCACAGCCACCGGCGACGTGACGGTCGGGATGGCGTCACTGGAATGGCTGACGTGGTTGACGATGGCCTTTTGCAGGTCCTCCCAGCTGTGCATGCGCACCGCCCGGTCGACCTGGGTCTTCAGGCGGACCTGGCCCGGCGTACGCTCGGGCAGGGCGTGGGCAAGCTGCCGCAGGTTCTCCAGGGGGAACGGGCGCAGCGGCTTGGTGCCAGCCACCTCATGGTAGGCGTTCTGGAAGTTGTCCGGTGTGGGGGGGAGCCGGCGCGAAGCAAGCAGCTTCACCGCGTCTCGCGCGATTTCCTGAGGAATGTGTCCGGCCATGACGAAAAACAGGCATCCTGTGGTGGGATGCCTGTTTATACAGGATAAAGAGGGTGGCGCCCGGCGCGCTCAGGCATGGATCAACGCGGCGCGAGCCGGATGGCACCGTCCAGGCGGATCACCTCGCCATTGAGCATGTCGTTTTCCACGATGTGCTTGACCAGCTTGGCGTAGTCCTGCGGTGTGCCCAGGCGCGAGGGGAAGGGCACACTGGCCGCCAGCGCGTCCTGTACCTCTTGCGGCATGCCGAAAAGCATGGGCGTGCCAAAGATGCCCGGGGCGATGGTCATGTTGCGGATGCCGTTGCGTGCCAGGTCGCGGGCGATGGGCAAGGTCATGCCAACCACGCCGCCCTTGGACGCCGCGTAGGCGGCCTGGCCGATCTGGCCGTCGTAAGCCGCCACTGATGCCGTGGAAATCAGCACGCCGCGCTCGCCGGTGGGCTCCGGTTCGTTCTTGCACATGGCGTCGGCAGCCAGGCGGATCATGTTGAAGGTGCCCACCAGGTTGACCATGATGGTCTTGCTGTAGGTGGCCAGCGCGTGGGGCCCGTTCTTGCCCACGGTCTTCTCGGCAGGGGCGATGCCCGCGCAGTTGACCAGGCCCATGAACTTGCCCAGGGAGGTGGCCTTGGCGATCACGGCCTGCCCATCGGCTTCGCTGCTCACGTCGCATTTGACGAAAGCGCCACCGATTTCCTTGGCCACGGCCTCGCCCTTTTCGGCCTGCATGTCGGCGATCACCACCTTGGCGCCGTTCGCCGCCAGCATGCGTGCGGTGCCTTCACCCAGGCCGGAAGCCCCGCCGGTGACCACGAATACCTTGCCAGCAATCTCCATCTGTCCACTCCTGTGAATTGTTTACGTTTACGTAAACGTCAATTATGGCGCAAAAAAAGCCCGCTCAGGGAGCGGGCTGTCAACCATGCCGGGGGGTGGTCCGGCAGTCGGGGTCACTTGTAGCCGACGCGGTCCAGCATCTGCTGCACCTTGGTCATGTTCTTGGCCACCACGCCGAGGGGAATGTTCTCGGCCTTGAAGTCGCCGCCGCCGATGGCCTTGAGCGCCGGGTTTTCCACCTTCACGCCTTTGGCTGCGGGGAATTCGTTGTTGCCGTTGGCAAAGTATTCCTGCGCAAACGGGCTGGACAGAAACTCCATGAACTGAACGGCGTTGTCCACGTTCTTGGCGTGCTTGGCCACCGCAGCACCGGCGATGTTGACGTGGGTGCCGGTGGTGCCCTGGTTCGGGAACACCACGCGCACGCGTTCCATCACGGCACGGTCTTCGGGTTTGTCGGACTTGACCAACCGGGCGATGTAGTAGGTGTTGCTCAGGGCCACGCCGCACTCGCCAGAGGCCACAGCCTTGATCTGGTCGGTGTCGCCGCCCTTGGGTGCGCGGGCCATGTTGTCCACCACGCCCTTGAGCCAGGCTTCACCCTTCTGGTCGCCCAGGCGGTCCACCACGGTGGCGAACAGAGACAGGTTGTAGGGGTGGGAGCCCGAACGGGTGCACACCATCCCCTTGAGTTTGGGGTCTGCCAGCTGCTCGTAGGTGGCCACGTCGGCGGCCTTCACACGCAGCGGGTCGTACACGATTACACGGGCGCGGGTGGAAAAACCGGTCCATGTCACGCCGTCGGGCGTGGCGGGCGCACGCAGGTTGGCGGGAATGGCCGCATCCAGTTTGGCGGATTTGATCGGGCGGAACAGCCCCTGGCTGTCGGCGGCGGCCATGCGCGCTGCGTCCACCAGCATGACCACGTCGGCCGGGGAGGCTGCACCCTCGGCGCGCAAACGGGCCACAATACCAGCATCGTCCGCATCCACGCGATTGATCTTGATGCCCGTCGTCTTGGTGAAAGTGTCGTACATCACCTCGTCGGTCTGGTAGTGCCGTGCCGAATAGAGGTTCAGAACCTTGTCCTGTGCCTGGACGGAAAAGGCCGCACCGCAGGCAGCGGCCACGGCGAGCAAACGGGTCAGGGAAGTCTTGAAGTTCATCATGAGTGTGTGGATGAGGGTCTATCGTGCTTCGGCGCCCAACGTGATGCCGACGCCGCGTATAGTAACACAAACGCAAATCATTCTTATTGAAGAAAATGGCTGACAGATTTCATCTGCCCCCTTCCGCCACCCGCCGCGGCTTGCTGGCGTTGGCCGCGCTGGGCGCTGCGGGCCTGGCGGGCTGCGGTGCCATGGGGCCGCTTCCATCTACACCGGCGCCGGTGCCAGAGCCTCCCAGGTTGCGCCCGCCCCGCGTGGGCCTCGCACTGGGCGGCGGGGCCGCACGCGGTTTTGCGCACGTTGGTGTGATCCAGGTGTTGGAGCAGAGCGGGATCAAGCCGGACCTGGTGGTTGGCACGTCTGCCGGTAGCCTGGTGGCGGCGCTGTACGCCAGCGGTAAAAATGCCACCGAGCTGGAGCAGGCCGCCCTGCAGATGGAGGAGGCCGCCATCGCGGACTGGACGCTGCCTTTGTTCAACCGGGGGTTGCTGCGTGGCGAGGCCCTTGCGCGTTACGTGAACCGGCAGGTGCAAGGCAGGCAGTTGCACGATATGCCCATGCCGCTGGGCATCGTCGCCACCGAACTGGGTACGGGCAAGGGTGTTCTCTTCCAGCGTGGCGACACGGGGGCTGCGGTGCGTGCCTCCAGCGCCGTGCCGGGCGTGTTCATGCCGGTGCAGATTTCGGG
This sequence comes from Hydrogenophaga aquatica, assembly GCF_054780915.1. Classification (NCBI taxonomy): domain Bacteria; kingdom Pseudomonadati; phylum Pseudomonadota; class Betaproteobacteria; order Burkholderiales; family Comamonadaceae; genus Hydrogenophaga; species Hydrogenophaga aquatica. The sequence goes on along the minus strand of NZ_BAAGVK010000011.1, from coordinate 633,188 downwards.
CAAAGACTATGTGGACGGCGGTCTGGTGGCGCCCGTGCCCGTTGAACAGGCCCGTCAGATGGGTGCGGAACTGGTGATTGCCGTGGACATTTCCAGTGCACCGGAGGGCCAGGCCACGACCGATGCCTTCCGCATTGTTCTGCAGACCTTCGCCATCATGGGGCAGAGCATCAACCGCTACGTGCTGTCGGGTGCGGACGTGCTGGTCCGCCCCGCGTTGCAGGGGGTGGGCAGCGCCGATTTCGCGTCGCGCCAGCGCTCCATGGCGGCTGGCCGGGAAGCCATGCAGGCCATGATGCCCAGGCTGCGCGAGCAGCTCCAGGCCTTGCGCCGCCCGGAGCTGGCCGCGCGCAGCCTTTGAGGCGGAAGGCGGACACAAAAAAAGGCCTCACCGGGAGGCGAGGCCTTGAAGGGGTCCCTGAATCCGATTTCGAAGAGACCCGAGGAGACAACCGAAAAAGAGATTCTCAGCGTTTCTTGGCGGCAGGCTTGGCCGCCTGGGTGGCGCTGGCGGCCACCGCATGGAAGTTGCTCTCGGCGATTTCGTTGGCCTGCTGCACGGCCTTCTGCACCGATTCCATGGCAGTGGTGGCAGCCGCCACGGCATTCTTCATCACGGCCACGGCGGCTTCGGAGCCAGCGGGCGCGTTCTTGGCAACGTTGTCAACGACAGCCATGAATTTCTGCTGGGCGTCGCTGGCCTGGCCTTCGGCGACCTTGGCAAACTCAGCGCCAGTGCCGGAAGCGATTTCGTAGAGCTGGCGGCTGTAGGCGGCGGTCTTTTCGGCCAGAGGCTGCATCAGCGAAGCTTGCAGGGCGATCAGTTCCTGGGCGTCCTTGACGCTCATCAGCGCCTGGGCGTTGCTGGCCGATTCGGTCAGTGCTGCCTTTGTGGCCTGGACGTTGAGATCCACCAGGCGCTCAACACCTTCGAAGGCCTTCTGGGTCAGACCGAACAGGGTTTCCATGTTGGCTTTCTGGGCGGCAAGCAGTTGTTCAGCGGTCAGCATCGTCATACTCCAAATGCAAGGGATCGAAGGGATGTTGAGGGCTGCATGTCGATGCAAGTCTTTGTTCTTGCTCATTTGCTGCGCTGCAACATGACTTCAATTATAGGCATCGCTCACCGAATTGCAAGGGGTTTGTTGCGATGCAGCAAAAAAGTTTGTAACACTCCGTGCAGAATGCTCGCGTGCAAAGCTTCTACGCAGACCATTTTGTGCTTCCCCTGCCGCAGGGGCACCGTTTTCCCATGGCCAAGTACTCGCTGCTGCGGGAACGGCTGGCCGAAACCTTGCCGCAGATCCGCATGGGCCAGGCGCAGGCCGCCACCGATGGCGAACTGGCGCTGGTGCACACCCCCCGTTACATCGACGCGGTGGCCAGTGGCGGTCTGAGTCCCGCCGAGCAGCGCGAGATCGGCTTTCCCTGGACGCCCGCCATGGCGGAGCGGGCACGCCGCTCCGTCGGGGCCACAGTGCAGGCTTGCCGGGCTGCTTTGGCTGGCGAAGGCGTGGCCGCCAACCTGGCCGGCGGCACGCACCATGCCTACGCCCACAAGGGCAGCGGCTTCTGCGTGTTCAACGACACGGCCGTGGCAGCCAGGCTGATGCAGGCCGAGTGGGCCAGGCAGGGAAGCGTGAACCGCTTGCGGCCGCTGCGGGTGGCCGTCATAGACCTTGACGTCCATCAGGGCAATGGCACGGCCAGCATCTTCAAGGACGACGACACGGTGTTCACCCTGTCCTTGCACGGCGCGCGCAACTTTCCGTTCCGCAAGGAGCCTAGCGACTGCGATGTCGAGCTGCCTGATGGCTGCGGTGACGACCAGTACCTGGAAGCGCTGGAGCATGGCCTGGGCGAGCTGGAGCGGCGCTTCGATCCCGGGTTGATCATCTACCTGGCGGGGGCCGACCCGCACGAGGGTGACCGGCTGGGGCGCCTCAAGCTCACGGACGACGGCATGGAGGCGCGCGACCGGCGCGTGTTCGACTGGGCGTGGCAGCGCCGCGTGCCCTTGGCCATGTCCATGGCGGGGGGCTACGGGCACGACATCTCCACCACCGTCCGCGTGCAGGTCAACACCTTTCGCGTGGCGGTGTCGCATTGGCAGCGCTGGCAGGGCTCGCAGGCGCCGGGCGGCTGGCACAATCGGGCGGCATGAGCAGCGACCGTCCTCAACCCCAGCCGCGCAGCGCCTACCGCGTGTTCCGCACCATAGGCACGCGCTGGATGGACAACGACATCTACGGCCACGTCAACAACGTGGTGTATTACAGCTGGTTTGACACGGCCGTCAACGGTTACCTGATAGAGCAGGGCGCGCTCGACATCCATGCGGGCGGCGTGATCGGGCTGGTGATCGAGACGCAATGCAACTACTTTGCACCGCTGGCCTTCCCGGACACCGTTCACGCCGGCCTGCGCGTGGCGCACCTGGGGCGTTCCAGCGTGCGGTACGAAGTCGGGCTGTTCAGCAGCAGTGGTGAACAGACGGCGGCAAGCGGGCACTTTGTGCACGTTTACGTGGACCGTCAGACCCGGCGTCCCGTGCCTTTGCCCGACGGGCTGAAGAACGTGCTGGAGACCCTGCGTTGATGACCGTTTCTGCACCAGCGCAGCAACAGCTACATAATTGACGTTTACGTAAACGTCAAACCAGCATGGAGACCGACATGAGCCAGAACCCGCCGTCCTTCAGCCGCCCGCCCGTGGCCGATCCCGCCAGCGTAGACGCCGCCATCGAGGGGCGCCTGTCGGTGCGGGCCTTTCTGCCCAAGCCAGTGCCGCGCGACATGATCGAGCACCTGTTGCGCGTGGCCAGCCGGGCGCCGTCGGGCACGAACACCCAGCCCTGGAAGGTCTACGTGCTGCAAGGCGCCTCGCGCGACGCGCTGGTGCAAAAGGTCTGCGCCGCGCACGACGCCATCCGCGCCAACCCCGCGCTGGCTGAGCAGTACCAGGAAGCCTACGACTACTACCCGCGCCAGTGGGTCAGCCCCTACATCGACCGCCGCCGCGAAAACGGCTGGGGCCTGTACGGTCTGCTGGGCATCACCAAGGGCGACAAGGACAAGATGCACGCGCAACACCAGCGCAACTTCAAGTTCTTTGACGCGCCCGTGGGCCTGATGTTCACCGTGGACAAGATCATGGGTGGCGGCTCGCTGGTGGACACGGGCATGTTCATGCAGAACCTGATGGTCGCCGCACGTGCGCACGGACTCGACACCTGCCCGCAGGCAGCCTGGAACAATTACGCCAGCATCATCCTGCCCCACGTGGGGGCAGGCGACAATGAAATGCTGGTCTGCGGCATGGCCCTGGGCTATGCCGACCCCACTGACAAAGTCAACACCTTCGTCACCCCGCGCGAGCCGGTGCAGGCATTCACCACCTGGCTCGAATAAAACAAATCACCGAAAGGAACCCTCATGAACACCACCCCCAGCGGCCTGCAGTTTGAAGACACCGTGGTGGGCAGCGGCGACGTTGCCCGCGTGGGCCAACGCGTCAGCGTGCACTACACCGGCTGGCTCTACAACAACGGCGAGCAAGGCAGCAAGTTCGACTCCAGCAAGGACCGTGGCCAGCCTTTCGTGTTCCCGCTGGGCGCAGGGCATGTCATCAAGGGCTGGGACGAAGGCGTGCAGGGCATGGCCGTGGGCGGCACCCGCCGCCTGGTTATTCCGCCTGAACTGGGCTACGGTGCGCGTGGCGCGGGTGGCGTGATTCCGCCCAACGCCACCTTGCTGTTTGAAGTTGAACTGCTGGCCGTCTGAGCCATGAGCAACCGCCCCCGCGTCCTGGTGGCACGAGCCATCTTCCCCGAAGTGCTGGAGCGTCTGCGCAGCCACTTCGACATCAGCTACAACGAAAACGACGACGAATGGTCGCCCGAGGAGCTGCGCCAGCGCCTGCAGGGGCACGTGGGGGCGCTCACCACCGGCAGTCAGCGAATTGATGCTGCCCTGCTGCAGGCGTGCCCGCAGTTGCGCATCGTGGCCAACATGGCCGTGGGCTACAACAATTTCGACGTGGCCGCCATGACCGCCGCGGGCGTGGTGGGCACCAACACGCCAGACGTGCTGACCGAGACCACAGCCGACTTCGGGTTTGCGCTGCTGCTGGCGGCCGCGCGCCGCATGGCCGAAAGCGAACACTTCCTGCGGGCAGGCCAATGGAACCGCTGGGCCTACGATATGTTCGCAGGCCAGGACGTGCACGGCAGCACGCTCGGCATTCTGGGTATGGGGCGCATTGGCCAGGGCATTGCCCGGCGCGGTGCGCACGGCTTCGGCATGCGGGTCATCTACCACAACCGCTCGCGGTTGGATGCCGCCACCGAGGCCGAGTGCAAGGCCGCCTACGTCAGCAAGGAAGAGCTGCTGCGCCAGGCCGACCACCTTGTGCTCGTGCTGCCCTACACGCCGCAGAACCACCACGCCATCGGCGCGGCAGAACTGGCGCTGATGAAGCCCACGGCCACGCTGGTCAACATCGCGCGCGGCGGCATTGTGGATGATGCTGCGCTGGCGCAGGCCCTGCGCGACAAGCGCATTGCCGCCGCAGGGCTGGACGTGTTCGAGGGCGAGCCCAAGGTGCACCCGGATCTGCTGACCGTGCCCAACGTGGTGCTGACGCCCCACATCGCCAGCGCCACGCGTGCCACGCGCCTGGCCATGGCCAATCTGGCGGCTGACAACCTGGTCGCCTTTCTGACCCAGGGCCAGCCTTTGACGCCCGTGAATACACCGGAGCAGCTGCGCGCGGCCACATAATCGGGGAATGACCGAATTCCCCAACCTGTGGCTGGCCTTGCTGGCCGTTGTTCAACTGGTTTTCATCGCCTGGCTGGCTTGGCGTGTCCAAGCCGGTTCCGCCGAACCGGCCGAGGCCACAGAGGCCCGGCAGCGGATGCTTGGCCTGCTCCAGTCTCAGGCCGAGCGCATCGACCGTCTGGAAAGCGAACTGCGCCGCGAGGTCAGCGAGTCTGCCCGGGGCCAGCGCCAGGAAGTCACACAGACCCTGGCCACCTTCCAGGACACCCTGCTCAAGCAAGGGGCCGAGACCACCCGCACCCAGAACGCGCAGATCGACGCCTTCGCGCAGCAGCTGGTGCAGCTGCGCGGCACGCTGGGCGACACGCTCACCCAGCAGCTGCAGGCGCTGAGCGAAGCCAACGCACGCCGCCTGGGCGAGGTGCGCGCCACACTGGAAGCCCAGCTCAACCAGCTTCAGCAGAGCAATGCCACCAAGCTGGATGAGATGCGCGCCACCGTGGACGAAAAACTCCACAAGACGCTGGAAACCCGGCTGGCCGAAAGCTTCCAGCACGTGGCACAGCGCCTGGAGCAAGTGCACAAGGGCCTGGGCGAGATGCAGACCCTGGCCGCAGGCGTGGGTGATCTCAAGCACCTGCTGACCAACGTGAAAACGCGCGGCATGTTCGGTGAGGCGCAGCTGGCGGCGTTGCTGGAGCAGGTCTTCACGCCCGAGCAATACGCTGCCCAGGTCGCCACCCGCCCCGGCAGCCGCAATGTGGTGGATTTCGCCATCCGCCTGCCCGGCAAGGGTGATGACGGCACCCCCGTCTGGTTGCCCATCGACGCCAAGTTCCCCAACGAAGACTACGAGCGCCTGCTCGAGGCGCAGCGCGTGGCCGACCCATTGGCGGCAGAGGCCGCCGCGAAGGCGCTGGAAGCCCGTGTCCGCCTGGAAGCAAAGTCCATAGCCGAGAAGTACCTGGAGCCCCCGCACACCACCGACTTTGCCCTGTTGTTCCTGCCCACCGAAGGGCTTTATGCCGAGGTGCTGCGCCGCCCGGGTCTGGTGGAAGCGCTGCAGCGCGAGCACCGTGTCACGCTGGCAGGCCCCACCACCTTGCTGGCCATGCTCAATGCGCTGCAGATGGGGTTTCGCACGCTGGCGCTGGAAAAACGCTCCAGCGAAGTCTGGCAGGTGCTGGGTGCCGTCAAGACCGAGTTCGGCAAGTTCGGCGATGTGCTGGCCAAGGTCAAGACCCAGACCCAGACCGTGCTCAACACACTGGAAAACGCCGAGGTGCGCAGCCGCGCCATGGGCCGCGTCTTGAAGAAAGTCGACTCCTTGCCGACGGAGCAGTCGGGAACTATCCTGGCGCTGCAAGATCGTTACGAAGATACCTAGCGCCTGAGCTTCCGGGCCTATAAAAAGAAAGAGACGATCGCTAACGATGGCCCACACTACTGCTTCCGACCCGGATCACGCCGCCATGAGCCAGCTGGCGCGTGCCGCTTTTGTGCTTCTGCCGCTTTCCGCCCTGGGCCTGGTTCTCTGGCTCGTCGGCTCGTTTGAACTGCCCGTGGTCTGGCACAACGCATGGGTGCCCTCCCTGGGGGTCGACCTGTCGTTCCGCATCGATGGCCTGTCGGTGCTGATGCTGTTGATGATCACTGGCGTCGGGACGGCGGTTTTTGTCTACGCTGGGGGCTATCTGGCAGGCCACTCGCAGCAAAACAGGTTGTATGTCCTGTTGTCGCTGTTCATGCTGGCGATGATCGGATGTGTCACCGCGGACAACCTGATCCTGCTGTTCCTGTTCTGGGAGATGACGAGCCTGGTCTCCTTCCTGCTGGTGGGCTTCAACCACGAGGACCCGGGCAGCCGCAAGTCGGCGCAGCAGGCCTTGCTGGTGACCGGCTCCGGGGGATTGGCCTTGCTGGCGGGTTTCATCCTGCTCGGGCAGGTCATGGGCACCATGTCGGTCAGCGACATCGTCATCCAGCTGCCTGCGGCAGAGCCGTCTGCCGCCCTCACCACCGCCCTGGTGCTGATTCTGGTGGGTGCCTTTACCAAGAGCGCGCAGTTTCCCTTCCACTTCTGGCTGCCGAATGCGATGTCCGCGCCAACGCCGGTGTCCGCGTACCTGCACTCGGCCACCATGGTGAAGCTGGGGGTCTACCTGCTCGCCAGACTGGACCCCGGTTTCGGTGAATGGGCGCTCTGGGAGTGGTGTCTGAAGGGAGCGGGGTCGATCACCGCGGCATGGGGCATGGTGCTGGCGCTGCGCGAGCGCGACCTCAAACGCATCCTGGCATGGTCCACCGTGGCCACGCTCGGAACGCTGGTCACGCTGGTCGGCCTGCGTGGCGAAGGGGCTACCGTGGCGGTGGGGGCGCTTTTGCTGGCGCACGCGCTGTACAAGGCGCCGCTGTTCTTCGTTGCAGGCAACATCGATCACGGTACGGGCACGCGCATGATCGACCGCCTGGGCAACCTGCGGCATGCCATGCCGTGGACCGCCGCGGCGGCGTTGCTGGCCGGTGCCTCGATGGCGGGCATGCCGATGTCGTTCGGCTACATCGCCAAGGACGTCATCCTGGCGGCCAAGGGGGGTGAAGACGTGTTCTTGTTCGCGCGTGCCGCCAACACCGTGTTCGGTGCCATTGCCGTGGCTGTGGCCGCCGTGGCGGCGATACGCGTGTTCTGGCGACACCCGGGCAGCAACGAAACTCCGGACGCTCATGAAGGTGGTCTCGCGCTGGTGTTGCCGCCGCTGGTGCTGGCCGGGGTGGGCATGCTGCTGGGGGTGTTCCCGTTCGTGGTCCAGGATCTCATCGCCGACGCGTCCCTGGCCATGACGCCTGGAACCGAGGCTGTGGTGGTGGGGCTGGCGCTGGAGGTGGGGCCCGCGCTCACGTCGGTTGCCGTGACGCTGGCTGTCGGGTTCACCGTCTTCTTCTTCTGGGACCCATTGCACCGCCTGTTTGAGCGCCTGGCGACAAGGGTGGGGCCGGTTGGCATGGCTTCGCATTACGAGCGTGCGCTGCGCGGCATTCCCTGGCTGGCAGCCAGAACAACCCGCAAGCTGCAGAACGGCCGCCTGCCTGGGTATGGCGTGATATTGCTGGGAACGGTGACGTTGTCGCTGGGTCTTGCGCTGGTGCTGGGCTGGCGTCACTGGCCGTGGCCAGCCTGGGTGACGCCGTCGCTGGGCTTTGCCGGTGCCTGTGCACTGGTTGCCGCCGGGGCGGTTTTGTCGCTGTTCCAGCGGGACCGGCTGGTGCTGTTGTTGTCGGCAGGGCTGGTCGGCTACGGCAGTGCCGTCTTCTTCCTCTATGCCGGGGCGCCCGACGTGGCTTTCACTCAGTTCGTGGTCGAGTCGGTGTTCGTGGTCGTCGTTGCCTCGGTGCTGCTCAAGCTCCGGCTTCAGGGGTACGGGCAGGGGCTGCAGGAGCGCCGCTGGCGCCCCTTGCAGGCTTGGGTTGCCCTGGGCTTTGGCGCGGTGGTCGCGGCAGGGCTGCTGATCGTGGTGGCCGTACCCTTCGATGACACCCTGTCGGCTTTCTTTGCCCAGCAAAGTGTGCCTCAGGCTTTTGGGCGCAACGTGGTCAACGTCATCCTGGTGGACTTCCGTGCGCTCGACACGCTGGGTGAGATCACCGTCGTGATGTTGTCGCTGTTGGCCGCGCTGCCTCTGCTGCAGGCCGTCCGGGGCCGGGGCAAGCCTTCACAGAAAAAGACCGCAGACGGGGAGGCGATGGAATGAACAAGAACTCCGTGATCCTGGAGGTCGTGGCACGCCCGCTGTACTGGGTCATCCTTCTGGCCTCTCTGTGGGTGCTCTTCAGGGGGCACAACGAACCTGGCGGAGGCTTCATCGGCGGCCTGGTGGCCGTCAGTGCCTCGGTGCTCTGGGCCATCGCGCGTGGCAGCGACGAGGCGGCGCGCCGCCTTCCCTTGGGCTCGCCTGTGCGCCTGGCGGCCATGGGGGTTGGGGTGGCGGCGTTGTCCGGGTTGCCCGCATGGTGGCAGGGGCAAAGTTATCTGACGCATTGGTGGGGCGCGCTCCCGCTGGGTCTGACGGACGTGACGCTGTCCACGGTGCTGATGTTCGATGTGGGTGTGTACCTTTGCGTGTGGGGCGCGCTTTCCGGCTATGCGCTTGCGCTGCTGGCGTCTGGCGATGCGAATGAGCAAGGTGACGGGGGCGTTCACGCAGTGGGGACGCAGAGGGAGGAAGAAGCATGATCTGGGTGCTTGCGTTGACCGTATGGGTCACCGTGTCTGCGGGGGTCTATCTCGCGTTGTCGAAGGACGTTTTCCGCTGCGTGCTCGGGCTTGCCGTTCTGGGGAGCGCGGCCAATCTGGTGCTTTTTGCCACGGGGCGGCTCGGCTCTGTTGCCCCAGCGGTCGTGCCGCTGGGCGAGCAGATATTGACGGACGCGGCCAACCCCTTGCCCCAGGCGCTGGTCCTCACGGCCATCGTCATCGGTTTTGCGCTGGTCTGTTTTTCGCTGGCACTGGTGCTGCGCCTGATACAGCGTGCCGGTACCGACGACGCGCTGGCGTTGCGCCAGGCGGAGCCTGTGCCCACCGACTCGGTCAAGCCGCCTTTCGACCTTGAAGGGAACGGGCCCGACTGGCCCGAATCCCCGGGCCGCCTGGATGCGGGAGGCGCGCGATGAGTGCTCTCGCCGTCACACCGGTCCTGGTACCGCTGGTCACCGTGGTGTTCACTGCGCTGACGCAGAAGAAGCCGCTGACGCAGCAGACGCTCAGTTATGCCGGGATCGTGGTTTTCCTGTTCTGCGCGGCAGCCCTGGTTGCGCAGGCGGACCAGGGTAACACCGCCATGGCAGTCTTTGGCGGCTGGGGCGCTCCGTACGGGATCGAATTCCAGGTCGACCGAACCGGCGCAGCGCTGGTGTTGATCACGGCCCTGATGGGGGCTGCCTCGCTGCTGTTTCTGGCCAGCGACGCCGATACCCAGCCCCGGCACCCTTTGCTCCTGCCATTGGTGCATGGCGTGCTTGCGGGCGTGGGTGGGGCGTTTGCCACGGCGGACCTTTTCAACCTCTACGTGTGGTTCGAGGTGATGCTGATCTGCGCGGTGGGCCTGTTTGCCATCGGCGGGCGGCTGGACCAGCTCGACGCCACGTTCAAGTACTTCGTGCTCAACCTTTTCGGCACGCTGCTGCTGCTCATGGCCGTGGGCATGGTCTACGCCGTCACCGGGCATCTCAATTACGGCGCCATTGCCATGGCCATGCCGGGCGTCACCCCCTGGGTGGCCTCCCTGGTCCTGGCAGCCTTGTTGCTGGCGTTCCTGATCAAGGCCGGTGCCTTCCCGCTGTTCGCCTGGCTGCCCGCGTCGTACCACACGTTGCCTGCGCCGGTGCTGGCCCTGTTTGCAGGGCTGCTGACCAAGGTTGGGGTGTACGCCGTGCTGCGTTCGATGGGCGACGTGTTCGCTTCGGCACCACAGGTGCTGTTCGACGTGCTGGGTTGGGTGGCGGCCGCCACCATGCTCTTTGGCGTGCTGGGGGCAGCCTACCACTGGGACATGCGGCGCATTCTCGCCTTCCACATCGTCAGCCAGATTGGCTACATCCTGCTGGGGATTGCCCTGGCGAGCGAGGCGGGCAACGCGGCAACGCTCTTCTACACGCTGCATCACATCGTCGTGAAGGCCAACCTGTTTCTCATAGCCGCCATCGTCTGGCGCCTCACGGGAAGCTACGACCTGCGCCACATCGGCGGGCTGTACCGCCTGCGGCCATGGCTGGGGGTGCTGTTCCTGATCCCGGCGCTCTCGCTGGTGGGCATTCCGCCGCTGTCGGGGTTCTGGGCCAAGCTGCTGGTGCTTCAGGAAGCCCTGGCGCAGGGTAGGGTGGCGTGGACGGTGGTGGCGCTGCTGGTCAGCGTGCTCACTCTGTACTCCATGGTCAAGATATGGATGGAGGCGTTCTGGAAGGCGCATCCCGACCCCGCATGGCGCCTGCCCGTGAAGACTAGGCTGTGGCCAGCGTGGCTGGCCACCGTGGGCCTGGCGGCGGTCACGCTCGCCATCGGGTTGAATCCCCAGGTGCTGATCGACTACAGCCTGTCCGCCGCGCATGCCTTGGGAGGTAGATGAAATGAAGAGAATGCCTGGAAAAGTGCTTGCCGCGGTGCTCCTTGCGCTGCGGTTTCTGAAGGCGGTCATGGTGTCCGGCCTGCAGACGGTGGTGGTCATCGTGCGCGCCAGCACCGGCGAGCGCCGCCCTCCGCCCGCTGCCTTCCTGCGCGTGCGGTTCGCGCCCATGAGCGCACAGGGCGCGGCCCTTCTGGGTTGCATGGTGACGCTCACCCCCGGCACCACAACGCTGGACATCGACATGGACAGGAAAGAACTTTTGCTGCACGTGCTGGACGCGTCCGACACGGACGCCCTGGTAGAGGGCATACGGCGCGATTTCGAGCCCGGGCTGGTGGCACTCTTCGGAGAACACGCATGATCCAGGCTGCAACCATCCTGCTGGTGCTTGGCTCCGTGCTGGCCACGGCCCTGGCAACTGTTCGACTGGTGCGCGGGCCCCGGCACGCGGACCGCATTGTTGCGCTCGACATATTCCTGGCGGCGGCCATCGCGCTGTGCATCGCCGCGTCGTTGAACACCGGCCGGACCGTCTTCCTCGACGTGGCCATCGGACTGGCCGTGGTGGGTTTCGTGGCTACTGTCGGGTGGGCCCGGCTGGTTGACCAGGGGGGGCGGTCATGAGCGTGCTGGCAGCCTTGTTACTGGTGGCCGGGACGCTGCTCCTGGTCCTGGCCGCCTGGGGCGTGATTGTTTTGCCCGACGCGCTTGCCCGGCAGCACGCCGCCACCAAGGCCGGAACCCTGGCGCTCGCACTGGTGTGTCTGGGGGCCATGCTGGCGGTGGGTGACAGCGGCTGGACCTGGCGCCTGCTGCTCGTGCTGGGTTTTCTTTTGGCGACGTTGCCCGTGGCGTCCCATCTGCTCGCTCGCGCAGCCGTGCGTGAGGCGGGCAACGAGGCCGGCGTGAGCCAGGCGCCGCTGGTGGGCGAGCCTCCGGCAGGAGGCGCCTGAGCGAGGCAAGGGCCGGGAAACCTCGCTCTCCACCCCCCGTCCGGGTGCTGCCGGAAGAGGGGGCTCCCGGCTTCACTACAATCGGCGCTGCCTTCTCCCGCCGCCCGGGCGGTCGCGGTGTGCCTCGCGCGCACGATTCACTACGACAACCCCAAGAGACGCCGTGCTGCTGCTGATTGTTTTACTTCCCCTCGTGCTGGGGACGCTGGCCACCTGGTGGCTGGGTTCCCGCTCCCGCCCCCTCACCGCCATGGCGGCGGCGGCCGTCACCGCCACGAGCCTGGGCCTGCTGCTTTCGCAGGCTCCAGGTGTCATGAGTGGTCAGACCCTGGTCGAGTTCCTGCCCTGGGTGCCTGAAATCGGCCTGAACCTGGGTTTCCGGCTTGATGGGCTGTCGCTCATGTTCGCTGGCCTGATCATGGGTATCGGCCTGCTGATCATCCTGTACGCCAGCTACTACCTCAGCCCCGAGGACTCGGCCGCCAAGTTCTATGCCGTCATGATGCTTTTCATGGCGGCCATGCTGGGCGTGGTGCTGTCCGACAACCTCCTGGTCCTGGTGGTTTTCTGGGAGCTGACCAGCGTCTCCTCCTTCCTCCTCGTGGGTTACTGGAGCCACCGGCCCGATGCGCGCAGTGGCGCCCGCCAGGCACTGGCGATCACCGGCGGCGGCGGACTGGCCATGCTCGGGGGCTTCGTCCTGCTCGGGCAGATCGCCGGAACCTTCGAGCTCAGCGAGATGGCAGGGCGGGCTGCGGAGATCCAGGCGCATCCGCTGTTCGTTCCCGCGCTGTTGCTGATCCTGCTGGGTGCGTTCACCAAGAGTGCGCAGTTCCCCTTCCACTTCTGGCTGCCGGACGCCATGGCCGCTCCCACGCCGGTGTCGGCCTACCTGCACTCCGCCACCATGGTGAAGGCGGGTGTGTTCCTGCTGATGCGCATGTACCCAGTGCTCGCCGGTTCCGGCTGGTTCGAGGCTTTCGTCACCGCTGCCGGTCTGGTCACGGTGCTGTTTGCGGCGTTCATCGCCATCTTCAAGCACGACCTCAAGGGCCTGCTGGCCTATTCCACCGTCAGCCATCTCGGGCTGGTGACTTTCCTTGTCGGTCTGGGGTCGCCCCTGGCTGCCGTGGCCGCTGTGTTCCACGTGCTCAACCACGCCACGTTCAAGGCGTCGCTGTTCATGATTGCCGGCATCGTGGACCACGAAACCCACTCCCGCGACATGCGCCAGCTGGGCGGGCTCTGGTCGCTCATGCCGTGGACGGCAACGCTGTCCATGGTCGCGGCAGCCTCCATGGCGGGTGTTCCGTTGACCAACGGTTTCCTGTCCAAGGAAATGTTCTTCACCGAGGCGGTGGTTGGCACGCAGGGCATGTGGGGATGGCTCGTGCCGGTCACGGTCACCCTGGCTGGCATCTGCAGCGTGGCCTATTCGCTGAGGTTCGTGCACGACACCTACTTCAACGGTCCCCTGGGCGACGTACCCAACCAGCATCCGCACGAGCCCCCGCTGGGCATGAAGCTGCCTTCCATTCTGCTGGTGACGATGTGCGTGGTGGTGGGCCTGTTCCCGGCCATCACGTTCGGCCCCCTGGTGGATGTGGCCGCGACCGCACTGGTGGGCCGCCCTCTGCCCGAGTACCACCTGGCCATCTGGCACGGCTTCAATCTGCCGTTGCTGATGAGTGCCATAGCTTTGGTTGCGGGTGTGGGGTTGTACGCGTGGCTGGCCCATGGCAAACGCCTGCACCGCATCAGCTCCGAAGCGTGGTTTGGCCGCGCGACCGGGCGCCAGATCTTCGAGTCCACGATCGACGGGCTCTTTGGCATGGCCGGCCGGGTGTCCAGCCTGTTCGAGAGCGGGTCACTGCAACGCTACCTTGCGTGGATGATCGGCGCGGCCATCGTGGTGGGCGCGGCACCGCTGCTGGGCAGCCAGATCGGCGCGGGTGGCCGTGAGCCGATGCCTGCCAACCCGCTGGCCATCGCCGTCTGGCTCCTGCTGATCGCCACCTGCGTCGTGCTTGTGCTCACACACCACAAACGTTTCCAGGCGGTGGTGCTTGTGGGGGTGGTCGGCCTCGCCACGTCACTGTCTTTCGTCAGCCTGTCGGCGCCTGACCTGGCGCTGACCCAGCTCTCGGTTGAACTGGTGTCCACCGTCCTGCTGCTGATGGGGCTGGCCCTGTTGCCGCAACATTCGCCGCACGAGTCGTCCAGCGGCAGGAAGCTTCGCGACGCGGCGCTTGCCGTGGCTGGCGGTGCCGGGATCGCCTGGATCGCGTGGGTCATGCTCACCCGCGATCACAGCTCCATTTCCTGGTATTTCCTGGAGCAGGCACTTCCGCTTGGCGGGGGCTCCAACGTGGTCAACGTCATTCTGGTGGACTTCCGGGGGTACGACACCTTCGGTGAAATCACGGTGCTTGGCATCGCCGCCATCGGCGTTCTGGCCCTCATGGAAGGCATGAGGACACGCCGCCCGCCGGTGGACACGCAAGGGCGGAACTGGACGTTTGCGCGTCATCCCCTGCTGTTGCGCGTGGCGGCGTCCGTCGTCCTGCCGGTGGCACTGGTGTTCACCGTGTACATCTTCATGCGCGGCCACAACATGCCTGGCGGTGGCTTCATCGCAGGCCTGATCACCGCCGTCGCACTGGTGTTGCAGTTCATGGCCATGGGCCAGGGCCAGGCCGAGTCCTACCTCCGGGCCGAAGGCGGGCGCCGCTTCGTCAGATGGATTGGCACGGGCCTTGGCATCGCCGGCCTGACGGGTGCCGCAGCATTCCTGTTCGGCAGGCCGTTCCTGACCAGTGCGCACGGGCACCCGCATGTGCCGCTGCTGGGCGAGCTGCCGTTCGCGTCTGCTGCGATGTTTGACCTAGGTGTCTATTTCACGGTGGTTGGCGGCACGTTGCTGACCATCTCCGTGCTGGGTTCCGCCAGCCAGGAAGAGTCGGCGAACGCCGCCTCGCGTGGGAGCGCTTCATGAGTATGGAATTTCTGTTGTCCACCGGCATCGGTCTGGTGACGGCCTGTGGCATCTACCTGCTTCTGCGTGGCAGGACCTTTCCGGTGGTGCTCGGCTTGTCACTGCTGGGGTATGCCGTGAACGTGTTCATCTTCGTCATGGGGCGCCTCTGGACAGATGCCCACCCCATCCTGGTCGGCAACGAGCTCGTGGCCGATCCCTTGCCCCAGGCACTGGTGCTGACGGCGATCGTGATCGGCTTTGCCACGACCGGTTTCGTCATCGAACTGGCACTGCGCAGCCGGCACGAAAGCGGCAGCGATCACGTTGACGGTCACGAACCGGGACATGCCGTGGGCTATGTGCCTGCCGATGAGCGCACCGCAGCACCGCGCAAACAGGGAGGGCAGGGCTGATGGACGCCATCTTGGGTTTCTGGGCGCAGCATGCGCCCCTGTTGGCCGTTCTGCTGCCTTCGTTCACCGCTATCACACTGCTCCTGCTCGGCGATCACAACGGCATGTCGGCCCAGGGTGGGGGGCATGCCTTCGCACGCCTGCGCTGGCGCCGCCGTCTCAGCCTGGCTTCGGCCACGCTGGGGCTGGTGATGGCTGCAGGTCTGGTCTGGCGTGCCAGCAGCGGCAACCTGCAGGTCTACGAACTTGGCGAGTGGCCCGCGCCGTTCGGTATCGTGATGGTGCTGGACCGGCTCTCGGCCCTGATGGTGCTGCTGACCTACACCGTGGCCTTGCCGGTCCTCTGGTACGCCAGCGGCGGCTGGGACACCCGCGGGCGCCATTTCCACGCCGTCTTCCACTTCCAGCTGATGGGCCTGTGCGGCGCGTTCGTCACCGGCGACCTGTTCAACCTGTTCGTTTTCTTCGAGGTTCTGCTGATCGCCTCCTACGTGCTGCTCCTGCATGGGCAGGGACGTGAGCGTCTGCGCATGGGCGTGCACTACGTCGTTCTGAACCTGGCCGCCTCCGGGCTGTTCCTCATTGGCTTGTCGATGGTCTACTCGACCACCGGCACCCTGAACATGGCCGACGTCGCGCTGCACGTTGCCAAGCTGCAGGGGGATGCCCTGCTGCTGGCGCAGGCGGCAGCGTTGATCCTGCTGGTGGTGTTCGGCTTGAAGGGGGCGCTTGTTCCGCTGTACTTCTGGCTGCCGGGCACCTACGCGGCGGCCAGTGCGCCTGTCGCGGCGCTGTTTGCCATCATGACCAAGGTGGGGGTTTACAGCATCATCCGCGTGCATTGGGTCATCTTCGGCCTGGACGCTGGCGAGGCCTCGTTCACGGCGGCGTCCTGGCTGCTTCCGCTGGCGCTGACCACCAGCGTGCTGGGCGTCCTGGGCGCGCTGGCATCGCACACGATGAGCCGTCTGGTGGCCTACCTCACGGTGTCGTCCGTCGGAACGATTCTGGCCGGTGTCGGTCTTTTCACACCCGAGACGCTCTCTGCCGCGCTGTACTACACCCTGCACAGCACGGTGGTGATCGCCGGTCTCTTCCTTTTCGTCGAGCTGATGGGTTCGCAGCGTGGCCCGTCCTTCGACAAGCTCCAGCCCGCCCCGGCAGTCAAGGAACCCGTGATGCTGGGTGTGATGATGCTCTTCGGCGCGGCGTCTGCGGCGGGCCTGCCCCCCTTGCCGGGGTTCCTGGGCAAGCTCATGATCCTGGAAAGCTCCGCTGGTCTTGCGGCCCAGCCCTGGGTGTGGACGGTTGTGCTGGTTGTGGGTTTCCTGACGATCGTCGGCCTGGCCAGGGCCGGTGTCGTCGTGTTCTGGCATGTCCAGCCGGGCGTGAACGGACATGATTCTGGCTGCAGCGTGAAGATGCTGGGGGCCGCCTGGTTCTTCATGGGTGTGACCGTGGCGATGGCCGTTTTTGCCGCGCCGGTGAAGCGCTACACGGACGCCACGGCGCAGCAACTGACCGACAAGGCGGCCTATGCGCACGCGGTGCTTGGCCGCCAGGGCGGCGCCGACGTGCGCACGACCGTGCCTTACGATGGCAGGCGCGGTCCCGTGGAGCGGCCAGGTGCGGCCAGCCCAGGGGCTGGCATGGAAGAGGAGAAAGCCGAATGAACCAGACTGTTTCCGTTCGCGGCAGAGCCCGATGGTTTCCGCACCCGGTGCTGTCGCTGCAGCTGGCCGTGACCTGGCTGGTGCTCTCGCACAGCCTGGCGCTGGTGCACCTGCTGTCAGCCCTGCTCATCGCGTGGCTGGTGCCACGCATGCTGGCGCCGTTCCTGGGTGACGCCAGCCGGTTGCACTGGCCTTCGGTGCTTCGCCTGATGCTGGTGGTGCTCTGGGACATCGTCATCTCCAACATCACGGTCGCGCGCATCACCCTGGGCTCCATGAAGAAACCGCAGCCTGCGTGGCTGCGGGTACCCCTTGCCACCGACCATCCGCGGGTCAACGCGATCTTCGCGAGCATCATCACAACCACGCCCGGCACGGTGTCCATGACCATCGACGAACAGCGTCGGGAGATCCTGGTCCACGCGCTGAACTGCGACGATGCGGCGGCCATGGTGAGTGACATGAAGAACCGGTACGAGGCGCCGCTGATCAAGGCGTTCATGCTGGACAGGGCAGATGCCGTTCAACGCAAAGGGGATGTCGCATGACCAGTCTGTTGGATTTCGCCCTGAGTGTCGGCATCGTCACCGTGGCTCTGGCCGTGGTGCTGTGCAGCTGGCGGCTGCTCAAGGGCCCGGAGGTGGCCGATCGCGTGCTGGCCCTGGACACCCTCTACATGAACATGGTCGCGCTGATCATCCTGCTCGATATCCGCTGGGATACGGAGCTGCTGTTCGAGGCGGCGCTGCTTGTCGCCATGCTCGGCTTTGTCTCTACAGTGGCATTGGCCCGCTATCTGACGCGCGGCGACGTCGTGGAATGACTGTCTGAAGGAGACGAGAAATGACGGTATGGTTGGAAAACGCCGCGGCGGTGCTGATCCTCGTGGCATGCTTCTTTCTGCTGGTGGGGGCCATCGGCCTGGTCCGCTTCCCGGACTTCTACATGCGGCTGCATGCACCCACCAAGGCGTCGACGCTGGGTGTTGGCGGCGTGCTGATTGCGTCGATGCTGGTGACCTTCTCCCACGGGCGGCCAGGCATTGCGGAATTGCTCATCACGCTCTTCGTGTTCGTGACGGCGCCCGTGTCTGCCAACCTCATGGCGCAGGCCGCCCTGCACCTGAAGGTGCATTCCAAGGCGCCTGTGCCGCGTGATGCCGTTCCGGAACGGCACTAAGCCGCTGCTCAGTCTATCTGGCAGGCGTCCGGCAGGTTGTAGAACCGCTTGATGCCTTCCCAGGCTTCTTCCGCCTCGTCCACGTACTGGAACAGATCCAGGTCTTCAGGCGAGATGGCGCCTTCTTCCAGCAGCACGTCGAAGTTGATCAGCCGTTTCCAGTAGTCGCTGCCGAACAGGAAGATCGGCACCGGCTTGGCCTTCTTGCACTGCACCAGGGTCAGCACTTCGAACAGCTCGTCCAGCGTGCCAAACCCGCCAGGGAAGGCCACGAGTGCCTTCGCGCGCATCAGGAAGTGCATCTTGCGCAGCGCGAAATAGTGGAACTTGAAGCACAGCTCGGGGCTGATGTAGGGGTTCGGCGTCTGCTCGTGCGGCAGCAGAATGTTCAGGCCCACGTTGAGCGCGCCGCGGTCGTGCGCCCCGCGGTTGGCCGCCTCCATGATCCCAGGGCCGCCACCGGTGGCAATGTGCAGCTGGTCTGTCTTTGGGCAACTCAAGCTGTAGTCGGCCACGAGCTGCGCGAACCGGCGTGACTTCTCGTAATAGTGTGCGTTGCGAACCAGTGCCTGCCCCTTGCGTATGGCCAGGGCGTCGCCGCTGGATTCGGCCTCGCGCAGAATCCGCTCGGCTTCGTCCGGTTCACGAAACCGGGCGCTGCCGAAGACGACGATGGTGTTCTCGATGCCGTGCGAGTGTTGTGCCAGATCCGGCTTGAGCAGCTCAAGCTGGAAGCGGATGCCCCGCGTTTCACGCCGCAGCAGGAATTCGGGGTCGGCGAAAGCCAGGCGGTAAGCGTCGGGTTGGAGTCGGTGGCTGCCGTTTCCCATGAGGTGCATTTCGACGGCGGCATCGGCCAGACGGCTGGCCTGGAGGTTGTGTGTGTTGTTCTGCATGGTTGTCGGTTTAGGCCGTGTTGAAGCCAAGTGAGAGAAACGCTTCCATATTTGGACTCTTGCAATGTACCGGGGTTCAAAGTCCTATTGCGAGTGCCAGCGGCACAAAGATCACGGCCAGCGCATTGCCCAGCAGAATCATCGCGGCCACCTTGTCGGGTTCCTGGTGGTAGCGTTCCGCCAGCATGTATTGAATCACCGCGGGGGGAAGCGCCGCAAACAGCAGAAGCTGGCCTTTTGCGGCTCCTTCCAGGCCCAGTGCCCAGGCCAGGGGCAGGCCAATGGCCAGGCCGATGAGCGGGCGCGCAAGTGCCCCGGCCATGCCCAGCGCAATGCCAGATCGTGTGAGCGACGTCAGGCGAACCCCCAGGGCAAACAACATCATGGGCAGCATCGAGTCGCCCAGCATCCTCATGCCTGCCATGGCCAGGTCAGGCGGGCGAACATCGGTCAGCGCGCTGACGAAGCCCAGCAGGGTGGCGATCATCACCGGGCTGAGCAGAAGATCACGGGTTCGCGCGGCAGCACTGGTGACCCGTGCGCCCAGCGAGAAGTGCAGAAGGTTGCTGATGGCAAACAGCGCCACCGCGGCCCCGAAGCTGGACGGGCCGAAGGCCAGCAGGGCCAGCGGCAATCCCATGTTGCCGCAGTTGTTGAACATCACCACCGGCACCAGTGTGCGCGGCGAAGCCTTCATCCAACGGGCCAGGGGCCAGGCCAGCAGGCCGCTGCCCAGGATGAGGACGGTGCCGCCAACCAGCAGCGGCAGGTGTTCCGTCAGCCGGAAATCGCGTGAGGCCAGCGCCGAATAAACCAGTACCGGCGCAAGCACGTCGAGTGCGATGCGGTTGAAGGTGGAAAGATCGGGCGGCGCCTTGCGGGCATAGAAGTAGCCCAGGCCGACAATGAAGAACACCGGGACGATAACGTCCGCAATGCGGGCCAGCAATTCCATGGCGGGGTCACCGGTTCGGGTTCAAAAAGCAAGAAAGGCTCCGAGGAGCCTTTCTTGACAGGGCGTTGCGCAGGGCAATCCTCAGACGCGCTTGCGGTATTCGCCGGTGCGGGTGTCGATTTCGATGCGGTCACCCTGGGAAACGAACAGCGGCACTGCCACTTCGAAACCGGTGGCGATCTTGGCGGGCTTGAGCACCTTGCCGGACGTGTCGCCCTTCACGGCGGGCTCGGTCCAGGTGATTTCGCGCTCGACGCTGGTGGGCAGTTCGACGGAGATGGCCTTGCCTTCGTAGAACACCACTTCAACGGCCATGCCGTCTTCCAGGTAGTTCAGCGCGTCGCCCATGTTTTCGGCTTCGACTTCGTACTGGTTGTAGTCGGCGTCCATGCAGACGTACATCGGGTCGGCGAAGTAGGAGTAGGTGCACTCCTTCTTGTCGAGGATGATGTTGTCGATCTTGTCGTCGGCCTTGAAGACGACTTCGGTGCCGATGTTGCCCAGCAGGCCCTTGAGCTTCATGCGAACGGTGGCCGCGCCACGGCCGCCACGGGCGTATTCGGTCTTCAGGACGATCATGGGGTCTTTGCCATGCATGATCACGTTGCCGGCGCGGATTTCTTGAGCGATTTTCATAGTGTTTCCAGGGGGTTGTGCCGCTCGGGCTGGGCACTCTGCCTAGGCGCGCGGCGGGGCGGCTGCGTGTACCGTGTGGCTCTGGTCCACCCGGTTAGGCAGGCTCGCAAAACCATATATTTTAGCGTTTTTCCATGACAAAGCCCAGCAACTGTGTCAGCAGATCGTCCTGTTTCAACAGGCGTTCGCGGGCGGCCAGGGCGCAAGCGTGCCATTCGTCCAGCGCGGGCGCCGCCAGGGGGGCGCTGTCGATGCCGTTCCACGTGTGGTGGAAGGCGCGCAGCGAGGCCGGGGCCTGCAGCCAGTCCAGGAAGGCGTCCAGCTTGGCGTGGTGGGCGTCGTCGTGCTGGGGGTAGATCTGCCAGACAAAGGGTTTGCCTGCCCACAAAGCGCGTACCAGCGAGTCCTCACCCCGCACAAAGTTCAGGTCGCAAGCCCACAGCAGGTGGTCGAAGCCGGCCTGGGGCAAGTGGGGCAGCGCGGTGCAGCGGGTGCCAGTTGCCACCGCCTGGCTGAATGCCGCCTGCGCGCGGCCTGGCGCCACCAGCCAGCGCGCGCTGGCCAGCGAGGGCAGGCGGAGCAGGGCGGGCAGGGCGGGCGGCTCGTAACAGAACAGCGAAACGACAGGCGAGCCGCCGTTGGCGATGTTCTGGCTGCGCAGCCAAGCGTCCCGGTCGAAGCTGCTCTGGCGCTCCAGCAACGCCGTTTCGCGCAGCAACCCGCCCGTGCCGGTTGTAAACCCCGGGTAGAAGAACCATTTCGTGCGCCCCGCCAGCGGGCCGCTCAATACGGGTGACGGCAGGCCATGACAGCGCTGCACGTAGGCCTCGGCGCTCAGGTATTCCAGGTTCAGCCATACGCGGCCTTCACCGGCTGGTTGCAGCGCCTGCACCCATTGCGGTTGTATGTCGCAGCCAAAGGCCTCTACCAGCACGTCGCCGGGCGGTGCTGGTGGCGGGACGGCATGGGCATCTGCGCGGGGCCAGTCATGCACTTCCACGCCCGGCCAGCGTCCCTCGCGCGCTCCGGGTGCCATCCAGCTCAAAGGTCCGCTGTCGTCTGCCCACAGGCGTACCCGCTGCCCGTGTTCGGCCAACTGGGCTGCCAGTCGCCAGCACACCCCCAGGTCGCCCCAGTTGTCTATCACATGGCAGAAGATGTCCCAGGTCAGCCGGGGCAGGTCGCGTGTGTCTTGCATGGCTGCATTGTCACCCGGCCTGCAAGGCACCATCGCGGTGCGACAATCGGATATCCATGACTGCATCCCATCCTGAAGAGTTGCTCAAGGCCGTGGCGGCGTTGCCATCGCTGCCGGGCGTCTACCGCTACTTCGACGCAGCCGGCATGCTGCTGTACGTCGGCAAGGCGCGAGACCTGAAGAAGCGCGTCTCCAGCTATTTTCAGAAGAGCCACGATGGCACGCGCATCGGCCACATGGTCAGCAAGATCGCGCGCATGGAAACCACCGTGGTGCGCTCCGAGGCCGAAGCCCTGCTGCTGGAAAACAACCTCATCAAGACGCAGCAGCCACGGTTCAACATTCTCTTTCGGGACGACAAGAGCTACCCCTACCTGCGCCTGAGCGCCAGCACCTGGACGCCAGCTTTTGAACAGTCGCCTGCCGCAGCGGACCCGCAAGCGCGGCCCGAGCACTTTCCCCGCATGTCGTATTACCGGGGTGGGGTAGAGAAGAAGCACCAGTACTTCGGCCCTTACCCCAATGCCTGGGCGGTGAAGGAAACCATCCAGTTGCTGCAGAAGGTGTTCCGCCTGCGCACCTGCGAAGACACGGTATTCAACCACCGCACACGGCCCTGTCTGCTGTACCAGATCAAGCGTTGCTCGGGCCCTTGCGTGGGCTTCGTATCGGCGGCCGACTACGCCGCCGACGTGCGCAGTGCCAGCGCCTTCCTGCGCGGCGAAACGCAGACCGTGCTCGACGAACTGGAGCAGCGCATGCTGGGCCACGCCGAGCAGCTGGCCTTCGAGCAGGCGGCCGAAGTGCGCAACCAGATCAAGGCGCTGTCCACCGTGCTGCACCAGCAGGCTATGGAAAGCACCAGTGACCAGGATGTGGACATCCTGGCCGTGAAGGTGCATGGCGGGCGCGCCTGCGTGAACCTGGCGATGGTGCGCGGCGGCCGCCATCTGGGGGACCGGCCGTACTTTCCGGCCCATGTGGAAGAGGGTGCCGTGCTGGCGGCACTGGACGCCGATGCCGATGCCGATGCTGGCAGCGCTGAGGTTGCCGGCGAGGGCACAGCTGCCCCGCATGCCCCCCATGCCGCCAATGTGGAGCAGCGCGTGCTGGAAGCCTTCATGGCCCAGCACTACACACAGGCCGCGCCGCCGCCGGTGCTGGTCCTGGGGGCGCCAGTGGATCCGGGGCTGCTGGAACTGCTGGGCGAGCAAGGCGGCATGCGCCTGCACCCCGTGTTCAACCCGCGCGAGCACCGCCGTGTGTGGCTGGAACTCGCGCAGAAGAATGCCGACCTTCAGCTGGCCCGCCTGCTGTCCGAGGAGGGTTCTCAGCAGGCGCGCACCCGCGCGCTGGCGCAGGCGCTCGACCTGCCCGAAGACGCGCTGGATGCCCTGCGCATCGAGTGCTTCGATATCTCGCACACGGCGGGCGAGTCCACCATGGCGTCGTGCGTGGTGTTCGAAGGCCACAAGATGCAAGGCAGCCAGTACCGCCGCTACAACATCGAAGGCATCACCCCTGGCGACGACTACGCCGCCATGCGGCAGGTGCTGGAGCGCCGCTACGGCAAGCTGGCCCAGGCACTGCGCGAATCCGGCGACACGAACAAGGCGGCTGGCGGCGCCCGCATGCCCGATATCGTGCTCATCGACGGCGGCAAAGGGCAGGTGGGTGTGGCGCGCGAAGTGTTTGAAACCCTCGGGCTGGACCTTGGCCGCATTGTCGGCGTGGAAAAAGGCGAGGGCCGCAAGGTGGGGCTGGAGGAACTGGTGTTTGCCGATGGGCGCGAGAAGGTCTACCTGGGCGCCGATTCGGCCGCGCTCATGTTGGTGGCCCAGATCCGCGATGAGGCTCATCGCTTCGCCATCACGGGCATGCGCGCCCAGCGTGCCAAGGCCCGTACGGGTGGCAGCAAGCTGGAGGACATTCCCGGCGTGGGCCCGAAGAAGCGCGCGCGCCTGCTGCAGCGTTTTGGCGGCGTGCGCGGCGTCGCCAACGCCAGTGTCGAGGACCTGTGCACCGTGGAGGGCATTTCTGCCGATCTGGCCGAAGCCATCTACCGTGCCCTGCATTGAAGTCCACGCATAATCACGTTCATGTTCTTCAATCTGCCAACACTGTTCACGTGGGCACGCATCGTGGCCATTCCCCTCATCGTGGCGGTGTTCTACCTGCCGGGGTTGACGTTGCAGATGCAGAACCTGCTGGCCACCGTGCTGTTCGTGGCCTTCGCGCTCACCGACTGGGCCGACGGCTACCTGGCCCGCCGCCTCAACCAGACGTCGTCGTTCGGCGCCTTCCTTGACCCCGTTGCCGACAAGTTCCTGGTTTGCGCCTGCGTGCTGGTGTTGGTCCATCTGGGCCGCGCCGACGTGTTCGTGGCCCTCATCATCATCGGCCGCGAGATCGCCATTTCCGCGCTGCGCGAGTGGATGGCCATGATTGGCGCGAACAAGAGCGTGGCCGTGCACATGATCGGCAAGCTCAAGACCACCACGCAGATGGTGGCGATTCCTTTCCTGCTCTACGACGGCCGTCTGTTCGGGCTGATCGACACTCGCCAGTGGGGAACGGTGCTGATTTGGGTGGCGGCGGTGCTTACCGTGTGGTCCATGGTCTATTACCTGCAAAAGGCCTTGCCCGAAATCCGGGCCAAGGCGCGTTGAAAACATTGTCACCCTCCATGGCTGGTTCCGCTTCTGACAACGCCTGGCTGCGCGCCATGCCCGGCGTGTTCGTGCTCATCTGGAGCACGGGCTTCATCGTTGCCCGCTACGGCATGCCGCATGCGCCACCCATGTCCTTTCTGGCTTGGCGGTACGCGCTGTCCATCCTGTGCTTCCTGCCCTGGATTCTGGTGGCCAAGGTGGCCTGGCCCAAGAGCCGCGAGCAGTGGTTCCATCTGGCCGTCACGGGCGTTTTGATGCACGCCGGATACCTCGGTGGCGTCTGGGCGGCCGTCAAGGCTGGCATGGGGTCGGGGTTGTCGTCGCTGGTGGTGGGGCTGCAACCTGTGCTGACTGCCATCTGGCTCTCGTCCACGGGTGGCCATGTGTCGCGTCGACAGTGGATGGGGCTGACGCTGGGCTTCACCGGCCTGGTGTTGGTGGTGTCCCGCAAGTTCGGTGCGGGTGGGCCGGGTGACACGGCAACCTGGCTGAACCTTTCGTTCGCGGTGCTGGCCCTTTTCAGCATCACCATCGGCACGCTGTACCAGAAGCGTCACGTCAAACCTTGCGACGTGCGCAGCGCCAACACGGTTCAGCTGGCTGCGGCTTTTGCCGTGACCTTGCCGCTGGCATGGCTGGAGACGGAGAGCATGGTCTGGAACGGCGAACTGGTCGGCGCCATGGCCTGGTCGGTCCTGGGGCTCACACTGGGTGGCAGCTCGCTGCTGTACATGCTCATCCAGCGTGGGGCGGCCGCTTCGGTCACCAGCCTCATGTACCTGGTGCCTCCCTGCACGGCCATCATCGCCTGGTTCCTGTTCAGCGAACCCATCACCGTGGTGACCATCGCTGGCACGGCGCTCACGGCCCTGGGTGTGAGCCTGGTGGTGCGAGCCCCGGCGCGCTGACCTGCGGGTTTCGCCAGGGCTCGTGCCGGAAGCTCTGGTGAAGGTGCTCCACCAGCAGGCGGATTCGCCGTGGCACCTGCGGGCGCAGTGGTGCCAGCCAGTGCACGTCGGCGTCTGGCATGGTGTGTCCGGGCAGCACCTGTACAAGGCTGCCGCTGGCCAGCAGGGGCGCCACGTCCCACAGGCTGCGCAGCATGATGCCGTGCCCGGCCAGGCACCAGTCGCGCACCATTTCGCCGGAGTTGCTCGACAGCGGGCCGTGCACGGTGACGCGTGAGCGTTTCCCGCCAGGGCCTTTGAGCAGCCAGCTGTCGAAGCGCTGGCCAGGGTCGCTGCCGTTCTCTCTCACGATCAGGCACGCGTGGCTGGCCAGGTCGTCCGGGGCCGCTGGGGTGCCATGTTTGGCCAGGTAGCGGGGCGCGGCCACCAGCAAGCGCTGGTTGCGGGCAAGCCGCCGCGACACCCATTCCGCTGCCCGGTGTTCTGGCGCATTCCATAGCCATACCGCGCCATCCAGCCCTTCCCGGGCGAGGTCCGGCAAGGTTTCGGTGAGCTGCAGCTGTATTTGCAGCCTGGGGTGGCGCTCTTGAAACGCCGCCATGGCAGGGCCCAGCCAACGTCTGCCAAAGCCAAATGGCGCCGCCAGACGGATGAGCCCTGCGGGCTCCGTCTGGCGTTCGCGAAGTTCCTCCTCAGCGTCCCTGAAACCCTGGAGCAGGGCGGCAGCGCGCTCGCAAAGGGTTTCCCCCTCCGGCGTGGGGCTCACGTGCCGTGTCGTCCTTTGAAAGAGCCGAAGCCCCAGCTTCAGCTCGAGCGCTGCCAGGCGCTTGGTCACCACCGAAGGCGCCAGCCTCAACCCCTGGGCGGCGCCCGCCATGCTTCCGTGCAGTCTGATGGCCTGTACCAGCTCAAGGTCCGAGCGCTCCATTTGTTTCCTCTGTGGAAATAATCAATTGAAGAATTATTTCCTGGTTTCTGGCTAAGCTAAAGGTATCCACAACGTGCCATCAAAGTTTCAGAGGAGCCAACATGAGCAGGAAGCGCATCGCAGTCATCGCCGGTGACGGCATCGGCAAGGAAGTCATGCCCGAGGGCCTGAGGGTGATGGAGGCGGCGGCCAGCCGTTTCGGCATCGATCTGCAGTTCGACCATTTCGACTTCTCCAGTTGGGACTATTTCGAGAGGCACGGCAAGATGCTGCCCGACAACTGGAAGGAGCAGATCGGCGGGCACGATGCCATCTACTTCGGTGCCGTGGGCTGGCCCGAGAAGATTCCCGATCACATCTCGCTCTGGGGTTCCCTGCTGCTGTTCCGGCGCGAGTTCGACCAGTACGTGAACCTGCGCCCCGCACGGCTCATGCCCGGCATCGTGGCGCCGGTGGTCCGCCGTGATGGCTCGCCCAGGCAACCCGGTGAGATCGACATGTACATCGTGCGCGAGAACACCGAGGGCGAATATTCCAGCATCGGTGGGCGCATGTACCCGGGTACCGAGCGCGAAATCGTGATGCAGGAGACGGTGATGTCCCGCGTGGGGGTGGACCGTGTGCTGAAATTTGCCTTTGAACTGGCGCAAAGCCGTCCGAAGAAGCACCTCACCAGTGCCACCAAGAGCAACGGCATCGCCATCACCATGCCCTACTGGGACGAGCGCGTCATCGAAATGGCCAAGGCCTACCCAGGCGTGAAGGTGGACAAGTTCCATATTGACATCCTCACCGCGCACTTCGTGCAGCGGCCAGACTTCTTCGACGTGGTGGTGGCCAGCAACCTGTTCGGCGACATCCTGAGCGATCTGGGCCCGGCCTGCACCGGCACGATCGGCATCGCGCCCAGCGCCAACCTCAACCCCGACCGCCAATACCCTTCGCTGTTCGAGCCGGTGCATGGCTCGGCGCCGGACATCGCTGGCCGCAACATTGCCAACCCCATCGGGCAGATCTGGTGCGGTGCCATGATGCTCGACTTCCTGGGGCACCGCGATGCGCACGATGCGGTGCTGAAGGCGATCGAGACCGTGCTGGACCCTGCCAGCGGCGGGCCCCGCACACCAGATATCGGGGGAAATGCTTCCACGCAGGACCTGGGCCGGGCCGTCGCGCAAGCCCTGACACGTGGCTGACAGCCATGTGTGGCGCTGGGGCATTCCCAGCCTGTGGGCCCCAGTCCTAGAATCCATTTCCCTGCGCCGTTGCACGGCTGCCCGTGCACGGTTCGGGCCCATAAACGACATTTGATGAGGGGATATTCGGTGAACAAGTCTGAACTCGTTGATCACATTGCCGCCAGCGCCGACATTTCCAAGGCTGCTGCCGCACGTGCGCTGGAAGCAACTTTGGCCGCGGTGCGAACCACCTTGAAGAAGGGCGGCACGGTTTCTCTCGTGGGCTTTGGCTCATTCTCCGTGACCAAGCGCGCGGCGCGTACCGGGCGCAATCCGCGCACGGGCGCCGCCATCAAGATCAAAGCGGCTAAAATCCCGAAGTTCCGTCCTGGCAAGGCGTTGAAAGACGCCATCAAGTAAGATACGGGTTACAAGTTTCGGTGGGGTGCTTAGCTCAGTTGGTAGAGCGGCGCCCTTACAAGGCGTAGGTCGGCGGTTCGACCCCGTCAGCACCCACCACCCACACAAAAGGCGAACAGGGGTTCGCCTTTTTTGTTGCAGGCCACAAGCGTATGTTCGACTACTTCCGAAACAACATGAAGTTCCTCATGGGCTTCCTGATGTTGTTGATCATTCCCTCTTTTGTGCTTTTCGGTATCGAGGGGTACAGCCGTTTCCGCGAATCGACCGATGTGGTTGCCAAGGTCGGAAAGCTGGAGATATCCCGGCAGGAGTGGGACGCCGCACACCGCAGGGAAGTCGACCGCCTGGCGGCCTCGATGCCCGGGCTCGACCGCTCATTGCTTGAGACGGAGGAGGCGCGCCTTGGCACCCTGGAGCGCATGGTCACCGAACGTGTCCTGGCGCTTGCTGCGCAGGATGCCCACATGGTTGCATCCGACCAGCGTCTGGCGCGTGAGCTCAGCCAGGACCCCGCCATTGCCGCGCTGCGCCGCGCCGATGGGACGCTCGATGCCGAGCGTTACCGCGAGCTGCTTCGCGCGCAGGGCATGACGCCCGAGATGTTCGAGGCCAGCGTGCGCGCAGACATTGCGCGCCGCCAGGTGTCGAACGGGGTTGCCGCGTCAGGCTTCGTCTCAACCGGGGCCGCCGAGCCTGCGTTGCGCGCCTATTTTGAACGCCGGGAGGTCCAGGTCGCACTGTTCCAGCCCCGTGACTTTGCCGCGTCGGTGCAGATCAGCGATGCGGATGTGCAGCGCTATTACGATGAGAACCAGGCGCAGTTCCAGGCACCTGAGCTGGTTGATCTGGAATACGTCGTGCTCGATCTTGACGCCGTGTCGCGCAGCATCCGGCCAAGCGAGGACGAGTTGCGCGCCTACTACGAGCAGAACAACGCGTCTCTGGCCCTTCAGGAGCAGCGTCGTGCCAGCCACATCCTGCTTACCGTGGATGCAGGTGCTTCGGCCGAGCAAAAGGCTGCCGTGAAGGCGCGTGCGCAGGCGCTTCTGGAAGAACTCAAGAAGAACCCTGGCCGCTTCGCCGAAGTCGCGAAGGCGAACTCGCAGGACCCGGGCTCTGCCGCCAATGGCGGTGACCTCGACTTCTTCGCTCGCGGCGCCATGGTCAAACCGTTCGAAGATGCGGTGTTTGCCCTGGAAAAGGGGCAGATGTCCGGCGTGGTCGAGACAGACTTCGGCTACCACATCATCCAGCTGACCGATGTGCGCCGTCCCGCCGCCCAGCCCTACCAGGCTGTGCGCCCCAAGCTTGAAGAAGACTTCAAGCGCCAGCAGGCGCAGCGCCGCTTCGCGGAATATGCCGAGGATTTCAGCAACCTGGTCTACGAAAACAGTGACAGTCTGGCGCCTGCGGCACAGAAACTGGGCTTGGCCGTTCGCAAGGCCGAGGGTGTGCTGCGCAGCGGTCCTGCCACCTCCGGCAAGGATGCTGTGCTGTCGTCGCCCCGTCTGCTTTCGGCAGTGTTCGCTGAAGACGTGCTGCGCCAGAAGGCCAACACCGAGGCGGTTGAAACGGGGCAGAACCAACTGGTTTCCGCCCGCGTTGTGGCGCATCGCCCGGCGCATACCCTGCCGCTGGATGAGGTGAAGACCCAGGTGCGCGACCGTCTGCAGCAGCAGCGTGCCCGCGAGCTGGCTGTTGCCGAAGGCAAGGCCAAGCTGCAGGCCTGGCGGGATCAGCCCAATGGCGCCGCGTTGCGTGCGCCGGTCGTCATATCCCGCACCAACGTCCAAGGCCTGCCGGTGGCTGCTGTGACGGCTGCCTTGTCTGCGCCGGCCGGTGCCAGTGTCGCTGCCTGGACTGGGGTTGAGCTGGGCAACGAAGGCTACATGGTGATTCGCGTCAACCGCGTGCTGGACCGCGAGGCTCCCAGTGCCGAAGCGGCTGCCCAGGAGCGCAGCCAACTTGGTCAGCTGTGGACGCAGGCGGAATCCCAAGCCTATCTGCTAGCCCTGCGTGCGCACTACAAGGTGCAGGTCAATCCGAAGAAAGAGTCCTCTGGCGCGCAGTAAGGGTGAAAACTGCCTAAAATCGCGTTATAATTTAAGGCTACGGTGGCTGTAGCTCAGTTGGTAGAGTCCCAGATTGTGATTCTGGTCGTCGTGGGTTCGAGTCCCATCAGCCACCCCAGGTAAAGCAAGCAAAAGGCCCGGTTTTGACCGGGCCTTTTGCTTTTCCGGGTACAGGTGTTTCCTGCCATGAAACATCAAGGCACATACCCGTTTTCCGGGCTGCATCCCCATGTATTCAGGCATGAACTGCTGCTGTTACACATGGTAGCCAAATTCCCCTGTTTCGGTAGGTCGGGCAGAAGCCCCGTGATACGGTGACCTCACGCCAACGGTCGCGGACGGGTAACCCAAGCAATCATTGGCGTGACTTCTCGTATTGGAATTGGGGCGTTTTGCCTCACTGCTTTTTGGAGGTTGGTATGCAAACTTGTAAATGGTTGGCCGTGGCGATACTGGGCGCTGCTGCACTTGGTGCGCAGGCGCAAGGGATGTATGGTGAGATTGGGTACAGCGGTCTCAAGGCCAAGGTGAACGGGGCGTCCCCGAAGCCGGACGCATTGCGCGCCATCGTCGGCGTGGACTACAACGACAACCTGGCCTTCGAGGGCATGGTCGGCTTTGGCTTGAATGACGACAGCGCCAGCAACGTTGCGGCTGACCTCAAAAGCACGTACGGCTTGTACGTGAAGCCCAAAGTGAAGCTGGGTGAACGCGTCGAACTGTTCGGCCGCGCTGGCTGGGCGCACAGCAAGGTGGCTGTAGCGAGCAATACGGGCTTCTCGGGAACCCGGTCGTCGGGTGATTTTGCCTACGGTGTGGGCGTGGGCTACCAGATCACCAACGCCATGTCGGTCAATGCCGACTACATGCGGTATTTCAACAAAAGCGGCCTGAAGGTCGATGGTTACACCATCGGGCTGGGCTTCAGGTTCTGACCGGGTTTCTCTGGTTGTTTTCGGGGTCACCTTCGGGTGACCTTATTTTTTGAGGGCAGGGCTTGAGGCAAGAATGTTGTCGCACCAGCGCGACAGCCGGATGTGACCGAAGGTAACAGTCCGGAGCCGCCTCAAGATTCCATTGGGGGCGTGATGTCGTCACGCGTTTACGAGCACCAGCTTGCCCTTGACCCGCCGCTGCCCCATCAGGGCGTAGGCCTGTTTGAGCTCGCTCATGGGCAGGGTCTGCTCGACCACGGGTTTGATCTTGCCTTGCATGTACCAGCCCGCCAGCGATTGAAGCATTGCCGCGTTTGCCTTGGGCTCGCGCTTGGCAAAGTCGCCCCAGAACACCCCAACCACCGACGCGCCCTTGAGCAAGGGCAGGTTCATGGGCAGGCTGGGAATGGGGCCACCCGCGAAGCCGATGACGAGGTAACGGCCACGCCAGGCGATGGACCGGAACACGGGTTCTGCGAAGGCGCCACCCACGGGGTCGTACACGATGTCGGGCCCCTTGCCGTTGGTCAAGGCCTTGATCTGGTCGCGCAGCGAGCCCTCCGGCGTGTGAAGGCTGTAGTTGATGGTGGCGTCGGCGCCAGCGTGTTTGCACAAGTCGCACTTTTCCTCGCTGGAGGCCGCTGCAATCACTTTGGCCCCTGCCTGTTTGGCGATCTGTATGGCAGCGGTGCCGACACCGCCCGCCGCGCCCAGCACCAGCACGGTTTCTCCGGGCTGCAGGGCGCCGCGGTCCATCAGCGCATGGTGGCTGGTGGCGTAGGTCATGATGAAGGCGGCGGCATCCACCAGGTCGAAGCCGCCGGGCAAAGGCAGGCACAGGCTGGCGGGCGCCAGGGTGTGGGTGGCGAACCCGCCCGTGCCGCTGAGGCAGGCCACGGCCTGGCCCACCTTGAGGTGTGTGACGCCATCTCCCATGGCCTTGACGGTGCCCGCGTACTCCGAGCCGGGCACAAACGGCAGTGGGGGCTTCATCTGGTATTTGTTCTGCACGATCAGCAGATCCGGGAAATTCAGGCTGGCGGCCTTGATTTCGACCAGCACCTCGCCGGGCCCTGGCGTTGGCATGGGCAGGGTCTTCCATTCCAGGGCTTCCACGCCAATCGGGTTTTCGCATAGCCAGGCTTGCATGAGCTGTCTCCTTCAATCGGTTATGGGTATGCAGGGCGATGATAGGCAGCCCGGTTGGGCGGGGCCAGCGCGGCTTGTCCCGGCGGCGACCGGAGGCACCCCTACAATGGATGGCGATGAAGATTCTCCTGTCCAATGACGATGGCTACCAGGCCCCTGGCATATGTGCGCTCTACGAAGCCCTGTGTGAACTGGGTGAGGTCGAGGTCGTGGCGCCAGAGCAGAACAACAGCGCGAAGTCCAACGCGCTGACGCTGCATTCGCCGCTGTACGTGCACACGGCGTCCAATGGATTTCGCTATGTGAATGGCACGCCCGCAGACTGCGTCCACATCGCTTTGACAGGGCTGTTGGGCTACAGGCCCGATCTGGTCGTTTCCGGCATCAACAACGGCGCCAACATGGGAGACGACACCATCTATTCCGGCACGGTGGGCGCCGCCATGGAGGGCTACCTGTTCGGCGTGCCGGCCATCGCGTTCTCGCAGACGGAAAAAGGCTGGAGACACCTGGATGCGGCTGTGGGCAAGGCGCAAGAGCTGGTCAGGTACCTGACGCCGTCAGTGATGTCGCACGTGCCGCCTGCCAAAAGCGTGCAGGCTCAGCCCTGGCTGCTGAATGTGAACATTCCCTGCCGTCCGGCAGAAGAGATATTGGGTTTCAAGGTGGCCCGGCTCGGTCGGCGCCATGCTGCGGAGCCCGTCATCACGCAGGTGAGCCCGCGCGGCGAGACCATGTACTGGATCGGCGGCGCCGGTGCAGCCAAAGACGATGCCGAGGGCACCGACTTCCACGCGACCAGCCAAGGGTTCGTGTCGGTCACACCGTTGCAGATCGACCTGACCGATCACTCTCGGCTGGCCTACTGGGCACAGTCTGCGGTCCAGTTGTCGGCGGCCAGCCGGGCGGACGCGCGGTGAGCCGGTACGTACCGCCAGCAGGCAAGCCCCCAGGGGGCGATGTCCGGCCGCGTCCTGCTTTCCCGGCAAGGCTGGGGGCTGTGGTCCCCCCGTCTGCACCGGTTGCGGCCCGTGCGCAACCATTGGCAGGCACCGCTTTGACACGCCCTGGTGCGAGGGGAGGCTTGGACTTGC
Organism: Hydrogenophaga aquatica; assembly: GCF_054780915.1. NCBI lineage: Bacteria > Pseudomonadati > Pseudomonadota > Betaproteobacteria > Burkholderiales > Comamonadaceae > Hydrogenophaga > Hydrogenophaga aquatica. Next base: position 600,049 of record NZ_BAAGVK010000011.1, on the reverse strand, counting down.
CCGCCGCATCTGGCACGGGGCTGGATTCCCAGGCGTTCAGGCATGCGATGGTGCGAAAGCTGGTGGCGCAGGGTTTGCAGAACCCGAACGTTCAGCAGGCCTTTGCCACCGTCGAGCGCCACCGTTTTGTGGATTCGGCACTGGTGCCCCAGGCCTATGAGGACACCAGCCTGCCCATTGGCTTTGGCCAGACCATCTCTAAGCCCAGTGTGGTGGGGCGGATGCTGGAACTGCTGTGCGAGGCCCGTGCCCTGCCCATGGGCAGGGTGCTGGAGATCGGCACCGGCTGCGGCTACCAGGCGACGCTGTTGTCGCACCTGGCCACCGAGGTTTACAGCATGGAGCGGTTGCGCGGCCTGCACGAGAAAGCCCGCGAGAACCTGCGCCCGCTGCGCCTGCCGAATGTCCATCTCATCCTTGGGGATGGCATGCTGGGCTTTCCGTCCGGGGCGCCTTACGCAGGTATCGTTTCTGCGGCAGGTGGAGAGGCCATTCCCCAGGCGTGGCTTGACCAGCTGGCCATTGGCGGGCGCCTGGTGGCTCCTGCGGAACTCAGTCCCGGGCGGCAGAGCCTGGTGGTCATTGACCGCACGGCGCAAGGGTATGTACGCAGTGTGCTGGAGGCGGTACTCTTCGTACCTCTAAAATCGGGCGTGGCCTGACCACGGCGCCATGCTGGCACCGTGGCTCTTTGCCTTTTTGATTTCAGGATGAGGTAACGCATGGAACAAACGGTTCCGCTGCGGCGTTTTCCGGCAGAAGCCGGGGCGCCGCGCCAGACGCGCATGTTGAAGTGGGGAGCGGCCGTCGTCGCTGTTGTTCTGCTGGGGGCTTGCGCAGCCCCGAAAAGACCCGCCCAGCGTGCTCCCGTGGTTGACCGCACCGGTTCTGCGGCAACAACAACTGCCCAACCTTTGCCACCAGGTGCCGAAAACGCAGGCAAACCTGGCTACTACACCGTTCGCCCGGGCGACACGCTCATGCGCATCGGTCTTGAAACAGGCCAGGCCTGGCGCGACATCCAAGCCTGGAACGGCATTGTCAACCCCAACCTTATTGAAGTGGGGCAGGTTCTGCGTGTCGTTCCTCCCCAGGCCACGGCGTCTGCATCGGTGGCAGCACCAGCCGGGCCCACCACCAGCGCCATCGGTGGTTCGTCGGTCCAGGGGCAGCCGCTTGGCACGCCTGGCAGCGCGGCGCCTTCTTCGTCGCCGGGTGGCGCGGCCCAGCCGCCGGTCGCCCCGTCAGAGGAACTCAGCTTCATCTGGCCCGCTTCGGGCCCGGTGATTGATGCGTTCGATGAATCGCGCAACAAGGGTGTGGGGATTGGCGGCAAAGCAGGTGATGCCGTGCTCGCCGCCGCCGATGGGCGTGTGGTTTATGCAGGAGCGGGTCTTCGCGGTTACGGAAACCTGGTGATCCTCAAGCACAACAACACCTACCTGACCGCTTACGCGCACAACCAGGCCTTGCTGGTACGTGAAGACCAGACCGTGCGCAAGGGGCAGAAGATCGCCGAGATGGGCAGCAGCGACGCCGATCGGGTCAAGCTGCACTTCGAGGTTCGCCGCCAGGGCAAGCCGGTCGATCCCCTCAAGCATCTGCCGGCGCGCTGATGGAGACCGCCGAGCAGCAAGCGGGCACGCTGGTGCCCGATGGGAACGTGTCGTCTGCCTTGCCCGAAGGTTGGCTGGAAGTCGTTTCACTGGACCTGGAGGCCCAGGGTGTAGCGCGCAAGCCAGATGGCAAGGTGGTCTTCATCGACGGTGCGCTGCCTACCGAATGGGTGAGCGCACAGACACACCGCAAGAAGAACCAGTGGGAACAGGCAACGCTTACTGACATTCACCGTGAGTCCGCCCAACGGGTGCGGCCTAAGTGCCCGCATTTCGGCTTGCACGCCGGGGCCTGCGGTGGATGCAAGATGCAGCACCTGGAGCCTGCCGCGCAGGTCGCCACCAAGCAGCGTGTGCTGGAGGACAACCTGTGGCACTTGGGCAAGGTCCGGGCTGAGGCGTTGCTGCGCCCTATCTCCGGGCCGTCGTGGGGGTACCGCTACCGGGCGCGCCTGTCGGTGCGCTACGTGCACAAGAAGGGTGAGGTGCTGGTGGGTTTCCACGAGCGCAAGAGCCGTTACGTGGCAGACATGTCGGTCTGCCACGTGCTGCCGCCCCATGTGAGCGCCTTGTTGCGCCCCCTGCGTCAACTGATCTATAGCCTACAGGCACGGGAGACCTGTCCGCAGATCGAACTGGCCTGTGGCGACAACGTGACGGCGCTGGTGTTGCGGCACCTGGAGCCGCTGAGCGCTGGCGACAAGGATGCTTTGCGTGCCTTCGCGCGCGAGCACAGCAACGAAGAGCAGCCCATTCAATGGTGGCTGCAGCCCAAAGGGCCGGACACCGTGCACCTGCTGGACGGCGCGATGGATACGCCTGAGCTGTCCTACGGCCTGCCGGAATTCGGCATCACCATGCCGTTCAGGCCGACCGACTTCACCCAGGTCAACCCCCACATCAACCGGGTGCTGGTTTCCAGGGCGCTGCGCTTGCTTGACGTGGGCAGGCACGAACGCGTGATCGACTGGTTCTGCGGGCTGGGCAACTTCACGCTGCCGTTGGCCACGCAGGCGGCCGAGGTGGTGGGGATCGAAGGCAGTCAGGCATTGGTCACGCGCTCGGGAGAGAACCTGGAGCGCAACCAGTCGAGCCGGGGCGGGCTGGCACCTACCCGTTTCGTCGCGCGAAATCTGTTCGAGATGACGCCCGAGATGCTGGTGGCAGACGGTGTTGCCGACAAATGGCTGGTGGATCCGCCGCGTGAGGGGGCGTTTGCCCTGGCCAAGGCCATCGCCGATATCCATCAGGCAAGTCTGGCTGGTGGCTCCCCGCTGCTGACGCCCTCGGGCCAGCCGTGGCAGGCACCCAGGCGCATCGTCTACGTCAGTTGCAACCCCGCCACGCTCGCCCGAGACGCCGGGCTGCTGGTGCACCAGGCGGGCTACCGCTGCACGGCTGCGGGGGTGGTGAACATGTTCCCGCACACCGCGCACGTCGAGAGCATCGCGGTGTTCGAGCGGGCGGCCTGATCCCGCAGGTCCGCCCGGGCAAGCATCACTTGGAAGGTGCGATGTTCGGGCGCTGTGGCAGCCCCTGTATCAACGGGATGCCGCCGGTCGGCGCTGTGCTTGCCTGGCCGGGGCGGCCATTGCCGTTTGCCGCCGCAGGGGCTGCGCCCGCCGGGCGCTGCTGTGCCGCAGGCGCATGGTCTTGTGCCGGTTCGGTTGCTGGCTCGGGGGTGGGCTGGTACGGCATGCCCTGGATGTCGTTCTCGCGCATGTAGCCGTCCATTTCGCGCCAGCCATCGAATATCGCGGCCTTGGGCGACTTGGGGTTGTTGCGGTAGCAGTCTTCGATGCTTCGAACGGCATGTCGGCATGCACTGCCTATGGCGCGCCCCTCGGCTTCCTTCTTGGCGGCCACGATGGCTGGTGTTTCGATGCCCAGCTGATCACAGCCAGCCAAGGCCAGCAACAAGGGCAGCCAGAAGAGGGAGCGCAAGCGCGTGGAAGAATGGGAGGAGAAATTGGCCTGCATGCTAGGATTTTCGGCGATTCATGCACGAACTTGACGCGCGAGCATGAAAAAGGGGCCGAATGGCCCCCGTGCATGAACCGGCGGATGCCGGTCTGGCGCCCCGTCAGTCGCGCTCACCGCCGAACAGCCCCAGCAACGCCAGCAGGCTCTGGAAGATGTTGAACAGGCTGAGGTACAGGCCCAGTGTGGCGCTGATGTAGTTGGTTTCCCCGCCGTCGACAATGCGCTTGAGGTCCACCAGCAAGAAGGCGCTGAAGATGCCGATGGCCATCACGCTGATCACGGCCATTCCGATAGGGCTGCCAACAAAGACGTTGATGATGCCGCCGATGAGCAGCACGATGGCACCCATGAAGAGCCACTTGCTCAAGCCTTCCAGGTCGCGCTTGATCACGGTGGACAGGTTGGCCATGACCAGGAACACGCCAGCCGTGCCGCCAAAGGCTGTCATGATCAGGTCGGAGCCGTTCTTGAAGCCCAGGACCATGGCCAGCATGCGTGACAGCATGAGGCCCATGAAGAACGTGAAGGCCAACAGGACGGGCACGCCAGCCGCGGAGTTCTTGGTTTTCTCGATGGCGAACATGAAGCCAAAGGCACCACCCAGGAACACCACCAGGCCCAGGCCGCCAGTGAGCGACGCCGTGATGCCCGTGGCAACGCCGATCCAGGCGCCCAGCACGGTGGGCAGCATGCTCAGCGCCAACAGCCAATAGGTATTGCGCAACACCCGGTTGCGCTGCTGCAGTGCAACGGAAGTGCCAAAGTGGCCGTAGCTGTGGGTCTGATCGGTCATTGCTGTTTGCTCCTCATTGAAACGATGGGTCATTCTACGGGCGCCAGCCATACCCATGCGTCAAAACGTTTAAGCTTGCGCCTTCGTTGATTCAGAGACCCGTGAAAAGGAAAAGTTCATGAAAACCAAGTCCGTGCTCGAACTTGCAGACGTCAAGGCCATTGCGGCTGCCGCAGAAGCCGAAGCCCAGAAGAACCACTGGGCGGTGACGATCGCCATCGTTGACGACGGCGGACACCTGCTGTGGCTGCAGCGCCTGGATGGTTGTCCCGCGATTTCCGCTCACATCGCACCCGCCAAGGCGCACACTGCCGCCATGGGGCGCCGTGAGAGCAAGTCTTACGAGGATGTGATCAACCAGGGTCGTGTGTCTTTCCTGAGCGCACCCGCGATTGAAGGCATGCTGGAAGGCGGTGTGCCGATCATCAAGGACGGGCAGTGCATTGGCGCTGTTGGCGTCAGTGGGGTCAAGTCCACCGAAGATGCGCAGATTGCCAAGGCCGGGATTGCCGCGCTGGGACTCTGATCGGCTTTTTCGCTTGAAGCACGTGCCTCCGCCCACCGGCGGGGGCATTTTTTTGACGGGTCTCTGGGGTCTATCTGGCGCCTTGAGATGGGTCAAGACATGGCCAGCGGGGCGGCGCTAATGTGGGGGCATTTGCTTACCGATGGAGGTGGCTGATGTGTGGCAAAAAGCGCTGGAGGTTGATAGGTGTGCTTGTGACGGCGTTCCTGACGGGGTGCGCCTCGACCAAGGGCGTTGAGCTGCCGGTGGGCACACTGCTGCTGGGTGAAGTTTCCCACGCGGTGACCAAGGAAAGTTTGCAGGCTGACGAGATTGCCCCTGGGGTGACGGCGCCGGGTTGGGGCCGTGTAATGGCGGAAAACGGCTACACGGCTGAAATGGTCGACCAGGGCAGGGTAATCATGGTCAGGGACTACATCTACTGGAACAACACGGTTTCAGGCGTCAAGCGCAGCCACTGGGTACCCACTTTGCTGCCGGAAGGCATGTCTGTTCAGCCGGGCCAGGTGGTGGAGATGGTACGGACAGAGCGGCCGCCGTCCAGGGTGAGCCGGGTGAGGGCACCGTCGCTGGCCAACGGTGGTTGCTACTACGGCGACATATCGCCCGGGGCGGTGAAGCAGATCATGGGTGTGGTCAGCCGCGTCGGGCCAAGCGGGCTGGCTTCACTTTACTGCGCAGGCATCGAGAAGGACGGTTGGCAGCGTCCGAGGACGCTCTGGCACAAGTTGCCGGGAGGCATGCCGACGGACGAGACTCCGCCTCCCCAAGAGGTTCCCCTGGCGGAAGACGTCAAGCCCAGGGTGGTGGCGGACGGCATGGCAACGTTGACACTGCTGGCGCCGAACGCGCCGCTGGGTGTCGTTTTGGAGTTGCCGTTCTGGGTGGATGGGGTCAAGGTGGCGTCGATGCAGGCGGGACAGTGCGACGTGCTGCTGCTGGGGCCCGGCCGCTACCAAGTGACAGCGGGTACCGGTACCGTGATGGGGGTGGGCTGGCCGAAGCGCGAGCTGGAAGTGCAAGTGCTTGCAGGCAACGAAGTGGTAGTGGAGTACGTGCTGAATGAAGCCGTCTACCGGGAGTTGGGGCTGCGGGACTTCTTCAACCCTGAAGACTGGTTGAAGCGGTCGTTTCAGATGGTGTTGCGCCAGCCCCTGCCTGACGACAGGTGCACGTTGCGCCATGAACCCCTCAGGTTGCAGCCCAAGGCACCCGCTGACTGATGCGCGGCAATCTACTTGGTGAGGATGAGCTTGCCCAGCCTGGTCGCTTGCAAGCGGTAGGTGATGCCGTTGTGGGCGATGCGGATTTCGCGTTGGCCCCGCAGGAGCAGGTCGCTGTCGACGAGAGGGGCATCGCCTTGGTCCAGCGCGTGACGGCTCCCGCCCGCAGCCCCCTGGATGGACTGCGGAACAATCTGGTTGGCGCCTGACGAAGGGGTGGGTGGGCGGTTCATGGTTCGGTGATGAAGCCCAGTTTGCGCACCCCGGCACGCTGGGCTGATGCCATGGCCTGGGCCACGCGTTCGTAGCGCACCGATTTGTCTCCCCGGATGTGCAGTTCGGGTTGCGGCTCCTGCCGCGCTGCGGTTTCCAGGCGGGCCTGCAGCTCTTCGTCGCTCACGGGGGCTTCGTTCCAGTGGTAACGGCCCTCGGCGTCAACGCTCAGGCGCACGGTTTCGGGTTTGTCCTGGCTGGGCTGGGCCGCGGCTTGCGGCAGATTGACGTCGATCGAGTTCTTCATGACCGGTACCGTGATCATGAAGACGATCAGCAGCACGAGCATCACGTCGATCAGCGGGACCATGTTGATCTCGCTGAGGACTTCGCTGTCGTCCTGTTCGGGCGTGGAAAAGGCCATGACCGTGTCCTCAGGCTTTCTTCATGGGCAGCACCTTGGTGCTGTCGCTGGATTCACCGCTCACCCGGGCACCCGTGACGAAGTAGGCGTGCAGGTCGTGTGCGAAGCGGTTGAGCTTGTGTAGCACTGACTTGTTGCCGCGGACGAGCGCGTTGTAGCCGAGCACGGCGGGAATGGCGACCACCAGGCCAAAGGCCGTCATGATGAGCGCCTCGCCAATGGGGCCGGCCACTTTGTCAATGGTGGCGGAACCGGAGACACCGATGCCGAGCAGGGCGTGGTAGATGCCCCAGACTGTGCCGAACAGGCCGATGAAGGGAGCCGTGGAGCCGACGGAGGCCAGGACGACGAGGCCCGATTGCAGGCGGGCGGTGAAGTCGTCGATGGCGTTGCGCAAGCAGCGGGTGACCCATTCGCTGACGTCCAGGCTGTCATGCAGCTGGCGCGGGTGCTCGCCGTCCAGGTGCAGGATGTGTGTGGTGGCTTCCCGGCCTTGCAGTGCCATGACGTAGAAGGGGTTGTCGGCTTCAGCGCCCAGCTTGTTGAGGCCTTCAGCGAAGTCTTTGCTGTGCCAGAAGCTGTCGCAGGCACGGGCCTGGGCGCGGTGGCGACGCAGGTTGAGCGCCTTGATGGCGATTACCACCCAGGTGGTGATGGACATGGCCAGCAGGATCAGCGCGACGATGCGTATGACCCAGTCGCCCTGTTGCCACACGTGTGCGAGCCCGAATGCGTTTTCCATGGTGTCTATTTACTCCAGAACAAAATTGATGGGGACGTTGAACCACATCGCCTCGGGCACACCGTTGCGCTTGCCGGGCACATAGCGCCAGCGCAGCACGGTTTGCAGGGCGGTCTGGTCCAGGCGGTCGTAGCCGCTAGACGTGCGGATTTCTGCCTTGGAGGCGGTGCCGTCAGGCTCAATCAGCACGCGCATGACGACCTTGCCTTCCTCTCGCAGACGCCTGCTCAACGGGGGGTACGCAGGCTTGGGGTTGTTGAGGTAATCGGCCTGCGAGGATGGCAGCTCTATGCGCGGCGCTGCCGGCTGCGTGGGGGGCGCCGCAGTCGTGGCAGGTGCTGCCGGCGCGGCTGCAACCTGCTGGGCAGAAGAGGGCGCTGGGGCGCTTTCGGCCGGTGGTGCCGCCAGCGGCGCCATGGGTGACGTTTCGGCGACGGGGGCTGCCAGCGGCTGCGCCGCCTTGGAAGGAGGTGTAACCGGGGCAGGCCGGGCAGGTGCCGCTTGCCTGGCGGGAGGCTGGGGTGCTTGTACCGGCTTGGGTGCCGGGGTGGCACTTTGGCGGGGTTCGGTCTGCACCAGATCCATCAGCACCTGGGCGGGAATCAGCACTTCCGCAGGGCGGCTTTGCAGGGCCGCGTGAGCCAGCCACAGCACGCCTGCGTGGGCCGCCACCACCAGCGTGGCAACAGCAATGTTGCGAGGTTGCAGAGGAGGAGCTGAGTGCACGAGGGGCATGGTGTGTGTCACCGCAGAGCCCACCAGGCTGTCAGGACGACAAGCAGCAGACTGCCAAACAGGACGGATATTTCAATCATGACATCAAACGGGCGTGTCTGAAAATTATAAATGAGAATCAATCGTGTTTATTTGTATGATTGAAAAATCAAGGAAGAGTTGATCTCCTGCACCCGTCGTTTGCCGCACAAGGCCATGGCTGCATGGAATTCGTCCAATAGCAGGCGCAGGACGTGGGCAACGCCTGCAGCCCCAGCGTTGGCGAGTCCGTAGAGCACGGGACGTCCGACAAGCACCGCCTGGGCACCCAGGGCCAGTGCCTTGATGACGTCTGTGCCGCGCCGAATACCGCCGTCCACCAGCACGGGGCAGCGCTCTTGCACGGCGTCGACCACGAGCGGCAGAAGCGTGGCGGTGGGTGGCAGGGTGTCGAGCACCCGGCCGCCGTGGTTGGACACGATCAGACCGGCCACGCCCAGCTCGCAGGCGAGCCGGGCATCGTCAGGGTGGGTGATGCCCTTGAGCAGCACGGGCAGCGGGGTGTTCTCGGTGAGCCAGCGCAGATCGTCCCAGGTGGGGGCTTGCGCCATCAACTGGTTCCAGCTGCCAGCCACATGGAGGGGCGGGGCATGCACGGCAGACAAGCCCGGCGGCAAGGCGAAACCGCTGCGGCGCTCGCGGTCGCGCACGCCGTTGACGGGGGCGTCCACGGTGAGCACAAGCGCTTCGAAACCGGCGCCCTTGGCGCACTGCATGAGCTCGCGAAGCCAGACGCGGTCGCCCAGTGCGTAGAGCTGGAACCACAGTGGCCCGCGTGCCGAGTCGGGCAGGTAGGCTTGGGCAACGGTTTCAAGCGGCGTGTTGCTTTGGGTGCTGAGGACCATGCCAGCGCCCAGCGCGGCGGCGGCCACGGCGGTGGCAAGTTCACCGTCGGGGTGGGCAAGGCATTGATGGGCCATGGGCGCCACCAGGATGGGGCTGGGCCAGGCCCGCCCCAGCAGGGAGGTGCTGGTGTTCAGGCCTTCCAGCGGTTGTAACACACGCGGCAGAAGCTGCAAGGCGTCCCACGCCTGCCGGTTGGCATGCTGGGTGATTTCGTCGCCTGCACCGCCGTTGAAGTAGGCCCAGGTGGCATCGCCCAGAACCTGGCGGGCATGGGCTTCGTGGTCGGCCAGGTTGACAAGGCCGGGCGGCAGCGGCTGTAGCCGTGGCGATGCATTCATGTGCTGGCCCACTGACGCAGAAGGTTGTGGTACACGCCCGTGAGCGCGGTGGTTTCGGCCGTTTCGCCGTGACGCTCGCGCAGTTTGAGCAGGTTCATGTCCAGTTCGAAAAGCAGGCGGCGCTGCTCGTCGCTGCGCACCATGCTTTCGATCCAGAAGAAAGAGGCGATGCGCGCGCCGCGGGTGACGGGCGTGACCTCGTGCAGGCTGGTGCCGGGGTAGATGACGGCACTGCCAGCGGGCAGCTTGACCTGCTTGACGCCGTAGGTGTCATGGATGGTGAGTTCACCACCGTCGTATTCGTCGGGGTCGCTGAGGAACACCGTGCAGGATACGTCGGTTCGAACCCATTCCTGGCTGCGCCGCGAATGCAGAACCGCGCCATCGATGTGTGGCCCGTAGGTGGGGTGTTCCGGCGTGTAGCGGTTGAACAGCGGGTTGTAGCAGCGCCGTGGGAGGGTTGCCGAGAAAAACAGGGGGTTGCGCTGCACTGCCGCCAGAATGCGGGACTGCAGTTCTTGAGCCAGGGGACTGTCTTGCGCCAACTGTTCGTTGCGTTTGACCTCCAGCGCCTGTGTCCCTGCGCTGGTGCGGCCGTCGATCCAAAGTGCGTCGTCGGCCAGCCGGTCGCGCATGGCGCGTACTTCGTCCCGGTTCAGAATCTGGGGCAGTTGCAGCAGCATGATCAGAACACGGTTTTGACGGACAGCATGACCTTGCGCGGAGCGCCTGGGGTGTAGAAGCCGGTGTACAGACTGTCGGCGTAAGTTTTGTCGGTCAGGTTGCTCACGTTGAGTTTGACGGTCGTGTGTTCGTCCACGGTGTATTCCACCATGGAGTCCCACACGGTGAAGGCGCGCGCGGTGTTGATACGGCTGGTCAGCGGTGTCTGCTCGCTGCGGTAGGTGGCACCCAGGCCGACACGCCACTGGGGTGCCACGCGGTAGGTGGTCCAGGCGCTCAGGCTGTGCTTGGGCGTCAGGCCAGGGCGATCGCCTTGACGCGGTGCGTTGCCGGTGCAGGTGTTTGCATTGCAGTTGTCGATCTTGGCGCTGGGGATCCACGTATGGTTGTAGAACACTTCCCACTTGGGCGTGATGCGGCCAGCGGCACTGATCTCCATGCCGCTGGCGTGGCGCTTGCCGGACAGCAACATCTGGGTAGCGGCGCTGTCCGGGTCGGTGTTGCGCTCGTTGTATTTCTCGGAGTGGAACAAGGCAACGTTCAGGGTCGCGCGTTTTTCGAACAAATCCCACTTGCCACCGACTTCAAAGTTGCGGCTTTTCTCTGGCGGAGTATTGGCCATGCGGCCGTTCGCGCTGTTGGCTGCCAGGTTTCCTAGTGCGAACTGGTAAGTATCGCCAGAAGTGTTGTAAGACTCACCGAACGAGATGTAATACGACGAGGCATCATCAGGCTGGAAGAGCGCGCCAACCCGTGGACTCCAAAGGTTTTCCTTCATACTCCCGCTGTTGCCGGCGGTATCGCGGTAGTTGGCTTTGAAGTGGTCGAACCGCACGCCGCCGACCAGCTTGACGGTAGGTGTGATGGTGGCTACGTCCTGCACGTAAAGACCAAGGCTTTTTGCATCGAAGCTGTTGTATGCCCAACTGCGAGTATCCACTCGATAGGCCCCATCATTGGGGTTGCCTACTGTGGTCAGGCGGGTGCTGGCAGTGTCTGCCGTGTTGGCAAGATTGCCTCCGCCATTGCTGTTGTTTCGCAAGGCATCTTCCATGGTGAGATCCACCCCGGCTGTCAGGTGATGGCCGGTGCCGCCAAGCTTGAACTTGTTGCTGTAATCGCTCTGAACCTGGGTGATGTCGCTGATGCCCCGGCGGCCTTTGAAGTTGTTTCTGTTCAACACCGTGTTGGCGGTGGGAAGGTTGGTCAGACTGATGGCTTGTCCATTGGGCTGACTCCCCGCCGCAGCGAACGAAACCACGGTGGCCCAGAGGTCACGCTCGTAGCGGCCATGGCGTACCGTGGTCTTGAGCTCTTCGTCTGCGCTGAATCGGTGGGTGTGTGAGACAGACAGAGCCGTTTGTTCGCTGTGCAGGTAGTCGCTGGCCAGGCCGTAGAAGTTTTCCGGGTCCAGCACGGGAACGATATAGCGCTTGGCGTCACCAGCAACGCCGGTCAGCAGTTGAGGGTGGTTGTAGATCGGGCGCTGTTCCGTCTTGAGGTGGTAGAGGTCCACCTGGAATTCGTCGCGTTCGCCTATGCCTGTGCGCCAACTCGCGGCCAAGCCTTCCCGGTCGTCTTTGGCCCCCTTGTTGTCAGCGTCCTGCACCATGGCGTTCAGACGGATGGCACTGCTCTGGCTAAGCTGTTTGTTGAGGTCGACCTGCGCTCGCTTGTGATTGCCTGTGCCCACGGTCAACTCTGCTTCGTAGCGGTCCAGCAGGAACGGTTGCTTGGTCACTTGGTTGACTACACCGCCGGTGGAACCCTTGCCAAAAAGCATGGAGGCAGATCCCTTGAGTACTTCGACGCGGTCTGTGGCAAACGTGTCGCGCGTGATCAGCTGGCCCTCGCGCATGCCGTCGCGGTAAATGTCTCCCGCCTGACCCAGCGAGAAGCCGCGCAGCCGCACATCTTCCTCGCCGGTTTCGCCAGCCAGGAAGGTGACGCCCGCCGTCGTCTTGAGCACATCGCGGAAATTGTCAAGGTTGCGGTCGTCCAGCAGTTGCTCCGTCATCACCGTGACGTTCTGCGGGATGTCACGCAACTGTTGTTGGCCCTTGCCTATGCGTGTGTCGGTGGCGCGCAGGGTGCTCTTGGCTTTGATTTCTTCCGGCTCGGCCTGTTCTTTGACGGTAACGGTGGAGAGGGTTGCCTCTGCCGCGGGAGCGTTTTGCGCCAATGCACTTACCGAGCCCGCGAGGAGCATGGCGCCCAGCGGCAGTAAGGCGGCCTTGGCGGCGGACGGGGTGGCAGTGGGGTGTTGCGATGGACGGGACGAAGCCTTGCGGCGGCTGGAGCGTGACATGGTTGCAGCGTTGTTGCTAGAGGGGTTTCTGGCTGGCTGGCAACGCACGGGCACGTTGTGGCTGGCTGACAATCCGTTATATTAACATAAACGAGAATCGTTCTTGTTTCGATATTTGTTCGGTTCGTTTCCTATCGGTGTGATAGTGACTATCAATGCAGAAAAGCCATTGTTTCAAGCTATGATTGCCGGGTCCTGACAAATTTCTCCATCCTTCAACTTCAAGCAAAAGGAAACAGCAATGTCCCTCATCAACACCCAAGTGCAGCCGTTCAAGGCCCAGGCTTTCCACAATGGCAAGTTCATCGAAGTCTCCGACGAAAGCCTGAAGGGCAAGTGGTCCGTGCTGATCTTCATGCCGGCCGCCTTCACCTTCAACTGCCCCACCGAAGTGGAAGATGCCGCTGACAACTACGCCGAGTTCCAGAAGGCCGGTGCCGAGGTTTACATCGTGACCACCGACACGCACTTCTCGCACAAGGTGTGGCACGAGACTTCTCCCGCCGTGGGCAAGGCCAAGTTCCCGCTGGTGGGCGACCCCACCCATGCCCTGACCAACGCCTTTGGCGTGCACATCCCCGAAGAGGGCCTGGCCCTGCGCGGCACCTTCGTGATCAACCCCGATGGCGTGATCAAGACGATGGAAGTGCATTCCAACGAAATCGCCCGTGATGTGAAGGAAACCCTGCGCAAGCTGAAGGCTGCCCAGTACACCGCCGCCAACCCCGGCCAGGTGTGCCCCGCCAAGTGGAACGAAGGCGCAAAGACCATCGCTCCCTCGCTGGAACTGGTTGGCAAGATCTGATCCTGCTCAACTCAGGAACCCGCGCAAGCAGGTATCAACAGGGGGTGTTGCCTTGGGCAACGCCCCTTTTTTGTTTCGCACGACGAGGAGCATGGATTTTGACTATTGATAGGTTTTGAAAAATGAATCCATAAATCAATAGTCAGTATCTATACTTGAGTCATTCAAGAACACAGGCACCTGCCTAACCAGACACAACCGCACCACAAGGAAGAAACCATGCTCGACGACACCCTGAAAGCCCAACTCAAAGCCTACCTGGAGCGAGTGACCCAGCCGTTTGAAATGGTGGCGTCGCTGGACGATTCCGATGGCGCCCGCGAGATGCTGGAGCTGCTGCAGACCATTGCCGGTTTGTCGGACAAGATCACCGTGCGCACCGATGGCAACGACGCGCGCAAGCCTTCCTTCAGCCTGAAGCGCCTGGGTTCCGACATGAGCCTGCGTTTTGCCGCCGTGCCGCTGGGGCACGAGTTCACGTCGCTGGTGTTGGCGCTGTTGTGGACGGGTGGCCACCCGCCCAAGGTGGAGCCTGAGGTGATCGAGCAGATCAAGGGTCTGGACGGCGACTACAACTTCGAGGTCTACATGTCCTTGAGCTGCCACAACTGCCCGGACGTGGTGCAGGCGTTGAGCCTGATGGCCGTGCTGAACCCGAAGGTGAAGACCGTGGTGATCGACGGCGCGCTGTACCAGCAGGAGGTGACGGACCGCGAGGTGATGGCCGTGCCCATGGTTTACCTGAATGGCAAGGTGTTTGGCTCCGGCCGCATGTTGATTGAAGAGATTGTGGCCAAGCTGGACACCAACGCCGCCGCCAAAGAAGCCGCCAAGCTGAGCGCGAAGGATGCCTTCGACGTGCTGATGGTGGGTGGTGGCCCTGCTGGTGCGGCGGCTGCGGTATACGCGGCGCGCAAGGGCATCCGCACCGGCGTGGTGGCCGAGCGCTTTGGCGGCCAGGTGAACGACACCATGGCGATCGAGAACTACATCTCGGTGCTGGAGACGGATGGCCCCAAGTTTGCTGCCGCGCTGGAAGCCCAGGTGCGCCATTACGAAGTGGACATCATGAACCTGCAGCAGGCGGCGAAGATCGTGCCTGCCGCACAGGAAGGCGGCTTGGTGGAGGTGCACCTGGCCAACGGTGGCGTGCTCAAGTCGCGCAGCGTGGTGTTGTCTACCGGTGCGCGCTGGCGCAACGTGAACGTGCCCGGCGAGCAGGAGTACAAGAACAAGGGTGTGGCTTATTGCCCGCATTGCGACGGCCCGTTGTTCAAAGGCAAGCGTACGGCGGTGATTGGTGGGGGCAACTCCGGTGTGGAAGCGGCCATCGACCTGGCCGGTATCGTGCAGCACGTGACGCTGATTGAATTCGCCGACCAGCTCAAGGCGGATGCAGTTCTGGTGAGCAAGCTCAAGAGCCTGCCGAACGTGACCATCATCACCAGCGCGCAAACCACCGAGATCACCGGTGACGGCAGCAAGGTGAACGGCATTCGCTACAAGGACCGCGTGAGTGGCGCCGAGCATCACGTGGAGCTGGAGGGCATCTTCGTGCAGATTGGCCTGGTGCCCAACACCGAATGGCTCAAGGGCACGGTGGAGCTGAGCCGTTTTGGCGAGATCGTGGTGGACGCCAAGGGCCACACCAATGTGCCGGGCGTGTTCGCCGCCGGCGACTGCACCACGGTGCCGTACAAGCAGATCGTGATTGCGGCGGGAGAGGGCGCCAAGGCCGCGTTGAGCGCCTTTGATTACCTGATCCGCACGCCGCAGCCTGCGGCTGAGGCGGTGACCGCTGCCTGACGTTTGCCGGGGCTGTACGCCCTGGCGCGGTGAAGCTCAAATGACAAGGGCCCCGGTTTGCGCCGGGGCCCTTTGTGCCTGTGCGGGGGTGCCGAGGCTTACTCGATCTCGCCCATGATGCTTTGCTGGTAGTTCTGCAGGCCGACCTTGTCGATGAGGTCGATCTGGGTTTCGAGGAAGTCGATGTGCTCCTCGGTGTCGTCCAGGATGTCTTGCAGCAGGTCGCGCGAAACGTAGTCACGCACGCTTTCGCAGTGGGCTATGCCGTCCTTGATGGTGGCCTGCGCAGCGCGTTCCAGCGCCAGATCGCTTTTCAGGATCTCTGGCACGTCTTCGCCGATGTTGAGCTTGCCCAGGTCTTGCAGGTTGGGCAGGCCGTCGAGCATGAAGATGCGGTCCATCAAGCGGTCGGCGTGCTTCATTTCGCCGATGGATTCGGCGTATTCCTTCTTGGCCAGCTTGTCGAGCCCCCAGTTCTTGAGCATGCGGTAGTGCACGAAGTACTGGTTGATGGCGGTGAGCTCGTTCTTGAGCTGGGCCTGCAGGTGGGCGATGGCTTGGGGGTCGCCTTTCATGGGGTGTCCTTTCTGCTTGCGCGTGGGCCGGTTGGCTGCTGCATGGGACAAGTTTAAGCCGTTGCGTGGACGGATCGATGGTCCCAACGGGATGCCCTGAATTTTCATTTGCAAACGAGAATCATTCGCATAAAATAAAATCCATGTTCACAAACAATGGAGAGCTTGGCCATGCATGGTGATACCCGCGCCCAAAGTGACGAATACACCCTGCCGCGCGCTGAGGCACTGCTTGCAGGTACCCTGGCGTTGATGACGGCCCACGTTCAGGCAAGTGACAACGGGCAACGACTGTTGATGGCCAACAAGATTTCTCACAACCTGTTTTCCTTGCAGCACCATCCGGGCTTTACGCCGGAGTTTGCCCTGGTGCTGGCGCGGCTGCAGAAGACTTGGCAGCAACTGGCTGCACATGCCGTCCCAGCAGAAGGTGGCATCAAGACACCCCGGTTTTGGCATGGCGCAGCCAGCCTGGTGCAATGAGGGCGCCGGGATGAGCAGGGCATGGAAGCCGGAGGCTGGGGCAGGCCGGATGCATTTGGTATGGGAGCCGCCGCCGTTGATGTGTGATTGCGAGGGCGGAGGGCAGGGGCTTGCTGCGGAGCATGCGGTGCTGGTAAAGCGCATGGCGCGCTTGCAATCCCTGTTCGACGAACTGCTCAACGACAACCAACGCAAGACGGCAGAGTTGCAGGCCGAGATCGTGCGCCTGCGAGGGGGCCTGGTTCTGGCCCGAACGCAGTCGCTTTGGGGGTTGGGGGCTTCTGGGGCACTCGTTCCGCGTGCGCCCCTCTTGTCGCGTGCACCATCGTCCTCTCCAGGGGAGTCCATGCCGCAGGCTGAGCAGGTGCTGTGTCAGGTGGCTTGCGTGGGGCATGCCCATCACTGGCTGCAAGACGGTGGCGATTGCGCGCGTTCGGGTGAGCGTTGCGAGAGCCTAGGTGCCGTGGTTGTGGGCGGCATTCGTTCAAGGCCTTGAGCCACGGAGAAGGGGGTGTGCCATCCGCTGGCGTCTGTTCTGGCCAGCGGTGGCCCGATGCGGGCTCAGGCGCAGGCCAGATTGGCCCAGGTCGTCTGGGGCTGCGCCTCGGCGGAACTGATGTGCGCCACGGCATGCCGCTTTTGGCATTCCGCCCATAGGTCGCGTGCGCAGCCTTCGCATTTGCCACACTGCGTAGCTACGCCCAGTTCAAACTGGATGGTGTCGAAATCCGCCCCCATGCGGGCGTGGCGCTCGATGGTTTTGTCGCTGACGCGGTGGCAGACACAGACGATCATGAACAGGTCCTTGGCGGAAACTTGATTTCGCGAATGATAACCGTTCCTATTAAGCTTTGCAAAAAAGCCCTTGTCCTTTCGCGGACAAGGGCCTGGCAGCGGTCAGCTCAGTTTCTTGACCAAGACCTTGCTGCGCCGGTCCCAGTTGTACTTGCGCTTGCGGGCGTCTGGCAGCCAGTCCGGGTCGACCGGCTGGAAGCCGCGCTTGATGAACCAGTGCATGGTGCGCGTGGTGAGCACAAAGATGCTGTCCAGCCCCATGTACTTGGCTCGCTGTTCAATGCGCTTGAGGATCTTTTCGCCGTCACCCTGGCCCTGTGCCTGGGGCGACACCGTGAGTGCCGCCATTTCGGCGGTACGTGCCTCGGGGTAGGGGTAGAGCGCCGCGCACGCAAAAATGACGCCGTCGTGCTCGATGATGGTGTAGTTGGCAATGTCGCGCTCGATCTCGGTGCGGCTGCGCTTGACCAGCGTGCCATCCTTCTCGAAGGGCTCGATCAGCTGCAGGATGCCGCCAACGTCGTCGGAATTGGCTTCGCGCAGTTCTTCCAGCTTCTCGTCCACCACCATGGTGCCGATACCGTCGTGCACGTACACCTCCAGCAGCAAGGCGCCGTCCACCACGAAGGGGATGATGTGGCTGCGCTCCACGCCGGCCTTGCAGGCCTTCACGCAGTGCTGCAGGTAAAAGCCCACGTCGGTAGGCAAGTGGCTGGGAGGCAGTTCGGCCAGGATCTTCTCGGCCTGTGCCAGGGGCAGCTCGGTGTCGATCGGGTTGTCCTCGCTCTCGGGGGCATGCGGGTCCATGCGGATGCCGGGAATCTCCGTCACGAACAGCAGCTTGTCTGCCTGCAGTGCGATGGCCACGCTGGTGGCCACCTCCTCCATGCTCAGGTTGAAGGCTTCACCCGTGGGCGAAAAACCGAAGGGCGAGAGCAACACCATCGCGCCCATGTCCAGCGCGCGCATCATGCCCGCCACGTCCACCTTGCGCACCAGGCCGGAATGCTGGAAGTCGATGCCATCCACAATGCCCACCGGGCGCGCGGTGATGAAGTTGCCCGAGATGACGCGCACCGTGGCGCCCGCCATGGGGGTGTTGGGCAGACCCTGGCTGAACGCGGCCTCGATCTCGTAGCGCAACTGCCCGGCGGCCTCCTGCGCGCAGTCCAGGGCCACCTCGTCGGTGATGCGGATGCCGTTGTGGTATCGCGCCTCGTGCCCCTTGGCGCGCAGCTGTTCGTTCACCTGCGGGCGAAAGCCGTGCACCAGCACCACGCGCACGCCCATGCTCTGGATGAGCGCCAGATCCTGCGCCAGATTGGGCAGCTTGCCGGCGGCAATGGCCTCGCCTGGCACGCCCACCACGAAAGTCTGGTTGCGGAACTTGTGGATGTACGGCGCGACCGAGCGGAACCAGGGCACGAAGGTGAAGTTGAAGACCGTGGACATGTTCGGGGTTGTGGGAAGAGCAGGTGGCCACCGCGTGGCCCAGACCGCAAGGATAATCGCAAGCTTCGCCTTTTCAGGTTTCTGCCCAGCCATAGCCCGTTTTGACAGCTCCCGCCTTGAAGATCGAGTTCCCCGAATCCTTGCCCGTCTCCGGCAAACGCCACGAGATCGAGGCCGCCCTGCGCGAGCACCAGGTCATCATCGTCTGTGGCGAAACGGGCTCTGGCAAGACCACCCAGTTGCCCAAGATCGCCCTGGCCATGGGGCGGGGACGGGCCAACGCCAAGCCGGGGGAGCGCGGGCAGCTCATCGGCCACACCCAGCCCCGGCGCATTGCAGCCAGTTCAGTGGCCAGCCGCATTGCCGAGGAACTCCACACCCCGCTGGGCGAGGTGGTGGGCTACAAGGTGCGCTTTCACGACCGGCTGAGCAAGAGTGCATCGGTCAAGCTGATGACCGACGGCATCCTGCTGGCCGAAACGCAGACCGACCCGCTGCTGCGTGCCTACGACACGCTCATCATCGACGAGGCGCATGAACGCAGCCTCAACATCGACTTCCTGCTGGGCTACATCAAGCAGATCCTGCCGCGCAGGCCGGATTTGAAGGTCATCGTCACATCCGCCACCATCGACGCCGACCGCTTCGCGCAGCACTTTGCTTCAAGGAAGGGCCCCGCGCCGGTGCTGATGGTGTCGGGCCGCACCTACCCCGTGGAGGTTCGCTACCGCCCCTTCGAGGAAAGCCGGGACTTCGACCTGAACGACGCCATCGCCGACGGTGTGGACGAACTCTGGCGCGGCGGCGCCCACGGGGGCGACATCCTCGTCTTTCTGCCGGGCGAGCGCGAGATCCGCGAGGCGGCCGACCACCTTCGCAAGCACTTGAGCCACCAGCCGGTGCTGCGCAATGCCGAAGTGCTGCCCCTGTTCGCGCGGCTCAGCCAGGCCGAGCAAGACCGCATCTTCCACCCCGGTCGCGAGCGGCGCATTGTGCTGGCCACCAACGTGGCGGAAACCTCGCTCACCGTGCCGGGCATCCGCTACGTCATCGATGCGGGCACGGCGCGCGTCAAGCGCTACAGCCTGCGCAGCAAGGTCGAGCAGTTGCTGGTGGAGCCCATCAGCCAGGCGGCGGCCAACCAGCGTGCTGGCCGTTGCGGCCGTGTGGCCGACGGCATCTGCATACGGCTGTATGACGAGGCCGATTTCAACGCCCGCCCGCGCTTCACCGACCCCGAAATCCTGCGCTCGTCGCTGGCGGCGGTGATTTTGCGGATGAAGTCGTTGCACCTGGGGGCCGTGGAGGAATTCCCCTTCCTGGAGGCACCTTCGCGCCGCGCCATCACCGACGGCTACCAGCTGCTGCAGGAACTGGGCGCGGTGGACGAGGCCAACGAGCTCACCAAGCTCGGCGGCGAACTGGCCAAGCTGCCGCTGGACCCGCGCGTGGGCCGAATGATTCTGGAAGCGCGCGAGCGCCAAGCTTTGGACGAGGTGCTGGTGATTGCCAGTGCGCTGAGCGTGCAGGACGTGCGCGAACGCCCCATGGAGGCGCAGGCCCAGGCAGACCAGGCGCATGCCAAGTTTGACGACGAGAAGAGCGAATTCACCAGCTACCTCAAGCTGTGGCAGTGGCTGGCGAACTCGCGCGGCGGCAAGCCCAAGGATGGGCATGCCGAACACAAGCTCAGCAACCGCCAGTACGAGGCTTTGCTGCGCCAGAACTACATCAGCGTGCGCCGTGTCCGCGAGTGGCGCGACATCCACAGCCAGCTCCACACCGTGGTGGCGGAGCATGGCTGGAAGCTCAACACGCTCCCTGCCAGCTACGAGCAACTGCACCTGTCCATGCTGTCCGGTCTGCTGGGCAACATTGGTTGCAAACACGAGACCGAAGACGTCTACATGGGCGCGCGCGGCATCAAGTTTCACCGCCACCCTGGGGCACACCTCAGCAAGAAGCCCGGGCGCTGGATCGTCTGCGCCGAGCTCGTGGAAACCGCCCGCCTGTTCGGGCGGGGCATTGCCGCCATTGAGCCACAGTGGCTGGAACAGGTGGGTGCGCACCTGCTGAAGAAGCAGATGCTCGACCCCCACTGGGAAAAGAAGGCTGCCGAGGTGGTGGCGTTGGAGCGCGCCACGCTCTATGGCTTGGTCATCTATAACCAGCGCCGCGTCAACTACGGCCGTGTGGACCCGGCTGGCGCGCGTGAAATCTTCATCCGCGAGGCCCTGGTAGGCGCCCTGCACGACGACACCTGGCCCGCCGAAAGCGTGAGCCGCCTGCCGTTCCTGGGCGCCAACCGCAAGCTCATCGCGCAGGTGCAGGAGTTGGAGCACAAGTCCCGCAGGCAAGACGTTCTGGTGGACGACGAGCTCATCTACGCCTTCTACGACAGCCAGTTGCCCGCCGACATTTGCAGCGGCCGCGAACTGGAACGTTGGTACCGCCATACCGTGCGCGAGCAGCCCCAGTTGCTGCGCCTGACGCGCGAGGAATTGATGCGCCACGAGGCGGCGGGCATCACCACGCAGGCGTTCCCCAAGGTCATCAAGCTCGGTGGTGTGGACTGCGCCGCCACGTACTTGCACGAACCCGGTGACCCCAAGGACGGGCTCACCGTTACCGTGCCGCTGTTCGTGCTCAATCAGGTGCAGGAAGACCGCTGCGAATGGCTGGTGCCCGGCATGCTGAAGGACAAGATACAGGCCCTGCTGAAAAGCCTGCCGCAAAAGCCGCGCGCGCGTCTGGTGCCGCTGCCAGAAAGCGCCGAAAAGCTGGCCGCGCTGCTCAGCGCGCCTGAACGCTGGGCGCAGGGTGCATTGACCGACGCCTTGCTGACCGAGGTGCGCCAGATGACTGGGCTGGACGTGAAGCGCGCCGATTTCAAGCTCGACATGCTGCAGCCCCACCACTTCATGAACCTGCGCGTGGTGGACGAACACGGCAGGCAGTTGGGCCAGAACCGCAACCTGCCTGCGCTCAAGGCAGAGTGGGGCGTGAAAGCACGCGGTGCGTTCCAGGCCTTGGCGGGATTGCGTTTGCAGGGCGGAGCGGCCGGCAGCGAGTCTGCAAACGTGCCGCAACAGACAGCCACGTCAGCGGGTTCGTCTGGCAAGGGCAAGGATGGCGGTGGGGCACCTTCCACGGCCACTGCTATGCCCAAAGGGAGCCAAGGGCCTGCGGCGCAAGCGCAGCAGGCCAAAGCCAGTGGAGCAACAAATGCCAATGCGCCCCTGGACGGCGCGCAACGCTACACAGCCTGGACCTTCGGCGAGATGCCGGAACTGCTCGAAATCCGTCAGCGGGGACAGACGCTTATCGGCTTTCCCGCCCTGGTGGACCAGGGCGACGCGGTGGCCATCGAGGTGTTTGACGACCCCGCCGTGGCGGCAGCCAAGCACCGCGTCGGCCTGCGCCGCCTTTTTGCACTGCAGGTTCGGGACGCCCTCAAGTATCTGGAAAAGAACATCCCCGAGTTGCAGAAGATGGCCGTGGCCTACATGCCGCTGGGCACGCTGGAGGAGTTGCGTACCCAGATCATCGACGTGGCCCTGGAGCGTGCCTTCCTGCTGGAGCCCCTGCCCACCACCGAATCTGCCTTCCGCCAGCGGCTGGACGAAGGGCGTGGCCGCCTCACGCTCATCGCCAACGAGGTGGCGCGCCTGGCGCTAAACATCCTGCAGGAGTTCGCGGCGGCCACGCGCAAGGTGAAGGACAGCAAGGGCGCCACCGATGCCGTGGCCGACATCCAGCAGCAGCTGCAGCGCTTGTGCCCCAAACGCTTCATCGTCGACACGCCCTGGACGCAGCTGCAGCACTTGCCGCGCTATCTCAAGGCTATCGTGCTGCGGTTGGACAAATGGCGCGCCGACAGCGCCCGCGATGCAGCCCGCCTGAGCGAACTGCGCCCGCTGGAGCAAAAGTTCTGGCGCCTGGTGGCAGAACGCAAGGGCACCCTGGACAGCCGCCTGGAAGAGTTCCGCTGGCTGCTGGAGGAACTGCGCGTGAGCCTGTTCGCGCAGGAACTGCGCACCCCGCAACCGGTCAGCGTCAAGCGCTTGGAGCGGGCCTGGGTGCAGGTGCAGGGCGGTTAAGGCTCAGGGCGCCACCGTTCGCCATACCTGAACGGCGAACAGCACCACGGACAGACCGACCAGCACTGACGCAAGGCCCAGCAACGGGCCCACAGCCGCGTACCCGAGCAGTTCGACCACGAGCAGTGCGAGCAACACCGGCAACGTCAGGTTGAAGAGCCAGAAATGGATGGTGGCGAGCCTGCCCTGGGCCGTGGATGGCCAAGTGTGGTTCACGAAGGCAAAGAGGCTCATCGAAACCCACCCCAGCAGGTTGATGTGGGCGTGTGCGGGTCGAAGGGTGAAGTCGCCGCTGGCACCCATTCCTACCCCGATCAGCACCCCTACGGAAAAATAGACCACCGCAATGCGCAGCCAGACCGCGCTCCTCAGATTGGTGTTCATGACCGTTCTCCTCGGTTGTGGAGGTGTCCGGTGCACGTGTCTGCGGCGTGTCCGTCCCATCCCCGAGGGCATTGTCTGCCTGTGACCGGGGTTGTCAACCTGTTTGGCGTCGGGGTTATTTCAGAGCCGGGCCAGCCGGTCCAGCGCCAGGCGCAAGGTTTCGTCCTTCTTCGCAAA
The DNA here is from genome assembly GCF_054780915.1 of Hydrogenophaga aquatica. Lineage (NCBI taxonomy): Bacteria > Pseudomonadati > Pseudomonadota > Betaproteobacteria > Burkholderiales > Comamonadaceae > Hydrogenophaga > Hydrogenophaga aquatica. Next base: position 577,002 of record NZ_BAAGVK010000011.1, on the reverse strand, counting down.
GCAGAAGCGCACCACATGCTGGTCAAAGCCGTTGCCGTAGAACGCTGAAAGGGGGATGGCCGCCACGCCCACCTCGCGTGTCAGCCACTGGCAGAAATCGGCCTCGCTCAGGCTGCGCTCTGGCACGGCCAGTTCGCTGTAATCGACGCACTGGAAGTAGGTGCCTTCGCCGGCCAGCATCTTGAAGCGTGTCCTTGTCAGGCCCTGGCGGAAAAGGTCGCGCTTGGCTGCGTAAAACGCGGGCAACTCCAGGTAGGGCGCCGGGTCGGCCATGTAGGCAGCCAGCCCGTGCTGCATGGGCGTGTTGACGGTGAACACGTTGAACTGGTGGACCTTGCGGAACTCCGCCATCAGCGGTGCGGGCGCGGCCACGTAGCCCACCTTCCAGCCGGTCACGTGGTAGGTCTTGCCAAAACTGCTCACGATGAAGGCGCGTGCCGCCAGCCCGGGGTAGCGTGCGGCGCTCTCGTGCGGCTGGCCGTCGTAGACCATGTGCTCGTACACCTCATCGCTGATGAGCAGTACGTCGGTAGGGGCCAGCAGTTCCTGCAGGCGCAGCATGTCGTCGCGCTTCCACACCGTGCCGCTCGGGTTGTGCGGGCTGTTGACGATGATGGCGCGCGTGCGTGGCGTCATGGCCGCCGCGATCTTTTCAAAGTCCGGCCTAAAGGTGCCAGGGGTCAATGGCACACGCACCACCACACCACCGGCCAGTTCGATGTTGGGCACATAACTGTCGTAGCATGGCTCCAGCACGATCACCTCGTCGCCCGGGTGCACCACGGCCAGTATGGCCGTGAGGATGGCCTGCGTGGCGCCCGCTGTGACGGTGATCTCGCTGCCCGCGTCGTAGGCATGGCCGTACAACGTCTGCACCTTGCGTGCAACGGCCTCACGCAGCACCGGCACGCCGGTCATGGGCGGGTACTGATTCAGGCCAGCGCGCATGGCTTGCGTCACCGCGTCCACCAGGCGCGGATCGCAGTCAAAGTCGGGGAAGCCCTGGCCCAGGTTCACTGCGCCGGTTTCTGCCGCCAGGGCAGACATGACCGTGAAGATCGTGGTGCCCACGTTGGGCAGACGGCTTTGCAAACTGGGGGTGCGCGGGGTGTTTGTCTCGCTCATGGTTCTTCTGGTTTCAGAGTTCGTAGTCTGGGCCACCGCCCTGCATGGCTTTGAGGATGAGGTTGCGGTTGAGCCGGTCGCTCAGCAGTTCCGCGAAGCGCAGGACGAATAGGCGCAGGTAGGCGCCGCGCTTGAAGGCAACGCGGGCTGTGTTCTGCCCGAACAGGTAACCTGCCGGGCGGGCCACCAGGTCGGGGTTGCGTTCTTCGCCTTGCATGGCCATTTCCGCCACGACACCCACGCCCATGCCCAGCTTCACGTAGGTCTTGATCACGTCCGAGTCAATCGCCTCCAGCACCACATTGGGCTGCAGGTGTCGCTGGGCGAATGCCTGGTCAATCCGCGTGCGTCCGGTGAAAGAAGGGTGGTAGGTGATCAGCGGCACCTTGGCCAGGTCTTCCAGGCTGATGCGTTCCTTGTCCAACAAGGGGTGCGCGAAAGGCAGCACCAGCGTGTGCTGCCAGTCGTAGCAGGGCAGGGTGATCAGGTCCTCGTACTGCGAGAGGGACTCGGTGGCCACGCCAATGTCGGCCACGTCGTCCAGCAGCATGCGTGCCACCTGGTCGGGGGAGCCCTGGTGCAGGCTGACACCCACCTTGGGGTAGGCCTGCCGCAGCTTGGCCACTGGACCAGGCAAAACGTAGCGGGCCTGCGTGTGGGTCGTGGCAATGCTGATGGTGCCGCTGTCCTGCGCCGAGAACTGCTCGCCGATGCGCTTGAGGTTATTCACCTCGCGCATGATGATTTCGATGCTGCGCAGCACGTGCGTGCCGGGTTCTGTCACACGTTTGATGCGCTTGCCGTGCCGGGCGAATATCTCGACGCCCAACTCGTCTTCCAGCTCGATGATGGCTTTGGACACGCCGGGCTGGGAGGTGTGCAGGGCCTTGGCAGCCTCGGTCAGGTTCAGGTTGCGGCGAACCGCCTCCTGCACGAAGCGGAACTGGTGCAGGTTCATGCGGGGTTCTCCAGGGCCAATTCGGCCAGCAGTGCGGTCAGGCGCGGGTGTTCTCCGGCAGCGGGCAGCAGCCGGAAGCTGGTTGACGGGTGAGCTGCCCGCAGGTCTTCCATCAACTGCGGCAGGTCTTCACGCGCGTGCTTGCCCATGCCAAAGAACAGCGGCAGCACGCGCACGTCCGTGGTGCCCAGGCTCACCAGCGTGGCGGCAGCCTCGGGCAGGCTGGGTTCGCACAGCTCCAGGTAAGCGCAGCTCACCAGGGCTTGCGGGTCGCGCTCGCGCACCGCCTGGGCCACGGCCTCCACAGGCACACGCCACAGCGGGTCGCGCGAACCATGGGCAAAGACAATCACGCCACGCATAGTTGTTCCTCAGCGCCTGAGCACCAGCCAGCCAAAAGCGCCCAGCGACGCCAGTGAATACAGCAGCGCCGGTGACGCCGCCGCCACCCAGGGCTCCCAGGCCCGCAGGTTGCCGATGTAGCCAAACACGTTGTTGAGCAGGAAGAAGCTGATGCCGATCATCACGCCCATGAAAACGTACCCCGCAATGCCGCCAGAGCGGAAATGCAGGTAGGCGAAGGGCAGCGCCAGCACCACCATCACCAGGCAACTGAGGGGGTAGAACACCTTGCGCCAGAACTCGATCTCGTAGCGCTGGGCAGACTGGTTGTTGGCTTCCAGGTGGCGGATGTACTGGAACAGGTCCACCGTGCGCATGCGTTCAGGTTTCAGCAGAGCGGCCGAAACCATCTCGATGGAAATGCCTGTGGGCCAAGTCAGGTTGGCTTGCTGGCGCTGTTCAACGGCAGCCGTCTCGGTGCTGGCCGTGTTGAAGTGGGTGCTGCGAACCTCGCTCAGGGTCCAGGTGTCGGAGCCAACCTGCCCATGCTCGGCCGTCAGCAGCATGACGAGGCGCCCGTCGGCCGAGAACTCGAACAGCCTCACGCCTTGCAGTTCACCATTGGCGTCCATCGCGCGGATGTTCACGGAATACTGGCGGCCATCCTGCCGTTCCTTCAGCCAGGCGCCAGTCTGCCCGACGCTGATGCGTCCCTGGTACTGCGCCTTGAGCAATTGGCCGGTGCGGTCTGCCAGCGGGGCGAGGTAGTCTCCAATGCCGAAAGTGAGTACCACGAACACGGCGCCCAGCCCAAGCAGTGTGCGCAGTGCCCGCCAGGGGCCCAGGCCGCTGGTACGCAGGATGGTGTATTCCGAACTTTGGGCCAGGCGTGCCAGCGCAAACACCGAACCGATCAGCACCGCGATCGGCATCAGTTCATAAACCCGGTTGGGCACCAGCAGCAGCACGTAAAGCAGGGCATGTTGCAGGCCATAGACCTTGCTTGCGTCAATGGGGGACGCCCGGCCCAGCGCGGGCAGTTCGTCGACAAAGTCGAAGAACAGGAACAGCCCCAGGAAGGCCAGCAGCACAAAGCCCACCGCCAGCAGGATCTCACCGTAAACCAGTCGGCGCAGGGTTCTCATGCTGCGGCCCTCGCGATGGTGCGCCTGCGCGGCCACAGGCGCAGGTTGTAGTGGCGCTTGGCCAGCCAAAGCAGCGAAAGCGCGAGCACACTGCCGTGCAGGCCCAGCATGAAGGGCGCAAGGTTGACCATGCCCGACGCCACCCAGCTCTGCCCCAGGTTGAGCAGGTTGTAATAAAAGATGAAGGCAAAAAGCATGAAGATGAGGTTGCCGCTGCGGCCCGCTCGCGGGTTGCCCGCCGAGACAGCCAGGGCGAGGAGCACGAAATTCAGCGCCGTCAGGCCCATGCCAATGCGCCAGCCCAGTTCGCCCAGGTAGGCACGGTTGGGCTGTTCGATCAGCGTCTTGGTGGGCAAGGACTTGAGGCCGCGGGCGCTGCCATCGATGGCTGGCGCGCTGCCCACCTGTACGCCGTACTCTTCAAACTCGCTGATGCGCAGCAGCATGCCTTCGTTGCCGCGGCGCTGCTCCAGGCGCTGGCCCTGGCTCAGCAGCAGTATCTGGCTGTCGCCCATCCACTCGATGCGGCCCGAGCGCGCCGAGGTGATGCTTTCGCTGCCATCGGACTCGGTGCTCGCCACGAAAACGTTGCGGCCCTCCTTGCCATCGGCGGTGTCCTTGTCGATGAAGAAGACCCGGCGGCCATCGGAGGACTCCTGGAACTGCCCGGGCGCAATGCGCTCAAGGTCGCCGCGCCGCTCATACCGTTCACGCAGGTCGTCGGTCTGCTGGTTGGCCCAGGGCCACACGAACAGCACCATCAGCATGATGACCAGCAGCACTGGCCAGGAAAAACGCATTACCGGGCGCAGGAAGCTGGCCAGGCCATGGCCGCTGCTGAACCAGATGACCATCTCGCTGTCGCGGTACATGCGCGACAGCGTGGATACGATGGAGACGAACAGCGCCAGTGTCAGCACCGTGGGCAGCCGGCCCAGCACGGTGTAGGTGAGCACCAGCATGATCTCTTGCGGGTCCACGCTGCCTTTGTGGGCCAGGCCCAGCGTGCGGATCAGCAGCATCGTGATGACGATGGTGATGAGCACGAGCAGGCTGGCGCCAAAGCTGCGGGCGAGTTCGCGCCTGATGGAAGAGTGGAATAACATCGTGGAAACCAACAACAGCCGACATTATGAACTTTGAACTCCAATCCCTGAGCCTGCCCCTGGTGGCCGATGTGGCTGCCGATGCCTTGGTTCTTCTGTGGCCCGACGAGGCCGCCTCCGCCAGATCGAAGACCGCGCCCAAGGACCCGCTGGGCCAGTGGGTGCACGAGGCACTGGCCGCCAAGGACCTGGACGAAGGCGCTGGCCAGTGCCTTCCCGCGCATCGCCTGCCGGGCGTCAAGGCGCGGCGTGTGGTGCTGGTCCGCACGGGTGACGGCAGCGCGCCTCAGGTGCGAAAGGCGGTCCTGGCAGCCATGGGACTGCTCAAGGGTGGCGCCGTCAAGACCCTGGCCCTGTGCGCGGGTGCGGCTTCCGGCTCGGCGGTGGCCGCTGCGGTGCAGTGCGTGGCTGATGTCTCCTACACCTACACCACCACCAAGTCCAAGGGCAAGCCGCGCGCGTTGCAGAAAGTCATCCTCGCGGTGAACGACAAGGCGGCGGTCAAATCCGCGTTCGATCGTGCGCGTGCCACGGTGGCGGGGGTGGAGCTGGCCAAGGAGTGGGCAAACCGGCCCGGCAACCACGCCACCCCGACGCACTTGGCCAAGGCCGCTCAGCAGTTGGCCAGGAATGCCCGCATCTCCACCGACGTGCTGGGCCCGCGCGAGGTTGCCAAGCTGGGCATGGGGGCGTTTCTTTCCGTTGCCAGGGGCTCCGAGGAGCCTTTGCGCTTCATCATCATGAAGTACCAGGGGGCGCCCAAGTCCAGCGCCCCCGTCGTCCTGGTGGGCAAGGGCATCACCTTCGACACTGGCGGCATCTCGCTCAAACCCGCCCCCGAGATGGATGAGATGAAGTTCGACATGGGTGGAGCCGCCAGCGTGCTGGGTACCTTCGCCGCGCTGGCAGAACTCCAGCCGGCCATCAACGTGGTGGGGCTCATACCCGCATGCGAGAACATGCCCGATGGCCGCGCAACCAAGCCTGGTGATGTCGTGACCAGCATGAGCGGCCAGACCATCGAGGTTCTCAACACCGATGCGGAAGGCCGTCTCATCCTTTGCGACGCGCTGACTTACGCCGAACGCTTCAAACCTCATGCGGTCATCGACATCGCCACGTTGACCGGTGCCTGTGTCATTGCGCTGGGCGGTGTGCGGGCCGGTCTCTTCTCCAGCCGGGACGATCTGGCGCAACAGCTTCAGGAAGCCGGGGATGCCGCGCTCGATCCGTGCTGGCGCATGCCGCTGGACGACGACTATGCCGAAGGCCTCAAGTCCAACTTCGCTGACATGGGTAACGTCGGCGGCCGCCCTGCGGGGGCGGTCACCGCTGCCAAGTTCCTGCAGAAGTTCGTGAAGGACATGCCCTGGGCGCACCTGGACATTGCTGGCGTGGCCTGGAAGGGCGGGGCGGCCAAGGGTGCGACCGGCCGTCCGGTTCCCTTGCTCGTCCAGTACCTGCTGGACGAGGCCGCACGCCGCACGGTGAAGCCGCCAGCACCTGCGACGTCTGGGCGTACCGCCGCCAAGCGCCGGGGAACCCCTGCATGACCGACGTGGCTTTTCACTTCAACGTGCCAGACAAGCCGGCCTACCTGTGCCGGCTGCTGCGCAAGGTGGTGAACACGGGCATGCGTGCACTGGTCCTGGTCCCCGAGCCTCTTGCGCGTGAACTGGACCAGTTGCTCTGGACTTTCTCGCAGGAAGACTTCATCTCCCATGCTCTGGCTAGCGATCCCGTCGCGCGGCGGGATCGCTCATCGGTCGTGCTGGCCCACCAGGAGTGTGATGCGGGCCCTAGGCAGGTGCTGGTGAACTGCCTGGCGGATGTGCCACAAGGTTTTGACAGCTTTGACCGGGTGGTTGAAATCGTCGGGCTGGACGACGAAGACCGTGCTTTTGCACGCCAGCGCTGGAAGCGTTACGCCCAGCAGGGTATCGAGCTGACGCGGTACGACGTCGCCCAACTGCAACGAGCGAGTGCCGGATGAACTGGGAAAACGGTCGTATCCCTCCCAGCTACGTGCCGACCCTGACCGAGGTCGTGGCGGTACCTGCAGGCGGCACGGCCGCGCCTGCCCACGAAGGGCGCGATGCAACGCTGGCTCCCTTGGCAGGGCCCTCCGTGGCCCAGGCTGCACCGGCCCCTATGGCCGTGGACATCGATACCGTCGTTGCCCGCCTGCAACAGGATCTCGCTCGCCAGCTGGAGGAAGAACTCCGCAGGCTGGCCGCCGCCTGGGTCGAACAGGCCGTCGGAAACGCGCTGGAGCAGGCCAAACCGCTCCTTAACAAGGCATTGCGCGATGTTGTGGTGCAGCAATCTGCACAGGTGCCCGACAGTGGTGCGAATTAACACTGCTAATTGCCCATAAGCCACTGCCAAACTAGGGTCAGGTCTAACCCGAATTGTTGAAATATCGAGTATCTTTGCGTCCTGTGTGGAGGAAAAACAAGAAAGTTCCCTTCGCTCAAAACCTTTTGTCATCCACTTTCACCTTTCAAGGGTTCTTATGCAAATGAAGATGAAACTTGCCGTGGTTGCCGCGGCTGTGGCACTTGCCGCTTGCGGCAAGAAGGAAGAGGCTGCTCCCGCTGCGGCGCCTGCCGCAGCTGCACCTCAAGAGCTGGTCATCAAGATCGGTCATGTGGGCCCCACCAGTGGCGCTATCGCTCACCTGGGCAAGGACAACGAACTCGGTGCGCGCATGGCCATCGAAGAGTTGAACGCCGCAGGCCTGACCATTGATGGCAAGGCTGCCAAGTTCGAACTGCTGGCCGAAGACGACGCTGCTGACCCGAAACAGGGCACGGCCGCTGCACAGAAGCTGGTTGACGCCAAGGTCAACGGCGTGATCGGTCACCTGAACTCTGGTACCACCATCCCCGCTTCGCAGATTTACGACGCGGCTGGCATCCCCCAGATCTCTCCCTCCGCTACGAACCCCAAGTACACCCGTCAGGGCTACAAGGGCGTGTTCCGCATGGTGGCTGACGACGTGCACCTGGGCGGCACCCTCGGCAAGTACGCCGTGGAAACCCTGGGCGCCAAGAAGGTTGCCGTGATCGATGACCGCACTGCCTATGGTCAGGGCGTTGCCGACGAGTTCGAGAAGGGTGTCAAGGCCGCTGGCGGCGAAGTGGTGGGCCGCGAGTTCACCAACGACAAGGCGACCGACTTCAACGCCATCCTCACCAGCCTCAAGGCCAAGCGCCCTGACGTGGTCTTCTTCGGCGGCATGGACGCCGTGGCCGGCCCGATGATCCGCCAGATGAAGCAACTGGGCATCAAGGCCAAGTTCATGGGCGGCGACGGCATCTGCTCGTCCGAGCTGCCCAAGCTGGCTGGCGACGCCATGGCCGACGACATGGTGTTCTGCGCCGAAGCCGGTGGTGTTGAAGGCGAAGAGAAGGCTGGCATGGACAAGTTCCGCGCCGACTTCAAGGCCAAGTACAACGTGGACGTCCAAGTGTACGCTCCGTACGTGTACGACGCTGTGAAGGTCATGGCCAAGGCCATGGAGACCGCCAACTCCGCCGATCCCGAGAAGTACCTCCCCGCTCTGAAGGCTGTCGAGCACAAGGGTGTGACCGGCACCATCGCCTTCGACGAGAAGGGTGACATCAAGAACGGCGCGCTGACGCTCATGACCTACAAGGGCGGCGCACGCACGACCCTGGCCGTGATTCGCTGATTCCCGGTCTGCTCTCTGATACAGGACGCGCCTTCGGGCGCGTCTTGTTTTTTTGGGTCCAGTCATTGTCATCCCGCGTAGCGCAGGACGGCCCATCCGTCAGGCAGGGCTTTTGCGCAGGCGGCAGATAAAGAACGCGTCGGTGTGCCCGCTGGGCAGAATCCTGCGCGCTGCGGTCAGGCGCGGGTCCAACGGCTGCCCTTTCCATTCGGTCAACCCACCCAGCCAGGGCAGAGCGGGCATATCGGGCAACGGCTCCGGGCTCATTTCCGGGTGTTGCTGCAACATGCCGCTCAGCACGCACTCGTCTTCCTCAGGTGACAGCGAGCACGTGCTGTAGACCAAGGTGCCGCCTGGTTTCAAGGCAGCCACCGCAGAGCGGATCAGCCTGGCCTGCAGGCGCGCGCTTTCCTTGACCTTTCGCGGACTCCAGTGCTGCCACGATGTCGCGTCCAGCCGGGTGAACTGGGCCTCGGAGGAGCAGGGCGCATCCAGCAGGATCCTGTCGAAACGCTCGGGCGTCAGCCTGCCTACCACGGCGCCGTCTTTCAGGTAGGTGTGTGTGTTGCTGACACCCAGGCGTTGCAGGTTGGCCTTGAGCTTGAAGTACCGGGCCCTTGCGGGTTCCACGGCTGCAAGCCGTCCCGTGTTGTTCATCAGTGCGGCGATGTAGGACGTCTTGCCCCCGGGGGCTGCCGCCAGGTCAAGCACCTCTTCCCCGGGCTGGGGTTGAAGTGCCCATACGGCAGCCATGCTGGACAGCCCCTGGATGTAGATGCGACCGTCTCCGGCCGCCGGATGGTGTGTCAGCGTCTGGCGGTGATGCGCCGGAAGGCTGAAAACGTCCGGGGCGCCGGTGACCGGCTCGGGCAGGAGCGGCTCCAGGTCCTTCAGGGTTGGCCCGGTACTACCCCGCAAGGGGTTGAGCCGGAAGTACACCTGTTTGCTCACTGTGTAGCTTTGGTCGGCCAAGGGGCGCTGGGCGGCTGGCACCAGGGCGTCAAGCAAATCCTTGAAGGCTGCCGGGAGTTCCGGCAGATCGTTGTCTGTGCTGTCGGGTGGCATGTTCAGTCAGGAGCGGTGCATACACGGTTGCGTCCGTTGCGCTTCGCATCGTACAGGGCCGCGTCAGCCCGTCTGACAAGGTCCTGTGTGTTCAGGTCTTCTGGTGCGATGGTGGCCAGCCCGGCACTGCACGTCACCACGTTCATCGGGCCGTTCAAGGGATGGGGCAGTTCCAGCGCCGCCAGCGCATCGATGATGCTCTTTGCACACACCAGGGCGCCTTCGGCGTCGGTGTCTTCCAGCAGAAGGGCAAACTCCTCGCCGCCATGGCGGGCAGGCAAATCGCCTGGACGATGCAACGACTCCCGCATGCATTGAGCGAACGCGCGCAGCACGCGGTCTCCCTCCAGGTGGCCAAACCGGTCGTTGTAGGGCTTGAACTGGTCCAGGTCGAACAGCACCAGTGACAAGGGGCGGCCGCTACGCTGGGCCTGCGCCATCGCCCTGGAAAGCCCCAGGTCGAAGGCCCGCCGGTTGGGCAGCCCGGTCAAGGCATCCGTGTGAGACTGTTCCTGCAGGCTTTGGACCTGGCTTTGTATGACCCCCAGCAACTGGTTGGCACTGCGGGCAACATCGCCTATCTCGTCCTGTCCAGAAGCCTTCACGCGCGCCTCCCAGTCGCCATCCGTCGTGACGCGGGTGATGTCGCGGTGTAGCCGCTTCAGGCGCGCAACGAGCAGCCGGTCAACCAGGACCAGCAGCGCCAATGCCATGGCCAGGCCCACAATCCACCGCTGTACCCGCACACGCTCCAGCATGAGGGTTCCGTGCTGGGTGATCTTGCGCGGCCACGTCATCTGCAGCACGGCCACCTCCTGTTTCGCAGTGTCCACCAGGGAGATGTCAACGGTCAGCAGATCCGGTGTTTCGCCGGTCAGCAAGATTCGCCCCGTCAGGCCGGGGTCGCCGTTGATTCGCAACGCAGCATGCATGGACGGCGCTGGTGGCAGGGTTCGCTGCAGGGCCAGAGTCAGCCGTGTGGTCTCTGCCAGGCGGGTCACGCTGTGCTCATCAAATTCTCGTGCCAGGACGACGGTGCCTCGGGTCGGGCCCTGTCCTTTTGTGTCGAGTACCGTGCGCATGCACAGCATCAACAGCCTGGATTTGGGTGCGATCAGACCGCAATGTTCCCCTTCCAGTTCTGCAGCTATGGTGCCGAGTCCCGATAACAGGTCTGGGCGGGTCAGCAGTGAAGCGATGTCCGCATCGCCCTCTGTCCGAGATGCCGTTGCCACCGCCACGGCACGGTCATCGGGCGAGAACACCGCCAGACCATCGATCCGTGAGGCCTGCAAGCCTTCCGGGTTCAGGTTTTCGTCGCGGAAGGCCGGGTCGCCCGACTCAATGAACGCGGCCATCTCGCTCCACTGGGCCCATTCCCTGGTGACCTCGTCGAGCGTGGTGAGCTGCTGGTGGAGGCCGTCGATGACACGGTGTACGTCATCGTTGAGGGCCTCTTTCTCAAGTTGCTGGTAGGACGCGCCCAGGGACCAGAGCAGCCATTGCCCGCTCGTCCAGCCGACAAGCAGGATGACGGCGGCCATCGCTGTCATCAGCTTGAACCGGAGTCCCAGGCGCCAGCGTTTGCGCGTTTCAGTTGGTGTGGGTGAAACGGTCTTGTTCAAGTGTGGAGTAGCGCGTCGAGTTCTATGGCTATGTTAGCCGTCACGTGATCTATGCGGTGAAAAGATAAGCCACTTGGTGCGATATGGTTAAACAAAAAATGTTGTAAATGATCATTTGAGGAGGTAGCATCAACAACGCAAGCAGGTTGTTTCCAGGAGTTGTGCTGTCCTATCAGGCAACGCTGCCTGGAAAATCAGACTAAGGCGGTTCCTGCAGGGGGGAATCAAGATGTCGGAACAAGACTCGACTGGCGGCGCCCTTGCTGTCGTGACAGAGCCCGAGTACCGGGCTCTGTTCAATGCTGCGCCAGGGCTTTATCTGGTGCTGGATACCTCTCTTCGCATCGTTGCGGTGAACGACGCTTACGCGCGCGCCACCATGACGCAGCGGCAGGCCATTGTTGGCAGGCGCCTTTTCGACATCTTTCCCGACAACCCAGACGATCCCGCCACCGAGGGTGTTCGCAATCTGCGTGCCTCGCTCAACCGTGTATTGCAAACGGGCCTGCCAGACGCCATGCCCGTCCAGAAGTACGACATTCGCAAGCCGCCGGAGGAAGGCGGGGGCTTTGAGGTTCGTTACTGGAGTCCGCTCAACACGCCAGTGCCTGGCCCGGATGGCAAGACCCGCTACATCATCCACCGGGTCGAGGACATCACCGACTTCGTGCACCTCCGTGAGCAGGGTCAGGCCGACAGCCGGCTCAATGGCGAGCTGCGCGAGCGCACCATGCGCATGGAGGCGGAAGTTTTCACCCGCTCTAGGGAGGTGGCCGAGGCCAGCGCCCGCCTCAAGAGTGCCAACGAGGAGCTTGAGCGACTCTACGCACGCACCCGCGAACTGGATGAGCTGAAGACGCGCTTTTTCGCCAACGTCAGCCACGAGTTGAGAACGCCGCTGACGCTGATCCTCGGTCCCCTTGACCGGTTGAAGGAGGCAGCGAGCCTGGACGAAGCGGATCGGCACAACGTGGATATTGCGGTGCGCAATGCCCGGTGGCTGCGCAGGCAGGTCGATGACTTGCTGGACCTGGCGAAGCTGGACGCTGGTTATGTGGAAATCCGGTATGTGCGCTTTGACCTGGCAAGGTGGATGCGCGTGCTCGCCTCGCATTTCGAGACCATTGCCGAGGACCGAGGCATCACCTATGACATTCGCGTGCCCGAGGTGCTGTGGGTAGAGGCCGACCCCGAGAAGGTTGAGCGTATCGCGATCAATCTGCTGGCCAACGCCTTCAAGTTCACCCCAACCGGCGGCACCATCAGCGTGGTTCTGGAGCCGCTGGAAAGCAGTGTGGCGCTGCGTGTGCAAGACAATGGCCCGGGCATACCCGAATCGATGCGCGAGGCGGTGTTCGAGCGGTTCAGGCAGGTCGATGGCGGCGATGAGCGTCACAGCGGCGGCACTGGTCTGGGGCTGGCCATCGTCAAGGAATTCGTGGTCCTGCACCGGGGACAGGTGGGCGCCGAAGAGGCGCCCGGCGGCGGTGCATTGTTCCAGGTGCACCTGCCATTGCGTGCACCTCCGGGGGCTGACGTGTCGCTCAAGGCGTCGTCGATGGAGCCACCGGCGTGGCAGGACTCCCATGCGCGTGCCCGCGATGCCGCCCGCGGCCCAGCCCAGCCGGCTCCCGCGGATGCGCCGCTGATCCTGGTCGTCGAGGACAACCCGGACATGAACACCTTCGTGGTGGCCGCGCTTGCAGGCACTTACCGGGTGGCCAACGCCTTTGATGGCCTGACCGGTCTGCAGCTGGCTATCGACCTGAGGCCCGACCTGATCCTCTCCGATGTGATGATGCCGGGCATGAGCGGTGACAAGCTGGCCGAAGCCGTGAGGGCCAACCCGGAGCTCGACGACACCCCCATCGTGATGCTGACGGCCAAGGCGGACGACGAACTTCGCGCCCGTTTGCTGCTGCACGGCGTGCAGGACTACGTGCACAAGCCTTTTTCCACTGAAGAGTTGCTGGCCAGGGTAGGCGGACTGCTCAAGGAGCGCCGGCGCGTGGGCCAGCGCATGCACCGGCTGGAGGAGCGGTTCAGGGCCACGTTCGAGCAGGCCGCAGTGGGGATTGCGCACGTGGCGCCGGACGGCCGCTGGCTGCGCGTGAACAGCAAGCTCTGCGACATCCTGGGTTACACCAAGGAAGAGCTTATGGGGGGGCGTTTCCAGGACCTCACCGCCCCAGAGGATCTCCAGTCGGACCTCCAGCAGGTGCAACGCCTGCTGCGAGGCGAAGAGGCGCACTACGTGATCGACAAGCGCTACAGGCGCAAGGATGGTGTCACCATCTGGGCTCGCCTCACCGTTTCACTGGTGCGCGACGAGGCAGACCGGCCCGATTACTTCATCTCGGTGGTGGAAGACATCACCGCCCGCCGAGCGGCGGAAGAGCGCTTGCGGCAGGCGGCAGCGGTCTTCGAGAGCGCCAGCGAGGGCGTCATGATCACCAGTCTTGACGGGGCGTTACTGGCCGTCAACCAGGCGTTTTGCGACATCACCGGCTTCAGCCGGAGGGAAGCCCTTGGACAGACGCCTCGGATGCTGCGCTCCAACCGCCACGGGCGCGAGTTCTTCCAGAGCCTTTGGGCCAACCTGCGCCGAGCAGGCCGTTGGCAGGGCGAAGTCTGGAACCGCCGCAAGAGCGGTGAAATCTATCCTGCCTGGATGACCATTTCCACCGTATACGACGCGCGGCGCAAGCCCGTGCAGTACGTTGCGTTGTTCACTGATGTGAGCCAGATCCGGCGCAGCGAGGAGCAACTGGCCAGGTTGGCCCACTACGATCCACTGACCGAACTGCCCAACCGGTTGCTGCTCCAGTCCCGGCTGGAGCATGCCCTGGAGCGCGCCCACCGAGCGGGTGGACGTGTCGCGGTGCTGTTCATCAACCTGGACCGCTTCCAGAACGTCAACGACAGCCTGGGTCATGTCGTGGGCGACCAACTGCTGGCCAAGGTGGCGCAACGGCTGCGCAGGCGCGTGCGCGAGGAGGACTCGCTCGGTCGCTTCGGTGGCGACGAGTTCCTGCTGATCCTGGAGTCGATCCCCCGGCCAGACGCCGTGGCCGCGGCGGCGCAGGACCTGCTGAACGAACTGTCGGCGATGTTCGAGCTGGCCGACGGCATGGAACTGTATGTGGGGGCCAGCATAGGCATAGGAATGTTCCCGGACGATGGCAACACGGCCACCGACATTCTGCGCAATGCAGATGCGGCACTGCACCAGGCCAAGGCGCAGGGGCGTAACCGTTTCTGCTTCTACGCCGCTTCCATGAACGCGGATGCCCTGGCCAACCTGGAACTGGAAAGGTCGTTGCGCCATGCGCTGGAACGCCGCGAATTCGTGCTGTATTACCAGCTCAAGGTCGACGCGCGAACCGGCAGCGTGTGCGGTGCCGAAGCGCTTATCCGCTGGAAGCGCGCGCAAGGCGTTGAGTCGCCCGCACGTTTCATACCCTTGGCCGAAGCGTCTGGAATGATCGTCCCCATCGGTGCCTGGGTGATCGACGAAGTGGCCAGACAACAGCGGAGCTGGCGCGACGCCGGCCTGGAGACTTGCCGCATAGCGCTCAACGTGTCGGCGCGGCAGTTCCGTGCCGGGGACTTGCGCGACGTCGTCGCCGACGCCCTGAGCCGGCACGGGGTGCATGCGTCGTGCATGGAGCTGGAACTCACCGAGAGCATGCTCATGGACGACCCCTTGCAGACCATGAGCACCATGGAGCAGCTCAAGCAGCTTGGGGTGCACTTGGCGCTGGACGACTTTGGCACGGGCTATTCCAGCTTCGGCTACCTCAGCCGCTTTCCCATCGATGCCCTGAAGATCGATCAGTCCTTTGTGCGCAACATCGTCACGGAGCGTGAATCCGCGCTCATCGCCGTGTCGATCATCGACCTGGCACACAACATGGGCTTGAAGGTGGTGGCCGAGGGCATAGAAACGCGGGAGCAGCTTGAATACCTTTCGGCCCGCGGCTGCGATGAAATGCAGGGTTACCTGTTCTCCCGCCCTCTGGAGGCTTCGGCTTTCGAGCGGGTATTGCAGGAAAAGCGCGCTTTCCTTTAGGGCCGATGCCTGGCGCCCGAATGAAAAACGCGCCCTAGGGCGCGTTCCATTGCATCTTGGATGCTTGTCCTGGCGGAGAGGGCGTCCCCGGAAATCGAACTTCAAGCAGTTGCACGGTGCGTCATCATCACCATTTTTCTCTATGTAGATTGGTCTCCTAGCGCATCAATATGTGCCATCCTGTATCATCTCATTGCACCCAGATTGGGCGGGTGTTTGGGCGGGTGAAACATGAAAGGATGGTTCCATGCCAAAAGCTGCCAAAGAGCTTGCCCCGGTCGCGGTCGCTGGGCTGAAACAGCCGGGCATGCACCCAGTGGGCGTCGTCCCAGGCCTTCACCTTCAAGTACTGCCTACCGGTGGACGAACTTGGGTGCTGCGTGTTCGTATTGGAGACCGCCGCCGCGAAATCGGTTTAGGTGGGTTCCCCGATGTGACGCTGGCCCAGGCACGTGAAAAGGCTCGCGAACTGCGGGAGCAAATCCGATCTGGCCGCGACCCGGTGGCAGAAAAGCGCGACGCCAAAAGTGCGACCCGCGCAGCCCAGGCGGCACAGCGCACATTCAAACAATGCGCTGTTGCCTATATCGAGGCACACGAATCAGGCTGGCGCAATGCCAAGCATGCCCAGCAATGGCGAAACAGCCTGGAGCAACATGTTTACCCTGTGCTGGGTGATCTGCATGTCCGTGACATTGGATTGCCCCATGTCATGGATGTGTTGCGCCCGATCTGGACAAGCAAGAACGAGACCGCCTCCCGGCTGCGAGGCCGTATCGAGTCCGTTTTGGACTGGGCCACGGTTCACAAGTACCGCGAAGGTCTCAATCCGGCCCGTTGGAAAGGGCACCTAGACAAGCTGTTGCCTAAGCCGTCGAAGGTCGCGAAGGTGGACCACCACAAAGCCGTCGCAGTAGGTGATGTGGGCGCGTTCCTGGCGCGGCTGCGTCAGTCAAGTGGCATGGGTGCGTTGGCGCTGGAATTTGCCATACTGACCGCTGCGCGATCTGGCGAAGTGAGGGGGGCGACGTTGGCCGAAATCGACCGTGCCGCGAAGGTTTGGATCATCCCCGCAGAGCGCATGAAAGCGGGCAAGGAGCATCGTGTGCCCCTGTCCGATGCGGCCCTGGCGGTGGTCGACCGCGCCGCAGCATTGCCCAGGCTGGCCGCCACTGATCTGCTGTTTCCTGCGCCGCGTGGGGGGCAACTCTCGGACATGACATTGACCGCTGCCATGCGCCGCATGGAGGTTGACGCGGTGCCCCATGGTTTCCGGTCCACTTTCAGGGACTGGGCCGCAGAACGCACAAATTACCCTCGCGAAGTTGCTGAGGCTGCGTTGGCCCATGTCATTTCCGACAAGGTCGAGGCTGCATATCGACGGGGTGATCTGTTCGACAAGCGCCGTCGCATGATGGATGACTGGGCCGCCTTCGTTGCTCGCGTTGAGATACCCACTGATAACGTGGTCTCGCTCAATCGGAGCACAGCATGACCGGCGATGAAGAAATCCACCGCCTTGGGGCGGAGCATTGGGCGCGACCGGTAAATGAGTACCACCTTGCGGTCAAGTTTCATGCACTTCCTGTGCCACCCGAGTCTGCCCCGGATAAGACGCAAGACCTGATTCTTGAGGCGTTCAAGTCGCCAGTGCGCTTGCCAGATGGGGCTTTCTCATTTGACAAAAATCCATTGAAGCGCACGGGCCGTGGCAGACCTTTCAAACGGTCACGCTATGACGATTTTATTGACGCGCTGAGAGGCGCGATCCAACGGCAAGCACGGCTACCAAGACTGAGAGTCGGTGCTAAGAAGCAAGGCAGCTCGGTGGAGATTGCGACCCGAGAAATCGCGGAGATTGTGGCTCGGATTTCTCCGAAGGAACGTGTTACTGCCCCCAAGGTGTGGAATCGTCTGAATGATCGCCGGGTGCAGCGTTTGTACTGTGGGCCAATGGTCAGTGAATGGACCATTCAGAAAGTCCTTGCTGATCTGAGGCGAAAGGGACTTATCCCCAAATGATCTGAACCAAGTATTTCAAACGGGTGCGCTGAAAGTCGAGCCGTGTCTAACTTCACGGAGCGAAAAATGCCCACCACAAGAAGCGCGGATGTCTCACGACTCCGCCTTGTTGATCAGAAAGCCCTTGAAGGCTTCGATCAACTTCCCGGGAGCGCCAACGTGCGCCTGCCCGTGGTTGCTGCGCTGTGCGGGGTCTCCCCCGTCACTGTCTGGCGCTGGAGTAAGTCAGGCCGCTTGCCGACACCCCGTCGCCTGTCTGAAGGCGTGACTGGGTGGAACGTTGGCGAACTGCGCCGCCACATAGTGAAGCAAGCGTAATGGGTGGCAGCCATGAAAAAGCCCCCCATCCTAAGAGCAAGGAGCCGCTCTACCGATGCGGCCCCTTTGGAAACCGAGCGCCAAAGCCAAGGCACCCCTCGCAATTCTGCCGCTATGCAACGCACTGCACAACTGGTTGCGTCCGGTTCGCGTGCCGCTGTTGTTACGTCGCTGCGCGACCGTGCCCGCCTTACACGCCAGCACGCGCCGAAAGAACACACGCCGCCTGAGCGCCGCGCCCGGCTGTTGCAACTGTTGCGTGACCACAGTGGCAACACAGCCGAAACACAAGCTCGCCGGATGCTGTTGGCGCTGGAGGGTGGACCTGCCACCACTATCGAACTGCGCCGCTATCTCGATGTGATGCAGGTATCGACCCGCATCTATGAGTTGCGCAGCGACGGGCACCATATCGATACCGTGTGGGTGCAGCAAGAGACCGACTCCGGTAAACCGCACCGCGTGGCCTTGTATGTGTTGCGTGCGAGGGCGCGATGAATGGGCCGGGACAAAAAGCGTGGTATCGCGGTAAGCGGCGCATGGCTACCGGCGCCACTCGCGTTCCTCCGGTCCCGCGCATGCGCCGAACTGTCGCCGCACGCAGCAAAACTGTTCCTGGACCTGTTGGGCATGCTTGGGCCGAACGCGTCGCGCAATGGCGATCTTTCACTTGCGCCCGCAATTATGCGTGTGCGTGGATGGTCTGGCCGCACCTCGTTGGAGGCTGCTACCAAGGAGCTTGTCGAGGCAAAGCTGTTGATTCAAACCCGGCAGGGAGGGCGGAAGGATTGCAGCCTGTGGGCCGTAACCCTGTACCCGTTGGCTTGCGACTTGAACAAGATCGAGGTTCGGCCCGGTTGTTACCTGACCACGGATTACAGCGGCGCAAATGGTGTGCAGGAGAAGCCGCCTACTGCCGATCGGCCCGCAGTCTGGCGACGTGCCAGAAAAAACACTTCGGCATGCCCCGCCACGGGACAAACCGTGACCGAACTGTCCCGCCATGGGACGAAGTAACCCGGTGTAGTAAGCGAGAAAGGGCAGTTTGTACCGCCACGGGACAAAACCCCGAAAAAGCTGCGCTGACTTTGTACCGCTGCGGGGCACCTTTCTAAACAAGCCATCTCCCCAGCTTTCCCCCAACCTATCCCAAGGAGTGATCCATGACAACGAAATCCCAGGCCATCAAACAGCTGGCCGCAATCAAAACCGAACGCGACCGACTGAGCGCCGAAGCCCAGGTCATCAATGCCAAGGCTGACACCTTGCGCGATCAACTGGCCGACCTGGAAGCCGCTGCAACTGGTGACGCCGAAGCCGTGGTCGCTGCAACTGCCGCGCTGGCCACTGCGCTTGAAGCTGGCGACCGGGAAGCCATCGAGAGCGCCCGAAATCGAGCCGCTGCCGCATCAAAAGCCGCAGCGATGGCTAACGGACGCGAAACGGAAATAACGGCGCTCAGGGTCGCACTCGCTGGACTGCAAGAGAAGGCTCGACCGCTTGGGCAGCGCATGATGGAGCTTGCCGAGCATGAAAAGGGGCTGACCGGGCAACGCCTGGACGAAGTTGCTGCTGAAGTTGCCCAACGCTACCAAGCCAAGATGTGCGAGCTTGCGCTGATCGTGGCTGAGGCCCAGGCGCTGGCCGTGACCGCCATCAGGATCGACCGACCCGGCAACTATGCCCCGCCGCCCTACGCCGTGCCTTCGCTGGTAGGGGAGAGCATTTGCGCGAGTGGCCGCGTGGCGATTGATCTGGCTCCAATGCGTGACAAGGCCATTTCCAAACTGGTTGGTGGCTTGCAAGCTGAAGGCTTCGAGGTGGGGATGTGATCGTGACGAGGACCCGCGCAATTGCCACGGTTGGCGAGCCTCTAGGCCAAGCGCCGCGTGGTTTTCAGGGCGACCCTCCCCCCCGCCGAAGTCGAGTGATTCTTCGCACGCTAGATGATGTATCGGTGGAGCTTGCCCGCTTGTATCGCAGGGCCGAGCGCGGCCAGATTCCCACGGCAGACGCCTCAAGGCTGGCTTATATGCTCACAAGCTTGGCGAGGGTGTTGGAGGCTGCTCGACAGTCTCCCCTCCCAATCGCCGAAACCATTTCCACCAACACCATGCAACCGCTAAGCCTCGCTGACTTATATCGAGCTATGGAGGCGCTCCGGTTGGACCGACTGGAGGGGGCAACCCATGACACCCAACCTTGACCAGTCTGATGACATCGATGCCCGGGACATGGTGAACGCCCGAGAGGTCCTCACCATGTTCAGACACGGCTTCGCCGAACTGAGCGCCGATGAGCAACTGCAAGAGGTGGCTTCGTTCGTACTTGAGCGCCGTGAGGAACTTGCGCGTTCGCCGGAATTGCAACAGTGGCTGGCGGCTGGGCTCAATTGAGGTGCTGCCCTCCATGTACAAGCATGAAGTTACGTGGCATATTTGCAGTGGTCCAAATGATACTTGGAGAAGCTTGATGCCACGCCATGATGTTACGGTTGCAATTCCCCAGAAGCTCGTGCTTTCAAAGGATGTTGAGTTTGAGGTTAAGTCCGATGGGAAACTGCTGGGTAACCTATTGATCAGCAAGGGGAACATCGAATGGAGGCCTGCAAAAGCCAGCGTTAACAAACTCCGCCTCTCGTGGGAGAGATTCGCTGCGCTGATGTCGGAAGAAGGCTCAAACGCCAAGATCAAGAACGGGAATTCACAAGGCTGATGGGTACATGCCAATCGCAATTTATGTAGCCATTTTTTTGGGCGGGTGCAAACATGAAGGCCACCTGTAGTCCGCTTGATTCCTTGTTTCTTGGCTGAGCAGTGATCATGGCCCCCGAACCTGCTCAGGTCAGGATGCATCATTTTTTGATGTGCCCGGGGTTTCGAGCCACTCCGAGCCCAAATTGAGTTATGGTCAACAATATGAAGCGAATAAAAATTAGATCTTGGGTCGACATAGCGGGTGAGAGTTGGAGTTCTCTGATTCTGGGCAACGGTGCCAGTATCGCCATCCACAAGGATTTTGCATACCCAACACTACATGGCATTGCAAATGCAAAAGGACTGCTCGCTAAAACTGCCCCAATATTCGCTAAGCTCGGGACAACCGATTTCGAGCATGTTCTGCTCGCGTGCTGGTATGCCGAGCACGTCAATGGGGCATTGGGGAACCCGTTCGCCGTCATCTCGTCAGCCTATGAGGAGGTCCGTACAGCGCTGATCGAAGCTGTGCACAGTGTGCACCCAGCGCATGCCAATGTTGCCGCCGACCTTCAGCGGGTCGGTTTGTTTGCTAGCGTCTTTCCCACTGTCGTTAGTTTGAACTACGACCTCACCTTCTACTGGGCCATGCTGCTGTTCAACGCGGAGAACGGAAGTTGGTTCAAGGATGCATTCCACGACGGGGAGTTTCAAACGGATTGGGAATATTTGCGGCGACCCTATGGGCACGCTTCAGGAGCAACATTAGTCTTCTATCCTCATGGCAATCTTGCGGTTGCGCGTGACTACCTTGGTGATGAAACTAAGCTAGCTGTTGGCGTGGGATCCCCAGGTGACTTACTAGACACCATAACTCGGAGGTGGGCGTCCGGGCAATATGTGCCCGTGTTTGTTAGCGAGGGAACCACTCATCAGAAGTTTGCAGCGATTCGTCGTAGTCGCTACCTGACGAACGTATATGAAGAGGTCCTTCCTGCCCTGGGAGAGAGGCTGGTCGTTTATGGATGGAGCTTTGACGAGCGCGATCAGCATGTGCTCGATGCCATCGCGAAGAGTCAACCAAAGCAAATGGCCATTTCGGTATTTACGGGTCTACCAGATGGAGATCAGCAGGCGTTCTGTCACCAGGTCCTCAAGGCCGTTGGTCGATACTTGCCAGATGCCGATGTGACGTTCTTTGATCCCCGGAGCCCGGGTTGCTGGAACGAACCTCTCACGTAAGGCTATGTGAATATATTGATCGCAATATCGCCACCACGAATCTTTCGGTCAACGCAAGCAAGCGCATTTTGCTGAAAAACTCAAGATGAGGTCCCTCTCTCTCCCAGTTAATCTGCTGATTATTAATGAAAGAATTTGAAGTGAATAATCTTATTACTACTGGTCATAAAAATAAGAGACTCACCACCGATCAATTCATTGAGTGGTTGATAAAAAGAAATCAAGAGAGGTGTGTGGAGCTATTTGGGTTGGAAAAATACATTATGAATGTTGAGGAAAAAGATGGCTTTACTCTCATAAGTACTTATAATGGATCAATCTACACCTTGCCATTCAATAAAAACAGTCACGACGATTTGGTTGATCTGACTGGATACAGGGTTACTCTATATCCTAAGGATTATGGAGGCTACGAATTGGAGGCTTTTTTTATATGGAACTGGGAAAGGCCTGTGAATTCAAGTGATTTTGGATTTCTGGTGATAAATAAAGTTGTCGATGTTCAGGTCAATGATTTTGGTGGATCATTGTTATTTGAGAACGGAGATGAACTAAAAATACCATATAAAGAATATGAGAGGCCGTATTTCAGAGCATCAAAAAAGACGCATGGCGATGACGCGGCACAGGAGGGTTTTAAGATTGACTTTGCTTCAAAAATGGCTGAAATAAAGTGCAAATTCATTGGTAAATTTGTGGTGTACAGTACAAATCTTAAGTCTGTCGATGTTGCCCGAATTTCATATAACACAGATATTTGCGCATACGAGGATTCTGCTTATCGGGAATGAGCATAAATAGAGGCTTTGTTGCGTAAAGGCCCCGCAGCAGGTGTAGGCTCGGCACAGGAGTGAAAGCAAGCGCCCGCGTGGCAAGTACAAGACGACAAACTGGCGGACTACAAAAAAGCACTCAAGGCCCGTGGGTCACTGACGGTCTGGCTAGACAAGGGCATGCAGTGGTATGCCACTGCCACCGGCAAGCGAGGCCGCCAGCCCACGCTCTCCAATGCCGCCATCCAGTTCTGCTTGAGCATCAAGTGCTTGTTCGGTCTGGATCTGCGTCGAAGCCTTGGATTGGTCGAAAGCCTGTTGCGTCTGGCCGGCCTGGACTGGAAGGTGCCAGACTTCAGCACTGTGTGCCGACGCCAAAAGTCCCTGGGTGTGACACTACCCTATCGCCCAATTACCACCGCATTGGATTTGCTGGTCGGCAGCATCGGCATCAAGTTTCTGGGTGAAGGCGAGAGGAAATGCAAGAAACACGGGGCCGAATGCCGGCGCCAGTGGCGCAAGGTACACCCGGCCATTGATGCCCACACACTGGACATCCGCGCCATTGAAGTCACCGATAACGGCATGGGCGATGCGTCGATGTTGACGGAACTGCTGAGCCAAATTCGAGCGGACGAACCGCTTGCCAGCGTGGGCGGCGATGGCGCTTACGACACCAAGGCTTGCCATGCGGCGATAGCCCAACGCAACGCGCAGGCCATCGTCCCACCACGCAAAAACGCACGGGCTTGGAAGTCCACCCAGACGGGAGCGGCATCACGCAACGAGGCACTGTGAGCATGTCAGCGACTCGGACGGTGTATCTGGAAGAAGTGGAGCGGTTACCACCGCCGCAGTTTGGTGGAAACAAAAATGAACTGCTTTAAACGGTTGGGTGAACGGGTGATGGCCAGGACGTTCGAGCGTCAGGTGACGGAGTTGCACGTCCGCGTGGCCTTGCTCAACCGGTTGAGTCAACTTGGACGACCGGTGACGGTAGCTCTGGGGTAAATACGTCCGTGGTTGGGGTTAGGCCGTCTCCATCAGGAGTTGTGCAACAACGCCACAGCTAGGACGTCCGGTGACGCTGGCCGTGGCATAAATCCGGCTGGGATGAGGACATTGCGTCCCATTATTGCTTTGTGCAACAAAGCCCCGTCTCGCCCAAGCTTTGTACAACAAGGCTAGTACAACCTAACCACAATTTTTGTTGGCGGGTTTTTGGGCGGGTGCAAACAAAAAAGCGGCCTGGAGGCCGCTAGTTTGCTTGTTTCTTGGCGGAGAGGGCGGGATTCGAACCCGCGGTGGGCTATTAACCCACACACGCTTTCCAGGCGTGCGACTTAAACCGCTCATCCACCTCTCCGTGAAGCCCTGCATTCTACAACGAGTTTGGCTCGCTTTTTGGTTGAGCCTCGCAAAAGTTCAGGAAGGTGTCTTCATCGTCTTGACCATTTGCATGGCCGAGCCTATCAAGTGGCTCACTTCCGACATGTTTCCCGGGACGATCAGGGTGGTGGTGGCGTCAGCCGCGACACGGCCATAGGCTTCCACTGCCTTTTCCGCCACTTTCAGTTGCACGGCCTGTTCACCGCCTTCGGTCCGGATGGCAGTCGCGATGCGTTCAATCGCCTTGGCAGACGCCTCCGCCACGGTCAGGATCGCGGCGGCCTCGCCCTGGGCCTGGTTGATGGCGGCCTGCTTGTCGCCCTCCGAGCGTGCGATGGCGGCCTCGCGCTCACCCGTTGCAATGTTGATCTGCTCCTGCTTGCGGCCTTCCGACGCGGCGATGAGTGCGCGCTTCTCCCGTTCGGCGGTGATCTGGGCCTGCATGGACCGCAGAATCTCCGCAGGCGGGGTGAGGTCCTTGATCTCGTAGCGCAATACCTTCACGCCCCAGTTCAGCGCAGCCTCGTCGATCGCGTTGACGACCTGTGCGTTGATCATCTCGCGCTCTTCGAAGGTCTTGTCTAGCTCAAGCTTGCCGATGACGCTGCGCAAGGTGGTCTGAACCAGCTGGGTCACTGCCATGATGTAGTTGGACGAACCATAGCTGGCGCGCATCGGGTCGGTCACCTGGAAGTACAGGATGCCGTCCACCTGCAGCTGCGTGTTGTCCTTGGTGATGCAGACCTGGCTGGGCACATCCAGGGGAATTTCCTTCAGGCTGTGCTTGTAGGCTACCTTGTCGATGAAAGGCACCAGGAAGTTAAGGCCCGGGGTCAGCGTGCCCGCGTACTTGCCCAGTCTTTCCTTCACCCAGGCGTTCTGTTGTGGCACGACCTTGATCGACTTGATGACGAAGATGGCCGCTATGACCAGCAGGAGAAAGGCAATTTCCATGTTGTTGATCCCTTGGGTTGCTCAAGAACGATTCACTGTGGCTCAACGATGAGCCGGTTGCCCTGGACCGCGACGATGCGGTAGTTTCCCGGTGGCGCATCTGCGCTGGGCGTGCGCAGGGATACGGTCCAGTCCGCGCCACGGTATCTCACATGCGCACTGCCATCGGTGTTCCAGTTTTCCACCCGCACCGCTTGCCCAATGTCCAGGTTCACATCCTGGTTGTCAGAGGCGGGCAGGGCAGGGCCGCGGCGCTTTCGCAACCTTTGCCACAGCACGACGGCCCCGCCGCCGCCCAGGGCTGCTGCCACCAGTTGCGTGCTCACGGACAGCTCCAGATGCGCGGCAACGGCGCCAGCCACCAGCCCTACGGCCAGCATGAGCAGAAAAAATGTGCCGGTGACAAGTTCCAGGGCCACGGCGGCCCCGGCAAGCAGCCACCAGACGGTGGACTCGGTCATGTACAGTCCTTTCTGACGTGTCCACAGGCCCGTGGGGGCCTGCGCATGAACCATTTTGGTTCAAAAAGGCGCCAACTTGCCCACAGGCCGACACATTATTTACGTACACTTGGGCGCCATGAAATTCCGCTTCCCCATCGTCATCATCGACGAAGACTTTCGCTCCGAAAACACCTCCGGCCTGGGCATCCGCGCCCTGGCGCAGGCGATCGAGAGCGAAGGCTTCGAAGTCGTCGGCGTCACCAGCTACGGCGATCTTTCCCAGTTCGCCCAGCAGCAAAGCCGTGCCAGCGCCTTCATTCTGTCGATTGACGACGAGGAGGTCACTGGCAACCCCGACCTGGACCCCGCAGTTCAAAACCTGCGCAACTTCATCGCCGAGGTGCGCCGCAAGAATGCCGAGGTGCCCATCTACGTCTATGGAGAGACCAAGACCAGCCGGCACTTGCCCAACGACATCCTGCGCGAACTGCACGGTTTCATCCACATGTTCGAGGACACGCCGGAGTTCGTGGCGCGCCACATCATCCGCGAAGCCAAGAGCTACCTGGAAGGCATCCAGCCGCCGTTCTTCAAGGCGTTGCTCGACTACGCCGAGGACGGCTCCTACTCCTGGCACTGCCCCGGGCATTCCGGTGGCGTGGCTTTTCTGAAGTCACCCGTTGGCCAGATGTTCCACCAGTTCTTTGGCGAGAACATGCTGCGCGCGGACGTCTGCAACGCGGTGGAGGAACTCGGCCAGCTGCTGGACCACAACGGCGCCATTGGCGAAAGCGAACGCAACGCGGCCCGCATCTTCAACGCCGACCACTGCTTCTTCGTCACCAACGGCACCAGCACGTCGAACAAGATGGTCTGGCACCACACCGTGGCGCCCGGCGACGTGGTGGTGGTCGACCGCAACTGCCACAAATCCATCCTGCACAGCATCATCATGACGGGTGCCATCCCCGTCTTCCTCAAGCCGACGCGCAACCACTGGGGCATCATCGGCCCTATCCCGCAGAGCGAATTCGAGCCCGAGGCCATTCGCGCCAAGATTGCCGCCAACCCTTTGCTCGAGGGCGTCGACCCTGCTACGGTCAAGCCCCGCATCCTCACGCTCACGCAGTCCACCTACGACGGCGTGCTCTACAACACCGAGACCATCAAGCAGTTGCTCGACGGGTACGTCGACAACCTGCATTTCGATGAGGCTTGGCTGCCCCACGCGGCGTTCCATCCCTTCTATGGCCCCTTCCATGCCATGGGCAAGAAGCGTGCGCGGCCGAAGGAGTCGGTGGTGTACGCCACGCAGTCCATCCACAAGCTGCTGGCAGGCATCAGCCAGGCCAGCCATGTGCTGGTGCAGGACTCGCAACACACCAAGCTGGACAGGCACCTCTTCAACGAGGCCTACCTGATGCATACCAGCACCAGCCCGCAGTACAGCATCATCGCCAGCTGCGACGTGGCCGCCGCGATGATGGAGCCGCCTGGCGGCACCGCGCTGGTGGAAGAAAGCATTGCCGAGGCGCTGGACTTCCGCCGTGCCATGCGCAAGGTGGACGCCGAGTTCGGCGACAACGACTGGTGGTTCCAGGTCTGGGGACCTGAGGAGCTGGCCGAGGAGGGTGTGGGGCAGGCCAAGGATTGGGTGCTGGGTCGCACCGACGCCGAAGGCCACCAGCCCGCCAGTGGGCAGGGCGCGTGGCACGGCTTTGGCGACATGGCCCCCGGTTTCAACATGCTGGACCCCATCAAGGCCACCATCGTCACCCCCGGCCTCAACATGAACGGCGACTTCGCTGCCTCAGGCATACCGGCCAGCATCGTCACCAAGTTCCTCGCCGAGCACGGCGTGGTGGTCGAGAAGACCGGGCTGTACTCGTTCTTCATCATGTTCACCATCGGCATCACCAAGGGCCGCTGGAACACGCTGCTGACGGCGTTGCAGCAGTTCAAGGACGACTACGACAAGAACCAGCCCATGTGGCGCGTGATGCCCGAGTTCTGCCAGAAGCAGCGCCGTTACGAGCGCATGGGGCTGCGCGACCTCTGCCAGTTCGTGCACGAGATGTACGCCAGGTACGACATTGCCCGCTTGACCACCGAGATGTACCTGAGCGACCTGACGCCGGCCATGAAGCCGACCGATGCCTACGCCCAGATCGCCCACCGCAACACCGAGCGTGTTCCCGTTGACGACCTCGAAGGGCGCATCACCACAGCGCTCATCACGCCTTACCCGCCGGGTATCCCGCTGCTCATTCCTGGCGAGGTATTCAACAAGAAGATCGTGGACTACCTGAAGTTCTCACGCGAATTCGCGCTGAAGTGCCCGGGTTTCGAGACCGACATCCACGGCCTGGTGGTGGAAGAGGGGCTTGACGGTGTCAAGCGGTATTTTGCGGACTGCGTGAAGAAGGTTTGAACCAGATCAAAGTGCCGACTGGCTTGGGCGGTGAGAATGGAACAGTCATTTTGAGGAGTACCCATGTTTCCTGAATACCGCGACCTGATCACCCAGCTCAAGACCTCGGACCACCATTTCACGCGTCTTTTCGACAAGCACAACGAACTTGATCAGCAGATCAAGAACATGGAGAGCCACATTGCGCCGGCCACTCCAGAAGAGATCGAGGTGTTGAAGAAGGAGAAGCTGCAGCTCAAGGACGAGCTGTACTCCATTCTGCGCAAAGCTTCGGCGGCCTGAGTCAGGTGCCCGCGGGTGCCTTGTCCGAGGGCTGAGGCACCCGACGCGCGCCATTGAAGCGCTGTACCCAGTAGCCCTTGCTCATGTCCTCTACCCGCACGGATGCACCGCTGCGGGGGGAGTGGATGAATTTCCCGTCACCAATGTAGATGCCGACATGGCTGAAGGCATGGCGCATGGTGTTGTAGAAAACCAGGTCGCCAGGACGCAGTTCCTCTGTCGAGATCTTCTGTGTGACCTCGGCCTGTTCCGCTGCCCGGCGCGGCAGCAGCAGGCCGGCGCTTTGTTCGTAGATTGCGCGGACGAAGCCGCTGCAGTCAAAACCCGTTTCGAACGACTCACCGCCCCGCTTGTACGGGACACCCAAAAAACCCATGGCATGAATCACGAGTTCGGAGGCTTTTTCGCGGACACTGTCCAGACGCTCGATCAGCCCCCGCTGGCTCAGAAAGCCTGCCAGCGAGTCGCCCGGGGCGGGTTCGGCCTGAACCTGGGCGGCTGAAAACAGCAACCCTGTGACCAAAGCAATTGTCGTCAAACGGCGCATGCGGTGCAGGTTAATTTGAAAATACTGTAAAGTCAATGACTTATACAGTTTTGTGAATGTATTTGCGTTAACGCAACGGAGCTCTCAACCATGCTGCTAGATGTGCAGGACAGCCAGCTCGTACTGGTCGATTATCAGGCCAAATTGATGCCGGTCATTCATCAGGGGGGCGATGTGCTGGCCCGTGCCACGTTTTTGGCCAAGGTGGCGCGCCTGCTGGACGTGCCCGTATGGGGCACGGAGCAGAACCCGGAGAAGCTGGGCCTCAACGATGCTGCGGTGCGCGATCTGTGCCAGAAGACGTTCTCGAAGACCAGTTTCGACGCCAGCCAGTCGGGCCTGGTGCAAGCTTTGCGCCCGGCGCCCAAGAGCAGTGGCAACGCACGCAGCCTGCCCAAGCACTTGCAGAAAGCAGCTCCGCCGGCGCCTGGCCGTTCTACGGTGGTTCTGGCAGGCGTGGAGGCCCATGTGTGCCTTTTGCAAACCGCACTGGGCTTGCTGGAACAGGAGTTTGACGTGTGGGTGGTGACCGATGCCTGCGGTTCCCGCCGCGAGCGGGACCGCGACGCGGCTTTTGACCGCCTGGCGGGCAACGGTGTCGAGCTGGTGACGAGCGAGATGGTGGCTTTTGAGTGGCTTGAAGACTGCGAGCACCCCAACTTCCGCGATGTGCTGCAGCTGATCAAGGGTTGATTCGATCTGGCAGGGCGCCCTGGTTGCTTGTCAGGGACATGCAAGCCGCCTATCCATAATTATGAATTCACTTTGAGGCGGCGCTTTTCCTGTCCGCCCCTGCCAGGAGACTTCCCATGTCAGCCACCAGCTACAACGCTTTCTACCGCCGCTCCATCGATGACCGTGATGCCTTCTGGGCAGAGCAGGCCCAGCTGATCGACTGGCACAAGCCTTACGAGCGTGTCTGCAATTACGACAACCCGCCGTTTGCGCGCTGGTACGAAGGGGGGCTGACCAACCTGTGCCACAACGCCGTGGACCGCCACCTCAAGGACCGCGCCGATCAGAATGCACTGATCTTCGTATCCACCGAGACCGATACCGAAAAAACCTACAGCTTCAAAGAGCTGCATGCCGAGGTGCAGCGCATGGCGGCCATCCTGAAGGGGCTGGGCGTTGGCAAGGGCGACCGCGTGCTGATCTACATGCCCATGATTGCCGAGGCCTGCTTCGCCATGCTGGCCTGCGCGCGCATCGGTGCCATCCACTCGGTGGTGTTTGGCGGCTTTGCCAGCCACAGTCTGGCCAGCCGCATTGACGACGCACAGCCCAAGGTCATCGTCAGTGCCGACGCCGGCATGCGCGGTGGCAAGGTCGTGCCCTACAAGCACCTGCTGGACGAGGCCATTCACCTGTCCACGAACAAGCCCGCCAAGGTGCTGATGGTCAACCGTGGACTGGCCGACCTGGCGCCCGTGGCTGGGCGCGATGCGGATTACACCGAACTGCGCCAGAAGCACATGGATGCCCAGGTGCCTTGCGAGTGGGTGGAGAGCACCCACCCCAGCTACATCCTGTACACCAGCGGCACTACCGGCAAGCCCAAGGGCGTGCAGCGCGACACCGCCGGTTACGCCGTGGCGCTGGCCGCGTCCATGAAACACATCTACATGGGCGAGCCGGGCGAGACTTATTTCTCCACCAGCGACATCGGTTGGGTGGTGGGGCACAGCTACATCATCTACGGGCCGCTGATCAACGGCATGGCCACCATCATGTACGAGGGCCTGCCCATCCGGCCAGACGCGGGCATCTGGTGGAGTCTGGTGGAAAAGTACAAGGTGTCCGTGATGTTCTCGGCGCCCACGGCGGCGCGCGTCCTGAAGAAGCAGGATCCGGCCTACCTGACCAAGTACGACCTGTCCAGCCTGAAGGCCTTGTTCCTGGCAGGCGAGCCGCTGGACGAACCCACGGCCACCTGGATTGCGGATGCCATCAAGAAGCCGATCATCGACAACTACTGGCAGACGGAGACTGGCTGGCCCATCATGGCCATCTGCAACGGCGTGGAAAAGGCGCCTACCAAGTTTGGCTCACCGGGCAAGGCCGTCTACGGCTATGACGTCAGGCTCATCGACGAGTCGAGCGGCGAGGAGATCAACGAACCCAACAAGAAGGGTGTGATTGCCGTGGAAGGGCCGTTGCCGCCCGGCTGCCTGCAGACCGTCTGGGGCGACGACGAGCGTTACGTCAAGACGTACTGGTCCAGCATCCACGGGCGCACCATGTACAGCACCTTCGACTGGGGTGTGCGCGACGAGGAGGGCTATTTCTTCATCCTGGGCCGCACTGACGACGTGATCAACGTGGCGGGCCACCGGCTGGGCACTCGGGAGATCGAGGAAAGCATTTCCAGCCATCCGGCCGTGGCCGAGGTGGCGGTGGTCGGCGTGGCTGACCAGCTCAAGGGACAGGTCGCGGTGGCGTTCGCCGTGCTCAAGGACGCAAGCCTGGCTGCCTCCGACGCCGACGCCCTCAAGCTGGAGGGGGCAATCATGAAGGTGGTTGACGATCAGCTGGGGGCGGTGGCGCGACCGGCGCGTGTGCGGTTTGTCTCGGTGTTGCCGAAGACGCGCAGCGGCAAGCTGCTGCGGCGCGCCATACAGGCGGTGTGCGAGGGGCGCGATCCCGGAGACCTGACCACGATGGACGATCCTGCCGCGCTGCAGCAGATCCGCGACCTGGTTGCCTGAAGGCATCGGTCTGCCATCAAGGAGGGGGGCTGGAGGGCGGGGAAATCCGCCCTTGTATTTGTGCGTTCTGTCGTTATGATAGACATGTACGAATAGAAGGGTGTATTTATATATGCAGCAGATCATCGACTCAGAGACTGGTGTTGAAGATAAGGGTCGTGTGTTCGAGCTGGCTGCTGAACTCTTTGGCATCCTGGCTACCCCGATGCGCTTGCGCATCCTCAGCGCCCTGTGTGACAAGGAAAAGTCGGTTTCGGAGCTGCTGGCTGAAATAGACACCACACAACCCAATCTGTCCCAGCACCTCAACCTTCTCTACCGCTCTGGCGTGCTTGCCAAACGCAAGGAAGGCACCCAGGTCATCTACCGGGTTCAGAGCGAAAAGGCGGTCATGCTGTGCCGCACCGTGTGCACTCAGATCGCCATCGAGATGGACGAACCGTCCTCCATTCCTGCTTCGGAGCGGCTGTCCCCTCGCGCGGCCAGTTGACGCGTCATGTCTCCCTTGCGCCTCTTCGCTGTCTTGTCGGCCGCCGCTGCATTGGCGGCCTGCGGTTCGCTCAATCTGGGTGTTTCGGTGCCGGTGGGGCCGCACACCGGTGTCGGCGTCTCCGTCGGCACTGACGGCCGCGTTGGCGTCGGCATCGGCGTTTCGGCCGGTGGCGGCCAGGTAGGGGTGAGCACTTCCGGCCGTCTGCCGAAAGCCGAACCGGAGCAAGAACAGCAGAAGTGATCCGCAGCGCTCTGCCGTAACGTCGGTTTTGCGCAAATAGTTTCCACACCGTCCAAGAACGGTGGCACAATCCGAGGCTTTGCACAGGTCCTTCCAGTCACTGTCGCATCCGCCAACCGGTTCAGCCGTGTCGCGGAAGGTTGTATTAACCAGCTAATGTTTCCCAAAGGGAAACGGAGGTCAGCGGACTCATGAGCGATTCCCCTTCGAACGCGGGCAGCGTCTACGTTGCTTACCAGGGCAACTCGTATCTCTTCGGCGGCAACGCGCCGTACGTGGAAGAGATGTACGAAAACTACCTGGCCGATCCCACCAGCGTGCCCGATTCGTGGCGTGGTTACTTCGACGCACTGCAGAACGTGCCCGCTGTGGACGGCACCGATGCCCGTGATGTCCCGCACCTCCCCGTCATCAACGCGTTTGCCGAGCGTGCCAAGCAGGGCGTGACCCAGGTGGTCATCGCTGCGGGCGCCGACTCCGACCTGGGTCGCAAGCGCGTGTCCACCCAGCAGCTGATTGCCGCTTACCGCAACGTGGGCCAGCGCTGGGCAGACCTGGATCCGCTCAAGCGCACCGAGCGTCCCTCCATTCCGGAACTGGAACCGTCTTTCTATGGTTTCAGCGATGCCGACCTGGAAACGGTGTTCAACACCAGCAACACGTTCTTCGGCCGCGAAACCATGTCGCTGCGCGAGTTGCTCAATGCGCTGCGGGAGACGTACTGCGGCACCATTGGCTCCGAGTACATGTACATCACCGACCAGACGCAGAAGCGCTGGTGGCAGGAGAAGCTGGAAAGCATCCGCAGCAAACCCAATTTCACCGCTGACAAGAAGAAGCACATCCTGGAACGCCTGACCGCCGCTGAAGGTCTGGAGCGTTACCTGCACACCAAGTACGTGGGCCAGAAGCGTTTCTCGCTGGAAGGTGGCGAGAGCTTCATCGCCGCGATGGACGAGCTGATCCAGCAGGCCGGTTCGAAGGGCGTGCAGGAGATCGTGATCGGCATGGCCCACCGCGGCCGCCTGAACGTGCTGGTCAACACCCTGGGCAAGATGCCCAAGGACCTGTTCGCCGAGTTCGACCACACCGCCCCCGAAGACCTGCCCGCTGGCGACGTGAAGTACCACCAGGGCTTCAGTTCCGACGTGACCACCGCAGGCGGCCCGGTTCACCTGAGTCTGGCGTTCAACCCGTCCCACCTGGAAATCGTTAACCCGGTGGTGGAAGGTTCCGTGCGCGCCCGCATGGACCGCCGTGGCGATGCCGAGGGCAAGCAGGTTCTTCCCGTGCTGGTGCACGGTGATGCCGCCTTCGCTGGTCAAGGCGTCAACCAGGAAACCCTGGCATTGGCAGCAACCCGTGGCTACACCACGGGCGGTACGGTGCACCTGATCATCAACAACCAGATCGGTTTCACCACTTCCGACCCGCGCGACCTGCGTTCCACGCTGTATTGCACCGACATCGTCAAGGGTGTCGAGTCTCCGGTGCTGCACGTCAACGGCGATGATCCCGAAGCCGTGGTGCTGGCGGTCCAGCTCGCGCTGGAATACCGCATGGAGTTCCGCAAGGACGTGGTGGTGGACATCATCTGCTTCCGCAAGCTGGGCCACAACGAGCAGGACACCCCGAGCCTGACCCAGCCGCTGATGTACAAGAAGATTGCACAGCACCCTGGCACCCGCAAGCTTTACGCCGACAAGCTGGCCGCGCAAGGCCTGGGCGAAACGCTGGGCGACGACATGGTCAAGGCCTACCGCGCCGCGCTGGACGAAGGCCGTCACACCATCGACCCGGTGCTGACCAACTTCAAGAGCAAGTACGCGGTGGACTGGGCGCCCTTCCTGGGCAAGAAGTGGACCGATGCCGCCGAGACGGCCATCCCCCTGTCCGAGTGGAAACGCCTGTCCGAGAAGATCACCACGCTGCCCGACAGCATCAACGCTCACCAGCTGGTCAAGAAGGTCTATGCAGACCGCGCCGCCATGGGCCGTGGCGAGATCAACGTCGACTGGGGCATGGGTGAGCACATGGCCTTCGCATCGCTGGTGGCCAGCGGCTATGCCGTGCGTCTGTCCGGCGAGGACTCGGGCCGTGGCACCTTCACGCACCGCCACGCGGTCATCCACGACCAGAACCGCGAGAAGTGGAACGAGGGTACCTACATCCCGCTGCAGAACGTGGCCGAGAACCAGGCACCGTTCGTCGTCATCGACTCCATCCTGTCCGAAGAGGCTGTGCTGGGCTTCGAGTACGGCTATGCCTCCGCCGACCCGAACACCCTGGTGATCTGGGAAGCGCAGTTCGGTGACTTCGCCAACGGCGCGCAGGTTGTGATCGACCAGTTCATTGCCTCTGGTGAAGTGAAGTGGGGCCGTCTGAACGGCATCACGCTGATGCTGCCGCACGGCTATGAGGGGCAAGGCCCCGAGCACTCGTCGGCCCGCGTCGAGCGCTTCATGCAGCTGGCTGCAGACACCAACATGCAGATCGTGCAGCCCACCACGGCCAGCCAGATCTTCCACGTGCTGCGTCGCCAGATGGTGCGCAATCTGCGCAAGCCGCTCATCATCTTCACGCCCAAGTCGCTGCTGCGCAACAAGGACGCCACCTCGCCCCTGAGCGAGTTCACCAAGGGTGGGTTCCAGACTGTCCTGGGCGAGCAGAACGCTGAAGTCGTGAAGAACGCCGCCAAGGTCAAGCGCGTGATTGCGTGTTCCGGCAAGGTCTATTACGACCTGGTCAAGAAGCGCGAAGAGAAGGGCGCCGACGACGTGGCGATCATCCGCGTCGAGCAGCTCTATCCGTTCCCGCACAAGGCTTTCTCTGCCGAGATGAAGCGCTTCCCGAATGCGGTGGACGTGGTGTGGTGCCAGGACGAGCCCCAGAACCAGGGTGCCTGGTTCTTCGTGCAGCACAACATCCACGAAAACATGATCGAAGGTCAGCGCCTGGGCTATGCCGGCCGTGCGGCTTCCGCTTCTCCTGCCGTGGGTTATGCCCACCTGCACCAGGACCAGCAGAAGCACCTCGTGGACGCGGCTTTTGCCAAGCTCAAGGGCTTCATCCTGACGAAGTAAGCACCAGAACAGAACAACGCATTCAAGGACAGTTACATCATGGCTATCGTAGAAGTCAAAGTGCCTCAGTTGTCGGAATCCGTGGCCGAGGCGACCCTGCTGCAGTGGAAGAAGAAAGTCGGCGAAACCGTTGCCGCCGATGAGATCCTGATCGAGATCGAGACCGACAAGGTGGTGCTGGAAGTGCCCGCGCCGTCCGCTGGCGTGCTGGCCGAACTGGTGGTGGGTGATGGCGGCACTGTGGTGTCCGATCAGCTGATCGCCCGCATCGATACCGACGGCAAGGTGGCCGCCGCTCCCGCGGCAGCGCCTGCCGCAGCCGCACCCGCTGCTGCCCCGGCTGCTGCCGCAGCAGCATCCAAGGACATGAGTGCCGTGGCAATGCCCGCCGCCGCCAAGCTCCTGGCCGACAACAACCTGTCGGCAGCTGCAGTGGCTGGCACAGGCAAGGACGGCCGCATCACCAAGGGCGACGTGCTGGCCGCCGTGGCTGGCGGTGCCGCCAAGCCTGCCGCCGCACCGGTGGCCATTCCCACGGGTGCTCCCACCAAGGTGTTGCCCCAGGTGGCCGCACCTACCGTGGACCTGGGCAACCGCCCCGAGCAGCGCGTGCCGATGAGCCGCCTGCGTGCCCGCGTCGCCGAGCGTCTGCTGCAGTCACAGTCCACCAACGCCATCCTGACCACGTTCAACGAAGTGAATATGGCTCCGGTCATGGAACTGCGCAAGCGCTTCCAGGACCAGTTCACCAAGGAGCATGGCGTCAAGCTGGGCTTCATGAGCTTCTTCGTCAAGGCTGCCGTGCACGCATTGAAGAAGTTTCCGGTGCTCAACGCATCGGTCGATGGCAACGACATCGTCTACCACGGCTACTTTGACATCGGTATCGCGGTGGGTTCGCCCCGTGGCCTGGTGGTGCCCATCCTGCGCAACGCTGACCAGATGAGCTTCGCCGACATCGAGAAGAAGATCGCCGAGTTCGGCAAAAAGGCACAGGACGGCAAGCTGGGCATCGAGGAGATGACCGGCGGCACGTTCTCCATCTCCAACGGTGGCACCTTCGGCTCCATGCTCTCCACGCCCATCATCAACCCGCCGCAATCGGCCATCCTGGGCGTGCACGCCACCAAGGACCGTGCCGTGGTGGAAAACGGTCAGGTCGTGGTCCGTCCCATCAACTACCTGGCCATGAGCTACGACCACCGCATCATCGACGGCCGCGAAGCCGTGCTGGGCCTCGTCGCCATGAAGGAAGCGCTGGAAGATCCGTCGCGCCTGCTGTTCAATATCTGATCGGCAAGTCAGTGAACACGACGCCCCTTCGGGGGCGTTTGTCCAACCTCACAGGAAAAGAACATGTCCCAAGCATTTGACGTTGTCGTGATCGGCGCAGGCCCCGGCGGCTACATCGCCGCCATTCGCGCGGCCCAGCTCGGCTTCAAGGTCGCGTGTATCGACGAGTGGAAGAACGCCGCAGGCGGCCCCGCTCCTGGCGGCACCTGCACCAACGTGGGCTGCATTCCCTCCAAGGCGCTGCTGCAGTCGTCCGAGCACTTCGAGCACGCCAACCACCACTTCGCCGAGCACGGCATCTCCACCGGCACAGTGAAGATGGACGTGGCGAAGATGGTCGCCCGCAAGGACGCCGTCGTCAAGCAGAACAACGACGGCATCCTCTACCTGTTCAAGAAGAACAAGGTCACCTTCTTCCACGGCCGTGGTTCGTTCGTCAAGGCGGTTGACGGCGGTTATGAAGTCGCCGTTTCGGGTGACAAACCCGAAACCCTGGTGGGCAAGCAGGTGATCGTGGCCACGGGCTCCAACGCCCGCGCGCTGCCTGGCGTGCCGTTCGACGAGCAGAACGTGCTGAGCAACGACGGTGCGCTGCGCATTGGTTCTGTGCCCAAGAAGCTGGGCCTGATCGGCTCTGGCGTGATCGGTCTGGAAATGGGCTCTGTCTGGCGCCGCCTGGGTGCGGACGTCACCATCCTCGAAGGTCTGCCGACCTTCCTGGGCGCGGTGGACGAGCAGATCGCCAAAGAGGCCAAGAAGGCCTTCGACAAGCAGGGCCTGAAGGTCGAGCTGGGCGTCAAGGTCGGCGAGATCAAGACCGGCAAGAAAGGTGTGAGCGTGGCCTACACCAATGCCAAGGGCGAAGCCCAGACACTGGACGTGGACAAGCTGATCGTCTCCATCGGCCGCGTGCCCAACACCAATGGCCTGAACGCCGAGGCCGTGGGCCTGAAGCTCGACGAGCGCGGCGCCATCGTGGTGGACGACGAGTGCAAGACCAACCTGCCCGGCGTGTGGGCGGTGGGTGACGTGGTTCGCGGCCCCATGCTCGCGCACAAGGCCGAGGAAGAGGGCGTTGCCGTGGCCGAGCGCATGGCTGGCCAGCACGGTCACGTCAACTTCAACACCATTCCCTGGGTCATCTACACCAGCCCGGAAATCGCCTGGGTGGGCCGCACCGAACAGCAGCTCAAGGCCGATGGCGTGGCGTACAAGGCCGGTACCTTCCCGTTCCTGGCCAACGGCCGCGCACGTGCGCTGGGCGACACGACCGGCATGGTCAAGTTCCTGGCCGACGCCAAGACCGACGAAATCCTGGGTGTGCACATCGTGGGCCCGATGGCTTCCGAACTGATCTCCGAAGCCGTGGTGGCCATGGAGTTCAAGGCCAGTGCCGAAGACATCGCTCGCATCTGCCACGCGCACCCGTCGCTGTCCGAGGCGACCAAGGAAGCTGCGCTGGCGGTGGACAAGCGCACGCTGAACTTCTGAGCGCATGGCGTCGCTGGGTGAGAGCGCCGGCTTCGGGCCGGTGCGGACGGCTTACGAAGCCGAGCTCCAGGCGCGGGGTTTCAAGAGTGACCCCGCGCAGTTGCGCGCCGTCGAGGCGCTGGAGCGCTGTGCCGCGGAGTGGTCGCACTTCAAGCAGCGGCGCTCCAACGCGCTCAAGAAGTTCATCAATCGGCTGCCCATTCCGCGTGGGGTCTACATGTACGGCGGGGTGGGGCGAGGCAAAAGCTTCCTGATGGACTGCTTCTACAACGCCGTGCCCCTCCGACGCAAGACGCGCCTGCACTTCCACGAGTTCATGCGTGAGGTGCACCGCGAGCTGGCCGAACTGCAGGGCACCGTGAACCCGCTGGACGAGCTTGGCCGACGCATGTCGCAGCGCTACCGCCTGGTATGTTTCGACGAATTCCACGTGGCGGACGTGACCGACGCCATGATCCTGCACCGCGTGCTCGATGCCATGCGCAAGTACGGCATTGGCATGGTCACCACGAGCAACTTTCATCCGGACGGACTCTACCCCGACGGCTTGCACCGTGACCGCATTCTGCCCGCCATTGCCCTGCTCAAGCAGACCATGGACGTGGTGAACGTGGACAACGGCACCGACTACCGGCGCCGTACTCTGGAGCAGGTGAGGCTCTACCACTGCCCCCTGGGACCCGGCACGGACGCCGAGATGGAGCAGGCCTTCAGCCGTCTGGCCGAAGCCCATGACGAAGACCCGGTGCTGCACATCGAGCAGCGCGAGATACGCGCCCTGCGGCGGGCCGGTGGCGTGGTGTGGTTCGACTTCCGAACGCTCTGCGGCGGCCCCCGCTCGCAGAACGACTACCTGGAGCTGGCCACCCAGTTCCACACGGTGCTGTTGAGCAATGTGCCGCACATGCCGGTCAAGCTGGCTTCCGAGGCGCGGCGCTTCACGTGGCTGGTGGACGTGCTTTACGACCGGCGTGTCAAGCTCATCCTGTCGGCGGAGGTGCCGCCGGAGCAGCTCTACACGGAAGGACCGCTGGCGCACGAATTTCCCCGCACCGTGTCGCGGCTCAACGAGATGCAGTCGGCCGAATACCTGGCGCTGGAGCGCCGCACGGTCGACACGTCTCTGACGTAACCGTCGCGGGCCTCACTGGCTGCCAAGCGGTAGCAGCTTGACGACGATGAGGGAGATGTTGTCCCCGCGCCCGCCCGAGCGCTTGCGGGCCTGTTCAACCAGCAGCTCGCAGGCTTCGCGCGGCGTCAGCTGGTTGATCACGTGGCCAAGCTCGTGTTCCGTGAAGTAGTGCCAAAGGCCGTCGCTGCAGGCCAGCAGGCTGTCGCCAGGGCCGAGCTTTCCCGTTTCGTGCATGCTGATCTGCGGCGCCTGTTCAGCGCCCAGGCAGCTCAACAGGATGTTGGCGCGAGGGTCGCTGTGCGCCTCGTCTTCGCTGAGTTCACCGCGGTCAACGAGGGCCTGCACATATGAGTGGTCCTTGGAGCGGGACACCAGCTTTTCCTGACGGAAGTGGTACAGCCGCGAATCACCGGAGTGTGCCCAGTGGCAGTGGCCGTCGGGATTGAGCAGGAACGCTGCCAGCGTGCTGTGTGGCTCCTGCTCGGCTGACACGGCAATCAGCCGGATCACGAGGTGTGCCTCCTGCGCCAGCTGATTCAGGAAGGCGGCGGGTGAATCGCTTGAGGAATCGTAGCGTTCGAACAGCTGCTGCGCCGTCAGAAGCACCTGATCCGCAGCTTTGCGGCCACCGCTGCGGCCACCCATGCCATCGGCCACGACACCGAGCAGGCAGCCTTCCTCGCGGGCGTGTGACAAGAGCTTGACTTGGTCTTGCTGGTAGGGCCGGTCTCCTTGGTCCAGGCCGGTGGCTGCGACGATTTTGTAGCCGG
The DNA here is from genome assembly GCF_054780915.1 of Hydrogenophaga aquatica. Classification (NCBI taxonomy): domain Bacteria; kingdom Pseudomonadati; phylum Pseudomonadota; class Betaproteobacteria; order Burkholderiales; family Comamonadaceae; genus Hydrogenophaga; species Hydrogenophaga aquatica. Next base: position 537,560 of record NZ_BAAGVK010000011.1, on the reverse strand, counting down.
TTGACATTCGGTGGGCAGTCTGGTCCAAGGGCGAGGTTGCAGGTGTTGTCTGCACGTATTATGAGTGCAGATGACCGCGCCCGATCTTGCCTCGCTTGCCCATGAAGTGTCCTCGTTCTTTGCCGAAGGAGGCCGGCTGTCGCAAGTGCACCCCCACTACGTGCCCCGGCTGTCCCAACTGGCGATGGCGGAGGCTGTTTCAGACGCCATCGAGCAACGCCAGAGCGTTGCCGTAGAGGCAGGCACCGGGGTGGGCAAGACCTATGCGTACCTGGTGCCGTCCCTGCTGAGTGGCAGGCGTGTGGTGATGTCGACTGCGACCAAGGCGCTCCAGGATCAGCTCTACACGAGGGATCTGCCTGCCGTCGCTCAGGCGCTGGGCTTGCCGGTCCGCATGGCCTTGCTCAAGGGGCGCTCCAGCTACCTCTGCAGGCAGAGGCTGGAAGCGGCCGGGCAGAGGGCGTCGCCCGATGACCGTTACCTGCCTGAGCAGATCCGCCGTGTCGAAGTCTGGTCTACCTGCACCACCACGGGTGATCTGGCGGAACTGTCCGGTCTGGATGAACGCTCTGCCATCTGGCCGCTGATCACGTCCACCAGGGAGAACTGCCTGGGTGGCCAGTGTCCGCACGCGAAGTCCTGCCACGTCAATATCGCGAGAAACCAGGCACTCGCGGCCGACGTCACGGTGGTGAACCACCACCTGTTCATGGCCGACTGGGCTGTGCGTGAAGCGGGTGTGGCAGAGCTGCTGCCCGCAGCCGAGGTGCTGGTGTTTGACGAGGCGCACCGTTTGCCCGACGTTTGCGTCCAGTTCCTGGGCACTTCCGTGAGCGCCAGCCAGTGGCGGGACTGGGCGCGCGATGTCCTGCTGGGCGGGGTGCGGCACGCCCGGGGCCTGGCGAATTGGGAAGCCCTGGCGCTGGCCATGGAGTCCGAGGTCAAGGGATTGGCTGCCTGCCTTCCCGTCTGGGGCGCCGGGCCGTCCCAGGAGCGCAGGCTGAACTGGGCGGGTGTCGCGCCCGAGGGAGTGGACCCCGACAGCTGGCGATCGTCGATTGCCAGCCTGCGCAGTGCGGCAGTAGCAGCTTGTGAGGGGCTTGACCACGTGGCGGCCGCGGCGCCGGAGCTGGCGCGCCTGCATGAACGGGGCTTGACCTTGCTCTCCAGCTTCGACAAGGTGGTGCAAGGTGCCGAGCCTTCGGGGGCTGCAAGATGGGTCGTGCCCGGTCAGCACTTCCGGCTCACGCTCGCACCGCTTGCCGTCGCCGAGGCTTTCGGCTCGCTAGTGTTGCCTGCCGGGTCTGCTGAGCGCAAGACCTGGGTGTTCACGTCGGCCACCCTGGGAACGGATGCGGGCCTGTCCTGGTTCACCGAGGCGTTGGGGCTGGGCGGGATCTCGACCCTGCAACTGGAAAGCCCATTTGACTATGCGCATCAGGCCGCCGTCCATGTGCCGGAGTCTCTGCCCGAGCCCGCCGATCCGCGCCATGCCGCCGCCCTGGCGGCCCGCATCTGGCCCTGGATCGTCAAGCTGGGCGGGCGAACGCTGGTGTTGACCACCACCTTGCGCGCACTCGATGCCATCGGCAAGCACCTTGCGGCTTTGAGTCAGCGGGACCTCGGGCCCGCGGTGCTGGTGCAGGGCGAGGCTCCCAAGCGCGAGTTGCTCGACCGTTTTCGCAGGGCCTCACGCGGGGGCGGGCCTGGTGCCGTACTGGTGGCGTCGGCGTCTTTCTGGGAAGGGGTGGACGTGCCGGGGGACGATCTGCAGATGGTGGTCATCGACAAGCTGCCGTTTCCGCCGCCAGACGACCCGTGGGTCGCGGCGAAGACGGCGGCGCTGCAAGTGGCTGGACAACGGCCGTTCAAGACCTACTTCCTGCCTGAAACCGGTGTGGCGCTGAAGCAGGGGGCAGGGCGCCTGATACGCAGTGAACTCGACAAGGGGCTGCTGGTGATCGGAGACACCCGACTGCTGGACAGGCCTTACGGCAAGGTCCTGCGCTCGGCACTGCCCCCGATGCGCTGGCTGCACAGCGACGAGGAGGTTCAGCGCTGGCTGGATGAGCTGGTCACCACAGTTTCCACCAGGGACCTTCCTTGGACTTGACGCCCTCGGTGAGGTAGGTGCTCTGGGGGTAGTTGGTTTCCAGTACCCGCCGTGTGTCCTTGGCCAGTTCCTCCATGCTCAACGCCTCGTAAGACTTCAGGAGGATGTAGAGCGCCTCTTCCACGGCAGGGACGCCCCGGTAGTCGGCAATCGCTGTCTGTGCGCGGTTGATGGCTGCCACATAGGCGCCACGCTGGTAGTAGTAACGGGCAACGTGAACTTCGGACTGGGCCAGCGAGTTCACGATGTAGGTCATGCGAAGCCGGGCATCGGGCGCATAGCGGGAGTCCGGGAAGCGTTCGGCCAGTTCCTTGAAGGACTCGAAGGACACCTTCGCAGCCTTCTGGTCGCGTTCCGACAGATCCTGCTGCGACAGCCAGCCGAACAGGCCCAGGTTGTCGTTGAAGTTGACGATGCCCTTGAGGTACAGCGCGTAATCGATCGCCGGGCTGGCAGGGTGCAGCTTGATGAAGCGGTCGATGGTGACGACGGCCTGTGCCTGTTCGCCTGCCTTGTAGTGCGCGTAAGCCTTTTCCAGCTGGGCCTGCTGGGCCAGGGGTGTGCCTGCGGCCCGGCCTTCCAGCTTCTCGAAAAGCTGGACGGCTTTCTCGTAATTGCCGCTGTTGCGCTCGTCCATCGCTTCGGCATAGAGCTTGTTGGGGCTCCAGCCTGCGGTTTCGTCAACGGTCTTGGTGCTGCCTGCACAGCCCGCCAGCAGCGCTGCTGACAGCAGCATGGGCAGGCAGGAGCGCTTCAGGCACACAGCGGATAATCGGGGAGAAAACATCGTGCGTACACCTTTGTAGCAGCGGGACAGCGGATTGACTCAGCAAATTATATCGACCCCCCTTGACCAGGAGCCCGAGCTGGCCGAGGAAGAGACCGAGCTTGAGGCTGGCGCGGAAACGCGGGCCCTGGCCGCGTGTCCCGAAGACCACGGTGACCGGATCGACCGCTTCCTGGCGCGGTCCTGCCCGGCGTTTTCCCGCTCGTATTTTCAGCAGTTGCTGGAAGAGGGCGCCGTAGCCCTGAACGGTCAGCCGGTATCCAAGCCCGCCACCCGTTTGAAGACGGGAGACCGTGTCGAGGTTGAACTGCGGCCGACGGCACAGGCTCAGTCCTTCCTGCCCGAGGCGATGGCGCTGCAGGTGGTGTACGAAGACGAGCACCTGATGGTGGTGGACAAGCCCGCGGGCCTGGTGGTGCACCCGGCCGCAGGCAACTGGACAGGCACTCTGCTCAACGGCCTGTTGGCCCACCACGGTGGCGCGGCGCGGCTGCCCCGTGCTGGCATCGTCCATCGGCTCGACAAGGACACCAGCGGCCTGATGATCGTGGGCAAGACGCAGCAGGCTGTCGATGCGCTGGTGCGCATGATCGCGCGCCGTGAAGTCCACAGGATCTACGTGGCCCTGGCGCACGGTGGCTGGCGCGGGGCTTCCGAGGTGCTGGTTGACCAGCCTATTGGGCGCGACCCGCGCAACCGCCTGCGCATGGCGGTGCTGCAGGGTGCCAGCGGGGCCAAGGAGGCGCAGACCCGCGTGAGGCTGCTGGATGCGGGAGGCGGGCTGAGCTGGGTCGGCTGCAAGCTGCACACCGGGCGCACCCATCAGATCCGTGTCCACATGGCCTGGCTGGGCCACCCACTCGTGGGCGACACGTTGTATGGCGGCCGCGCCTTGGCAGGCATGGGCCGCCAGGCGCTGCATGCGCTGCGGCTGGTGTTCGTGCACCCCGTGACGGGCGTCACGCTCAGCCTGGAAAGCCGTTTGCCGCCAGATATCCATGCTGCCCTGCAAAACGCTGGGCTGCATTACAATTTCGAGCAACTGTGGCGGGTTGACCCCGCCTGACGTTTCTGCCCTGTCGCTCGGCCTTTCGCTGCACACCCGTGTCTGCGGCCGCCCCGGAACCTCCGGCCATTGTCTTCTCGGACCCACGACCATGAACACCGCGGATGCACAGCGCATCCTCGAAACCGCCCTCATTTGTGCGCAGGAGCCTTTGTCCCTGCGCGAGATGTCGGTGCTGTTCGAGGGTGCCGTCTCGCACGACACCCTGCGCCTGATGCTGGGTGACCTGCAGCGTGCCTGGGCCAACAAGGGTGTGGAGCTGGTTTGCGTGGCGAATGGGTGGCGGTTTCAGAGCCGCCCGGAGCTGCGCCCTTTTCTGGACCGGCTGCACCCTGAGAAACCCCCCAAGTACAGCCGGGCCGTGCTGGAGACCCTGGCCATCATCGCCTACAGGCAGCCGGTCACGCGTGGCGACATGGAGGACATCCGTGGTGTCACCATCAACTCGGCCATCCTCAAGCAGCTGGAAGACCGGGGGTGGGTGGAAGTGATCGGCCACCGCGAGACCGTGGGCAGGCCGGCGCTTTACGCCACCACACGCCAGTTCCTGGACGACCTGGGGCTGCCTTCCCTGGATGCGTTGCCGCCTTTGGAGGCTGGCGACATGCCGCAGGACATGCTGAGTGACCTGGACTTCGGGGAGCCGGGCACAGAGGCAGTGGCAGAAACAGAGTCCTTGGCGCAAGCTGGACACAACCTTGAAGAAGCAGAGCATGAACCACCCACCGCATGACCCACAGTCCGGCCAGAGCGCACCTGAGCCCGAGCTGTTCGAGGAGGTCGTCTCTGGCGCCTTCGACGCAGAGCAAGAGGCCGTTGAGCCCGAACAGGGCAAGCGTGTGCTGCAACCGCAGGCCGATACCCCCAAGCTGCACAAGGTGCTTGCGCAGGCAGGGCTGGGTTCGAGGCTTGAGATGGAACAGATGATTCTCGAGGGGCGGATTTCGGTCAACGGCGAGCCTGCCCACATCGGTCAGCGCATCCAGTACGGCGATTCGGTGAAGGTCAACGGCAAACCCATTCGCGTGCGCATCGCGCCGCCGCCGCCCCGTGTGCTGGCGTACCACAAGCCCACGGGCGAGGTCGTGACGCACGACGACCCGCAGAACCGCCCGACGGTTTTCCGTCGCCTGCCCAAGCTGCACAACGGCAAGTGGCAATCCGTGGGACGGCTGGATCTGAACACCGAGGGTCTGCTGCTGTTCACCAACTCCGGTGAGCTGGCCAACAAGCTGATGCACCCGCGCTTCGGCCTGCAACGTGAGTACGCCGTCCGGGTGCTGGGGGCCTTGAGCAACGAGGAAAAGCAGCGTTTGCTTGACGGTGTCAATCTGGATGACGGCGTCGCGCAGTTCCAGTCCATCGAAGACGGTGGTGGCGACGGCGCCAACTGCTGGTACCGCGTGACGATCGCCGAGGGCCGCAACCGCGAAGTCCGGCGCATGTTCGAGGCGGTCGGGCACGCCGTCAGCAGGCTGATTCGCATCCGCTATGGCGCCGTGGTCCTGCCGCGCGGCCTGCGCCGTGGCGCCTGGCTGGAGCTGGATCACCGTGACATCGAGCGGCTCACGCAGGCCGCAGGCATGGCGCGGCCTGCGGAAGAGCAGGGGCAACGGCGCGGGCAGCCACCGCGCCGCAACCGGGGCAAGGGGCCGCGCCCTGGCGCCCCCAAGCTGGTGGACGGGCCTGCCTTGCCGCAAGGGGCGGGGAAGAAGCGCTTCACGCCGCGTGGCGGTGACAAAGCGGCCGGAGGGCAGCCCGACCCCATGCGTACCAGTTATGGCTACATCGGGGCGGACGCGCGTCCGCGTACTGGCGGTGCCGGCCGCGGGCCTGGTGCGGCCGGGCAACGCCGCCGCCAGGGGGGCAAACGTTGACGCAATTTGCGTGCCCTGAACTGTTAGAATCAAGGGCTTTGCTGACTTTGTCTTTCCAACAAATCCCTAGGTAACAAAATGGCCATCGAACGCACCCTTTCCATCATCAAACCCGACGCCGTCGCCAAGAACGTCATCGGCCAGATCTACTCCCGCTTCGAGGCCGCTGGCCTGAAGGTCATCGCTGCCAAGATGGTGCACCTGTCGCGCGGCGAAGCCGAGCAGTTCTACGCCGTGCACAAAGAGCGTCCTTTCTTCAAGGATCTGGTGGACTTCATGATCTCCGGCCCGGTGATGATCCAGGTGCTCGAAGGCGAAGGCGCCATCCTGAAGAACCGTGACCTGATGGGCGCCACCGACCCCAAGAAGGCCGCTCCGGGCACCATCCGCGCCGACTTTGCCGACAGCATCGACGCCAACGCCGTGCACGGCTCCGACGCGCCTGAAACCGCCGCCGTGGAAGTGTCGTTCTTCTTCCCTGGCATGAACGTCTACTCGCGTTGATCATGTCATGACGGCCAATTTGCTCGATTTCGACCTCGAGGGGTTGGCTGCCTTCTGTGAGCGGCTCGGGGAAAAGCGTTTCCGAGCCGTTCAGCTTTTTCGCTGGATTCATCAGAAAGGCGTGGCCCGCTTCGAGGACATGACCGATCTGGCCCGCAGCCTGCGTGAGAAGCTGCCGGGCGTGTGCGAAGTGCGCGGTCTGCCCGTACTCTCGCAGCAGGACTCTGCCGACGGCACCATCAAATGGCTGTTCGACGTCGGCGACGGCAACGCCGTCGAGTCTGTTTTCATCCCCGAGGATGACCGTGGAACGTTGTGCGTATCCAGCCAGGCTGGCTGCGCAGTGGGTTGCCGTTTCTGCTCCACCGGTCACCAGGGCTTCAGCCGCAACCTCAGCACGGGTGAAATCGTTGCCCAGCTCTGGTTTGCCGAACACTACTTGCGGCGCAAGTTCAACACGCAGGAGCGTGTCATCTCCAACGTGGTGATGATGGGCATGGGTGAGCCGCTCCAGAACTACAGTGCGCTCGTTCCGGCCCTGAAGGTGATGCTGGACGACCACGGTTACGGCCTGTCCCGCCGCCGGCTCACGGTGTCCACCTCTGGCGTCGTGCCGATGATGGATCGCCTGGCGCAGGATTGCCCGGTGGCGTTGGCCGTTTCCCTGCACGCGCCCAACGATACCCTGCGCGACCACCTGGTCCCGCTGAACAAGAAATACCCGCTGGCGGAGCTGCTGGATGCCTGCCTGCGCTACCTGCCCGCAGCACCAAGGGACTTCATTACCTTCGAGTACTGCATGCTCGACGGGGTGAACGACCAGCCCGAGCACGCCCGTGAGCTGGTGGCGCTGCTCCAGCAGCACGCGGGGCGGGGCGTTCCGTGCAAACTCAACCTCATCCCCTTCAATCCCTTCCCGGATTCGGGGCTCAAATGCTCGTCTCGCGCAACGGTGCAGGCCTTTGCTCAAGCGCTCAACGGCGCAGGTATCGTCACCACCGTTCGCAAGACGCGGGGAGACGACATCGATGCCGCCTGCGGACAGCTGGCGGGCGACGTTCTGGACCGTACCAACGCCGCCCGGCGCCTTGCACAGCGCCGTGCCGCCGCTGAAGAGCAGCCTGTCGTCTGGAAGAAGAAGGAGACCCACCGATGATGCCCGCTCGCTGGCTTGCTGCTGTGTTCGTCCTGCTCACGTTGATGGGCTGTGCGGGCGGTGCCGGTGACTATGTCACCGGCTCGGGCAGGGACCTGGTGACGGAGTCCGACGAGCCACAAGCCCGCAAGCGCGCCAGGGTGAGGTTGCAGCTGGCTGCCGGTTACTTCGAGCAGGGCCAGAACACGGTCGCGCTGGACGAGGCCAAGCAGGCCATTGCGATCGATCCGACCTTCGTGGCGGCCTACAACTTGCGGGGGCTGATCTACATGCGCCTCAACGAGATGCGGCTGGCGGAGGAGAGCTTTCAGCAGGGGCTGCGTGTGAACCCCCGCGACCCCGATACGCTGCACAACCTGGGCTGGATGCGTTGCCAGGAAGAAAAGTACAGCGAGGCTTCACAGCTGTTCACGCGCGCGCTGGCCGTTCCCAACTACGCCGCCGCGGCCAGGACCTGGATGGCGCAAGGCGTATGCCAGGCGCGCGCCGGCCAGTTCAGCGAGGCGGAAGCCAGCTTCACGCGCTCCTTCGAACTGGATCCCGCCCAACCTGTCACCAACTACAACCTGGCCGTGCTGCTCAACAAGCGGGGTGAGTCCGAGCGTGCCCGCTATTTCGTGCGGCGCGTGAACACCTCAGACTTTGCGAATGCCGAGTCGCTGTGGCTGGGCATCAAGATCGAAAACCGCTTGCGCAACCACGAAGCGGCACGGCAACTGGGTGAGCAGCTGCGGCGCCGTTTCCCGGAGTCCCGCGAAGCCGGTGCCTATGAAAGAGGAGCGTTCAATGAGTGACACGTTGGTGCAGGTGTCCACTGCCCCCTCCCAGGAAGCGCCCGCCGCCGAACTGGGGGGCGTGGAGCTTTTGCGCGCGGCGCGTGAGCGGGCTGGTCTGCATGTGGTTGCATTGGCTGCCATGCTCAAAGTGCCGGTTCAGAAGCTGGAGGCATTGGAGGCTGGCCGCTTCGATGAGTTGCCCGACGCCACCTTTGCACGGGCCCTGGCTTCAAGCGTGTGCCGCACGCTCAAGATCGATGCGGCGCCGGTGCTGGCGAGCCTGCCACAGGCCAAGGGCGTGCGGCTGGTTGAAGAGGGCTCGGGTCTGAACGCGCCATTCCCACTGCACTCCGCGCGAGCCATGTCGGCGGGGGAGCCGGTGGTCAACAAGCCCCTTTCAAAGCCCGCAGTGGCTGCGCTTGTCATGTTTTTCCTGGCAGGTTTGCTCTGGTTCCTGCTCCCGGAGGACGGTTCCTGGTCGCTTGCCAATTTGTTCGACGACAACAGGCCCGATGCGGCACAAGCCGTTATGGTTCCGGCACCGCTACAGACGGCCGATGCGCTGCCGCAGGCTGCCAGCGAACAGGCTCATCCTGAGGATGCCGCCCCGAGTCCAGTGGCCGGGTCGTCCTCTTCCGATTCGGGCGGCGCTCCAGCGTCCAGCTCTGTGCCTGCGCAGCCGGTTGCCGAAGTGGCTGCCGCGGTCACTCCCGTGACGAGCCAGGCGGCTGCCGAAGCGCCAGCTCAACCCGTCGACCTCAGTCGCCAGCCCTTGACCCTCAAGGCCAAGGAGGCAAGCTGGGTTCAGGTCACTGGTGCCTCTGGCCGGGTGCTGATCCAGCGCAGCCTCCAGTCCGGCGAGGTTGTATCGGTCGGGACCGATCTTCCGCTGACGGTGGTGATCGGGCGTGCCGATGAGACCGAGGTTTTGGTGCGCGGAGTCCAGTTCGACCTGACGCCGCATGCCCGCAACAATGTGGCGCGTTTCGAGGTGAGGTGAGCCGTGGATCGACATACCGACGCTTCTGAGGCAACGCCTCTCGGAGGCGCCCTGCAACGCAAATCCCGCCAGGGTGTGGTGGCCTGGGGTGACCACAAGGTCACCGTAGGAGGCGATGCCCCCGTGCGCGTGCAGTCCATGACCAACACCGACACGGCGGACGCCATCGGCACTGCCATCCAGGTGAAAGAACTGGCGCTGGCTGGCTCCGAGCTGGTGCGCATCACGGTGAACAACGACGAGGCGGCCAAGGCTGTGCCGCATATCCGCGAACAGCTGGACCGCATGGGCATCCCTGTGCCGCTGATCGGTGACTTCCACTACAACGGGCACCGCCTGCTCACCGAATACCCGGACATGGCGCAGGCATTGTCCAAGTACCGCATCAACCCGGGCAACGTGGGCCGGGGTGACAAGAAAGACCGCCAGTTCGGCCAGATGGTCGAGGCGGCGGTGCGCTGGGGCAAGCCGGTACGCATCGGTGTGAACTGGGGCAGCCTTGACCAGGATCTGCTGGCGGCCATGATGGACGAGAACGCCCGGCGTGCGCAGCCCTGGGATGCCAAGCAGGTGATGTATGAGGCGCTGATCACGTCTGCGCTGCAGTCTGCCGCCCAGGCGCAGCAGATGGGCATGAAGCCCGAGGACATCGTGCTGTCCTGCAAGGTCAGCGGCGTGCAGGATCTCATTGCCGTGTACCAGGAGTTGAACCGCCGCTGCGACTATCCCCTGCACCTGGGGCTGACAGAGGCAGGCATGGGTACCAAGGGCACGGTGGCGTCGGCAGCCGCGCTGTCGGTGTTGCTGCAGCAGGGCATCGGCGACACCATTCGCGTGTCGCTCACCCCGCAGCCGGGCGAGGCGCGCACCCAGGAAGTGGTGGTGGCCATGGAGATTCTGCAGGCGCTGGGCCTGCGCAGCTTCGTGCCCAGCGTCACCGCATGTCCGGGCTGTGGGCGCACCACCAGCACGGTGTTCCAGGAGTTGGCCAAGCAGATCGACGACTACCTGCGCGCTTCCATGCCGCAGTGGCGCGAGAGCTACCCTGGCGTGGAAAACCTCAAGGTCGCTGTGATGGGGTGCATCGTCAACGGGCCGGGCGAAAGCAAACATGCCGACATCGGCATCAGCCTGCCCGGCACGGGCGAGGCACCTGCCGCGCCTGTGTTCATCGACGGCGAGAAGCGTGTCACGCTGCGCGGGGACACGATTGCTGCGGATTTCCAGCAGATCGTGGAAGACTACATTCAGAAGAAGTTCGGCGCGTCCGTCTGAGGCGCGCTCGACCAGAAGCAGGCAAAGCAAATGGCAGAAAAACTCAGTGCCGTCAAAGGCATGAACGACATCTTTGCGCCCGAATCGGCGCACTGGGAGTGGCTGGAAGGCAAGGTGCGCGACCTGATGGCGCGGTACGCCTACCGCAACGTGCGCACGCCTATCGTCGAGCCCACGGGCCTGTTTGTGCGTGGCCTGGGCGAGGTGACCGACATCGTCGAGAAGGAGATGTACTCCTTCGAGGATCGCCTGAATGGTGAGCAGTTGACGCTGCGCCCGGAGGCCACGGCTGGCGTGGTGCGCGCCGTCATCGAACACAACCAGCTTTACGAGGGCCCCAAGCGCCTGTACTACATGGGCCCCATGTTCCGCCATGAGCGCCCGCAGCGCGGCCGTTACCGGCAGTTCCACCAGATCGGCGCCGAGGCGCTCGGCTTTGCGGGGCCCGACGTGGACGCGGAATTGATCGTCATGGCGGCCGACCTGTGGGCCGAGCTGGGCCTGACGGACGTGACGCTGGAGATCAACAGCCTGGGCCAGCCCGCCGAGCGGCAGGCGCACCGGCAGGCACTCATCGCCTACCTGGAGCAGCACCAGGACCAGCTGGACGAGGACGCCAAGCGCCGCCTGCACAGCAACCCGCTGCGCATCCTGGACACCAAGAATCCGGCGATGCAGGCGCTGGTGGAAGCCGCACCCAAGCTGATGGAGTACCTGGGCGAGGAGTCGCTTGCGCACTTCAATGCCTTGCGCGCGTTGCTGGACGCGCAGGGCATTGCCTACCGCATCAATCCGCGCCTGGTGCGAGGCATGGATTACTACAACCTGAGCGTGTTTGAATTCGTCACCACGTCGCTGGGTGCGCAGGGCACGGTGTGCGCCGGCGGCCGTTACGACGGGCTGATCGCACAGATTGGCGGCAAGCCTGCGCCAGCCGTGGGCTGGGCGCTGGGGGTCGAGCGCATCCTGGAACTGCTCAAGGCGCAGAACCTTTTGCCTGCCACCCCGGTGCCTGACTGCTATGCCGTCGTGCCCCAGGCGCAAGGGCAGGCACAGGTGATGCAGGCGTTGCGCGCCTTGCGTCAGGCTGGCGTGTCGGTGCAGATGCACGCGGGCGGCCCGGACGGCCAGGGCAGCATGAAGTCACAGTTCAAGAAGGCCGATGGCAGCGGCGCGCGCTACGCGCTCATCTTTGGCGAGAGCGAGTTGGCTGCCGGCCAGGTGTCGGTCAAGCCGTTGCGTGCCGACGGCGCGGCTGGCGGAATCACGGAGCAGACCGCGCTGCCGCTCGCCGAGGCCGCTTCCTGGGCGCACCGCCTCAAATGAGGCCGCTGCCGGGCAGCCTACAATCCCTTGCAATCCTCTGAACACTCATCGCCCTGAATGGCTTCTCACTACGACCTCGAAGAGCAGGAACAGCTCGCCCAGATCAAACATTTCTGGTCCAAGTACGGCAACCTCATCACGTGGCTCCTGATCGCGGTGCTGGGGGCTTTTGCGGCCTGGAACGGCTGGCAGTACTGGCAGCGCAAGTCGGCCCTGGAAGCCGCCGTTCTTTACGAGGAACTGGAGCGTGCTGCCCAGGCCAACGACGACGAGAAGCTGCGCCGGGTGTGGGCTGACATCCAGTCCAAGGCGGCGGGTGCGGTACAGGCCCAGCAGGCCGGGCTTCTTGCCGCCAAGGTGTTTTACGACGAGGGGAAGGCTGACGACGCCAAGGCGGCCCTGAACTTTGTCATTGGCAAGACCAGCGACGAAGGCATGGCTGCCGTGGCGCGCTTGCGGCTGGCGGGTCTGGAGCTGGATGCCAAGGCCTACGATGCCGCCCTAAAGGCGCTGGATGCCAAGGTGCCCGCCGCGTTTGAGGGCCTGGTCGCTGACCGCCGTGGCGACGTGCTCCAGGCCCAGGGCAACGCCGATGCCGCCCGCCAGGCGTACAAGGACGCCTACGCCAAGCTGGACCAGGCTGCCGATTACCGCCGCATCGTTGAAGCTAAACTGAATGCGTTGGGTGTGGACCCCACCGCAACCCCCTAATGGAGACCTCCTGGTGAAAGCAACCCGTTCTGCCAACCGGTTTCGTACGCTGCCCGTGGTGCTGGCAATGGCTGCGGTGCTGGCCGCATGCTCGTCCGGCAGCAAGAAGCCCGAACCGGCTCCGCTTGTTCCGGTGACTGCACTGGTTTCTGCCCGGCAGGCCTGGAGCCTGCAAGTGGGCACTGGCGCACCTCTCGTTGAGCCTGCTGTGTCCCGCAACACCGTGGTCTTCGCCAACGCAGCGGGTTCGCTCGTGGCGGTCGACGCACAGGCGGGCAGGGAAGCCTGGCGCGCCGACGTGGGCTCAGCGCTGGCCGCTGGCGTGGGTTTTGACGGCGAAACCGCAGCCGTCGTGACCAAGGACAACGACCTGGTCGCAGTATCTGCGGGCCGTGAGCTTTGGCGCACCCGCCTGGCTGCGCGCGTTTTTACTGCGCCACTGGTGGCTGGTCAGCGGGTGTTCGTTCTCAGCGGTGACCGCAGTGTCTCGGCTTTTGATGGCAAGACCGGTGCCCGCCTCTGGACCCAGAGTGCCCGGGGCGCGGACGCCCTGGTGCTGCAGCAGGCCGGTGTCCTGATGGCCGTCGGCGACACCCTGGTGACGGGCATTTCGGGGCGCTTGACCGGCCTCAACCCGGCCAACGGCGGCGTCCGCTGGGATGCCGCCATCGCCAGCCCGCGTGGTGTCAATGAGATCGAGCGTCTGGTCGACCTGGTCGGGCGTGTGGGCCGGGTGGGCGACCAGGTCTGTGCCCGTGCGTTCCAGTCGGCTGTTGGCTGCGTGGATGCCAACCGTGGCGTCCTGGCCTGGACCAAGCCCGCGAACGGGGCCGTCGGTGTCCATGCGGACCCTGACCATGTCTATGGCAGCGAGGCCAATGGCCGTGTGGTGGCGTGGAAGCGCGCCTCGGGAGACGTTGCCTGGTCCACCGACCGGCTGCTCAACCGGGGCCTGACCGCTCCGCTGGCGGCTGGCCGCTCCATCGTCATCGGCGATGCGCAAGGTTATGTGCACCTGCTGTCCCGTGAAGACGGTAGCATGCTCAACCGTCTGACCACAGATGGTTCCCCCATCGTTGCTGCGCCTTTCCTGGCGGGCAATACCCTGATCGCCGTCACCCGCAACGGTGGCGTGTACGCCTGGCGTCCTGAATGAAACCTGTCATCGCCCTCGTCGGGCGGCCCAACGTCGGCAAGTCGACGCTGTTCAACCGTCTGACCCATACCCGCGACGCGATCGTGGCCGACTTCCCCGGACTGACGCGGGACCGCCACTATGGCAATGCGCGCCTGGGCAAGCGCGAATTCATCGTGATCGACACGGGCGGTTTCGAGCCTGACGCAGGCAGTGGCATCTACAAGGAAATGGCCAGGCAGACCCAGCAGGCCGTGGCCGAGTCCGATGTCGTCATCTTCGTGCTGGACGCGCGCGCGGGTTTGAGCGCGCAGGACCACGACATCGCCAACTACTTGCGCCGCCTGGGCAAACCCTGCCTGCTGGTGGCCAACAAGGCCGAGGGCATGAAGGCGGGCGCACAGCTGTCGGAGTTCTACGAGCTGGGCCTGGGCGACGTGCTGCCCGTTTCCGCAGCGCACGGGCAGGGCGTTCGCTCCATGGTGGAGTCGGCGCTGGACAAACTGCCCTGGGCCGACGACGCTGCCGATGAGGAGCCAGCCGAAGGCGCCGAGACGGTGATCAAGCTGGCTGTGGCAGGGCGCCCCAATGTCGGGAAATCCACCCTGATCAACGCTTGGCTCGGGGAGGAGCGCCTCGTGGCCTTCGATATGCCAGGCACGACCCGCGACGCGATCTCGGTCCCGTTCGAACGCAATGGCCAGAAGTTCGAGCTGATCGACACGGCCGGCCTTCGCCGCAAAGGCAAAGTGTTCGAGGCGATCGAGAAGTTCTCGGTGGTCAAGACGTTGCAGGCCATCGAGAACGCGCATGTGGTGCTGCTCCTGATTGACGCCACGCAGGGCGTGACGGACCAGGACGCGCACATTGCAGGTTTCGTCCTGGAGAGCGGCCGCGCGGTCGTCGTGGCGATCAACAAGTGGGACGCCATCGACAGCTACCAGCGCGAGCAGCTGCAGCGTTCCATCGAAAGCCGCCTGGGGTTCCTCAAGTTTGCGGCCATGCACATGATTTCCGCGAAGAAGCGGCAGGGCATCGCGCCGCTGTGGAAGTCGATCGCGCAGGCCTATGCCTCGGCCACGCGCAAGATGTCCACCCCTGTGCTCACGCGTCTGCTGCAGGAAGCGGTGGCCTTCCAGGCCCCCAAGCGCGGCGGCATGTTCCGTCCCAAGATGCGCTACGCCCATCAGGGCGGCATGAACCCGCCGGTGATCGTGATCCACGGCAACTCCCTGGAGCACGTGGGCGAGGCCTACCGCCGCTTCCTGGAAGGTCGGTTCCGCAAGGCCTTTGACCTGGTCGGAACGCCTCTGCGCATCGAGTTCAAGACTTCGGCCAATCCCTACGACGCCTAGGTCTCGCCCCATGGGTGATCCGCCGCGGCCCTTGCTGTGGTATGGTCGCACTTCCACAACTTTTTGAACACGGAGCATATCGTGAGCAACAACAAAGGCCAGCTTTTGCAGGATCCCTTTCTGAACCAACTCCGCCGCGAGCACGTGCCGGTGTCTATCTACCTCGTCAACGGGATCAAGCTTCAGGGGCAGATCGAGTCCTTCGATCAGTACGTCGTCCTGCTGCGCAACACGGTCACCCAGATGGTCTACAAGCACGCCATCTCCACCATCGTTCCGGGCCGTCCGGTCCAGTTCAGCGCTACCCAGTCTGGCGAAGCAGCCTGAGTGGCGCATTTTGAGGGCCGGTGCCCCGTGACCGGCTCCAAGCACACCAATTGACTTCCCCTGAAAAAGCCCCTCCGGCTCTGCCAGGCGTGATCCTGGTGGGGGTCGATCTGGGGCTTCCTCATTTCGACGAAGACCTTGAAGAGCTCGCGCAGCTGGCCACCACGGCCGGTTATGTCGTGCTTGACAGGGTGACCTGCAAGCGGCGTGCGCCCGATGCCGCGCTTTTCGTCGGTTCCGGGAAGGCTGACGAGATCAAGGCACTGGCGCTAGGCCATGATGCCAAGGAAATCCTCTTTGACCAGGCTTTGAGCCCGGCTCAGCAGCGCAACCTTGAGCGTCACATGGGCATGCCCGTGAACGACCGCATCTTGCTGATCCTGGAGATCTTCGCGCAGCGGGCACGCAGCCACGAGGGCAAGTTGCAGGTCGAACTGGCTCGGTTGCAGTACCTTTCCACGCGGTTGGTCCGGCGCTGGTCGCACCTGGAACGTCAGAGCGGTGGCATCGGCATGCGCGGCGGCCCTGGTGAAACACAGATCGAACTGGACCGCCGCATGATCGGCGATGCCATCAAGCGCACTCGCGAGCGGCTCGACAAGGTCAAGCGCCAGCGCAGCACGCAGCGGCGCCAGCGGGACCGGCGCGGGGCATTCAACATCTCGCTGGTGGGTTACACCAACGCGGGCAAGTCGTCTCTGTTCAACGCGCTGGTGAAGGCACGGGCCTACGCGGCCGACCAGTTGTTCGCCACACTCGACACGACCACCCGCCAGATGTACCTGGGTGAACTGGGGCGAAGCGTATCTCTCTCCGATACGGTGGGCTTCATCCGGGACCTGCCTCACACGCTGGTGGATGCCTTCGCAGCAACCTTGCAGGAAGCCCGCGACGCCGACCTTCTGCTGCACGTGGTTGACGTCTCGAACCCCGCCCATCCGGAACAGATCCAGGAGGTGTTGCGCGTCTTGCACGAAATCGGGGCTGCAGATGTGCCGCAGATACTGGTGTTCAACAAGCTTGATGCGCTTGATCCAGGTCAATGGCCTCTGGAAATGGTCGATCAAACGGAACTAGATGGCCAGAGCGTTCCTCGTATCTTTCTCAGTGCACGTACCGGCCGGGGCCTGAACCAGCTTCGTCAGCTGCTGGCAGAACGTGTTGCATCGATGGGTTGTGCCGTGCAACCCGGCGAAGCGCGGGTGCCCGGCTGATTCGGCACAATAGAACCTTGTACTTCCTCCTTCATCATCATTGCTCATGAACTTGAATCCGCTGAACCTTCGCCCGCCCCGCTGGAGTCGCGTGAGGGGTATGTTCAACCTGAACGACCCCCGCTGGGGGCGTGACGACGAAGGGAATTCGTCCGGACAGGGTCGCAATGCCCAGGGGGATGACGATCGGCGTCACGAAGAGCCGCCACGGCAGCGGCCCCAGGGGCAGGGGCCCGACCAGGGGCCGCCGGACCTGGATGAACTCTGGCGGGATTTCAACCGCAAGCTCGGCGGGCTGTTCGGCGGCCGGGGCGGGCGTGGTGGCCAGGGTGGCGGCACGCCGCCCGGCTTCAGGCCCGACCCCAAGAACACGGGTATCGGCGTTGGCCTGATCGCCGGTGTCGCGGCGCTGATCTGGCTTGGCACAGGTTTCTTCATCGTGCAGGAAGGCCAGCAGGCCGTCATCACGCAGTTCGGCAAGTACCACAGCACGGTAGGGGCGGGCTTCAACTGGCGTCTGCCGTATCCGATCCAGCGGCACGAGTCGGTGTTTGTCACGCAGATACGGTCTGTCGACGTCGGCCGTGATGCCATCGTCCGGGCCACCGGGCTGCGCGAATCCGCCATGCTCACGGAGGACGAGAACATCGTCGAGATCAAGTTCGCGGTCCAGTACCGTCTGAACGACGCGCGGGCTTATCTGTTCGCCAGCCGGGATCCGGATGCGGCCGTGCTGCGCGCAGCTGAAACGGCCGTCCGCGAAGTGGTGGGCAAGATGAAGATGGACGCTGCCCTGGCCGAGGAGCGGGACCAGATTGCTCCCCGCGTCCGCACGCTGATGCAGACCATCCTGGACCGTTACAGCGTGGGTATCGAGATTGTCGGCATCAACCTGCAGCAGGGTGGTGTTCGACCGCCCGAGCAGGTCCAGGCGGCTTTTGACGACGTGCTGAAGGCTGGCCAGGAGCGTGAACGCGCCAAGAACGAGGCCGAGGCCTATGCCAACGACGTTGTGCCACGCGCACGAGGCGCCGCGTCCCGCCTCATGGAAGAGGCAGAGGGCTACAAGGCGCGCATCGTTGCACAGGCGCAGGGTGATGCCCAGCGCTTCCGTCTGATCCAGGCCGAGCACGCCAAGGCCCCGCAGGTGATGCGCGAACGCCTGTACCTGGAGGCGATGCAGGAGGTATACGGCAGCGTGACCAAGGTGCTGATCGATACCCGGCAGAACTCCAACCTGCTGTACCTGCCGCTGGACAAGATCATGCAGTCCGTGTCGTCCTCGGCGCCTGCTGCGGGCGGCGCGTCCAGTGGCGCAACGGCACCTCCGGCACCACCTCTCCTGCCCAACGACGCTCGCGCCCGTGACGATTCCCGTTCACGCGAACGTGAAACCCGCTGAACGCCAGGAGAACGCACACCATGAACAAGCTTGGCTTCATCATTTCATCCTTCCTGGTGGCACTGGCCATCGCCAGTTCCATGCTCTTCGTCGTCGATCAGCGCCAGTTTGGCGTTGTCTACGCGCTGGGGCAGATCAAGACCGTCATCACCGAACCCGGCCTGAACTTCAAGCTGCCGCCGCCGTTCCAGAACGTGTCCTACATCGACAAGCGGCTGTTGACGCTGGAAAGCACGGACACCGAGCCGACGCTGACGGCCGAGAAGCAGCGCGTCGTGATCGACTGGTATGTGCGCTGGCGCATCGCGGAGCCGTCTGCTTACATCCGCAACGTGGGTGTGGACGAGCGCGCCGGCGCCATCCAGCTCAACAGGGTGGTGCGCAACTCCTTCCAGCAGGAGGTCAACAAGCGAACCGTGCGTGAACTGCTTTCCACCCGCCGTGAGCAGCTGATGGAAGACGTAAAGCGGGAAGTGCTTGCTGCCGTCCGTGGCGCCGAGAAGCCCTGGGGTATCGATGTGGTCGACGTGCGCATCACCCGGATCGACTACGCGGAGACCATCACCCGTTCCGTGTACGACCGCATGGAGGCAGAGCGCAAGCGCGTGGCCAACGAACTCCGCTCCACCGGCTTTGCCGAGGGGGAAAAGATCCGTGCCGACGCTGACCGCCAGCGTGAGGTCATTGTGGCCGAGGCTTTCCGCAACGCCCAGAAGATCAAGGGTGAAGGGGACGCCGAGGCCGCCCGTGCCTACAACGAGGCTTTCGGGCGCGACCCGGCCTTTGCACAGTTCTACCGCAGCCTGGAGGCCTACAAGGCCAGCTTTGCCAACAAGAACGACGTCATGGTGGTTGATCCATCGTCCGAGTTCTTCAAGACGTTCAAGGGCGCCAGCGGACGCTGAGTCAGGCTCTCGCCAGGGGCCGCCACAGGCGGCTCCGGCGGCTCTGTGACACATGCCTGTGGCGGCCGTCCATGTCCGTGGCGGCCGCTTTTTTCATGGGGTGTCCAGACCCCGGTAAAATCCTCTTTTTAACAGCCCTCCCATCCCCATGTCTGCCTGGGTCCTACCGGATCAAATTGCCGATGTCCTGCCCTCCGAGGCCCGGCACATCGAAGACCTGCGCCGTGCCTTGCTGGATACCGCTCGTGGCCACGGCTACGAGCTGGTGATGCCGCCGCTGATCGAGCACCTGGATTCCCTGCTGACCGGCACGGGCGAGGCGCTCGACCTGCAAACCTTCAAGCTGGTGGACCAGCTGTCGGGGCGGTCGCTCGGCTTGCGAGCCGACACCACGCCGCAGGTTGCCCGCATCGACGCCCACCTGCTCAACCGCCAGGGCGTGACGCGCCTGTGTTATTGCGGCCCTGTGGTGCACACTCGGGTCGACCGTCCGCACGCCACACGTGAGCCCCTGCAGCTTGGCGCGGAACTCTATGGCCATGCCGGCCTGGAGGCCGATCTGGAAGTGCTTGAGCTGGCCCAGGCCTGCCTGCTGGCCAGTGGCATGGAGCAGCTGGCGCTGGACTTGGGTGACGTGCGGATCATCGATGCCGT
The DNA here is from genome assembly GCF_054780915.1 of Hydrogenophaga aquatica. Lineage (NCBI taxonomy): Bacteria > Pseudomonadati > Pseudomonadota > Betaproteobacteria > Burkholderiales > Comamonadaceae > Hydrogenophaga > Hydrogenophaga aquatica. The sequence goes on along the minus strand of NZ_BAAGVK010000011.1, from coordinate 517,977 downwards.
GCTGGCAGGGCAGGCGCTCGACGCTGGCACCGTTGCGCGCATCCACTCCGCGCTGGCGGCCAAGGATGTGGCCACGCTGGATGCGTTGAGCAAAGGCCTGCCGCAGGCGGTGCGTGACGACCTGCTCGCATTGCCCACCCTTTACGGGGACGTTTCGGTGCTGGACGAGGCAGCTCGTCGCCTGCGTTCCAGCCCGCTGCTGGACAAGGCGCTGGGCGATCTGCGCTGGCTGGCGTCTCACCTGCAGGGCATGACGGTGTCGTTTGACCTGGGTGACTTGCGCGGCTACGCCTACTACACAGGTGTGCGGTTCTCCATGTTTGCCGCCCAGCGTGCTGGCGGCCGTCTGGTGGAACTGGTGCGCGGGGGCCGCTACGACGAGGTCGGCGCGGTGTTCGGCCGCAAGCGCCCGGCGGCAGGTTTCAGCCTGGACCTCAAGGAGCTGGTGGCAGCAGTGTCCGCACCGGCGCTGCAGGCGGCCATCCGCGCCCCCTGGGGCAGTGATTCCGCGTTGCGCTCGACGATAGCCCGTTTGCGCGCCGCAGGCGAGACCGTGGTGTGCGTGCTGCCCGGGCATGAGCACGAGGTGGACGAATTCCTTTGCAACCGCGCACTCGTGGCGCGAGATGGCCAGTGGGTGGTGGAGCCACTGACTGCCTGAGAACCCCTTTTGTTGGATCGGTACCAAATGAACCAAAATTCTTTCAAGGCCCAGCCCGGGCGCAACGTCGTGGTCGTGGGCACCCAGTGGGGTGATGAAGGCAAAGGCAAGCTGGTGGACTGGCTGACGGAGACCGCGCGTGGCGTCGTCCGTTTCCAAGGTGGGCACAACGCGGGCCACACGCTGGTCATCAATGGCGTGAAAACGGCACTGCACCTCATTCCCAGCGGCATCATGCGCCCTGGTGTCAAGTGCTACATCGGCAACGGCGTGGTGTTGTCGGTGACCAAGCTGCTGGAAGAAATCGCCGGGCTGGAGAAGGCTGGCGTGGAAGTGCGTTCGCGCCTGCGGGTGAGCGAAGCCTGCCCGCTGATCCTGCCTTTCCATGCTGCCATCGACGTGGCCCGCGAAGCCGCCAAGGAAAAAGCCGGTGTTGCCAAGATCGGCACGACTGGGCGCGGCATTGGCCCCGCTTACGAGGACAAGATCGCTCGCCGTGCGCTGCGCGTGCAGGACCTGAAGCACCCCGAGCGCTTCGCCGCCAAGTTGCGCGAACTGCTGGATTTGCATAACCACCTGCTGACTTCCTACCTGGGGGCCGCAGACATGGATTGGGGCCCGGCGTTCGAAGGTTTCATCAAGGAAGGGCGCATCCAGTTCGAACCGGTGTTCGAGCAGGCCATGCAGCAGGCCGAGCAGCTCAAGCCGATGATCGCCGACGTGTCGCGTGAACTGAACGAGGCAAACAAGGCGGGCGTCAACCTGCTGTTCGAAGGCGCGCAAGGCACGTTGCTGGACATCGACCACGGCACCTATCCGTTCGTGACTTCCAGCAACTGCGTTGCTGGCAATGCGGCAGCGGGCGCGGGCGTTGGCCCGGGCATGTTGCACTACGTGCTGGGCATCACCAAGGCGTACTGCACCCGTGTGGGCGGCGGCCCGTTCCCCACCGAGCTGGACTGGGAAAAGGAAGGCACGCCGGGCTACCACATGAGCACCGTGGGTGCCGAGAAGGGCGTGACCACTGGCCGTTCGCGCCGCTGCGGCTGGTTTGATGCCGCGCTGCTGAAGCGCTCGGCCCAGGTCAATGGCCTGAGCGGTCTGTGCATCACCAAGCTGGACGTGCTGGACGGCTTGACCGAACTGCAGCTGTGCGTGGGCTACAAGCTCGACGGCGAGATCATCGACATTCTGCCGCTGGGGGCCGACGAAATCGCCCGCTGCGAGCCGATCTACGAAACGCTGCCGGGCTGGAGCGATTCGTCTGTGGGGGTGACCCGTTACGAAGATCTGCCCGCCAACGCGCAGGCCTACCTGAGCCGCATCGAGGCAGTGACGGGTGTTCCCATTCACGTGGTGTCCACCAGCCCGGACCGCGACCACACCATTCTGTTGCACCACCCCTTCGCCGCCTGAGCGGCAGCCTACCCAAGACCCTCTGAAACGGAGATCCGATATGCTGACCGAAGACGGCAAACACCTGTACGTGTCTTACGACGAGTACCACAACCTGATCGAAAAACTGGCGATCAAGGTGCACCAGTCGGGCTGGGAGTTCGACACCATCCTGTGCCTGGCCCGCGGCGGCATGCGCCCGGGTGACATCCTGAGCCGCATCTTCGACAAGCCCCTGGCCATCATGTCCACCAGCTCGTACCGGGCGGAAGCGGGCACGGTGCAGGGCCAGCTGGACATCGCCCGTTACATCACCACGCCCAAGGGCGAGATTGCAGGCCGTGTGCTGCTGGTGGACGACCTGGCTGATTCCGGCCACACGCTGCGTGCTGTGATCGACATGCTCAAGAACAACTACCCGCCCATCACCGAGCTGCGCAGCGCGGTGATCTGGACCAAGGCGGTGTCGGTGTTCACGCCGGATTATTCGGTGGAGTTCCTGCCCACCAACCCGTGGATCCACCAGCCTTTCGAGGGCTACGACAACATGCGCCCGGCGCAACTGCTGGCCAAGTGGAAGGTTTGAGCGGGCCTCCATGGACCTGCGCACTGGACTGATCCATCACCCCTACGTGCCGCCGCCCGAGTTCGAGGCGGTGGCGCCGGGCGTGCACAAGGCCTCCACGGTCATCTTCCCAGGCGTGGCGGCCATGCGTGCCCGCGACTGGAAGAACAAATCGGCCTACACGTATGGCTTGCATGGCACGCCCACCACGTTCACACTGGAAGAGCGCATAGCGTCGGTGGAAGGCGGCAGCCATTGCCTGCTGGCCCCCAGCGGCCTGGCAGCCATCGCGCTGGTGGACATGGCGTTGCTGCGCACGGGCGAAGAGGTGCTGCTCCCCGACAACGCGTACGGTCCAGGCAAAACCCTGGCCGAAGGCGAACTTGCAGCCTGGGGTATCACCCACCGTTACTACGACCCTATGAACCCGGCCGACCTGGCTGCCAAGATCGGCGCGTCCACGCGCCTCGTCTGGCTGGAGGCCGCGGGCTCGGTCACGTTGGAGTACCCTGATGTGCCCGCGCTGGTGGCTGTCGTGCGCGAGGCGAATGCCTCCCGGCAGCTGATTGCGGCGCTGGACAACACCTGGGGTGCGGGAGTGGCGTTCCAGCCTTTTGACATGGGCGTGGACATTTCCATGCAAGCCCTCACCAAGTACCCCAGCGGCGGGGCGGACGTGCTGATGGGCTCGGTCGTCACGCGTGACGAGGCCTTGCACCGGCAGTTGCTGCTGACGCACATGCGCCTGGGCCTTGGGGTGGGTGCGAACGACGCGGAGCTTGTGCTGCGCGGGCTGAACAGCATGGTGTTGCGCTACCACGCGCAAGACACCACAACCCGTGAACTGGCCGCCTGGATGCAGGACCAACCCGGTGTGGCCAAGGTGTTTCACCCCGCCTTGCCAAGCTCACCGGGTCATGCGAGCTGGGCGCGCGACGCCAGAGCGGCCGCGTGCCTTTTCAGCGTGGTGTTCGACCCAGCCATCTCTGCGGAAAAAGTTGACGCCTTCTGCGACAGCCTCAAGCTGTTCCGTCTGGGTTACAGCTGGGCAGGGCCCATCAGCCTGTGCGTGCCCTACGACGTGCCTTCCATGCGAACAACGCCCTGGCCGCACGCCAGCCGCCTGGTTCGCTTCGCCGTGGGCCTGGAAGCCGCTGCCGACCTGAAGGCTGACCTGCTTCAGGCCATGGCGGCACTTTCCTGAGCGATCAGGTCGCGGGCGAGGGCGGCCATGGCCGCCTCTGATCGGCTGGCAACCGGACAGGGCAGCGCTTGCCCATACTGCACGAAGTTTCGGCGGATCGAAGCCGCGTACACCGGGTCGTAGTGCTTGGCCAGGAGTTCGTGTACCACGGCGTCCGAGCGGCCAGCCTGCACCATGTCCACCCATTCGTCGATCACTGCCTTGCCGCGCAATTCGGTGAGTGCGCGCAGGCGTTCGCAGAAGAACTCGCTGTCGCGCAGGAAGAAGTCGTAGTCTTCCATCAGCAGCGCCACGCGCTCATCCAGCGGCAGTTGCAGGTCCAGGCAGGGGCTGGCACGCATGGCGTCGATCAGGGCGTCAGGCACGCGCAGGTTCCCCACCTTCTTGCTTTCGCTTTCCACGAACACCACACGGGCGGGGTCGTAGGTGTGCAGGGCTTCCCACACGAGGGTGTCGAAGCGCTTCTGGCTGGGCTGCGGCTGGCCGGGGATCAAGCCGAGCACGGAACTGCGGTGTGAGGCCAGACCCTCCAGATCGAGCACCTGTGCGCCCTGGGCCGCCAGTGCCTGAAGCAGACGCGTCTTGCCCGAGCCTGTGGGGCCACACACCACCTTGTAGCGCAGGCGTTGCACCAGGGTCGGCAGGGATTCCACCAGCGCATTGCGTGACGCCTTGTAGCCGCCTTCGATCAGGGTGACCTGAAACCCGATGGCACTGAGTATGGTGGCCAGCGAACCACTGCGGTTGCCGCCCCGCCAGCAGTAGACCAGTGGCTTCCAGTTCTTGGGCTTGTCAATCACTTCGCGCTCGATGTGCGCGGCGATGTTGCGGGCGGCGAGCGCCGCGCCCCGCTTCTTGGCCTCGAAGGCGTTGACCTGCTTGTACATCGTGCCGATGACGATGCGCTCCTCGTTGTTGAGCGTGGGCCAGTTGATGGCACCGGGCAGATGGTCGAGGGCGTACTCGTCCTCGGTGCGGGCGTCGATGACGGTGTCGAAGTCGGCCAGACGTTCCAGGGCGGCGCTGGCGGGCAGGGTTTGCAGGGGCATACGGTGGTGATGGCTTCAGCGCTTGGGCAACAGCTTGCGCAGTTCAGGCCATACATTGTCCAGCATGCGGGGCTGGGCGCTCTCGTTCGGGTGGATGCGGTCGGCCTGGAACAGCGCAACCGGGTCGGGGCCGTCGGCCACGCCCTTGAGGAAGAAGGGGAGGAGGGCCGCCTTTTCGGCTTTGGCGACGTCGGCGAACATCTGCCGGAATTCCTCGGCATAGCGCGCGCCGTAGTTGGGCGGCATCTCCATGCCGAGCAGCAGCACCTTGGCACCGGCCTCGCGGGCCTGGCGGGCCATGGCCGAAAGGTTGCCACGGGTCATGTCCAGCGGCAGGCCGCGCAGGGCGTCGTTGCCGCCGAGTTCAATGACCACGATGGCGGGCCGGTGCTGCTGGAGCAGCGCGGGCAGGCGGGAGCGGCCGCCTGAAGTGGTGTCTCCGCTGATGCTGGCGTTGACCACGCGCACGCCAGCCTTGCTGCTGGCCAGGCGCTGTTCCAGCAATGCCACCCAGCCACTACCGCGGCGCAGCCCGTACTCGGCGCTGAGGGAATCGCCCACCACCAGCACAATGGGCTCCGGCTCCGCCCAGGCCGGGCAAGACCCCACGAGGGCGGCCAGGGCGGTGATGGCGTTAAAGTGTCGTCGATTCAACTTGAAGAGCCTTTCCATGTCGGATGTGATGATCGCAGTGCAGAACCTGTCGAAGTCGGTGAGCGACGCCACTGGCCAGCTGGACATTCTGCGTGAGGTCGATTTCGAGCTTTACAAGGGTGAAACGGTGGCCATCGTCGGGGCCTCCGGCTCCGGCAAGAGCACCTTGCTGGCCATCGTCGCCGGGTTGGACACGCCCAGCGCAGGAACGGTTCACATCGACGGCACGGATATTTTCGCTCTGGACGAGGATCAGCGCGCGGCCTTGCGGGCGCAAAAGGTGGGTTTTGTGTTCCAGAGCTTCCAGTTGCTGGGCAACCTCACGGCGCTGGAAAACGTGATGCTGCCGCTGGAGCTGGCCGGCCGGCGCGACGCCCGCACAGCGGCCACCGAGATGCTGCGGCGCGTGGGGTTGGGCGAGCGCCTGGGGCATTACCCCAAGGTGCTTTCGGGTGGCGAGCAGCAGCGCGTAGCGCTGGCTCGTGCCTTCGTGGTGCGCCCGGCGGTGCTGCTGGCCGACGAGCCCACGGGCAGTCTGGACTTTGCCACGGGGGAGCGTGTGATGGAGCTGATGTTCGAGCTGAACCGCGAACTGGGGACGACGCTCGTTCTGGTGACGCACGACCGGGCCATTGCACAGCGTTGCGAGCGCCGCATCACCATCGAAGCCGGGCGGGCCAGCGAGCCTGCGCTGGCCGAGGCGTGATAATCGAGGGATGTCCTCTCCCAAAGTCCTGTTCGGCTTCCATGCCGTTGGTGTGCGCCTGAAGACGGCGCCCGCGTCCATCATCGAGATTTACGTTGACCCCTCGCGCCGCGACGCGCGCATGAAGCAGTTCCTGGAGCGCGCCAAGGAAGCGGGCGCGCGGCTGATCGAGGCCGACAGCCTGCGCATAGCCAAGCTGGCGGGCAGCCACGGTCACCAGGGTGTGGCCGCGCGCGTGGAGCCGGTGGCGCAGGCCCGCTCGCTAGACGATCTGCTGGACCAGCTGGAGCAGGGCAGCGGCGACGCGCCCTTGCTGCTGGTGCTCGATGGTGTGACGGACCCGCACAACCTGGGTGCATGTCTGCGCGTGGCCGATGGTGCCGGTGCTCAGGCGGTGATCGCGCCCAAGGACCACGCTGCGGGCATCAACGCCACGGTGGCCAAGGTGGCCAGCGGCGCGGCAGAGACCGTGCCTTACTTCATGGTGACCAACCTGGCGCGCACGCTCAACGAGCTGAAGGAGCGCAATGTCTGGATCATTGGCACGAGTGACGATGCGCCCAAGACCATCTACCAGGTGGATCTGAAGGGCCCCGTGGCCCTGGTGCTGGGGGCCGAAGGGCCCGGCATGCGCCAGCTCACGCGCAAGACCTGCGACGAGCTGGTGAGCATACCCATGCGCGGCGCGGTGGAAAGCCTGAACGTGTCGGTGGCCAGCGCTGTGTGCCTGTACGAGGCGCTGCGCCAGCGCTCCTGACCCCGATCTGCCGGGCTCAGACCCAGCCCAGGGAGCCCAGCACGGCGCCAGCACCGAGCATCCAGAGCAGATGGAGCTTGGTGCGCCACACCAGCAGGGCGCTCACCACGGTCAATAGCCACAGCCGCCAGTCGCGTGCGGGGTCGTCATGCGCGGCGCTCAGCACCCAGCCTGTGGCGATGAGCAGGGCGATGACGATGGGTGCCATGCCTTGCTTGAACGCCTTCACCTCGCGCCGCTCGCGGTTGCGGTGGGCCCAGCGCGTTGCCACGTAGGTGAGTGTGGAGGAAGGCAGCAGGATGGCCGCCATGGTCAGCAGCACGCCGAGCACGCCCATGGGCCAGGCGGTGGTTCCCGCCACCACGCCGCCACCCGCGTTCACGCCCACTGTCCAGCCCAGCAGGGCAACGAACAGTACGTTGGGCCCGGGGGCAGCCTGGGCCAGCGCAATCGATGCGGTGAACTGGGCGTCCGTCAGCCATCCGTGCTGCGTCACCAGGTAGCGGTGCATGTCGGGTGCCGTGGTGATGGCGCCGCCCACTGCCAGCAGCGAGAGCATCAGGAAATGCAGAAAAAGCTGTACCCAGTCTGCGGCGTGCAGGGTGGCGGTCATGTCCTGTTCTCCGCGATCTGTGTGGCCAGGCGCGTCCAGGCCCAAATACACGCCACGCTGCCCAGGCCCAGCAGCACCCAGGCCAGGGGCAGCCGGGCCAATGCGATCGCCACGAACGTGGCCGCGGCGAAACCCCAGCAGACGAAGCGCCCCATCACGTTGTTCTGCAAGGCACCTATCAGCTTCAGCCCCGTGGCGGTGATGAGCCCTGCGGCCACGGCGCCCATGCCACGCAGGGCACCGAGTGCAGCGGGGGCGTCGGCAATGCTGGCGAACGCAACAGCCAGGACCAGCGCCACCAGCAGCGGAGCCAGCAGCATGCCCGCCAGCGCCGCCAGCGCGCCCGGCAGGCCGAAGTAGCGCCCGCCGATCATCAGCGAGAGGTTCACCACGTTCGGCCCAGGCAGTATCTGTGCCACGGCCCAGTCCTCGACGAACTGGTCGCGTGTCAGCCAGCGCTTCTTGTCGACCAGCTCACGTTGCACGACGGCCAGCACCCCGCCAAAGCCCTGCAGTGCCAGCCAGGTGAAGGACAGGAACAGATCCGTCTTGGAGCGAGGTTGACCCGCCACCTGGGGGCCTTCGGCAGGGGCGTTCGCCAGTGTCATCCAGTCACCTGCGGTCAGACCGTCATGCCGCCGCAGACCTCGATCACCGCGCCGTTGACGTAGCTGGCCTCATCGCTGGCCAGGAAGGCGTAGACGTTGGCGATTTCCTCGGGGCGGCCCAGGCGCTTGAGGGGCACCTTGTGCTCCATTTCCTGCAGCACCTTTTCGGGAATGGTCTGCAGGATGGGGGTGCTGACAAAGCCCGGCGCCACGGCGTTGACACGCACGCCTTTGGGCCCGAGTTCGCGGCTCCAGGTCTTGGTGAAACCGATCACGCCGAACTTGGTGGCGGCATAGTTGGTCTGGCCGAAGTTGCCGTAGATGCCCACGACCGACGAGGCGTTGAGGATGACGCCACTGCCCTGTGCCACCATGGCGTCGGCCACCGCCTGGGCGCAATGGAACACGCCACGCAGGTTCACGTCGACAACACGGTCGAACTGCTCTTCGGTCATTTTCTGCAGCCGCGCGTCCTGGGTGATGCCCGCGTTGTTGACCAGCACGTCAACGCGGCCCAAGCGCTGCAGCACCTGCTTCACGACGTCGTCCACCTGGGCACGCTGGGTCACGTCCATGGTGAAGCCGTGGGCTTGCGCGCCCGCAGCCAGGCATTGCGACACCACGTGGTCCACGTTGGCGGGGTTGACGTCGCAGACGATGACGACCGCGCCTTCCTGTGCGAACTTGAGCGCCGTGGCGGCGCCGATGCCCTGGCCCGCGCCGGTGACGATGCTGACTTTTCCTTCAAGACGTTTCATGCGGAGTGCGGGCGCCAAGCCCGGAAATGGACGAAATACTTCACATCTTAATCAACTGCGGCGCTGTCTTCCTTGAGCCAGCGAAGCTTGCCTTGTCCGCCTTCGTTCAGGCGTTCGACCAGGCCTGCGGCCAGGGGCTCGGGCAGGCGCCAGCGCAGCGTCACTTCGTCTGCGTGGCTCACGTCCAGCAGTTGGGCCTGGACGGCCTGCAGTTCGCGCCGCAGCCAGCCCTCCTGGGCGTACGGCACCTGGCAGACCAGGGTGGTCTGGCGTTCGCGGGCCACTTTGGGCGCGTCCAGCAGAGCCTGGGCCACCGCGTCGGTGTAGGCGCGCACCAGTCCGCCCGCGCCAAGCTTGACGCCGCCGAAATAGCGAACCACGGTGGCCAGCACCCCTTCCAGCTCCTGGTGGCGCAACACGTCCAGCATGGGGCGGCCGGCCGTGCCGCTGGGCTCGCCGTCATCCACGGCCGCCGACTGGCCGCCCGCAAGCAGCGCCCAGCACACGTGTGCCGCACCGGGGTGCTGCTGCCAGAGCTGCTGCACGATGGCCTGCGCCTCAGCCCGGCCTTCCACAGGCTGCACACAGGCAATGAAGCGGCTCTTCTTGATGACGAGCTCGTGGTGTACCGGATGGGGCAGGGTGAAGGCCATGGGGGCAGAAGCTTAACGGATGCGGGCGTGCCCAGCGGCTAGACTAGGCCCATCGATGATTCAGACAGTGCAGAGGAATGGGCAATGAAGGCGAACAAGCTGGTTGTGCTGGGCATGGGTGGCACGATTGCAGGGCGGGCAGCAAAGACGGCGGACCACGTGGGTTACGTGGCTGGCGAGGTGCCTGTTGGTGACCTGCTGGCGGGATTGCCCACCCCCGAGGGCGTGCAGGTGGGCTGCGAACAGGTGGCGCAGCTCGACAGCAAGGACATGGGCCCTGCCGCGTGGCGCGCCTTGCTGCAGCGTGTCGACGCCTGCCTGACCGACCCCGAGGTGAGAGGCGTCGTGGTGACGCACGGCACGGACACCCTGGAGGAAACGGCGTTCCTGCTGCAGGCCGTGCTGGCACCGGCCAAGCCTGTGGTGTTGACCTGTGCCATGCGGCCTTCCACGGCCCTGGTGCCAGATGGGCCGCAGAATCTGGTGGACGCCATGCAGGTGGCCAGCGAACCTGGCGCGCGTGGTGTGGTGGCCGTGTGTGCCGGGCAGGTGCATTCGGCGCGTCTGGTGCAGAAGGTGCACACCTACCGGACGGATGCCTTCGATTCCGGCGACGCAGGGCCTTTGGGTTTGGTGGAGGCCGGGCGGCTGACCCAGTGGCAGCCCTGGCCTTCCGAAACGCCTCCGGTGCCAGCCTTGCTGGAAAAGCTGTTGGCCGCGGCGGAATGGCCGCGTGTCGAGTGGGTCACCAGTCACGCGGGTGCGGATGGCCTGCTTGTGCGGGCGTTGCTCTCTCAGTCGCGTGAACCCGGTGTGCCGCCGCTGCGCGGCCTGGTGGTGGCTGGCACCGGCAACGGCACCCTCCATCAGGATCTGGAAGCCGCGTTGCTGCAGGCAGAAGCTGCTGGCGTGACCGTGTGGCGCACCACGCGTTGCGCCCGTGGGCGTGTCCTGGCCGCAGACCAGGCACGCTGGCCCACCGCGCCCGGGCAGCTGCCGCCAGCCAAGGCGCGTCTGGCGCTGCAGTTGCATCTGCTGTCACGCTGAGCGCCGGTTGCCCGTGCAAAACGAAACAAGCCCGGCATGCCGGGCTTGTTTCATGAGCATGATCCAGGGTCAGCTGGACAGTGCCTCGAATGCGCGGGAAGTGATGTCTTCCACGCTCCCGGTGCCGCTGATCTTGCGGTACTTGGGTGCGTTGCCGGGCTCCTTGGCGGCCCATTGGCTGTAATAGTCCACCAGCGGACGGGTCTGGTTGCTGTACACATCCAGCCGCTTCTTCACGGTTTCTTCCTTGTCGTCGTCGCGCTGCACCAGAGGCTCGCCGGTCACGTCGTCCTGGCCCTCGACCTTGGGTGGGTTGAACTTGACGTGGTAGGTGCGGCCCGAGGCCGGGTGGGAGCGGCGACCGCTCATGCGTTCGATGATGGCATCGAAAGGCACATCGATCTCCAGCACATAGTCCAGCTTCACGCCAGCCGCCTTCATGGCGTCGGCCTGCGGAATGGTGCGGGGGAAGCCGTCAAACAGGAAACCATTGGCGCAGTCTGCCTGGGCGATGCGGTCCTTGACCAGGTTGATGATCAGGTCGTCGCTGACCAGGCCGCCTGCGTCCATCACCTTCTTGGCTTCCAGGCCCAGAGGCGTGCCAGCCTTGACGGCGGCGCGCAGCATGTCGCCGGTGGAAATCTGGGGAATGCCGTACTTCTGGCAGATGAAGGTGGCCTGTGTGCCTTTGCCAGCGCCGGGCGCGCCCAACAGAATCAGTCTCATGACTTTCCTTTTCTTTCAAGTTTCAAATCTTCACGGCCAGCCTGTCTCCCAGGGCCGCTCCCTCTGGTACGGGTTCAACGCCCGAGGATAGCATGTGCTTACCCGACGCTGGCTTACAGCGCCCATACCCCGTGGGCTACCCGACGCCTGAGCCTCTCAGGTGCCCGTCACGAGGCGGCGGACCCGTTCCAGGTCTTCCGGCGTGTCCACGCCCGCACCGGGGGCCTGTTCGGCCACATGCACGGCAATGCGTTCACCGTGCCAGAGCACGCGCAGCTGTTCCAGCGATTCGCAGGTTTCCTGAGGACCAGGGGTGAGAGTGGGGAAGCGTTTGAGGAACCCCACTCGGTACCCGTAGATGCCGACGTGGCGCAGCGGTTGGGGGGCGGTGGGCACGGCTTTGATGCCTTCGTTCCAGGCCTGCGCCATGCCGTCTCGCCACCAGGGGATGGGGGCGCGGCTGAAATAGAGGGCGGTACGCTGCTTGTCCAGCACCACTTTCACGACATTCGGATTGGCGAAATCGGCCGGGGTGTCGATGGCGTGGGCGGCGGTGCTGACCACGCAGTCCGGCCGTTGCTGCAGCTCGCTGGCCACGGCCTGGATCAGCTCGGGGTCGATCAGGGGCTCGTCGCCCTGCACATTCACCACGATGGCGTCGTCTGGCAGACCGAGCAGGGTGCATGCTTCGGCGAGGCGGTCACTGCCGGAAGGGTGGTCCTGGCGGGTCAGCACCACGCTGATGCCGGCATCCTCGCAAGCCTTCACGATGCTGGGGTCGTCTGCGGCCACCACGCAACTGGCGGGCTGGCTCAGCGCCGCCCGGTGCGCCACGCGCACGATCATGGGCAGTCCGCCGATGTCGGCCAGCGGCTTGTTGGGCAGGCGAGTGGATGCCAGACGTGCCGGGATCAGCACGTGGAATGGGGCGGGGTGGTTCATGCCTCGTCCTGCGCGCTGGAACGGGGTGCGTCGCGTGAAGCTTCTTCCTCGGAAATCTCGCGGGCTTCGTTTTCCAGCAGGATCGGAATGCCGTCGCGGATGGGATAGGCGAGGCGCGCGCTGCGCGAAATGAGTTCCTGCGTGTCGCGGCGGTAGATCAGCGGGCCTTTGGTGACCGGGCAGACCAGCAATTCAAGGAGTTTGGCGTCCATGTGCCGATGATAGCCCCTCCAGTGCCGCATCCACGGCGTCATAAAACCCGGGGTCGGCTCGCATTACCAGGGGAACCGCCCAGACGTCCACGTCTGGCTTGCGGGACACCACGGGGAAGAGCTTGACCGCGTCCTTTTCCGTGCACAGCCAGGTGAAGCCTGACTGGGCGGCTTCCAGCAGCTGGGCTCCGGGCGCATGGTCGGGCAGGGGCAGAGTGGCATCCAGCTTCACACCACGCGCCTGCAGCATCGCGAAGAAGGCTTCTGGCTGCGCGATTCCCGCCAGCGCCCGAACGGTCATGCCCGCCGGTGGCGATGCAAAGTCCGCCAGCGGGCGGGAGCGTCCGTCGGGCGCCACCGACCGGTCAGCCAAGGTACGCAGGGCGCCGAATGCCGGCACATGCGACGGCATGTCCGGCAGCCGGACGGGCCGCACACCATCGCTGCTGTTGAGCAACGCCAGCATGGTTCCCTGGCCCCAGGGGCGGGCGGGCCAGGGCTCGCGCAGCATCCCGGCGGGCAGCAGCCAACCGTTGCCAACACCTCGTGCATCGAACACCACGATGGTCAGGTCGCGTGCCAGCGCCCAGTGTTGCATGCCGTCGTCGCTGATGATGATGTCCACCTCGGGGTGGAGGGCGAGCAGCCGCAGGCCTGCCTCGTACCGCCGCCGGCCGACGACCAAGGGTGCACCGGTCGCGCGCACGATCAGCATGGGCTCGTCGCCCACCAGCGAACTGTCGCTGTCGACGGTCACCTCGGTGCATTCCTCACCGCTTCGTCCATGGCCCCGGGATATGACGCCAGGTGTCCATCCCTTGCGGCGCAGATGTTCCACCAGCCCGGCCACGGTGGGGGTCTTGCCAGCGCCGCCCACGACCACGTTGCCCACCACCACCACGGGGACGGGGAGGCGGCGGGTGTGCTGCCAGCCCAGCTGGTATGCCAGCCGCCGTAGCTGCAGCAGGGCGGCATAGACCAGCGACAGGGGCCACAGCAGGCACGCCAGCGGTCCGCGGTTCAGCCACGCACGCCGCAGGTGCTCACCCGCGCGAAACGCTCTTGTCGCAGAGGAAGGGAGGTGTTCAGCGGGCACCGCTGCTCTGGGTGGCAAAGGTGATCTGGTTCAGGCCGCTGCGGCGGGCTGCGTCCATCACGTTGATCACAGCCTGGTGGGCCGCCGCCGCGTCGGCGCTGACGATGACCACCGGGTTGTTCTGGCCCGCGGCGGCATCGCTCATGGCGCGAACCAGCGCGTCCACGGACTGGCCGTCCAACAAGCGGCGGTTCACGGCATAGCGGCCATCTTGCGCCACGGTGACGACGATCTCCTTGGGCGCCTCGCGCATCTGTTCGGCGTCCGCCACGGGCAGGCTCACCTGTAGCTCTGCGAACTTGTTGTAGGTGGTCGTCAGCATCAGGAAGATGAGCACCACCAGCAGAATGTCGATGAACGGGATCAGGTTGATTTCAGGTTCTTCCCGGGAGCCGTTGCGAAAGTTCATGGTCGCCCCTTTTTGCTGGCTCAGCGGCGCAGCGTCAGGAGATGGTGCGCGAACCGCTCGGCCGCCACCTCCATCTGCAGCAGGTAGGCGTCCACGCGGGCGCGAAAGTACCGCCAGAAGATCAGGGCGGGAATGGCCACCATCAGGCCGAAAGCGGTGTTGTACAGCGCAATGGAAATGCCGTGGGCCAATTGCGCGGGGTTGCCGCCACCGGGGCTCATCCCGCCGTCTCCCCCTTGGGAGCCGAAGATTTCAATCATGCCGATCACCGTGCCCAGCAGCCCCAGCAATGGGGCCGCCGAGGCGATGGTGGCCAGCGCGCCGAGGTAGCGCTGCAACCTGGCAGCCGCCAGGCGCCCTGCGGATTCCAGCCCGGAACGCAGTTCGTCCTCGGTGGCCTGCGGGTGCTCGTTCAGGTGCCGGAAGCCTGCTGCAAGCATTTCGCCCATCACGGAGTTCTCGGACAGCTGCTCGACCACGGCCGGGGTGGGCACCCCCGCGCGCGACGCCATGATGGCTTCTTCGAGCAGCTGCGCGGGCGCCACCTTGGCCGTCTGCAGGCTCAGGAAGCGTTCGATGATCAGGGCCAGGCCGATGACGGAACATGCGATGAGGGGCCAAATTGGCCAGCCGGCGGCTTGTATGATGGACAGCAAAACGGGACTCCAGATGCGGGCAAAGCGTGCACAGGGTGATTGCCGCGCATTATGGCGCAGTGCCGTTGACTTGCTGCTGCCGAGGCTGTGGATAACTTTGTGTGTAAGTGGGTCCTGCCAGCCCTGGCGGCCGCGTGAAATCTGGGCTTTCTCGCTGCCCTTCGAGTGAGGTTCTGAAAAATGCCTTTGAAAACATATGCTTGCGAGACTCCTTGCGAGCACCGGACGAACGCCGTATCACGTGTTCCGCCCGGGCGTTTGTGTGGAAACATGCACTATGACTGAGCACGTTGGGCGAGGGTTGGAGGGGCGCTCCGCCTCTCAGGTGTGGGGGGTGGGGGCACTGCTGCGTGCCCTGGCCGACGCGCTGCAGGCGCGGTTCAACCCGGTGACGGTGCGCGGCGAGATTTCCGGTTTTTCACGAGCCGCCAGCGGCCATTGCTACTTCAGCCTGAAAGACGAACAAGGCCAGTTGCGTTGCGCCATGTTCCGCCGCGCCGCACAGACCAGCGGCCTGGAACTGCGCGATGGACTGCTGGTTGAGGCGCTGGGCCGCCTTGATGTGTATGGCCCGCGTGGCGACTTGCAACTCATTGTCGAAAGCGCCCGGCCAGCCGGGCAGGGTAATCTTTTTGAGCAGTTCATGCACCTGAAGGCGGAGCTGGAGGCGCAGGGCTACTTCGACGAATCGCGCAAGCGGGCCTTGCCAGCCATGCCGCACAGTGTCGGGGTGGTCACCTCGCTCGACGCGGCAGCCCTGCGCGATGTGGTGTCTACCTTGCGCCGCCGGGTGCCTAACCTGCCCGTGCGGATTTTCCCGTCGGCCGTTCAGGGCGAGCAGGCGCCTGCCGCCTTGTGCGCGGCCTTGGACAAGGCCTACATGCACCACGAGCGCACGGGCGAATGCGATGTGCTTCTGGTCGTCCGTGGTGGCGGTTCGCTGGAAGACCTGTGGGCGTTCAACAGCCCGGCGCTGGTGCGCAAGCTGGCCGATGCACCTATGCCCGTGATCAGCGGCGTGGGGCATGAGACCGATTTCACCCTGGCCGATTTTGTTGCCGATCTGCGTGCGCCCACGCCCACTGCTGCCGCCGAGCTTTGCGCACCGGCACGCGACACCCTGCTGCGCGGGCTCGACAACCTGGCTGGCAAGCTCAACGATACCGTCTGGCGGACCTTTGACACCCGTGCACAGAGGTTGGACAGGCTGGCTCAGCGGCTGGGGCGGCCTTCGCAGCGGTTGGGGGACGAGCGCTCCCGCCTGTCTGGCCTGGCACACCGGCTGCAGCGCATTGCCGCGCTGCGTCTGGACCGCGAGCGCGGCAACGTGCAGCGGCAGGCGCAGGGCTGGCCACAGGCCTTGCAGCGCGATCTGCAGCGCCAGACCCGCCTGCTGGAGCAGGCACAGGCCCGGCTGGCCTTGCTGGACCCGCGGCTGGTGCTGCAACGGGGTTATGCATGGTTGACCGACACCCAGGGCCAGGCGTTGACCAGCGTTGCCCAGGTGGAAGCGGGTCAGGACGTCCAGGCCGTGTTGGCCGATGGAACGCTCGATTTGACCGTGAAGGCTGCAAGGCCGTGACTTGTTTCCTACAATCGTCGGCTGTTTTAACCAACCAGAGGAAGAAGACATGGAACACACCTTGCCCCCGCTCCCCTTTGCCATTGACGCGCTGGAGCCGCACTACTCCAAGGAGACACTGGAGTACCACCACGGCAAGCACCACAACGCCTATGTCGTGAACCTGAACAACCTGCAGAAGGGCACCGAGTTCGAGAGCATGGACCTGGAGTCCATCGTCAAGAAGTCCAGCGGCGGTATCTACAACAACGCTGCCCAGATCTGGAACCACACCTTCTTCTGGAATTGCATGAAGCCCAACGGCGGCGGCGAGCCCACTGGCGCGCTGGCAGCAGCCATCAACGCCAAGTGGGGCAGCTACGCGGCTTTCCGCGAAGCCTTCGTCAAGAGCGCCGTGGGCAACTTCGGCTCTGGCTGGACCTGGCTGGTGAAGAAGGCCGACGGTTCCGTGGACATCGTCAACACCGGTGCGGCCGGCACCCCGCTGACCACTGCTGACAAGGCCCTGCTGACCGTGGACGTGTGGGAGCACGCCTACTACATCGACTACCGTAACCTGCGGCCGAAGTTCGTCGAGACCTTCCTGGACAAGCTGGTCAACTGGTCTTTCGCAGAAGCCAACTTCGCCTGATCGCGCTGTTTCGCCAGAAAAAACGCTGCCCCGGCAACGGCGCAGCGTTTTTTCATGCCCGGGCAGGAAAGGTCACTTCGGCTGGAATGGCGTGCCGCCCAGCTTGAAGCCTGCCTTCAGTCCGCGCTTGGCAAACCAGCCCTGGTTCATCTCCAGCACATAGCGTACCGGTTGCTCCGAGCAGTGCGAATCGGTGGTCTGCGGCTTCATGTCGGCCAGGTTGACGATGGTGCCGTCATCCGCGACGAAGGCCGCCGTCAGCGGGATGAGGGTGTTCTTCATCCAGAAACACTGTGTGGCAGGCTGCTCGAAGACGAACAGCATACCCTCGTGGCCCGGCATTTCCTGCCGCCACATCAGGCCCACCGCGCGCTGCTCCGGCGTGGCCGCCACCTGGGCGTCTATGCGGTGCATGCCAGCGCTCAACTGCACCCGTGGCAAGTGCATCTGCGGCGCCTGTGCCTGCGCGGGCAGAAAGCTCAGGCAGGCCAGCGCGGCCAGCAGCCAGCGGCCCAGGAATGAGGGGACGGAGTGCGCTGAACGGGTTGGCCGCGTTGCTGCCTGCAAGGTGTGTTTCATGGCGGGGTTCTTGGTGTTCATGCCGGTCAGGCCCATGCCTGTTTTGGGCATAGAATTTTAGGCTGACTCCCTTTGTGGGGCGTCCATTCCCAATCACCGGAGACCTGCTTCTCATGTACCAGCACATCAAGGTGCCCGCGCAAGGCCAGAAGATCACCGTCAACGCCGACATGTCGCTCAACGTGCCGGCCGAGCCCATCATTCCCTACATCGAGGGCGACGGTACCGGCTTTGACATCACCCCGGTCATGCTGAAGGTGGTGGACGCCGCTGTCGAAAAGGCCTACGGCGGCAAGCGCAAGATCCACTGGATGGAGGTTTACGCGGGCGAGAAGTCGACCAAGGTCTACGGCCCGGACGTATGGCTGCCCGAGGAAACCCTGGCGGTGCTGAAGGAATACGTGGTGTCCATCAAGGGCCCGCTGACCACGCCTGTCGGCGGCGGCATCCGCTCGCTGAACGTGGCGCTGCGCCAGGAACTGGACCTCTACGTCTGCCTGCGCCCGGTGCAGTACTTCCGTGGCGTGCCGTCCCCGGTCAAGGAGCCCGAGAAGACCAACATGGTCATCTTCCGCGAAAACTCCGAGGACATCTACGCAGGCATCGAATACCCCGCGCAAAGCGACAAGGCTAAGAAGCTCATCAAGTTCCTGCAGGAGGAAATGGGCGTCACCAAGATCCGCTTCCCCGAGACCTCGGGCATCGGCATCAAGCCCGTGTCCATTGAAGGCACCGAGCGCCTGGTGCGCAAGGCCATCCAGTACGCCATCGACAACGACAAGCCCAGCGTCACACTCGTGCACAAGGGCAACATCATGAAGTTCACCGAAGGCGGCTTCCGCGACTGGGGCTATGCGCTGGCCCAGCGCGAGTTCGGCGCGGAACTGATCGATGGCGGCCCTTGGTGCAAGTTCAAGAACCCCAAGACGGGGCGTGACATCATCATCAAGGACGTCATTGCCGACGCATTCCTGCAGCAGATCCTGACGCGCCCTGCCGAGTACTCGGTCGTGGCCACGCTCAACCTGAACGGCGACTACATCTCCGACGCCCTCGCGGCGCAGGTGGGCGGCATTGGCATCGCGCCCGGCGCCAACATGAGCGACTCGGTCGCCTGCTTCGAGGCCACGCATGGCACGGCGCCCAAGTACGCGGGCAAGGACTATGTCAACCCGGGCTCCGAAATCCTCTCCGCCGAAATGATGCTGCGCCACATGGGCTGGAAGGAGGCTGCCGACCTCATCATCTCCTCCATGGAGCAGGCCATCCTGTCCAAGAAGGTGACTTACGACTTCGCCCGCCTGATGGAGGGTGCGACCCAGGTCAGCTGCTCGGGCTTTGGGCAGGTGATGATCGACAACATGTGATTTCAGGCGCTTTGGCCGCCGTTGCTGCATGTCCGGGCCGAGGGGCTTTGTCCCTCGGCTTTTTTCATGTGCTATTCATCACGAACATCATGGCTGTAAGGGATATGTCGGCGCTTATGACCGATAATGCCGGGTTGTATCGGCACATTGCAGCAAGATATTGCGCCATGTGAAAAACAAGGATTCACGAAGACAAGCCCCGGGTCAGGCCCGGTTTGCCACAAGCCCCTCACGAGGATTCCCCCATGTCTGCACAGAAGCCCCAGATCATCTACACGCTCACCGATGAAGCGCCCCGTCTGGCGACGGCATCATTCCTGCCGATCATCCGCACCTTCACCGAGCCGGCAGGCGTCGAAGTCGTGGAAGGTGACATTTCCGTGGCGGCCCGCATCCTGGGTGAGTTCCCCGATTTCCTGCGCGAAGACCAGCGCGTGCCCAACACCCTCGCCGAGCTGGGCAAGAAGACGCTGCAGCCCGACGCCAACATCATCAAGCTGCCCAACATCAGCGCATCCGTTGCGCAGCTGATGGCCGCCATCAAGGAACTGCAGGCCAAGGGCTATGCAGTGCCGGACTTCCCCGAGAACCCCAAGACCGACGAGGAAAAGGCCATCAAGGCCCGCTACGGCAAGTGCCTGGGTTCCGCCGTGAACCCGGTGCTGCGTGAAGGCAACTCCGACCGCCGCGCCCCCAAGGCCGTGAAGGAATACGCCCGCAAGAACCCGCACAGCATGGCCGAGTGGAGCCAGGCTTCGCGCTCGCACGTATCGCACATGCACGCTGGTGACTTCTACCACGGCGAAAAGTCCATGACCCTGGACCGCGCCCGCGACGTCAAGATGGAGCTGATCACCAAGAGCGGCAAGACCATCGTCCTGAAGCCCAAGGTCTCTTTGCTTGACCGCGAAGTCATCGACTCGATGTTCATGAGCAAGAAGGCCCTGCTGGCCTTCTACGAAAAGGAAATTGAAGACGCGCGCAAGACGGGCGTGATGTTCTCCCTGCACGTCAAGGCCACGATGATGAAGGTGTCCCACCCCATCGTGTTTGGCCACTGCGTCAAGATCTTCTACAAGGAAGCCTTCGAGAAGCACGGCAAGCTGTTCGACGAACTGGGTGTGAACGTCAACAACGGCATGGTCAACCTGTACGACAAGATCGCCACGCTGCCCACGGCCAAGCGTGAGGAGATCATGCGCGACCTGCACGCCTGCCACGAGCACCGCCCTGAACTCGCCATGGTGGATTCCGCCAAGGGCATCACCAACTTCCATTCGCCCAACGATGTGATCGTGGACGCCTCCATGCCCGCCATGATCCGCAACGGCGGCAAGATGTGGGGTGCCGATGGCCGCCTGAAGGACGTGAAGGCTGTGATGCCCGAGTCCACCTTCGCCCGCATCTACCAGGAGATGATCAACTTCTGCAAGTGGCATGGCGCTTTCGACCCGAAGACCATGGGCACGGTGCCCAACGTCGGCCTGATGGCCCAGCAGGCCGAGGAATACGGCTCGCACGACAAGACTTTTGAAATCCCCGAAGACGGCGTGGCCAACATCACCGACATCAATACCGGTGAAGTGCTGATGAGCCAGAACGTCGAGGAAGGCGACATCTGGCGCATGTGCCAGGTGAAGGACGCCGCCATTCGCGACTGGGTGAAGCTGGCCGTCAACCGTGCCCGCAACTCCGGCATGCCCGTGGTGTTCTGGCTGGACAGCTACCGCCCGCACGAGGCACAGCTGATCACCAAGGTCAAGATGTACCTGCACGAGCACGACACCACTGGCCTGGACATCCAGATCATGAGCCAGGTTCGTGCGATGCGTTACACGCTGGAGCGCGTGATCCGTGGCCTGGACACCATCAGCGCCACCGGCAACATCCTGCGCGACTACCTGACCGACCTGTTCCCCATCATGGAGTTGGGCACCTCGGCCAAGATGCTGTCCATCGTGCCCCTGATGGCTGGCGGCGGCATGTACGAAACGGGCGCTGGCGGCTCCGCCCCCAAGCACGTGCAGCAGCTGGTGGAGGAAAACCACCTGCGCTGGGATTCGCTGGGTGAGTTCCTGGCCCTGGCGGTGAGCCTGGAAGACCTGGGCATCAAGAACGGCAACCCGCGTGCCAAGCTGCTGGCCAAGACGCTGGATGCCGCCACCGGCAAGCTGCTGGACAACAACAAGGGGCCGTCTCCCAAGACCGGCCAGCTGGACAACCGCGGCAGCCAGTTCTACCTGGCCATGTACTGGGCACAGGAACTGGCCACCCAGACCGAGGATGCTGAAATGGCCGCCAAGTTCGCCCCGCTGGCCAAGGCCCTGGCCGAGAACGAAGCCAAGATCCTCGAGGAACTCAATGCAGTGCAGGGCCAGCCCGCTGACATCGGCGGCTACTACCTGCCTGACAGTGCAAAGCTGGCAACGGTGATGCGCCCGAGCGCGACGTTCAACGCCGCCCTGGAGTCGCTGCGCGCCGCCTGACGCCCGCAGGGTCTTTCGCACCGGCCACCGCTCCCTTGCCAGGGCGGTGGCTTTTTCTTTTTTTGGGCTCCCTGGCTGCGCAGTCAGCAGGGAAATGGCAGCTCTCGCTAGAATCAAAAATCATGGCTACCACACCCAAACAACCAGACCTCAAACCTTCGGTGCCCGGCGGCGGCGACTCCGTCGTTCTGGAACGCAAGGCGCAGCGCGTCGAGCCGCCGAAGATGTTCCAGGTCGTCTTGCTGAACGACGATTTCACGCCCATGGAATTTGTTGTTCTCGTGCTGCAGGAGTACTTCAACAAAGACAGAGAAACTGCCACCCAGATCATGCTCAAGATTCATGTCGAAGGCAGGGGGGTGTGCGGCGTTTTCACGCGCGACGTGGCGACCACCAAGGTGGAGCAGGTGCTGCAGGCAGCACGCCATGCCGGGCACCCGTTGCAGTGTCTCAGCGAACCCGTTGAATAAAGGGGGAAATGCCCCATTTGCATGAAACCGGCGGCCAGATTCGCTGTAAATTAGAGACTCGTTTTAAGGAAGTGCCCCATGATTGCCCAGGAACTTGAAGTCAGCTTGCACATGGCCTTTGTCGAGGCCCGGCAACAACGGCACGAATTCATCACCGTCGAGCACCTGCTGCTCGCCTTGCTGGACAACCCCAGTGCCGCCGAGGTGCTGCGTGCCTGCTCCGCGAACGTTGACGATTTGCGCAAATCGTTGACCAATTTCATCAAAGACAACACGCCGCAGGTGGCTGGCACCGAGGAGGTGGACACCCAGCCCACGCTCGGTTTCCAGCGAGTCATCCAGCGCGCCATCATGCACGTGCAGTCCACGGGCAATGGCAAGAAGGAAGTCACTGGCGCCAACGTGCTGGTGGCCATCTTCGGTGAGAAGGACTCCCATGCCGTGTATTACCTGCACCAGCAGGGCGTCACCCGGCTGGACGTGGTCAACTTCATTGCCCACGGCATCCGCAAGAGCGACCCGCCCGAGCCCACCAAGCCGGCCGAAGGCGGTGGCGCGGCAGAGAACGAGGAGGGCGGCGAGGCCAAGGGCAACGAGAAGGCCTCCCCCCTGGAGCAGTTCACCCAGAACCTGAACCAGGCCGCCAAGGATGGCAAGATCGATCCGCTCATCGGCCGTGAGTACGAGGTCGAGCGCGTGATCCAGATCCTGTGCCGACGCCGCAAGAACAACCCGCTGCTGGTGGGCGAGGCCGGTGTGGGCAAGACCGCCATCGCCGAGGGCCTGGCTTGGCGCATCGTCCAGAAGGACGTGCCCGAGATCCTGGCCGAAGCGAACGTGTACTCGCTGGACATGGGCGCGCTGCTGGCTGGTACCAAGTACCGCGGCGATTTTGAGCAACGCCTTAAAGGAGTGCTCAAGACGCTGAAGGACAAGCCCAACGCCATCCTGTTCATCGACGAGATCCACACCCTGATCGGTGCGGGTGCGGCTTCTGGCGGGACGCTGGACGCTTCCAACCTGCTCAAGCCCGCGCTGTCCAGCGGCCAGCTCAAGTGCATCGGCGCCACCACCTTCACCGAGTACCGCGGCATCTTCGAGAAAGACGCCGCGCTCAGCCGCCGCTTCCAGAAGGTTGACGTGGTGGAACCCACGGTGGAGCAGACGGTGGACATCCTCAAGGGCCTGAAGTCCCGTTTCGAGGAGCACCACAGCGTCAAGTACGCCAACGCCGCGCTGCAGGCTGCGGCAGAGTTGAGCGCGAAGTACATCAACGACCGCCACCTGCCCGACAAGGCCATCGACGTGATCGACGAGGCTGGTGCCGCGCAGCGCATCCAGGTGCCGTCCAAGCGCAAGAAAACCATTGGCAAGGCCGAGATCGAGGAGATCGTCGCCAAGATCGCCCGCATTCCGCCCGCCAACGTGTCCAGTGACGACCGTGGCAAGCTGCAGAACCTGGAGCGTGACCTCAAGGCCGTGGTGTTCGGGCAGGACAAGGCGCTGGATGCGCTGGCTTCCGCCGTGAAGATGTCGCGTTCCGGCCTGGGCAAGCCCGACAAGCCGATCGGCGCCTTCCTGTTCAGCGGTCCCACGGGCGTTGGCAAGACGGAAGCGGCCAAGCAGCTGGCCTACATCCTGGGCATCGAGCTGATCCGCTTCGACATGTCCGAGTACATGGAACGCCACGCCGTTAGCCGCCTGATCGGCGCGCCTCCGGGCTATGTGGGTTTCGACCAGGGCGGCCTGCTCACCGAAGCGGTGACCAAGAAGCCACACTGCGTGCTGCTGCTCGACGAGATCGAAAAGGCGCACCCGGACATCTTCAACGTGCTGCTGCAGGTCATGGACCACGGCACGCTGACCGACAACAACGGACGCAAGGCCGACTTCCGCAACGTCATCATCATCATGACGACGAACGCGGGGGCCGAGACGATGAACAAGGCCACCATCGGTTTCACCACCGAGAGGCAGGCTGGCGACGAGATGGCCGACATCAAGCGCCTGTTCACCCCTGAGTTCCGCAACCGGCTGGACGCCATCGTCAGCTTCAAGGCGCTGGACGAGCAGATCATTCTGCGCGTGGTCGACAAGTTCCTGCTGCAGCTGGAGCAACAGCTGTCGGAGAAGAAGGTGGAGGTCACCTTCACCGACACGCTGCGCAAGCACCTGGCCAAGAAGGGGTTCGACCCGCTCATGGGTGCTCGCCCCATGCAGCGCCTGATCCAGGACACCATCCGCCGCGCGCTGGCCGACGAGCTTCTGTTCGGCCGCCTGACCGAAGGTGGCCGCCTGACGGTCGACATCGACACCACCGTGGAGGACAAGCCCGAGGTCAAGCTAGACATCCAGCCGCTGCTGAAGAAAGAGCGTCACGCAAAGTCGGAGCCGGCAGAACCGGAAGAGGCTACGGCAGACTGACGGTCGAGCCAGCTGGGAAGGGGCCTGCGCAAGCAGGCCTTTTTCTTTGGCGCGGGTGTGATCGGTTGTAATACACACTAGCATGAGCACACACACCTTCCTCTGGCACGACTACGAGACTTTTGGCGCCAAGCCGCGCCTGGACCGGCCCGCACAATTCGCGGCAATTCGCACCGATGCCGATCTCAACGAGATCGGGGAGCCGGTGATGATCTATTGCAGGCCCGAGCCTGATTACCTCCCAGACCCGGAGAGCTGCCTGATCACGGGGATCACTCCCCAGCTTTGCCTGGAAAAAGGCTTGCCGGAGAACGAATTCGCCGCCCGGATCGAAGCGGAGCTGGCGCAGCCCGGCACGGTTGGCGTGGGTTACAACACCATCCGCTTCGACGACGAGTTCACGCGGTATCTGTTCTGGCGCAACCTCATCGATCCCTATGCGCGGGAGTGGCAGAACGGTTGTGGCCGCTGGGATTTGCTGGACGTGGTGCGCATGACCTATGCCCTGCGCCCCGAGGGGATCGCCTGGCCCAAGAAACCGGACGGGCGCCCCAGTTTCAAGCTGGAGGACCTGACCCGGGCCAACGGGATTTCCCACGAGGCGGCGCACGATGCCTTGTCGGACGTGAGAGCGACCATCGCCATGGCGCGGCTGATCCGGCAGCACCAGCCCAAGCTGTTCGACTTCGCGTTTGCGCTGCACAAGAAGGACCGTGTGATGGCCGAACTCGGCTTGCCGACGGAGCCCGGTCAGGCCAAGCCCTTTTTGCACGTGACAGGCATGTTCCCGCCGGAGCGCGGCTGCCTGGGGGTGATGTGGCCGCTGGCCAGCCACCCGACGAACCGCAACGAATTGCTGGCCTGGGATCTGGCCCATGACCCGTCCGAGCTGGCGGGGTTGAACGCCGCACAGGTTCGCGAAAGACTCTTCACCCGGAGCGACGAGCTGCCGGAGGGGGTGGAGAGGCTGCCCATCAAGAGCATCCACCTCAACAAATCGCCCATGGTGGTGGGCAATATGCGTACCTTGCGCCCCGAGCTGGCCGAGCGTTGGGGGCTGCAGCTGGAGCAGACCATGGCGCACGCCGCCCGGGCGGCGGCGCTGCCCGACATGAGCGCCATCTGGCGGGAGGTTTTTGAACGTGCCGCACCCGTGGCTCCCGCCGACGTGGACCAAGACTTGTACGGCGGGTTTCTGGAGCAGGCGGACCGGCGCCGGCTCAACCACTTGCGCTCGCTGGACCCGTCCGAGCCCGCCTGGGCACAGACGGGGTTTGACGATGAGCGCCTGCCGGAGCTGGTGTTCCGTTACCGTGCGCGCAACTTTCCGCAAAGCCTCTCCCCCGAGGAGGTGGAGCGTTGGCAGGCCCATTGTGCTGCCCGTCTGCTGGAGGGCGAGGGCGGGGCGCTCACGGTGGAGCGGTTGTTTGAACGCATTGACACACTGGCCGACCAGGCCAGCGAGCGCGGAGACGAGCGTGCCGAGATGATCCTGGGGGCGCTTTACGACTATGCAGAGTCCATCGCGCCCGGCTGGTGAGCGCCTCGGGCCACGCGGTCCAGGTAGCCCGGGACTTGTGCTGGTGGCATGGGACGGCTGAACAGGTAGCCCTGCACTGCATCACAACCCAGGGTCTTCAGCAACCTGAGCTGTTCCAGGGTTTCCACGCCTTCAGCGACGGTATCGCGGCCCAGGCGGTGCGCCAGCCCTATGGCCGCGCTCACGATCGCCTCGTCGTCCGCGTCCTTGCCCAGGTCCTGCACGAATGAGCGGTCGATCTTGAGCCGGTCGATGGCGAAGTGCTTGAGGTAGCTGAGGGAGGAGTGCCCGGTGCCGAAGTCGTCAACCGAGCACCGGGCCCCCATCGTCCGCAGGGCGTGGAGTTGTGTCTGGGTCCGGCCCGGGTCGCGCATCATCGCGCCCTCCGTGATCTCGAATTCGATGCCCTCCAGACCCACGCCTTCTTCGCTGAACAGCTCCTGCAGACGCTGGGCGAGTTCGTCGCGGTCGAACTGGCGAGCCGACAGGTTGATGCTCAGGTGGAAAGGCCAATGCGCGTGCGACTGCCGCCAGTGCCGCAGCTGCCGCGCGGCGGCCCTGCAGACCCACTCGCCAATGGCTTCGATGAGGTCGGACTCCTCCGCCACAGGAATGAAGCGGTCTGGGGGAATATAGCCCCCCTGGCCGTCCGGCCAGCGCAGCAAGGCCTCGAAGCCTGACAGCGGCAGCCCGTCGCTCAGGCGGTGGATGGGCTGGAAGTGCAGCTGGAACGCGCCGTCGCGCACCGCCTGGCGCAGCCGGGTTTCAAAGTCGATGCGGGCCTGCACCGCAGCATTCATGCTATCGGTGTAGAACTGGTAGGCTGCACCGCCAGTGCTCTTGGCGTGGTACATGGCCAGGTCGGCCAGGCGCAGCAGTTCGTTTTCTTCGCGCGCATCCTGGGGGTACAGGGCAATGCCAATGGAGGGTGAGAGGAAGATTTCCCCTCGTTCGGTACGGAAGGGGGCGCTCAGCGTTGCCACGATCTGGCAAGCCACCTGGGCGGCGTCCAGCGGCTCTTCAATGCCCGTGAGCGCCACGACAAACTCATCGCCACCGATACGGGCGACCACGTCACTGGCACGCAGCCGCTCCCGCAGGCGGCGCGCGGTTTCACGCAGCACGGCATCGCCTGCCTCGTGCCCCAGGGAGTCATTGACCGCCTTGAAGCGGTCCATGTCGATGAAAAGCACGGCCAGCTCGGCGTGGCTGCGTTCGGCCTGGGCGAGCGCCTGGGCCAGGGCGATGGTGAAGGCGCCGCGGTTGTCCAGGCCGGTGAGCGGGTCGGTCCGGGCCAGGCGCTTGATTTCGGCTTCCGCTTGCTTGCGCGCGGTGATGTCGGTGTAGACGGTGACGAAGCCGCCGGTGGCCAGCGGCTGCCCCTGGATGTGGAGCACCCGTCCGTTGGGGCGGGTGCGCTCGAAGACGTGCGGCTCGAATGTCAGCGATCGCTCGACCAGGCCGCGCACGATGGCGTCCGGGTGCTCGGTGTCCCCGTATTCCCCCCGGGCAACGTTGTAGCGGAACAGCGATTCCAGCGTTACCACGGGCTGCTCGAAGAGTTCAGGCGGGAAGTCGAGGATTTCGCGCAGCCGGTCGTTCCATGCCAGCAGGCGCAGTTCCTTGTCGACCATGGTGATGCCGGCAGGAATGTGCTCGATCAGCGTACGCAGCATGTCGCGTGTCTGTTCCAGCCGTTCGCGCTCCCGTTTCTGTTCGGTGATGTCGGTGTACGTGGTCACGAATCCGATGACCTTGCCGTCGGCCGTCACGGGCTCGCCGATGACCAGGTGCGTCCGGCCGTTCGGCCGGGCTCTCTCAAAACGGTGCGCCTGAAAACGCAGGGCCAGTTCCCTGCGCGCGGCGACCATGGCGTCCACATCGCCGGGGCCGTATTCGCCGCGTTCCGCCGGGATGCGGATCAGTTCGGCGAAATCCACCCCTTCGCGAACCACGTCCTCGGGCAGGTCGAGCACTTTCGCGAACTCGGCGTTCCAGGCACGCAGCTTCAGGTTGGCGTCGAACACGCTCAGGCCCATGGGAAGCTGGCGCACGATGGCCTCAAGATAGGTGGTTCGCTCCTGCAGCACCCGCTGAAGGTTGACCTGGGTGGTGACGTCGAGGTTGAAGCCGTAGGCCAGCCGTTTCCCTGTCGACGGACTCGTCTCCACCGCGATGCGCACCACATGATGGCGCACGTCGCCAGCAGCCGTGCGGGAGCGGTAGGTGGTTTCGCCTTCCCCCTTGACGTAGGCTTTTTCCAGTTCCTGGACGAATCTGTCGCGGTCCTCGGGAAGCAGTATTTCCAGTATCTGGTCCCTGACGGCCGGAACGCCTTCGGCGATGCCATGCTGGTGGCGAAAGCTGTGGGACCACCACATCTCACCTGTTTCGAGGTTCCGTACCCAGTGCCCCACGCCCAGGCGTTCGAGGAGTTCGGAAAAACGGACCTCCTCGGGCGTTGAGTTGGCCTCTATCCGGCGGCGTGCGCGGCGCTCGTGCCGCCAAGCTGCTGTTGCTGCGGCGGCCGCAATCAGCCCGACAGCACTCAGCGGGTCGATCATCCGAGTCTCCTACGGCTCTTGTTCACGGGTTTTGGCCCAGTATAGACCGGACGCCAAGGGCTGAATGCGCGGGGCGGGAAACCCCCTATGGCGTCAGCGCAAGCCCGTTTCGTAAGGCCTGCGCAAGGCTTCGATGCGACGACGGTTGACCCCGAAATCCTTCTTGCCAAGGCGGCTGGCGCTGCGCACCTCGATCACACCGGTGGCCGGGTTTGCCCAGAACTCCAGGTCGTCCACAAAGCGCAGCCAGCGTGTCTCGGCTTCGGCGTGCAGGTAGCCGGGCTGCCGGGTGACGATGGTGATGCCCGGTGTGGCCTGAAGCAGCGCCGACAGGCGTTCCATGGAGGCGGCCAGGTCGCCCCCGTGTGCCGGGAATGGCTGGATGACGGCGAGCTGGTGCCCTGGCCGATCCGGGTACAGGCCTGCCTGGCTCGACACACTGTTGTCCGTCAGGGAAGGCGGGGTGAGCCTGCCGTCGCGCACCCCCAGATCGGCGGGCCGCTGGCCCCGAAGCCAGCCCAGCTGGCCCGCCAGCAGCAGCATCGCGGCCAGCGCCACCAGCACGTAGAACAGGATCTTCACTTGCGTCCGCCCAGCAAGCCGCCCAGCAGGCCGCGCACCAGCTGGCGGCCCAGGCTGGAGCCCACCGTCCTGACGGCGGTCTTGGCCACGGTCTGGACCAGGCCGTCGTACTGGCCGCCGCGAGGGCCGGTGCGCCCGAACAGCAGTTCATTCAGCGCGTTGCCTGAACCCCCACTCTGCCCCTGGCTGGCACCGCCTGGCACGCGTGGAGGCGTGCCGCCTGAGGCGGATGAAGCGGGGGCTGCCGCACCTTGGGCCTGCGCGTGCGCGCGCAGCAGTTCGTGGGCGCTTTCGCGGTCCACCACCTTTTCGTACACACCTGCCACCAGCGAACCTTGCAGCAGCCCCTGGCGCTGCTGCGGCGTGATGGGGCCGATCTGGCTGCCCGGCGGCAGCACGTAGACGCGCTCGGTCTCGCACGGGCGCCCCTTGGCGTCCAGAAAACTGACCAGGGCTTCGCCCACGGCCAATTCGGTGATGGCCGCTTCGATGTCCAGCCCTGCCTTGGGCCGCATGGTCTGTGCCGTGGACTTCACGGCCTTTTGGTCGCGCGGGGTGAAGGCGCGCAGGGCGTGCTGCACCCGGTTGCCCAGCTGGCCCAGCACGCTGTCCGGAATGTCCAGCGGGTTCTGCGTGACGAAATACACCCCCACGCCCTTGGAGCGCACCAGCCGCACCACCAGTTCGATGCGCTCCACCAGCACCTTGGGCGCCTCGTTGAAGAGCAGGTGTGCCTCGTCGAAGAAGAACACCAGCTTGGGCTTCTCGGGGTCGCCGATCTCGGGCAGCTGCTCGAACAGCTCGCTCAGCATCCACAGCAGGAAGGTGGCGTACAGGCGCGGCGAGTTCAGCAGCTTGTCTGCCGCCAGGATGTTGATCACCCCCTTGCCGCCAACGGTCTGCATGAAATCGTTGATGTCGAGCATGGGCTCGCCAAAGAACTTGTCGCCGCCCTGTTGTTCGATCTGCAGCAGGCCGCGCTGGATGGCACCCACACTGGCCGCGCTGATGTTGCCGTATTCCGTGGTGAACTGCTTGGCGTTGTCGCCCACGTGCTGCAGCATGGAGCGCAGGTCCTTCAGGTCCAGCAGCAGCAGGCCGTTGTCGTCGGCGATCTTGAACACCAGGTTCAGCACGCCGGCCTGGGTGTCGTTCAGGTCCAGCATACGGGCCAGCAACAGAGGGCCCATGTCGCTCACGGTGGCGCGCACCGGATGGCCTTGCTCGCCAAACACGTCCCACAGCGTGGTGGGGCAGGCCAAAGGGTCGGGCAGGGCAATGCCCCGGTCGGCCAGCACCTTGGCCATTTTTTCGCCAATGTTTCCCGCCTGGCTGATGCCAGTGAGGTCGCCCTTCACGTCGGCCATGAACACGGGTACACCTATGCGCGAGAAGCCTTCCGCCAGCGTCTGCAGCGTCACGGTCTTGCCCGTGCCGGTGGCTCCGGTGATGAGGCCATGCCGGTTGGCCTTGTCGGGCAGCAGCAGGCATTCGGTGGCGGCGTGGCGGGCGATCAGCAGGGGCTCGGTCATGGCGGCGGTCCGTGTAGGCAAAAAGTACAGAAAAGTACAATGACGGGTTATCTACGAATCAGCGTACACGAATTTCACGAGGGTTGACATGGCAGGGCATTCCAAGTGGGCCAATATCCAGCACCGCAAAGGCCGGCAGGATGAGAAGCGCGGCAAGATCTGGACGCGCGTGATCCGCGAAATCATGGTGGCGGCGCGCCAGGGTGGCGGCGACCTCAACGCCAACCCGCGCCTGCGTCTGGCGGTGGACAAGGCCAAGGCGGCAAACATGCCGGCCGACACCATCAAGCGCAACATCGACAAGGCCACCGGCAACCTCGAAGGCGTCAACTACGAGGAGATCCGCTACGAAGGCTACGGCATCGGCGGCGCGGCCATCATCGTGGACACGATGACCGACAACCGCGTGCGCACCGTGGCCGAGGTCCGCCACGCTTTCAGCAAGCACGGTGGCAACCTGGGCACCGAAGGCTCGGTGGCCTTCCAATTCAAACACTGCGGCCAGATGATCTTCGCACCGGGTACCTCGGAAGACAAGGTCATGGAGGTGGCGCTCGAGGCGGGTGCCGAAGACGTGATCTCGGATGACGACGGCGCCATCGAGGTGATCACCGCGCCTGGCGACTTTGAGACCGTGAAGAACGCCCTGGAGGCGGCAGGCTTGATGCCGGAGGTGGCCGAGGTGACGATGCGCGCGGACAACACCATTGAACTCAGCGGTGAGGATGCGGCCAGGATGCAGAAGCTGCTGGACGTGCTGGAGGACCTGGACGACGTGCAGAACGTCTTCCACAACGCGGAAATCAACGAATGACCGACAAGATGAAGGTGCTGGTGGTGGGTGGTGGCGGGCGCGAGCACGCGCTGGCCTGGAAGCTCAAGCAGTCGTCCCGTGTGGCGCAGGTGTTCGTGGCACCGGGCAACGGCGGAACCGCCCGCGATGCCGGTCTCACGAACGTCGATATCACCGACGTGCGCGCGCTGCGCGAATGGGCTCAGGCGCAGGGCATTGCGCTGACCGTGGTGGGCCCCGAAGCGCCGTTGGCTGCCGGTGTGGTGGACGAGTTCCGAGCCCACGGCTTGCGCATCTTTGGTCCCACCAAGGCGGCAGCACAGCTCGAAAGCTCCAAGGCCTTCTCCAAGGCCTTCATGAAGCGCCACGGTATTCCCACTGCGGCCTACGAAACTTTTTCCGACCCGGCGCAGGCGCACGCCTATGTGGACCAGATGGGCGCGCCCATCGTCGTCAAGGCCGACGGCCTGGCGGCAGGCAAGGGCGTGGTCGTGGCCATGACGCTGGCCGAGGCCCATGAGGCGATCGATTTCATGCTGGTGGACAACACCCTGGGCGTGGCGCACAACGAAGGTGGCGCGCGCGTGGTGATCGAGTCCTTCCTGCAGGGTGAGGAAGCCAGCTTCATCGTGCTGTGTGACGGCAAAACGGTGACTGCCCTGGCGACCAGCCAGGACCACAAGCGTCTGCTCGATGCCGACCAAGGCCCCAACACGGGTGGCATGGGTGCCTATTCGCCCGCGCCTGTGGTCACGCCCGAAGTGCACCGCCGCGCGATGGAAGAGATCATCCTGCCCACCGTGCGGGGCATGGAGGCCGACGGCATTCCCTACACCGGCTTCCTCTACGCCGGGTTGATGATCGAACCCAGCGGCGCCGTGAAGACGCTGGAGTTCAACTGCCGCATGGGTGACCCGGAAACCCAGCCCATCATGATGCGCCTGCAGAGCGACTTGGCTGAAGTGATGCTGGCTGCGGCGGAGCAACGGCTGGACGAGGTGACACTGCAATGGGATGACCGCGTGGCCCTGGGTGTGGTGCTGGCCGCCCATGGTTACCCGCTGACGCCGCGCAAAGGCGACGTCATTTCGGCGTTGCCGGTGGACAGCGCCGACGCGGTCGTCTTCCACGCTGGTACTGCCATGAAGGACGGCGCCGTGGTGACTTCCGGCGGGCGGGTGCTGTGTGCCACCGCGTTGGGCGCCGACGTGGCCGATGCGCAGAAGCGCGCCTACGCCCTGGTGGCAGGTGTGGCGTTCGACGGCATGCAGTACCGCAAGGACATCGGTTACCGGGCTTTGAAAAAATGATTCAGACGCACGTCGAGACCATGCGCGAGTACCTGCTCGGGCTGCAGCAGCGCATCACCTCCGCCATCTCCGAGATCGACGGCAAGGCCTTCCTGTCGGACGCCTGGGAGAAACCTGCGGGTGAAGCCTTGCAGGGCAACGGCATCACGCAGATTCTGGAAGACGGGGCTGTGTTCGAGCGTGCGGGCTGCGGTTTTTCCCACGTCAGCGGCCCGAAGCTGCCGCCGTCGGCCACGCAGCACCGCCCGGAACTCGCAGGCGCCCCTTTCGAGGCGCTGGGTGTGTCGCTGGTGTTTCACCCGCGCAATCCCTACGTGCCCACCGTGCACATGAACGTGCGCATGATCACCGCCAAGCCGGTCAATGGCGGCGAGGCCGTGAGCTGGTTTGGCGGTGGCATGGACCTCACACCCTACTACGGGTACGAGGAAGACGCCGTCCATTTTCACCAGACCTGCGCCACGGCTCTGGAGCCTTTCGGTGCAGACAAGTACCCCCGCTTCAAGGCCTGGTGCGACGACTACTTCTGTCTCAAGCACCGCAACGAGCAGCGCGGGATTGGCGGCGTGTTCTACGACGACTTCTCGGAGTTGGGCTTCGAGGGCGGTTTTGCCATGACCCGCGCCGTGGGCGATGCTTTCCTGCACGCCTATCTGCCCATCGTGCAGCGCCGGAGCAACACTCACTACGGCGAACGCGAGCGCCAGTTCCAGCTGTACCGGCGCGGCCGCTACGTGGAGTTCAACCTGGTCTGGGACCGCGGCACGCACTTTGGCCTGCAGTCAGGCGGCCGTAGTGAGTCCATCCTGCTGTCCATGCCGCCGCTGGTGCGCTGGGCCTACAACGAGCGCCCGGCGCCTGGCACGCCGGAGCACCGGCTGTACCAGGAATTCCTGGTGCGGCGGGACTGGTTGTGAACGGCGGCACCACCCCAAAGCGGCGCGTAGGCATGTTCGGCGGGGCTTTCGACCCGCCGCACTGGGCGCACCGTGCCCTGGCTGAAACCGCGCTCACGCAGTTGGGTCTTGATGTCTTGCACATACTTCCCACAGGCCACGCCTGGCACAAGACGCGCGTGCTGTCCCCGGCAACGCACCGGCTGGCCATGTGTGCCCAGGCGTTTGACGGATTGCCCAACGTCTCTATCGACGACCGCGAGATACGCCGCGAAGGCCCCTCGTACACGGCAGACACGCTGCGCGAACTGGCGGCAGAATACCCGGGTGCCCAGTTGTACCTCGTGCTCGGGGCAGACCAGCTGCTGGCCTTCAAGTCCTGGAGCCGTTGGGAGGAGGTCCTGGGCTTTGCCACCCTGGCCGTGGCCAACCGGGCGATCCACATCGGGGCCGATGCCGACCCCGACCAACAGGTTGAGCAGGACCTGAGCAAGGTGGACGTGCCTTTCGTGCGTCTGGACATGCCGTTGCACAACATCAGTGCCACCGCAGTGCGCGCCCATGTGCACGGGCAAAGCCGCCGTTTCCCCGATCTGGACGTGCTGGTGCCCGAAGGCGTTGCGCGTTATATTTCTGAACACCATCTCTACGAAACCCCCACATGACCAGCGAAACCGTCGCCAAGAAGAACATCCAGAAACTCCAGCGTGCCATCGTCGATGGCCTGGAGGACGTGAAGGGGCAGGACATCCAGGTCTTCAACACCGAAGGACTCTCGCCATTGTTCGAACGGGTTGTCGTTGCCAGCGGCACTTCCAACCGGCAGACCAAGGCGCTGGCGGCCAGCGTGCGAGACGCGGTTCGCGAGGCCGGTTTTGACAAGCCGCGCATGGAGGGCGAGGAGAACGGCGAGTGGATCATCGTGGACTGCGGCCAGGCCGTGGTGCACGTGATGCAGCCCAGCATCCGCCAGTACTACCGGCTGGAAGACATCTGGGGTGAAAAGCCCGTGAGGATGAAGCACGGCGACGCCAAGTCCCGACCCGTGCGCGCTGCCGCCGCTGAACCGGAACAGGCTCCGGCCAAAAAGGCACCCGCCAAGAAGGCCGCAGCGAAGGCGGAGTCCGCCCGCAAGGCGGCTCCGGCGGCCAAGAAGCCCGCAGCCAAGAAGCCAGCGGCAAAGGCCGCGGTTTCCTCGGCCAAGCCCGCTGCCAAAAAGGGTGCAGCCAAGAGCGTGGCGGCCAAGTCTGCCGTGGCCAAGAAGGTGCCGGCCAAGAAGGCCGCCACCAAGGTGGCGGTGGTCAAGGTGGCGGTGGTCAAGGTGGGCGTGCCCGCGAAAAAGACTGCCGCCAAGAGTGCTCCTTCCAGGAGCGCCCCCAAGGCTGCTAAACCCGCCGCCAAGACGGCTGCCAAACCCAAGGCCAAGGCCAAGAAACCGGCATGAAGTTGCTGATCGTCGCAGTGGGGCAGCGCATGCCCGACTGGGCGCAGACGGCCTACGACGATTACGCCAAGCGCTTCCCGCCCGATTGCCGGGTGGAGATCAAGACCGTCAAGACCGAACCCCGTGGCTCCAAGACGCTGGAAACGTTGCTGGCTGCGGAGCGTTCCCGCATCGAAGCGGCCATTCCGCGCGGCGCGCGTATTGTCGTGCTCGATGAGCGCGGCAACCAGCTGACCACCGTCGCGTTGGCTCAGCAATTGCGCCAGTGGCAGATGGCCGGTGATGACGTCGCACTGGTGATCGGCGGGCCGGACGGGCTGGACCCGGACTTCAAGGCCAAGGCCCAGCTGCGCATGCGGCTGTCGGACATGACCCTGCCGCACGCGCTGGCGCGGGTGCTGCTCATCGAGCAGCTCTACCGCGCCTGGTCCGTCAACGCCAATCACCCCTATCACCGAGAATGAGTGTGCCTTCCAAGTCCGCATGGGTGTACCTGGCGTCGCAAAGCCCGCGCCGCAAACAATTGCTGGAGCAATGGGGTGTTCGCTGCGAACTGCTGCTGCCGGATGACCACGAGGATGCCGAAGGGCTGGAAGACGTGCGCCCCGGCGAAGCGCCCGCGGCCTACGTCAGGCGCGTGACGCGCCTCAAGCTGGCGGCGGCGGTTGAACGCCTGCAGCGGCGGGGCTGGCAGGACGGGCCAGTGCTGTGCGCCGACACCACCGTCGCGCTTGGGCGCGACATCCTGGGCAAACCTTCGTCCAAGGCCGATGCCCAGCGCATCCTGCAACACCTGTCCGGGCAGAAGCACCAGGTGCTGACGGCGGTGGCCGTGGCACACCGAGGTCAGGTCTGGCAGGCGCTGAGCCGTTCGCAGGTCACATTTGCCGAACTTTCACCAGCAGACATCCGCCGTTACGTCGCCACGGGCGAACCCATGGGCAAGGCGGGCGCCTATGGCATCCAGGGGCTGGGTGGCCTGTTCATCAGCCATATCGCTGGCAGCTATACCGGCATCATGGGGCTGCCCGCGTTCGAGACGGCGCAGGTGCTGCGCGCGGCGGGCCTGCGTCTGCTGTAATGCATCCCATGGCACAGGACATACTCATCAACTGGGCGCCGCAGGAAACCCGCGTGGCGGTGGTGGAACAGGGCGCGGTGCAGGAAGTGCACATCGAGCGCACGCTGGAACGCGGGCTCGTGGGCAACATCTACCTCGGCAAGGTCTCGCGTGTGTTGCCGGGCATGCAGTCCGCCTTCATCGACATTGGCCTGGACCGCGCGGCGTTCCTGCACGTGGCGGACCTGCTGCCCAACATCACGGCGCGGCACGCGGGCAACAAGGACCGTGCGCCCGTGGTGGCCAGCGGGCAGGCGGCCGACGAAGGCACGCCCACGGTTTCCGCGCCACCAGCGGTGGAGGCGGCGCTGCCCATCGAAAAGCAGATATTCGAGGGCCAGGCGCTGATGGTGCAGGTCCTCAAGGACCCGATCGGCACCAAGGGTGCGCGACTGACCGCGCAGGTGAGCATCGCCGGCCGCCTGCTGGTCTTCCTGCCGCAGGACAAGCACATCGGCGTGTCGCAGAAGATTCCCTACGCCCAGCGCGAGGCGCTGCGCCAGCGGCTGGTGGCACTCACTGCCGATGGCGGGGGCGGCTTCATCCTGCGTACCAACGCCGAGGATGCATCCGATGAGGAGCTGGCCGAGGACATCGCTTACCTGCGCAAGACCTGGGCGCACATCAAGGCGGCATCCACCCGCCAGCCGCCCGGCACGCTCCTCTACCAGGACCTGACGCTGCTGCAACGCGTGCTGCGCGATCTGGTGGGGGCGCAGACCCAGTCCATCAAGGTGGACTCTCGGGAGCAGTTCGGCTTGCTCCAGGGCTTTGCCCGCGAGTACATGCCCGGTACGCTGTCGCGGCTGGAACTCTACAGCGGCGAGCGCCCGATCTTCGACCTCTTCAACATCGACGAGGACATCGTGCGTGCCCTGGGGCGCCGTGTCGATCTGAAGTCCGGTGGGTACCTGGTGATCGACCAGACTGAGGCGCTCACCACAGTGGACGTGAACACTGGCGGCTACGTGGGAGCGCGCAATTTCGATGACACGGTGTTCCGCACCAACCTGGAGGCGGCCCAGGCCATCGCCAGGCAGTTGCGTCTGCGCAACCTGGGGGGGATCGTCATCGTCGATTTCATCGACATGGTGCGCGAGGACCACCGCGAGGCCGTCCTGGCCGAGTTCCGCAAGCAACTTGCGCGGGACCGCGTCAAAACCATGACCGGTGGTTTCTCGCAACTCGGGCTGGTGGAGATGACGCGCAAGCGCACGCGCGAATCCCTGGCGCAGATGCTCAGTGAGGGCTGCGAAGCCTGCGGCGGCAAGGGGCATGTCAAGACGGCGCGCAGCGTCTGCTATGACATCCTGCGCGAGATCCTGCGCGAGGCGCGCGCCTTCAATCCGCGCGAGTTCCGTGTGGTGGCTTCGCCCAAGGTGGTCGAGCTGTTCCTGGATGAGGAAAGCCAGCACCTGGCGGGCCTTAGCGACTTCATTGGCAAGCCCATATCGCTGCAGAGCGAGAGCAGCATGACCCAGGAGCAATACGACATCGTGCTGCTTTGAGCCGCGGCAGCCTGCTTGCGGCTTCCGGCGCTTATGGGGCGGAGGATTCGGTTCTGTTGCCCTGGGCCTGCAGGCGCGCGTACAGCCCGTCTGCAGCCATCAGTTGCGCGTGGCTGCCCTGTTCCATGACGCGCCCAGCGGCCAGCACCACCACACGGTCGGCGTGTTCGATGGTGCTGAGGCGGTGGGCAATGACCAGCGTGGTGCGGCCTTGCATGAGGCGCGCCAGGGCATCCTGTACCAGCCTTTCGGACTCGTTGTCCAGGGCGGAGGTCGCTTCGTCCAGGATGAGGATGGGGGCGTCCTTGTAGATGGCTCGGGCGATGGCCAGGCGCTGGCGCTGGCCGCCGGACAGTTCCGTGGCATTGTGGCCCACCGGGGTGTGGATGCCCTGAGGCAGGCCTGTGACCATGTCCCCCAGGTTGGCTGACTGCAGCGCGGACAGCACCCGGGCTTCGTCGATGTCCCGGCCGAGTGCAACGTTCGCGGCGAGGGAGCCGTTGAGCATCACCACGTCCTGGCTGACCATGGCGAACTGTGAACGCAAATTGCCCAGGTCCCAGTCCGGCAGAGGAATGCCGTCGAGCAGGACGCGGCCCTCGGTGACCTCGACGAAGCGGGGCAGCAGGTTGACCAGCGTCGTCTTGCCCGAACCGGAGGGCCCGACCAGCGCCACAACTTCCCCTGGGGCGATTTCCAGCGTCACGTCGCGCAGGGCGGCTTCGTCCTTGCCCGCGTAGCGAACGGTTGCATGGTCAAAAAGCAGGCGGCCGTGCGCGCGCGGGGCGCTGTGATGCCCGCTGGATTGTTCCGGAGCCTCTTCGATCAGTTCCAGCGCCCGTTCCAGCGCGGCCAGGCCGCGAGTGACCGGCCCGGCCACGTCGGCCAGTTGCCTGATCGGCGTGATGAGCATGAGCATGGCGGTGACGAACCCCACGAAACCGCCCACCGTCACGCCCTGGCCGGAACTCTGCCAAAGGGCCACCGCGATCACGGCCGACAGCGCCGCCGCAGCGAGCAGCTGCGTCAACGGTGTCATGGCGGCACTGGCAATGGTCGCCTTCATCGCCAGTCGGCGCAACGCGACGCTGAGCCGGTCAAAGCGCTGTGCCTGTTGCGCCTGCGCACCGTGCAGGCGGATCATGCGGTATGCCAGCACATTCTCTTCAACGACGTAGGCCAGCTCGTCGGTGGCCTGCTGGCTTGTTCTGGTGAGCTGGTACAGGCGGCGCGACAGCACGCGCATGACCCACACCAGTGCCGGAAACAGGCACATGACGATCAGCGTCAGCTGCCAGTTGAGATAGAACAGGTAGCCCAGCAAAGCAACCAGGGTGAGGGAGTCTTTCGTCAGGCCCAGGAAGGCGTTGACCAGCAGTGTCGAGCCGGTCTGAACTTCGTACACCAGGGTGTTGGACAGCTTGCTGGCGCTTTGCTGTGCGAAAAGCTCCATGCGCGCGGCGTTGAGCCTTTCGAACATGGCGCGGCGCAGGGCCAGCATGCCTTGGTTGGCTGTGTAGGTCAGCGCATATTTCGCCAGGAAGCTAGCTACGCCGCGTATGCCAAAAAGTCCCATCAGTGCCACTGGGACCATCCACAGCGGAAAGCTGTCTGCGACGAAGCCCTCATCAAGGAGTGCTTTGAGCAGCGCAGGAATGGCGGGTTCGGTGGCCGCTACAACGATGGTTGCCAGCAACGCCATCACGATGCCCGTGCGCGCACCGCTGAAATACGGCAGCAGGCGTTTCAGCCGTTGCCACAGTGTCAGGTCAGGCGGGGTGATTTCGGTGCGCGGCGCGCCAGGGGAGGTGGGGTCTGTCACGTGTGGAAATTTGAGGCTGTGCGGGGCTGCCGGGGAACCTTTTCGAAACAACTTGTCACTTTAGCAGTAGGCGCGTCCGGTATTATCGGCGCGTTGTGTTACAGCCGGGGCGAGGCCTGTGCTGCCCGGTTCCGTTTCAAAAGAAATATGACGCTTTTACACCCCTTTCGTTCTCCGATGGCAGGTAACCGCCGTCAATGCCTGGGGGCTCTCGCTGGTGCGGGTCTCGTGGCCAGCCCGCTGGGGCAGGCTTGGGCGCAGTTTCGCGTTGAAGTCTCTGGCGTTGGTCTGAAGCAGATACCTTTTTCCATCGCCGCGTTTCGTGTGGCGGGAGCGCCTTCCGGCGTCGACGTTCCTGCCATCGTGCGAGCCGACCTGGAGCGCAGCGGCCTGTTCCGTTTCATCCAGGCGTCCAGCGAGGTTCTGGACGAGAACGCACGCCCCGATCTTGGCGTGTGGCGCGACCGCTCCGTCGATGCACTGGTCACGGGCAGCGTGACGCGACTGGCGGATGGCCGGTTCGATGTGCGCTTCCGCTTGTGGGACGTTGTCAAGGCTCAGGACCTTGGCGGCGTGAGCTTCCCCGTCGGGCAGGCAGATCTGCGTCTGGCGGCGCACCGTGTCGCCGACCAGGTCTACGAGAAGCTGCTGGGCCATCCGGGGGTGTTTTCCACCCGGATTTCTTACGTGTCCAAGCAGGGGGAGCGTTACAACCTCTGGGTGGCAGACGCTGACGGCGAGAACGCCCAGACGGCGCTGGCCAGCCCGGAGCCCATCATTTCTCCCGCGTGGTCTCCCAATGGCACCCAGCTGGCTTACGTGTCTTTCGAGGCGCGCAAGCCCGTCATCTACACGCATGAGGTGGCCACTGGCCGCCGCCGCCTGCTCGCCAATTTCAAGGGTTCCAACAGTGCGCCGGCTTGGTCGCCCGACGGCCGACAGCTGCTGGCAACGCTCACGCTGGGCGGCAATTCCCAGATCTATGCGCTGGATTCGGCAGGCGGGCAGCCTCAGCGGCTGAGCCAGAGCGGAAGCATCGACACCGAGCCTGCCTATTCACCTGACGGAAAGTTCATCTACTTCGTGAGCGACCGTGGCGGTTCGCCCCAGATCTACCGGATGGCGCCCAATGGCCGCGGTGCCGACCGCGTGACTTTCGACGGGTCCTACAACATCTCTCCTGCCATCAGCCCCGATGGCCGCTGGATGGCCTATGTGTCACGTTCGGGTGCCGCGTTCAAACTGCAGCTCATGGACCTGGCCAGCGGTGCTGTCACCGCCCTGACGGACACGGCAGCGGACGAAAGCCCGAGCTTTGCGCCCAACAGCCGCATGATCATCTACGCCACCAAGCAGCAAGGCCGCGAGGCGCTCATGACCACCACGCTGGACGGCCGCATCAAGACGCGATTGGCCAGCGCACCGGGCGACATCCGCGAGCCTCACTGGGGCCCTTTCCTGACCTGAGTTCCTGTTTTTTCTCTCAACCCATTTCTCATTGCGAGTGATCCATGTCCAGTCTTTCCTCTTCCTTCCGTACGCGCCCGGCATCTGGCCTGACCCGCTGGTCTGCCGCAGGCACTTTGCTGGCTGCCCTGGTTCTGGCCGGATGCGGCTCCAGCGTCAAGCTGGATGAAAACGTGCCCGTGACCGACCGCACCGCCGTGCCGGTTGGCCAGGCAGGCAACGGCGCCGGCGGCGCTGGCAGCACCGGTGTTGATCAACGCAGCGTGACGGGCGTCCAGGCTGACTCGCAGATGCCGGGTCAGCCGCCGCAGAACCTGTCCCGCGTCATCTATTTCGATTACGACGATTTCACTGTTCGCCCCGAGTTCGCCGCGACGCTGGAAGGGCATGCGCGCTTCCTGACGAGCGACCGCCAGCGGCGTGTGGTTCTTGAAGGCCACACCGACGAGCGCGGCGGCCGTGAGTACAACCTTGCGCTGGGGCAGAAGCGTTCCGAGGCTGTGCGCCGCGCCTTGTCCCTGCTGGGTGTGAGCGACGTGCAGATGGAGCCGGTGAGTTTCGGTGAGGAAAAGCCTGCCCGCGTTGGCACGGACGAGGAGTCCTACCGTCTGAACCGTCGCGTTGAGTTGTCTTACCGATGAACAGCAGCCGTTACGCCTTTCGTTCTGCCGCAGCCTGTCTCGCCGCCAGCCTGGTGATGCTGGTGCCGATGCAGGCGCAGGCGGCACTTTTTGGCGATGACGAAGCCCGGCGCGCGATCCTCGATCTGCGCAACCGGGTGGAGGCCAACCGCCAGGCGGCCGAGAACGCGAACCGCGAACTGGCGGAGCAGCTCAAGTCGCTGGTCGAGGACAACGGCGCGCCCACGCGCCGAGCACTGCTCGATATCGTCAACCAGATCGAGGCCCTGCGGGCCGAGTTGGCGCAGCTTCGCGGGCAGAACGAGCGCATTGCACGTGAACTGGCCGAGATCCAGCAGCGCCAGAAGGACACCGTCAGCGCGGTGGACGAGCGGCTGCGCGTTCTGG
Organism: Hydrogenophaga aquatica; assembly: GCF_054780915.1. Lineage (NCBI taxonomy): Bacteria > Pseudomonadati > Pseudomonadota > Betaproteobacteria > Burkholderiales > Comamonadaceae > Hydrogenophaga > Hydrogenophaga aquatica. Next base: position 476,121 of record NZ_BAAGVK010000011.1, on the reverse strand, counting down.
AGCCGGTGAAGGTCACCGTCGACGGGCAGGAGTTCCTGGCGCAGCCGGAAGAGAAGGCCGCGTTCGAGTCCGCCATGGACGTGTTGCGCTCGACGGACTTTCCCCGCGCCGCACAGCTCTATGGGCAGTTCATCCAGCGCTACCCGAGCAGTGGCTATGTGCCGGTGGCACTGTACTGGCAGGGCAACGCCTATTACGCGGCGCGCAACTACAAGGAAGCCGTGGCAAGCTACCAGCGGCTCATTGCGCGCACGCCTGGGCACCCGCGTGTGCCAGAGGCCAAGCTGGCCATTGCCAACTGTCAGCTGGAACTCAAGGATGTGAAGGCAGCGCGCGCCACGTTGCAGGAACTCGTGAAGGCGCACCCCGACACGGAAGCCGGGGCGACCGCGAAGGATCGCCTGGCCCGCATGAAGTGACCTGAAAACATGCCCCGGAACTCCTACAATCCGGGGCATGGAAATTTCCGATCTTCATAACCTGCAATCGCAGGTGCTTTGGGCTGCCTTTGCCGTTTCCGTGGCTTTCGGGGCCATTGCCCAGCGCACCCATTTCTGCACCATGGGTGCCATCAGTGACATCGTCAACATGGGCGACTGGACCCGCATGCGCATGTGGGGGCTGGCCGTCGGCGTGGCGATGATCGGCTTTTATGCCATGGCCTGGCAGGGCTGGATCGATCCTTCACAGACCATTTATGCCAGCGGGCGTGTCATCTGGCTGTCGGCGCTGGTCGGTGGCGCCTTGTTCGGTTTCGGCATGGTGCTGGCGTCCGGTTGCGGCAGCAAGACGCTGGTGCGCATTGGCGGCGGCAGCCTGAAGTCCCTGGTGGTGTTCGTCGTCATGGGCGTGGCTTCTTTTGCCACCCTGCGAGGCATCACGGCGGTACTGCGGGTCAACACGGTCGATCAGGTGGCGTTTGAAATGCCTGGGGGCAGCGCACTGCCCGCCTGGGCTGCCAAGGTTGCAGGCTGGGACGTTGCTTCCACCGGGCTGGCCTTCGGTCTCGCCGTTGGCGTGCTGCTTGTGCTCTGGGCTCTTGCGGGTGAAGGGCTGCGCCGTTCGCCTAACGCATTGCTGGGCGGGATTGGTATCGGAGCCACCGTGGCCGGGGTGTGGTGGGTCACGGGGCGGCTGGGCTATGTGCCGGAGCACCCGGAAACGCTGGAAGCTGTGTACCTGGCCACCAACTCGGGGCGCATGGAGTCGCTGACTTTCACCGCCCCCATGGCCTATGCCCTGGACTGGCTGATTTACTTCAGCGACACCTCCAAGGTCTTGACGCTTGGCGTCGTTTCCGTGGGCGGGGTGGTTGCCGGTTCCTTCCTGCAGGCGCTGGTGTCCCGCTCATTTCACTGGGAAGGTTTCAGAAGCACGCAGGACACGGCGCTTCACCTGGGCGGGGCCGTCTGCATGGGCGTGGGCGGCGTGACTGCCATGGGTTGCACCGTAGGGCAAGGGCTGTCGGGCCTGTCCACGCTCAGCTTGACGAGTTTCATCGCCGTGGCGGGGATCGTGCTGGGAGCCTTGGCTGGTTTCCGCTTCCAGCTGTGGCTGCTTGAGCGCGAGTGAACACGCCTGCCACCCATTTGCCCGCTGGCACGGCCGAGCCTGGAGCGTCCGAAGCGTTTGAGCGCCGCTTCGGCGGCTTGCGGCGGCTTTACGGTATTGAGGCTGCGCAGCGCGTGTTTGATGCGCATGCCGTGGTGATTGGCATTGGCGGCGTGGGCTCTTGGGCTGCGGAAGCGTTTGCCCGCAGCGGTGTGTCGCACCTCACTCTTGTGGACATGGACCACGTGGGCGAGTCCAACACCAACCGGCAGATCCACGCGCTGCAGGGCACGCTGGGACAGGCAAAGGTACTGGCGATGCGTGACCGGATTGCACAGATCAACCCTTGGGCGCAGGTGGATGTGGTGGACGACTTCGTCACACCCGAGAACTGGCAGGGCTTGGCCGACGCCATTGCGGCACAAGGGCGTGTGCCGATGGTGCTGGACGCTTGTGACCAGATGGCCACCAAGGTGGCCATGGCCGCCTGGGCCCTGGACAGCGGAGCGTTGTTCATGGCCGCTGGCGCCGCAGGAGGCAAACGGTTCGGTCATCTGGTGGAGGTGGCTGATCTGGTGGACACCACACACGATCCGCTATTGGCGCAGTTGCGTTACCGGCTGCGCAAGCACCATGGTGTGTCCAGGGACGGATCGATCGGGTTGAACTGCGTGTTCAGCCGCGAGGCTGTGTCCTCACCCGACGCCGAGTGCGTGGCCGCAGGGCAGGGTGACGGTTCACTGAATTGCCACGGCTATGGTTCCAGCGTGGGTGTCACCGCAACGTTCGGCATGTGTGCCGCGGGGTGGCTGATGGAAAGGCTGGCTTCCGGCCGGACTTCTTTGAAGAAAAAATCGAGGCAGTTCAAAAGAGCCAAAAATTAACGCTATAATCTAAGGCTTAGCTTTCAAGCATATTGATTGCGAAAGTTAAAGGATGGGTCGTTAGCTCAGTTGGTAGAGCAGCGGACTTTTAATCCGTTGGTCGCAGGTTCGAATCCTGCACGACCCACCATCCTGCTGATACTGCGTGTGCAGACTTTGTGTCTGCAGCCGAGTTACGGTAGGGTCGTTAGCTCAGTTGGTAGAGCAGCGGACTTTTAATCCGTTGGTCGCAGGTTCGAATCCTGCACGACCCACCAAACAGACAAGCACCCGAGTCCCTGGACCGGGTGCTTTTTTGTTTTCAGTGCTGGGCCAGTATCTTCTGAACCAGGGGGTGCTGGACACGGCGGTGAGCGCTGATGGCGTAGAAGTGCTCCTGCACACCATCGCAGTGACCGATGAGCCGGACATGGCTGCGGCGCAAGAGGTCGTCCTGCACAGCCAAGGCGGCAGGGAACACCCCAAGCCCCCTTCCGCCAAAGGTTTCGAGCAGGGCACTGTCCTCGAATTCACCCACGACCCTGGGGTGAAGCCCGCGGTTGAGCAGCCAGTGGTCGATGTGGCCCCGAACGGTGGAATGGACCGTTGGCAGCAGCAGGGGAACATCTGCCAGAGACATGGGAAACCCGTGATGGGCCTTCTCCCACCAGTCCGGTGTGCCGTACCAGCCGATGCCTGAGACGCCCAGATGGTGGTTGTGTACCTTGAGGTGGGGCGTGAACGGCGTGGGGTGGTCGGCCAGGACCACGTCAAGCTTGTGCACGGCGAGATCGGCCAGCAGGTCTGCCATCTCGCCTTCGTGGCAGACGAGCCGCAGATCGGGGGTGTCGAGCACGGGTTGCAGCAGCCGCTGCACCTCCAGTTTGGGCAGACCATCGGCAATGCCGACATTCAGGCGCATCACCGGTGCCTGGGCCGCTGCCCGGGCCTGCTCCGGCAGTGCCTCGCCCAGTTCAAAGATCTGTTCCGCCTGGCGGTAGACCGCAATGCCGGCGTCCGTCAGGGCCACGCCGCGCCCGGCAGGCTTGAGCAACTGGCACCCCAGATCCTTCTCCAGTTCGCGGACTTGGGCGCTCACCGTCTGCACGGCCATGTTCATGCGTGCAGCTGCGTGCGACATGCCGCCTTCCTTGGCCACCATCCAGAAGTAGTACAAATGCTTGTAGTTGAAGACGAGGCTCATCGCGGACGGGAAAGTTCAGGTAACGCAGGAATGAAATGTAGCCATTGTCTGCTTTTTCGTGGCGCGTGCAAGGTTTACGGTAGAGCTTCCTTTCACTCCACAGGAGATGCAACATGCAAGTGATTGTCGAAACCCGTGACCCCCAGGGGGCCGAATGGCGCAGCTGGTCCGAGCAGCGGGTGCGTTTCGCGATGCGCCGTTTGCAGGCCCTTGTGCCCATGGCCAAGGTGAGCCTTTCCGACGTTGCTGGGGGCCACCGTGTCAGCACCAAGCGCTGCCAGATCCAGTTGCGCACGGACAAGCAGGGCTTGCTCGTGGTGGAGGCAACGGCCGAGGACTGGCGCAGCGCGCTGGACAACGCTCTGGGGCGTGCCGTTCACGCCCTGACGCGAAGCTGGCAACGTATTCAGAAGCGATCCAGGGCGCGTGTTCCCCTGTCCCTGGCGGCGGCAGTCTGATGGGCGGGCTTGCCACGCAACGGCCAGCGCAGTGGCATGATGCGCGGCATGCTCGAAGATTTCACCAGTTCAAACGGCCCATGGCCTGACCACGCGGTTTCCGTTCCGCTGGACAAGGCCTATCGGCTGCTCAACCACGGCCCCACGGTGCTGGTCTCGGCCAGCCATGGGGGCCGCGACAACCTGATGGCGGCGGCCTGGGCCTGCGCGCTGGACTTTTCCCCGCCGAAGGTCACCGTCGTGCTGGACAAATCGACGCTCACGCGGGAACTGGTGGAAGCCAGCGGCTGGTGGGCGCTGAGTCTGCCCAATGTTGCGCAGGCAGCGTTGACGGTGGGTGTCGGCTCGGACAGTGCCAGGGACGACCCGGGCAAGCTGCGCAAGCATGGTGTGGAGCTGTTCCGCGCGCCGAATGTGCCCGCGCCGCTGGTTGCGGGTTGCAGCGCGTGGCTGGCGTGCAGGCTGATTCCCGAGACGCACAACCAGCAGACGTACGACCTGTTCATCGGGGAGGTGGTCGGTGCCTGGGCGGATGAGCGCGTGTTTCGCGGCGGCAGGTGGCATTTTGAAGATGCCCCGCAGCAGTTGCGGACGCTGCATTACGTCGCTGGCGGCCAGTTCTACGTGACGGGCGAGTCCTTGCAGGTTTGACTGGCGCGGTCTGGGTAGCGGTGCAGCACCCGGTAGCGTGCTTTGGGGTTGCCCGTGGATTCGACCAGGGCGTAACCCTGCACCTGCCACGTCAGGACTTCAGGCTCTGCTGGCGGGGTTGATCCCTGGGCCTGGCGCGCCAGCGTCAGGTGTGGCGTGTAGGGCCGTTCATCGGTGGCGATGCCCAGATGCCGCAATGCCAGTTCCAGGTGATGGTGCAACTCGCGCAAGGCCTGCGGGGTCTCGCTGGCGCGCACCACGGCCAGCCCGTGGGGCCAGAGAACGGGCTGATCCAGGTGCAGGGCGAATGGCGTGAATGGGGTGTCGAGCGCGTTCTGAAGCTCGGGCAGTCTGGCGATGTCAAACGCGCCGATGAAGTGCAGGGTGACGTGCCAGTCGAGCGGGTCGTAACGTCTGGCGGCAGGGGGCCAGAGCCAGCGCATGGCCAGCGCTGAGAGCCGGTTGCGCAGATCCTCTTCGGGCCAGAGCGCGACGAAGAGTCTGGTCCTGGCCGGTGTCAACGCGGCTCCAGGCGAAGTTCCACCACCGGTTTGCAGGCGGTGGTTGCCGGTTCACCCGGCTTTGCAGCAGGTACTGCCGAGGCCGCTGTGCACGGCGCCGTGTTCATGAACAGCCGGTCCGCAGGCACCTGGTGCTCGATCAGGTAGTCCTTGACCGCCACTGCGCGGGCCAGCGCGAGTTCGCGCATGGCGTCGGCCGAGACGGGGATGGACGCCAGCAGCAACGCTTCCATTTCGGGCAACGGGATGTCCTTGGCGATGCCGACGATGTTGCGTGGCTTGGGGATGTCGGCGCGGCGGTAGACCTCTTTCAGCAGGGCAGGGTATTCCTCCGCCTTCACATTGACAGGCGCGTTGATGGGCTGGCCGTCGCGTGCAAGCTGGCGGCGTTTTTCGGCTTGCACCCATTCGTTCAGCCGGGCACGGCGCCAGCCATCGCGTTCGGTTTCCAGGTCGCTGTGCCCCACCACGGTCAGCTGCAGGCCGGGCCGGTCGTTCAGCGCCTTGGCCACGGCATCAAGCCGGTTGGCTGCGTCGGCGTCCAGGTTGCGCTGACCAGGGGTGAAGGCGAGCTGGGACAGGTCTTCGCCACCGCCCGAGAATGCACTCGCCAACAGGGAGAAGGGCGACGTGATGGCCTTGCCGATGAGGTTGAAGATCAGGCGGACGATGATGGGACCGACTCGGAACTGCGGGTCGTTGATGGACCCGCTGACGGGCAGGTTGATGTCGATGACGCCATTGCGGTCGGCAAGCAGGGCAACGGCCAGTTTCACGGGCAGGTTGGGCGCGTCGCTGTCGGCGGACCTGTCGCCGAAGCGCAACTGGTTGAGGATGACCTGGTTGCTGGCGTTGAGCGTGCCGTCGGGATCGATGCGGTAGCTCACGTCCATGCTGAGTTTGCCGCGCTCTATGCCATGCCCGGCGTATTTAACCGTGTAGGGTGAAAGAGGCGGGAGCTCCAGCTCCCGGACCGTGCCCTTGACGTCCATGGCCAGCGGCTTGGCCAGGGGGTTGAGCTTGCCCGATACGTCGAGCGTGGCGGTGCCTTCCACACGGCCACGCAGCGAGAGGTCGGCCATCTGCGGCGGGCTGCCAGCTGCGCTGCTGGCAAAGGCGCCCAGAGAACCGCTGAGATCGCTCAGGTTGGCGGAGTAGTTCGGGCGGATGAAGCGGTCGGCAAATGCAACGCGGCCATTGACGAGGCCGACCGGGCCGAAGCGTATGTCGGCTGGCGCGGCGGCGGAGGGGCCGGGGCTGGTTGACGCGACGGGCTGGCCAGCGGTGGCGCCAGCAGGCGAGCCCACAAGATCCTGCAGGTTGATGCGCCCGGTTTCGTCGATGAGCACGCGTGCGTAGTAGTCGCTGAGAACGGTCTCGGCAACGGTGAGCCTGAGGGGCTGGCTGGCGTTCCATGTCAGGTCAATGCCGCGCAGGTTCAGGGCTTTCCAGTTGAGCAGGTCCTCGCTCGGCTGCAGGGTGTTGGCGCGAAAGTCTTCTACGGCCAGATCCCCTCGGAAGCCGACTTGCGCGCCAGTGGCGGGCAGGCCGACGTCGATGTTGCCGCGCACGCTGGTGTCTGCGCGCAGCAGCTCCAGGTTGAGGTGCTGCGCCACGTAAGGCTCGAAGGCATGCAAGGGGAGGTGGTCGGCGTTGAGGCGGCCCTGCCAGCGCAGGCCATTCTGGGCGGTCAACGCGCCCGACGCGGGGGGCAGGCGCAGGCTGCCCTGGAAGTTCAGGCGGCCGGGATGGCCCTTGCGCCCATCAATGCCAGCACTCAGGTTCAGCGCCAGGGTCATGGGCATGACCGCCGGGCGCTCGGCCAGCGGTCGAAGGTTCTGCAGGTCGAGCCGCAGGTCTTGAACGGTCAGGCGCACGGGCTGGCCGGGCGTGTCGTCGCGAAAAGTGATCCGTCCCCGGTTGACCGACAGCGATTGCACGGCCACGTCCCATGTGGCCTGGGGTGCCGGTGCGGCTGGTGCAGCGGAAGATGTTTCAACTGGAGGGGTGTGCAGCCAGTCCTGGAACATCCACTGGCCATTGGATTGGCGGGACACGTTGGCCTGCGGTCCATCGGCGGTCACCCTGGAAATGCTGACGGTTTGTTTGCCGCTGTGTACCGATGTGTTCTCCAATCGCAGGCTGTCCAGCCCTGCCAGGTCCTGGCGCCCTTGCCGCAAGGCGAAGCCACGCAGTTCCAGTTGAGTGGCGTTCAGTGCCAGGCCCGCGTCAGGCTCGCCGGCCGCGTTCCAGCTCAGGTCCAGGCGGGCGGTCAGGGACCCGTCCAGAGCGGGTTTGATCAGCCCAGCCAGGTAGGGTCGTGCCAGACTGAGGGGGAGAGCATCGAAGGCCAGGCTGGACTTGGCGGACGTCTGCGTCGCCTCGCCTTTCCATTCGATCAGCGAGCCTGCCACACGGGTGCTGCCCTCGAAAGGCACGGGTTTTTGCACCGGCCAGGTGGCGCTGCTCAGCTGCAGGCGGACGTCTTCCAGCGTGACACTGGCGGCAGGAGCGGTGCTGGCATCGCGCCAGTGGAGCACGCCGTCCTCCACGGCCATTTGTGCCAGGGAGACCTGCCAGTTCGCCGCCGGGGCCGAGGTGTCGCTGGCGCTGGTTTTGTCAGGCGTCCAGGCGCGGGCCAGGCGTTCCAGGTTCAAGCGGCCCTGGCCGTCTCGCCCGAGCCATACCTGCGGGCGTTCCAACGCGACGCTGCTCAGTTCCAGAGTGCCTGCCAGGGGCTCTGCGTGGGCGACATCCACCGACAGGCCTGACAGACTCAGCAAGGGCCGTTCCTCGCCGCCGATGCGCTCGTTCAGCACCAGATGGCTGAGCGCGGCCTTGCCCTTGACGACGACCTTGGGCGTGTCATGCTGCTCGAACGTGACGGTCAAGCCCAGCTGCAGCTCTGCCTGCGAAGGACGCACTGGCCACTTGGCAGGCCAATAGGGCAGGTAGGGCGCCAGGTCCAGGCCAGGCAGTTGAATGGACGCTTCGGTGTGTCTTGTGCTGGCAAAAGGCGTGGTGGACGCGGTGGTGTCGAAACGGTCGCCGTTGAGAACGAAGGACAGGTGCGGCTGCGTGACGACGTCGCGCCGGGACGCGAGGCTGCTCAGGAAGGGCACCTGCAGTTGCAGTTGTTCGACCTTGTGGGCGGCATTGACCGGCGCGTCGACGAATTCGAAGCTGCCATGGTTGATGGCGATATTGAACACTGCGAACCGGGGCAGCGGCCCGGCCGGCTCCTCTGGCCGGGCGAGCTTGTCAAGTATGTCGTCGATGTCGTAGCGGCCCGCACCCTCGTGTTTCAGGTACACCTTGGGCTCGTCGATGGTGACCGCATCGATCACGGGGGCGAGGCGCATCAGGGACTGAAGCTCGGCGTCGACGTAGATGCGCCGGATCTCCAGCTGGGGGGATGAGCCGTCCTGCCGGGCAACGCTCAGGCCGCGCAGCTCAAGCTCCAGCGACCAGGGCTTGAAGGCGACCTCTTGAAGCCGGACCTGCCGCCCCAGTACCTGTGCGAGCTGTTTTTCCGCCTGCGAGCGCAGGATGGGAGGCACGGCCAGCCAGCCCAGAAGCCACGTGGCGAGCACCATGGCAAGCACCCATGCCGCCCTGCGGCGCCATGGGGTGGATTTGATCTTGGACTGGACGGGGCTTGGGGTTGCAGGGTGGCTGGTCATGGCTGCTGAGCAGGGCCGAGGGTCAGGGTCTTCCGAGCAGGAAATATACCCCTGTGTAACCCCGGGGGGCATGCACGATGCTGAAGTAGACGGGGCCGAAACCCGTGTCCGCACCGATGAAGATGCTGCTGCCCAGGCGCAATCCCCGCCAGGAGATGTCGCGGCTGTTCGTCCATGCGTTGCCCAGCTCCGCCGTGGCGCCAGCAAACAGCGCGCGTGCCGGGCCGCTCTCGAATGGCAACCGCTGGTAGTAGCTCAGCCGGGCCAGCAGCAGGTTGTTGCCCACGATCTGGCCAACGCGGTATCCCGACAGGTTCTGGAACCCGCCGAGGGAATACTCGTCGACGGCGCCCAGCGGCACATGGTTGGAGCGCGCCAGCCTGAGGTGTGCATTCCAGGTGTGCACGCCCCTTGTCGTCACGCCGGTGATGCTGCTGTCCCAGCGCAGGAAGCCGGTGGTTTCACCAGCCTGGCGGGTATGGCCGGCCTGCACGTCCAGTTTGAAACGGTGCCCTGATTGGGGGAAATTGGCGTGGTCCAGCTGGTCTGTGACAACGCCAAGCCGCAGTGCGCTTTCGGTCCATTCCAGCGAGCGCACGCTGGCGAGCTCGGCGTCGTTGATGTATTGGGGGATGGATTTGCGCAGCGACCCTATCCAGCCCAGGCGCACGTCCCCCCAGTGACCGGCCTGGCCCAGGCTCCACCCGTGATCCAGCCCCACGCGGGTGGTGTGCCGCTGGAAGCGGGCGAATGGGTCGCCCTGGGCGTCGAAGAGTTCAATGTTGCGCAGCTCATAGTCAGCGTAGGCACTCAGGAATCGGCCTTGCGTCAGCCCCAGTGGCTGCAACAGCTCGGTGCGGGCCGCAATGGTGGAGCCCAGTTCCAGCTGGTTGCGCCATTGCGCGCCACGCTCGTTGAACCAGCGCCGCGTGTGACTCAGCCGCAGGTTGAAGGCGCCCTGTCCCTGGAAGTCGGTCTGCAGGTCCAGGCCGATGCGGAACTGGTTGCGGCCCCATGGGTCGTCACGCAGTTCATACACCAGGCCTTCGCCGGGGGAGTCCGCCGATGGTTCAAGCCGATAGTCGATGCGCGCGAAGTCCTCTGTGGCGGCAAGGCGCTGCAAGTCAGCTTCCACCTTGGCGGGGTCCAGCAGGTCGCCAGCCCGGGTGTCTATGCGGCTGTGCAGCCTGGGCTGCTGGCTGTCCGGCACACCCTCGATGCGAACAAAGGCCAGCCGTGTCTGGGTCTGTTCCTGCAGTGCATGGTGCATGCGGGCGCGGGCTTCGCGCCACTCGCTGTAGCTTTGCGGAGACGCCGCGAACCGTTCCAGCGACGACTGCATGGTCTGCGCATAGGCGTTGCCGAGCCTGACCAGCTCCTCGGCCTTGTCGAAGTCTGCCGCGGTGATGGCTCCCAGCGGCGGTGCAAGCAGCAGGTCAGCGCGGGTCAGCGTGCCAATGCTGCGTTGCACGTTCTGTTCCGTGAGGATGTTGATCATCTGCACGGTGACGCCCAGCACGGTGTCCAGGGTGTCGCGGCTGGCCAGCGGAGTGCCGATGTTGACGGCGATGATGGCGTCCACCCCGAGTTCTCGGGCCACGTCCACGGGCAGGTTGTTCACCAGCCCGCCGTCTCCCAGGATGCGGTCGTTCCAGTGAAGCGGCGAAAACAGACCTGGCACAGACATGCTGGCGCGCAGGGCGGCGGCAAGGTCGCCGCCGTGCAGGACGACGGCCTCGCCGGTTTCCATGTCGGTGGCCACAGCGCGAAAGCGTGTGGGCAGTTCATCGAAACTGCGCAAGTTGCGTGTGGGCAGCGTGTAACGGCGCAACAGCAGCTCCAGCGAACGGCTGGAGACGGCGCCTTGCGGCAGGCGGAACTCACCGTCCTTGAAACCCAACTGCAGCACGGGGGAGAACTCGAAGTCCTGCTCTTTCTGGCGTTGCGACAGGCTCTGGCGCGGCGCCCGCTGGCTGAACAGGGCGTCCCAGTCCACCTTGAGGATTTCGCGCTCGATGTCGGCCACCTGCATGCCGCTGGCGTAAAGCCCGCCGATGATGGCGCCCATGGAGGTGCCGACGACAACGTCCACAGGCACGCGTGCGGCTTCCAGGGCCTTGAGAACGCCCACATGGGCAAAACCCCGCGCACCGCCGCCCGACAGCACCAGACCGATGCGCGGACGGGCTGCGCCCGGCCCCGCATCAGGTGCCGTAGACGGGTCGGCGGAAAGCGCAGGTTGGCTGATCAGCAGGCCCAGCAGCAGCGGCCACCCGCGTCGCAACCATCGAGTAATCAGACGCATGGGCAGTTCTCCGTGAGGCTTCAGGCCTGTAGGGCTTCTTTTTCGATGCCCTCTATCAGATCACTGAGCTCCAGCCACCGTTCCTCGGCTGCCTCGGTTTCTTCTTCCAGGCGTTTGAGCTGCCGCCCGGCATCGGCCAGCACCTGTGGGTCAAGCGGCGTCATCAGCTTCTGCTCCAGTTCGCTGCGCAGTGCCTGGATCTCGGCCAATCGCCGGTCCAGCTTCTCCAGCTCCTGCTTGTGGGGCTTGATCTTCTGTGCCAGGGCCTGGCGGCGCTGTGCGTCCAGGCGGCGCTGTTCCCCTGGATTGAGCTTGGGTGCTTCTGCCGCAGGCGATGCGGGGCTCGCCTCGGGGCGGGCTGCCGCTGCCACGGCCTCACGTTTTTGCCGGGCCACGTCAAGCAGGTAGCGCTGGTAGTCGTCCAGGTCGCCATCAAAGGGGGAGATGCCCCCGTGCGAGACCAGCCAGAACTCATCGCAAACCGATCGCAGCAGCGCCCGGTCGTGGCTGACCAGCATCACCGTGCCTTCGAACTCGTTGAGCGCGACGGCCAGTGCTTCGCGCGTGGCCAGGTCGAGGTGGTTGGTCGGTTCGTCAAGCAGCAGCAGGTTGGGGCGCTGCCAGACGATCATGCACAGCACCAGCCGCGCCTTCTCGCCGCCGCTCATGGTGCCCACGGGTTGCTGCACCATGTCGCCGCTGAACTGGAAGCTGCCCAGGAAGTTGCGCAGGTCCTGCTCGCGGGTGGACTGTCCGGTGAGTGTGCCAGCGGCTTCGGTTTCGCGCGCCAGGCGGATCATGTGCGCCAGCGGGCTGTCGTCGGGCCGCAGCACGTCCAGTTCCTGCTGGGCGAAGTAGCCGATGTTCAGGCCCTTGCCTTCGGTGACAGTGCCCGCCAGCAGGGGCAGGGCACGTGCCACCGTCTTGACGAAGGTGGACTTGCCCTGGCCGTTGGCACCCAGGATGCCCAGCCGTTGACCAGCTTGCACCGAGCGCGTGACGTTGCGCACGATCACGGCCTCGGCACCGTCCTCGGCGCGGTAGCCAAAGGCGGCGTCACGCAGGCTGAGCATGGGGTTGGGCAGTTGCGCGGGCTCCTGGAATTCGAAGGTGAAGTCCGCCTCGGTCAGCACCGGTGCGATCTTCTCCATGCGTTCCAGCGCCTTGACACGGCTCTGCGCCTGCTTGGCCTTGGTGGCCTTGGCCTTGAAGCGGTCGATGAAGCGTTGCAGGTGGGCGATGCGGTCCTGCTGCCGCGCATAAGCTGCCTGCTGCTGCGTGATCTGTTCGGCACGCATGTCTTCAAAGCGGCTGTAGTTGCCGCCGTAGCGGGTCAGCCGACCCTGGTCGATGTGCAGGGTGACTTGCGTGACTGCGTCCAGGAACTCGCGGTCGTGGCTGATGACGAGCAGGGTGCCCTGGTAGCGTTTGAGCCAGCTTTCCAGCCAGACCAGGGCGTCCAGGTCCAGGTGGTTGGTGGGTTCGTCGAGCATCAGCAGGTCGCTCGGGCACATCAGCGCACGCGCCAGCTGCAGGCGCATGCGCCAGCCGCCCGAGAAGCTGTTGACCGGGCGCTGAAGCTCGTTGACTTGGAAGCCCAGCCCCAGCAGTAAGGCCTGGGCGCGGGCCTCTGCGTCGTGCGCGCCAGCGTCCTGCAACTCGGTGTGGGCGTGGGCAATGGCTATGCCGTCACCACTGGCTTCGGCCTGCGCCACTTCCTGCCGCGCCTCGCTCAGGCGGGTGTCGCCGTCGATGACGAATTCCGTGCAGGGCTGGGAGGTCTCGGGCATCTCCTGCGCCACCTGGCTCAGGCGCCACTGCCGCGGCCAGGCGAATTCGCCGCTGTCCTCATGCAGCACACCTTGCAGGAGCGCGAACAGGCTGGACTTGCCAGCGCCGTTGCGGCCCACGAGCCCCGCCTTTTCACCGGGGTTGATGGTGGCGTTGGCCTGGTCGAGCACGACCTTGGTGCCACGGCGCAGCGTGACGTTGCGCAGCGTGATCATGCGGCCCCCTGTGCCTGGGCAGCGTGTGCGGCCAGGGCCTCCTGCGTGAGCAGGACGATGGGCCCGGTGCCCGAGGTGGTGTCGGGCCAGTAGGCTTCCAGGCGCGGAAAGGCGCGCTCGAAATGCTCGCGCTCGTTGCCGATCTCCAGCACCAGCACGGCGCCGGGGTTCATGTGCTGCGCAGCGCCTGCCAGCAGGTGACGGACGAAGTCCATGCCGTCATCGCCGCCTTGCAGACCACCGTCGAGGGATATGCGCGGTTCGGCCAGGTACTCCGGCGGCAGCGCATCCATGCCTGCGCGGCACACGTAGGGCGGGTTGCAAAGGATCAGGTCGTATCGGCCGGGCAGGGCAGACCAGCCATCGGATTCCACCAGGCGGACACGGTCCTGCAACTGGTGGCGCTCCACGTTGATGCGGGCCACTGCCAGCGCATCTGCAGAGATGTCGGCGGCATCCACCTGCACGTCGGGCCAGGCCAGGGCAGCCAGCACAGCCAGGCTGCCGTTGCCGGTGCACAAGTCCAGTACCTTGCGGGTGTGTTCGCCCAGCCAGGGGTCGATGCTTTCGGCACCTTCCGCATTGGCAATCAGCTCGGCAATGAAGCTGCGCGGCACGATGACGCGCTCGTCCACATGGAAAGGCACGCCCTGCAGCCAGGCTTCCTGCGTCAGGTAGGCCGCGGGCTTGCGTGTGGCAATGCGCTCTTCCACCAAAGCCATGGCGCGTTCAGCCTGAGCGGCATCCACCGGTTGCGCGGTCACCTGTTCCAGGTCGCAGTCCAGCGGCAGGCCGAGCGACCAGAGAACGAGCCAGGCGGCCTCGTCCCGCGGGTTGGTGGTGCCATGGCCGTAGGCCAGCTGGGCTTGTGCCAGGCGGGTCTCTGCCACCGCCAGCAAGGACGCGACATCGCGGGGCGGGGTGCCCTCTGGCTGGGTCATGGCGTCACCTCGTCGGTGGCCGGCACCTTGGCCAATTGCTCCAGCACGCGGCGGTAGATGTTCTTCAGCGGTTCCAGATCGGCCACGGCCACGCATTCGTTGACCTTGTGGATGGTGGCGTTGGGAGGGCCCAGTTCGATGACCTGCGGGCAAACCTGCGCGATGAAGCGCCCGTCGCTGGTGCCGCCGGTGGTGGAGAGTTCTGTCTCCAGCCCGGTTTCCTCGCGGATGGCCGCGCGCACGGCATCCACCAGCGTACCGGGGCGGGTGAGGAAGGGCAGGCCACCCACCGTCCAGTTCAGCTCATAGTCGTCAACGCCGTGCTTGGCCAGGATTTCGGCCACGCGCTGCTGCAGCCCTTCGGCCGTGCTTTCGGTGGAAAAGCGGAAGTTGAAGTCCACCACCACGGTGCCGGGGATGACGTTGCTGGCACCCGTGCCGCCGTGGATGTTGCTGACCTGCCAGGTGGTGGGCGGGAAGTGGTCGTTGCCTTCGTCCCAGCGCGTGCCTACCAGCTCCGTCAATGCTGGTGCCAGCGTGTGGATGGGATTGCGTGCCAGGTGCGGATAGGCAATGTGCCCCTGGATGCCCTTGACCGTCAGCCGCCCGCTCATGGTGCCGCGGCGGCCGTTCTTGATCATGTCGCCCGTGCGCTCCACCGATGTGGGTTCACCGACGATGCAGTAGTCCAGACGCTCGCTCCGCGCCTGCAAGGCGCGGCAGACCACGACCGTGCCGTCGTTGGCCGGGCCTTCTTCATCGCTGGTCAGCAGGAAGGCAACACTCAGGTTGGCCGCAGGATGCTGCGCAAAGAATTCCTCGCAAGCCACAACCATGGCTGCCAGCGATGCCTTCATGTCGCTCGCGCCACGGCCGAAGAGCTTGCCCTCGCGGTGTGTCGGCACGAAAGGATCGCTCAGCCACTGGTCGAGCGGACCGGTGGGCACCACGTCGGTGTGCCCCGCGAACACCAGCACAGGTGCATCCGGCGTGACTGCAGTGCGCTTGGCCCACAGGTTGGTCACGCGAAAGTCATCGGGGCCGCTCACCAGGGTTTCGCATTCGAAGCCCAGCGGCTGCAGGCGATCTGCAATCAGGGTCTGGCAGCCAGCGTCGTCAGGCGTGACGGAGGAACGGGCAATCAGCGCCTCGGTCAGGCGCAGGGTGGAACTCATGGCAAGGGGCTCGCGTCAGTGCTTCACGTCAAGCGTGAAGTCGGAGAAGGAAGGGCCAGCGTTGGTCTCTGGCTGGTCGGCGGCAGGGCCGGCGCCGGGTTTGTGCCGCAATGCAACGTCGTTTTCCAGGCGCCACATCAGGTTGGTGGGGGAGTCCGCGTAGGCCAGGGCCTCCTTGCGGTCGACCTTGCCGGCCACCACCAGCCGCGCCAAGTCGGCTTCGAAGGTCTGGGACTCTTCCGCCATGGATTTTTCCAGTGCCTCGCGCACGCCGAAGAAGTCGCCTTTTTCGATCAGCTCGCTGACCAGGCGGGTGTTCACCAGCACTTCCACCGCCGGCATGCGGCCGCCATCCACGGTGCGCAACAGGCGCTGCGAAACGATCGCCTTGAGCGCCGAAGCCAGGTCGTTGAGCATGGAGGGGCGCACCTCCACAGGGTAGAAGTTCAGTACCCGGTTGAGTGCCTGGTAGCTGTTGTTCGCGTGCATCGTGGCCAGCACCAGATGGCCCGACTGGGAATAGGCAATGGCTTGCGACATGGTCTCGCGGTCGCGGATCTCACCGATCAGGATCACGTCGGGTGCCTGGCGCAGTGCGTTCTTCAGGGCGATCTGCAGCGATGCCGTGTCCGTGCCCACCTCGCGCTGGTTGACGATGGACTTCTTGTTCTTGAACAGGTATTCGACCGGGTCCTCGATGGTGAGGATGTGGCCGGAGAGGTTGGTGTTGCGGTGATCGAGCAATGACGCCAGCGTGGTGCTCTTGCCGGAACCCGTGGCGCCTACCACCAGCATCAGGCCGCGCTTGGCCAGGATCATCTCTGCCAGCACGGGAGGAATGTTGAGCGACTCGATGCCAGGGATCTCGGTGCTGATGAAGCGGACCACGACCGCACAGCTGCCCCGCTGGCGCATGGCGCTGACGCGGAACCGGCCCACGCCGCTGAGGGGCACAGCAATGTTGAGCTCGCCCGTGCTCTCGAATTCCTTCATCTGCTCGGGGCTGACGATCTCTTCCAGCAGCTGTTGGGGAGCGTCCACCGGCAGCGGTTGCCCGTTCACGGGCATGCACACGCCGTTGATCTTGATCTGCACGGGGGAATTGGCCGACAGGTAGACGTCAGACGCCTTCTTCTCGGCCATCAGGCGCAGCAGTTTTTCCATCATCCCGTTGGCCATGCCTAGTCCCCCGATGTGTGGTGTGCAGGTCAGTCGCGCAGCAGATCGTTCAGGCTGGTCTTGGCACGGGTCTGCGCATCCACGCGCTTGACGATGACGGCCGCGTACAGGCTGTATTTTCCACCGTCCTTGGGCAGGCTGCCACTGATCACCACGGAGCCCGCAGGCACGCGGCCGTAGCTGACTTCGCCAGTGGCGCGGTCGTAGATCGGGGTGCTCTGGCCGATGTACACGCCCATGGAGATGACGGAGTTCTCTTCGACGATGACGCCCTCGACGATCTCGGAACGTGCACCGATGAAGCAGTTGTCCTCGATGATGGTGGGGTTGGCTTGCAGGGGCTCGAGCACGCCGCCCAGGCCCACGCCGCCGGAGAGGTGCACGTTCTTGCCGACCTGTGCACAGGAACCCACGGTGGCCCAGGTGTCGACCATGGTGCCTTCGTCCACGTAGGCGCCGATGTTCACGTAGCTGGGCATGAGGATGGCGCCACGGGCGATGAAGCTGCCGCGGCGGGCAACGGCCGGGGGCACCACGCGCACGCCGGTGGCAGCCATTTCCTGGGGCGACAGGTGGGCGAACTTGGTGGGGACCTTGTCGTAGAAGGCCAGGTCACCAGCCTGCATGATCTCGTTGTCCTTCAGGCGGAAGCTCAGCAGCACCGCTTTCTTGATCCACTGGTGCACGGTCCACTGACCAACGCCTTCGCGGGTGGCCACGCGCAGCTTGCCCACGTTCAGTTCGGCGATCACGTGCTCCACGGCATCCGTGACTTCCTGGGGTGCCGTGGTGGCGGACAGCTGGGCGCGGTTTTCCCAGGCGTTTTCAATGATCTGTTGCAGTTGTTGCGTCATGGTGTCTCACTTGGAGGTTTGGATGAATTCGACGATGCGGCGTGCGGCCTCGACGCACTCGGCCGTTTCGGCAACCAGCGCCATGCGCACGCGCTGCGCGCCCGGGTTGAAGCCACGGGCCTCGCGCGCCAGGTAGCTGCCTGGCAAAACGGTGACATTGTATTGGGCGAGCAGGGCACGGGCAAAGTCGGTGTCGCTGCCGTTTTCCAGTCCGCCGAAACGCTTCGGCACCTCGGCCCAAAGGTAGAAACCGGCGTCGGGCAAGGCCACGTTCATCACCGGCGACAGCAGGGGCGTGACCTCAGCAAACTTGGCGCGGTACTGCGCGCGGTTGTCCACCACGTGGGCCTCGTCCAGCCAGGCGGCCGCACTGGCCGTCTGCACCGTGGTGCTCATGGCGCTGCCGTGGTAGGTGCGGTACAGCAGGAAGGGCTTGATCAGCCTGGCGTCACCGGCCACGAAGCCGCTGCGCAGCCCGGGCACGTTGCTGCGCTTGGACAGGCTGGTGAGCGCGATCAGGTTTCGGAAATCGCTGCGGCCCAACTTGGCAGCCGCTTCCAGGCCGCCCAGCGGCGGTTCATCGCGGAAGTAGATCTCGCTGTAGCACTCGTCCGACGCGATCACGAAGCCGTACTTGTCGCTCAGCTCGAACAGCATCTTCCACTCTTCCAGCGGCATGACGGCACCGGTGGGGTTGCCCGGAGAGCAGGTGTAGAGCAGCTGCGTGCGGCGCCACACGTCCTCGGGCACGCTGGCCCAGTCGGTGGCGAAGTTGCGCGCCGGGTCGCTGGGGGCGAACCAGGGTTGCGCACCGGCCAGGTAGGCCGCGCCCTCGTAGATCTGGTAGAACGGGTTGGGGCAGACAACCACGGGCTCTGTGCCCTGGGCGAAGGCGCGCGGGTCCACCACCACCTGCGCCAGGGCAAACAAGGCTTCGCGCGAGCCGTTGACCGGCAGGATCTGCGTGGCCGGGTCGAGCTGGAGGCCGTAGCGCCGCTCCATCCACGTCGCGCAGGCCTGTTTGAGTTCCGGTGTGCCGCCCGTGGCAGGGTAGGTGGCCAGGCCGCCGTCAGGTGACTGGATGGCTTCGCACAGACGGTCCTTGAGGAAACCCGGGGTGGGGTGGCGGGGCTCGCCAATGCCCAGGCTGATGGGGCGGTAGGCCGGGTTGGGCGTCACGTCGGCGAACAACTGGCGCAGACGCTCGAAGGGGTACGGTTGCAGGCGGGCGAGCAGCGAATTCATGGCGAAGCGCCTAGGCGGGTGGCCTGCCCGGAGGGACTCGAACCCCCGACCTGCTGCTTAGAAGGCAGCTGCTCTATCCAGTTGAGCTACGGGCAGTGTTGAAGGAACAAAGGCCCAACGAGTGGGCCTTTGTCTTTGTCCAAATGGTCGGAGCGAAAGGATTCGAACCTTCGACCCTCTGCTCCCAAAGCAGATGCGCTACCAGACTGCGCTACGCTCCGACGTCAGCCCGCCATTGTAGCCGCTCGGGGACGGTGCCGAGAGCCAGGGTTCATCTTTTCTGGTATTGCGTCGAGCCGAACAGCACTTGCCGCGACTTGTCGTCGGTCAGGGGTTTGCGGGCGTCCGCCAGCACCTGCACGGCGCGCTGCACCGCCGGACGCGCGGCAATCTTGTCGAACCAGGCTTTCAGGTGCGGGTAGTCTGTCCAGTCTATGCCCTGGTTCTGCCAACTGCGCAGCCAGGGGAACACGGCTATGTCGGCGATGCTGTAGCTGCGTCCGCCCAGGTAGGGGCTGGACGCCAGACGCTTGTCCATCACGCTGTAGAGGCGCCGGGCTTCGTTCGTGTACCGGTTGACGGCGTAGTCGATCTTCTCGGGTGCATAGATGCGGAAGTGATGGGTCTGCCCCAGCATGGGGCCGACACCGCCCATCTGGAACATCAGCCACTGCAGCACTTCGTATTTCTGCCGGTCTGTTTTGGGCAGGAGCTTGCCGTACTTGGATGCCAGATACAGAAGAATGGCGCCCGACTCGAAAAGCGAGATCGGCTTGCCGTCCGGCCCCTGCGGGTCCACGATCGCCGGAATCTTGTTGTTCGGGCTGATCTCGAGGAAGGCAGGCTGGAACTGGTCGCCCGCGCCAATGTTGACGGGGTGGACCTGCCAGTCGCGGCCCAGTCGCTGGCCGCATTCTTCGAGCATGATGTGAACCTTGTGGCCGTTCGGTGTGGGCCAGCTGTAAACGTCGATCATGGATTTCCTTGGTGGATGGATCGCCGGGGATTATGTGGGCTCGGCCCTGATGGGCGGGGCGTGCCTGCAGGTGTGGGGTGTTTCGGGTGGGGTAGGCACGAAATGTGCTGCACAGTTGCTGCAGTCGTGCTAAAATGCGAGCTTCACGACCAAATGGGCGGGTATCTACCGGCCCTTTTTTTTTTGGCTCGTTCGCAATTGCACCTACAAACAGCACGCAGGAAACACGCGCAGACATGACTTGGCAGCAAACCCTGGAGCAGACCGTCACCGGTCTGGGCTTTGACTTGGTGGACCTGGAGCGGTCTGCGGGTGGTCTGTTGCGCGTCACCATCGACTGGCCCTGGGTTCAGGGTGAACCCGAGCGTTTCGTCACCGTTGAGGACTGCGAGAAAGTGACCCGCCAGCTCCAGTACCTGCTGGAAGTGGAAAACGTGGATTACAAGCGCCTGGAGGTGGGTTCGCCCGGTATTGACCGGCCGCTGCGCAACGAGAACGATTTCCTGCGCTTCGTTGGCCAGGTGGTGGACATCACCCTCAAGGAACCCATTGGCGCGGCTGGTGGCGCCGTGGCTGCGAACCGCAAGAAGTTCCGCGGCACGCTGGAGCGGCCGGAAAGCGGTGAAGGCTGGCAGATCGTCTGGAGCGACGAGCCGCAACGCAAGCCCGGGCAGCGCGTCAGCAAGAAGGCCGCACCGGCACCGGTGCACGCGCTGGGCTTCACGCTGGACGAGATCCGCGAAGCCAGGCTGGCACCCATCGTGAATTTCAAGGGGCGCGGCGCGGGCAACGCGGGCGAACCTCAGGTTTGAACTTTATTCAGATAGCAGCAGAGAACGGAAAGGCAGGCGAGTCAAATGAACCGCGAAATGTTGATGTTGATCGATGCGATCTCCCGCGAGAAGAACGTGGAGCGCGACGTCGTCCTGGGTGCCGTGGAGTCGGCGCTCGCCTCTGCCACCAAGAAGCTGCACAAGGGTGAGGTGGACATCCGCGTCGCCATCGACCCCGACAGCGGTGCCTACGAAACCTTCCGCCGCTGGCTCGTCGTGCCCGATGAGGCCGGCCTGCAGAACCCCGATGCCGAGGAGATGTACTCCGACGCCATCGAAGACCATCCCGGCATTCAGGTGGGTGACTACATCGAGACTCAGATCGAGTCCGTGCCCATCGGCCGCATCGGCGCCATGGCCGCCAAGCAGGTGATCCTGCAGCGCATCCGTGATGCCGAACGCGAAATGCTGCTCAACGACTTCATGTCCCGCGGCGACAAGATTTTTGTCGGTACCGTCAAGCGCCTGGACAAGGGCGACGTGATCGTGGAGAGCGGCCGTGTCGAAGGCCGCCTCAAGCGCGGCGAAATGATCCCGAAGGAAAACTTCCGCTCGGGCGACCGCGTGCGCGCCATGATCATGGAAGTCGACCTGACCCTGCGCGGTGCTCCCATCCTGCTGTCCCGTGCCGCGCCTGACTTCATGATCGAGCTGTTCCGCCAGGAAGTTCCCGAGATCGAGCAAGGCCTGCTGGAGATCAAATCCTGCGCCCGTGACCCGGGTTCGCGCGCCAAGATCGCCGTGCTGTCGCACGACAAGCGCATCGATCCCATCGGCACCTGCGTGGGTGTGCGTGGCTCCCGCGTGAACGCAGTGACCAACGAACTGGCTGGTGAGCGTGTGGATATCGTGCTGTGGAGCGAGGATCCGGCGCAGTTCGTCATCGGCGCGCTGGCGCCCGCCAACGTGCAATCCATCGTGGTGGACGAGGAGCGCCACGCCATGGACGTGGTGGTGGACGAGGAAAACCTGGCCATCGCCATCGGCCGCGGCGGGCAGAACGTGCGTCTCGCATCCGACCTGACGGGCTGGAAGATCAACATCATGACCGCCGACGAGTCGGCGCAGAAGCAGGCTGAAGAAGCCAGTGCCATCCGCAGCCTGTTCATGGCCAAGCTGGACGTGGACGAAGAGATCGCCGACATCCTGATCGAGGAAGGCTTCACCAGCCTGGAAGAAGTGGCCTATGTGCCGCTGCAGGAAATGCTCGAGATCGAATCCTTCGACGAAGACACCGTCAACGAACTGCGCGCCCGCGCCAAGGATGCGCTGCTGACGATGGAAATTGCCAAGGAAGAAAGCGTTGAAGAGGTGTCGCAGGACCTGCGTGACCTCGACGGACTGACCACAGACCTGATCGCCAAGCTGGCCGAAGGCGGTGTGCACACCCGTGACGAGCTGGCCGATCTGGCCACCGACGAATTGACCGCCATCACCGGCCAGACGCCCGAAGAAGCGACGGCCCTGATCATGAAGGCGCGCGAACACTGGTTCACCGGTGACGACGCGAACGCGCAGTCCTGATCACGGAGGCCTAACGGAGAAGAAACTATATGTCTAGCAATACCGTCGCAGAATTCGCCGCCGAACTGAACAAGCCCACCTCTGTCCTGCTGGAACAGCTGGCCAGCGCGGGCGTGTCTAAGAACTCCCCGGCCGACCCGGTTTCCGAGTCGGACAAGCACAAGCTCCTCAGCTACCTGCAGGCCAGCCATGGCACGGCCAGCGCCGAGCGCAAGAAGATCACGCTGACCAAGAAGTCCACCACCGAGATCAAGCAGGCCGACGCCACCGGGCGTGCCCGCACCATCCAGGTGGAAGTGCGCAAGAAACGCACCTTCATCAAGCGTGATGATGAGCCGTCTGCTTCTTCGGGCGACGAGGAGGCCATTCCCGCCGTTTCCGCTGTGGATGAGGCCGAGCTGGCCCGCCGCGAGGAAGAAGCGCGCCGCCAGGCAGAGCTCCTGCGCCGTCAGGAGGAAGAACTCGCCCAGAAGCGCCGTGAGCGCGAAGAGCAGGAGGCCCGCGCAGCCGAGGCCGAGCGCCAGCGTCAGGCCGCCGAGGCGCAGGCCCGCGCCGAAGCCGAGGCGCGCGCCAAGGCAGAAGCCGTTGCCGTGCCCGCGGAAGAGGTTGAGCCGGTTGCTGCGCCCGCCGAGGATGTGGCCCGCGCCGCCGCCAAGGCCGAAGCCGAACAGCTGGCCAAGCAGCGCCTTGAGGCCGAAAAGCAGGCCGAGGCCGAGCGTGCCAGAGACCTTGACGAGCGCCGTCGCAAGGCACTGGCGGAGGCCGAAGCCATCCGCGCCATGATGGCCGCCCCGAAAAAGGTGCTCGTGGCCAAGAAGCCCGAGGAACCCAAGCCAGCCGCCGATGCGAAGGCGGGTATCAAGGGCACGCTGCACAAGCCGGCTTCGGCCCCCAAGGCCGCGCCCGCCGCAGCGCCTGGCGCCGCTGGCGGCAAGAAGGAAGTGAAGTCCGAAAACCTGTCGTCCACCTGGAAGGATGACGCAGGCAAGAAGAAGGAACTGAAGACACGTGGCGACACCGGCCCGAGCCGGGGTGGCAGCAACTGGCGCGCTGGCCCCAAGGGCGGCAACCGCCGTGGCGGCCGCGACGACCGCGAGCAGTCCTCCAGCTTCTCGGCACCGGCCGAGCAGAAGGTGATCGAGGTGCACGTGCCCGAGACCATCACCGTGGCCGAACTGGCGCACAAGATGGCTCTGAAGTCGTCCGAGGTCATCAAGCAGTTGATGAAACTGGGCCAGATGGTCACCATCAACCAGTCGCTCGACCAGGACACCGCGATGATCGTGGTGGAGGAACTGGGCCACAAGGCCTTGGCAGCGGCACTGGACGACCCCGAGGCGTTCACCGAGGAGGAAGTGTCCTCCCAGCAAGCCGAACTCATGCCGCGCGCGCCGGTGGTCACCGTCATGGGCCACGTCGACCACGGCAAGACCTCGCTGCTGGACTACATCCGCCGTGCCAAGGTTGCGGCAGGTGAGGCTGGCGGCATCACGCAGCACATTGGTGCCTATCACGTTGACACGCCGCGCGGCATGGTCACTTTCCTGGACACCCCGGGTCACGAGGCCTTCACGGCCATGCGTGCCCGTGGCGCGCAGGCCACCGACATCGTTATTCTCGTCTGCGCGGCAGACGACGGCGTCATGCCCCAGACGAAGGAAGCCGTCAAGCACGCCAAGGCGGCTGGGGTGCCCATCGTCGTGGCCATGACCAAAGCCGACAAGCCCGAGGCCAACGTCGAGCGCGTCAAGGCTGAACTGGTGGCCGAGGAAGTGGTCCCCGAAGAATTCGGTGGTGACTCTCCCTTCGTCGCTGTGTCGTCCAAGACCGGCATGGGTGTGGACGAACTGCTTGAGCAAGTGCTGCTGCAGGCCGAGGTTCTGGAACTCAAGGCACCGGTCGAAGCCATGGCCAAGGGCCTGGTGATCGAAGCCCGGCTGGACAAAGGCCGTGGTGCCGTGGCCACCGTGCTGGTGCAGTCTGGCACGCTCAAGGTGGGCGATGTGGTGCTGGCTGGCCAGACATCTGGCCGCGTGCGCGCCATGCTCGACGAGAACGGCCGTGCCACCAAGGAAGCCGGTCCGTCCATCCCCGTGGAAATCCAGGGCCTTGCCGAGGTGCCGCAGGCTGGCGACGAATTCATGGTGCTGGCCGACGAGCGCCGGGCCCGTGAAATTGCAACCTACCGTGCAGGCAAGTTCCGTTCGACCAAGCTGGCCAAGCAGCAGGCCGCCAAGCTCGAGAACATGTTCGCCGACATGCAGGCGGGCGAGGTCAAGACCCTGCCCATCATCATCAAGGCCGACGTGCAAGGTTCGCAGGAGGCACTGGCCGCGTCGCTGCTCAAGCTGTCCACCGACGAGGTGCGCGTGCAGCTGGTCTATGCGGGCGTGGGTGGCATCAGCGAATCCGACGTGAACCTGGCGATCGCCTCCAAGGCCATCATCATTGGTTTCAACGTCCGCGCCGACGCTGGTGCCCGCAAGCACGCTGAAGCCAACGATGTGGATCTGCACTACTACAACATCATCTACGACGCCGTGGACGAGTTGAAGGCAGCCATGTCCGGCATGCTGGCGCCAGAGAAGCGCGAGGAAGTCATCGGTACCGCCGAAATCCGCCGCGTGTTCGTGGCGTCGAAGATCGGTACGGTGGCAGGTTGCATGATCACGCACGGCCGTGCCACGCGTTCTGCCCACTTCCGCCTGCTGCGCGACAACGTGGTCGTCTACACCGGCGAACTCGACTCGCTCAAGCGCGAGAAGGACGACGTGCGCGAGGTCAAGGAAGGTTTCGAGTGCGGTATCAAGCTCAAGAACTACAACGACATCAAGGAAGGTGACGTGCTGGAGCTCTTCGAGATCAAGGAAATCGCACGTACGATCTGAGCGACGCCATGCCCGCCAAGAAATCACCCTCCAACCGCAGCTTCAAGGTCGCCGACCAGATCCAGCGCGACCTGACCGAGCTCATCGCTCGCGAGTTGAAAGACCCGCGCGTGGGCATGGTCACGCTGCAGGCGGTGGAGGTGACGCCGGACTATGCACACGCCAAGGTGTACTTCAGCCTGTTGACGGGTGACCCGCAGGAAACCGAGCTGGCGCTGAACCAGGCCGCCGGCTTTCTGCGCAACGGCTTGTTCAAGCGGCTGCACATCCACACCGTGCCGACCTTGCATTTCCACTTCGACCGCAGCGTAGAGCGTGCGGCCGATATGAACGCCCTGATCGCCAAGGCTGTGGCGTCCCGCTCCAAGGATTCCGACTGACATGACGGCTGTTCCCCGCGCACGGGTGCAGCGTCGCCCCGTGCATGGGGTGGTGCTGCTCGACAAACCCGTGGGACTTTCCAGCAATCAGGCCTTGCAAAAGGTCAAGTGGTTGCTGCGCGCCGAAAAGGCGGGCCACACGGGTACCTTGGACCCACTGGCCACGGGTGTGCTGCCCTTGTGTTTTGGCGCCGCCACCAAGTTCAGCCAGCTGCACCTGGACGCCGACAAGACCTACGAGACCACCTTGCGCCTGGGCGAGAAAACGTCCACCGGCGACGCCGAAGGCGAGGTGACCGAGCGCCGCACGGTGGCCTGCACGATGGGCCAGGTGGTGGAAGTGCTGGACCGCTTCACCGGTCCCGTCAGCCAACTCCCGCCCATGCACAGCGCGCTCAAGAAGGACGGCAAGGCGCTTTACGAATACGCCCGTGCGGGGGTGGAAGTGGAACGCGAACCGCGTCAGGTGACCATCCACGAACTTGAAATGCTGGATGCCGATCTGGCTTCGGACATGCCATCGCTGCGTCTGCGTGTGCATTGCAGCAAGGGCACGTACATCCGTACGCTGGGTGAAGACATTGGCGCCGCATTGGGTTGCGGCGCGCACCTGTCGGCGCTGCGCCGGGTCGAAACCGGTGGCTTCGGGCTGGAGCGCTGCATCACGCTGGAGCAGATAGAGGCTCTGCCGGAAGACCAGCGGCTGAGCATCTTGCTGCCTGTGGACACCTTGCTGGCAGGACATGCGCGCGTCACTCTCGGCAGCGACGATGCAGCCCGCTTCCTCAGCGGCTTGCGCCGTCGCGGAGCGTGGGCCGACGCAACACACGTGGCCGTCTACGGCGACAAGCCCGCAGCCCTTTTGGGCACGGCGCACGTCAAGGCCGGTGAACTCATACCGGGGCGCCTGTTGAGCCCCATCGAAATTCAACAGATCCTGGAAAGCCAACCATGAGCACTCCCATTCGCAACATCGCCATCATCGCCCACGTTGACCACGGCAAGACCACCATGGTCGACCAGCTGCTGCGTCAGTCCGGCACCTTCGCGGAACACGAAAAAGTCGTGGACACCGTGATGGACAACAACGCCATCGAACGCGAGCGTGGCATCACCATTCTGGCCAAGAACTGCGCCGTGAGCTGGGAAGGCACGCACATCAACATCGTGGACACCCCGGGCCACGCCGACTTCGGCGGTGAAGTGGAACGCGCCCTGTCCATGGTGGACGGCGTGGTGCTGCTGATCGACGCCCAGGAAGGCCCGATGCCGCAGACCCGCTTCGTGACCAAGAAGGCTCTGGCCCTGGGCCTCAAGCCCATCGTGGTGGTCAACAAGGTGGACAAGCCCGGCGCCAACCCGGACAAGGTCATCAACGCCGCTTTCGACCTGTTCGACAAGCTGGGCGCGACCGACGAGCAGTTGGACTTTCCGGTGGTGTACGCCTCGGGCATCAACGGCTGGTCGTCGCTGGAAGAGGGCGCGCCGGGCGAGCAGTGGGGCCCCGACATGTCGGCCCTGTTCAATACCATCCTGAAGCACGTGCCCGCGCACGCTGGCGATGCAGATGCGCCGCTGCAGCTGCAGATTTCCGCGCTGGACTACTCGTCCTTCGTGGGGCGCATCG
Organism: Hydrogenophaga aquatica; assembly: GCF_054780915.1. Lineage (NCBI taxonomy): Bacteria > Pseudomonadati > Pseudomonadota > Betaproteobacteria > Burkholderiales > Comamonadaceae > Hydrogenophaga > Hydrogenophaga aquatica. The sequence goes on along the minus strand of NZ_BAAGVK010000011.1, from coordinate 449,257 downwards.
GCGTGGGCCGCGTCAACGCGGGCACCATCAAGCCGGGCATGGACGTGCTGGTGTGTGAGGGCCCGGATGGCAAGCGTGTCAAGGGCCGCATCAACCAGGTGCTGACTTTCCAGGGCCTGGACCGCATGCAGACCACGGCTGCCGGCCCGGGCAACATCGTGCTGATCAACGGTATTGAGGACATCGGCATTGGCGTGACGGTGACCAGCGTGGACACGCCCGCACCGCTGCCCATGCTGAAGGTGGACGAGCCGACCCTGATCATGAACTTCTGCGTCAACAACAGCCCGCTGGCTGGCCGCGAAGGCAAGTTCGTGACCAGCCGCCAGATCTGGGACCGCCTGCAGAAGGAACTGCAGCACAACGTGGCGTTGCGCGTCAAGGAAACCGACGAGGACGGCATTTTCGAAGTGGCTGGCCGGGGCGAACTGCACCTGACCATCTTGCTGGAGAACATGCGCCGCGAAGGCTACGAACTGGCCGTGTCCAAGCCGCGTGTGGTGTTCCAGGATATCAACGGCGAGAAGCACGAGCCGATGGAGTTGGTGACCGCCGACGTGGAAGAAGAGCACCAGGGCGGCGTGATGCAGGCGCTGGGCCTGCGCAAGGGCGAAATGGTCAACATGGAGCCGGACGGCCGTGGGCGCGTCCGTCTGGAGTACCGCATTCCTGCTCGTGGCCTGATCGGCTTCAGCAACGAATTCCTGAACCTCACCCGCGGCTCGGGCCTGATCGCGTCCATCTTTGACGGCTACGAGCCGCACAAGGGTGACATCGGCGGACGCAAGAACGGCGTGCTGATCTCCATGGACGATGGCGAGATCTTCACCTACGCGCTGGGCAAGCTGGACGACCGCGGCCGTATGTTCGTGAAGGCCGGCGACCCGGTGTATGAAGGCATGATCATCGGTATCCACAGCCGTGACAACGATCTGGTGGTCAACGCCACCCGCACCAAGCAGCTGACCAACTTCCGCGTCAGCGGCAAGGAAGACGCGATCAAGATCACCCCGCCGATCGAGCTGACGCTGGAATACGGTGTGGACTTCATCGACGACGACGAACTGGTCGAGATCACGCCCAAGAGCATCCGCCTGCGCAAGCGCCACCTGAAAGAGCACGAGCGCAAGCGCGCACAACGCGAAGGCGCATGAAGATACGCCACGGTCAGGCCGTTGGCCTGATGCTTCTGGTCACCTTCCTGTGGTCCACTGCAGGTGTGGTCACGCGTCAGTTGGAGCAGGCGCAGGCCTTCGAGATCACCTTCTGGCGCAGCTTCTTCACGCTGCTGTCGCTGCTGGTGATCCTGCCCGTGTGGCAGGGCTGGGGCGTGTGGCGGCGCATGCGGCAAGAGGGCTGGGTGCTGTGGGCTTCCGGCGCCTGCTGGGCGGTCATGTTCACCGCCTTCATGCTAGGCCTGGCGCTCACGTCTGTGGCAAACGTGCTCATTACGCTGGCCGCCGGGCCGCTCATCACCGCACTGGTGTCCAGCGTGTTCTTCGGGCAGCGGCTGGCCCGCCGCACCTGGATCGCCATTCTCGTGGCCGGCCTGGGCATCGCCTGGATGTTTGGCCGCCAGCTGGGCGAAGGCAACCTGCTGGGCAGCCTGGTGGCACTCGGCGCACCCATCGGCGGGGCCATCAACTGGAACCTGGTGCAGCGCAGCCAGCAGGCTGGGCGCCACGTCGATCTGGTGCCTGCGGTGTTGATTGGCGCATTCCTGTCGTCGCTGGTCACCTTGCCGCTGGCGTGGCCCATGCAGGCCAGTGTCCACGATGTGACGCTGCTGGCCGGGCTGGGGCTGGGACAATTGGCCATTCCCTGTGTGCTCGCCGTGGTTTGTGCTCGTTCGCTGACACCGCCCGAGATGTCGCTGCTGGCCCTGCTGGAGGTGCTGTTCGGCATTGGCTTGGCGTGGGTTGGCGCGAATGAGGTGCCTCAGCTCTACGTGCTGCAGGGCGGCGTGCTGGTGCTTGGTGCGCTGGTGGCCAACGAGTGGCTGGGCTGGCGTGAGCGCGAGGGGCACTACCGCATTCAAACGCTGGAAGTTGAAGACACCGGAGACAAGAATGAACTGGACGACACCGGACGTGACCGTTGAGGTCAGCGCCAATGGCGTTGGCTTGCTGACGCTGAACCGCCCCAAGGCACTCAATGCCTTGAGCCTGCCCATGATCCGCGCGCTGACCGAGGCGCTGCTGGCCTGGCGCGACGATCCTGCGATTCGTGCCGTGGCCATCCGTGGCACCAGCAAGCACGGCCTGTTCGGTGCCTTCTGCGCGGGCGGCGATATCCGCTTCTTTCACCAGGCGGCTGTTGCAGGTGACGCGGCGCTTGAGGACTTCTTCACCGAGGAATACGCCCTCAATCACCTCATCTTCACCTACCCCAAGCCTTACATCGCGTTCATGGACGGCATCGTCATGGGCGGGGGCATGGGCATCAGCCAGGGCGCGGGCGTCCGTATCGTCACCGAACACACCAAGATGGCCATGCCCGAGACCAATATCGGGCTGTTTCCGGACGTGGGCGGCGGGTACTTCCTGAGCCGTTGCCCGGGGCACGTGGGTGAATACCTGGCTTTGACCGGCCACGTGATCGGTGCCAACGAGGCACTGGCTTACGGGCTTGCCGATGTGATTGCGCCCGCGCACAGCCTGCCTCAGGCATGGGAAGCGCTTCAGGACATCAAGGCTGCCAGCAGCCAGGCCTTTGCGGCCGAATGGCAAAGCTGGATGGACAGCGCCGGCTGGGCGCGGCAGGCCGCCGACGATGCCCCGCTGCTGACGGCCGAAGTGGAGGCTGCCTTTGGGCAGCCGACCGTGCAGGACATCGTGGAGATGCTGCAGCGCACGCCGACCGGAAATGCCGAGAAGACGCTGGAGATCCTGCGCACGCGCAGCCCGCTGATGCTGCACGTGGTTCTGGAGCAGGTGCGCCGTGCGCGGCACATGGGGCTGGCAGACGATCTGCGCATGGAACGTGACCTGGTGCGTCACTGCTTCCAGACGGTGCATCTGCAGCGTGCGGGCCATGCCAGCGAGACGGTTGAAGGCATTCGGGCGCTGGCGGTGGACAAGGACCATGCGCCGCGCTGGAACCCCCCTCGAATCGAGGACGTGACGCCCGGCATGGTCGAGCCGTTTTTTGTGAGTCCGTGGCCGGTGCACAGCCACCCGCTGAAGAGCCTGGACTGAGGAAAATCCTGGCAGCGCTGGCGGTGTGGCCGCCAGCGCGCGTCAGCGTTGACGCTGCTTCAGGGCGCGTTCGACTTCTCGCTTGCCTTCGCGTTCCTTGATGGTGTCGCGCTTGTCGTGCTCGGCCTTGCCTTTGGCCAAGGCGATGTCGCACTTGACCCGCCCGTTCTTCCAGTGGAGGTTGATGGGGACAAGGGTGTAGCCTTTTTGCTCCACCTTGCCGACCAGGCGGCGGATTTCCTCCCGGTGCATCAGCAGCTTCTTGGTCCGGGCGCTGTCGGCGCTGACGTGGGTGGACGCCGTGCGCAGCGGGTTGATCAGGCAGCCGATCAGGAACAGCTCGCCATCGCGGATCATCACGTAGCCGTCGGTCAGCTGGACCTTGCCTTCGCGCAGGGCTTTGACTTCCCAGCCTTCCAGCACCACGCCGCACTCGAAGCGCTCTTCAAAGTGGTAGTTGAAGGAGGCTTTCTTGTTTTCGGCGATGCGGCTGTCGCGGGCTTTGGGTTTGGCGTTTTTCTTGGCGGAAGACATGTCGTACAAATGGGGTGCCGGCGGGCCAATACAATCCCACGTCGGCCGATGATTGTATGAAAAGTGTTCACAAGTCTGTTTTGATCTGGCACAGCGCGCACGAAATGTTCGCGCTGGTCACCGACGTGCGGCGTTACCAGGAGTTCCTGCCCTGGTGCAGCGGCGGGGAAGTGCTGGAAGAAACCCCTGACGGCATGGTGGCGTCGATCGGGATGTCGATTGGCGGCTTGCGCAAGAGTTTCACGACGCGCAACACCCATGTCGAAGACCGGCGGATACACCTGGAGCTGGTGGATGGCCCGTTTTCGCACCTGGATGGCACTTGGGAGTTCACGCCTTTGGGCGACGGCACGCAGCGCGCCTGCCGGGTAGACTTCACGTTGAACTACGGCTTTTCCAGCAACACGCTGGCTGCGTTGGTGGGGCCCGTGTTCGACCGCATCGCTGGCAGCCTGGTGGACGCTTTTGTCAAGCGGGCCGATCAGGTTTACGGAAGCGATTGACCGGCATGCAGGTGACCCTGGTCTGTGCAAGCGCTTCCCGGCAGGTCGAGGAGCTGGTGCTGTCCCTTGAATCCGGCGCCACGGTGGCGGATGCCATGCGGGTCAGCGGCTGGGACCGGCGCTTCGAGGAGGGCCCAGCCGGGCCCGGTTGGGGCGTTTCCGTGTGGGGCCGCAAGGCGTCGCCGGAGCAGGTGCTGCGCGAGGGGGACCGGGTCGAGTTCTGCAGGGACCTTCGTGTTGACCCCAAGGTCGCGCGCAGGGAGCGCTTCAACAAGCAGGGGGCTCGCACGGCAGGCCTGTTCTCGCGCCGCCGCAAGGGTTCCAAGCCCGGGTACTGACCAAGCCGCCTAGCGGCAGTTCTCGGCGATGATCTGTTCCAGGCGGCGTGTCTCGTCGGATCTTGTCTGACTGCTCATGATGACCTGCCGGCCCTGGGCGTCGGTGGTCATCAGCCGCATGTTGGATTTCAGGGTGCTGATGGCGGACGTGGCACGCTTGCAGTTTTCAGCCCGTATCTCGGCATTCTTGGCCTCGACGGCCTTGCGCCGCGCCTCTTCGGCCTGCTGGGCTTCCTTGCGTTTCTTTTCTTCGGCTGGGTCCGGCTTGGGCGGCGCGGCAGCGGGCGTCGCCGCAGATGACGCGCTGGCCGGAGTGTCCGACGCTGCAGCGGGCAGGGGAGCGATGCGTGCGCCTGCTGCTGGCTGCTGCACTATCTGGCGGTCGGAAACCGAGGCTGGAGGGGGAAGGTCACTGTAGACCTTGCGGCCGCTCTCGTCGACCCAGACCCACGCCCCGGCGGCGTGTGCAGGCAGTGTTGATACCGCCGTGAGGAGGGCGAACAACAACGTCCGCGAAGGGTGTGCACCAAGCCTGTGTGCATGGGAAAGTGGCGTGTTCTGCCGCTGCATGGTCACCTCTTGTGAGTAGCCGCCATGTTACGCCTTTTGACCCAAGTACAATATTGCTTTTGGAGCTTTACACATGCGCCTACTCGGAAAAGCGCTCACCTTCGACGATGTGTTGCTGGTGCCCGCGTACTCCCAGGTCCTGCCCAAGGACACGTCGCTCGCCACCCGGTTCACACGCGACATCACCCTGAACCTCCCGCTGGTGTCCGCCGCCATGGACACCGTCACCGAAGCCCGGCTGGCCATCGCCATTGCCCAGGAGGGTGGCATAGGCATCGTTCACAAGAACCTCACGGCGCAGGAACAGGCGGCGCACGTGGCCAAGGTCAAGCGTTACGAGTCCGGCGTGTTGCGCGACCCGGTGGTGATCACCCCTGACACCACTGTGTTCCAGGTGCATCAGCTGTCCGAGGAACTGGGCATCTCCGGCTTCCCGGTGGTCGACGGTGGCAAGGTGATCGGCATCGTCACTGGGCGTGATCTGCGCTTCGAGACGCGCGTGGACCTGCCCGTCAAGGAGATCATGACGCCCCGCGAGCGCCTGATCACCGTGCCCGAGGGCACCACCCCCGCCGAGGCGAAGGCGCTGCTCAACAAGCACAAGCTGGAACGCCTGCTGGTGGTCAATGAGGCCTTCGAACTCAAGGGCCTGATCACCGTCAAGGACATCACCAAGCAGCTCAATTTCCCCAATGCCGCGCGCGACGCGGCTGGCCGCCTGCGTGTGGGCGCCGCCGTGGGCGTGGGCGCTGGCACCGAGGAGCGCGTTGAGGCGCTGGTCAAGGCCGGGGTCGACGCCATCGTGGTGGATACGGCCCATGGCCACAGCAAGGGCGTGATCGACCGCGTTCGCTGGGTCAAGCAGAATTACCCGCAGGTGCAGGTCATCGGTGGCAACATCGCCACCGGGGCGGCCGCGCTGGCGTTGGTGGAAGCGGGCGCTGACGGCGTCAAGGTCGGTATCGGCCCGGGCTCGATCTGCACCACCCGCATCGTGGCGGGCGTGGGCGTGCCGCAGATCACCGCCATCGACAACGTGGCCACGGCGCTGCAGGGCACCGGCGTGCCTCTGATCGCCGACGGCGGCATCCGCTACAGCGGTGACATTGCCAAGGCCATTGCCGCGGGCGCCAGCACCGTGATGATGGGCGGCATGTTCGCCGGTACCGAGGAAGCGCCGGGCGAGGTCATCCTCTACCAGGGCCGCAGCTACAAGAGCTACCGTGGCATGGGCTCGATTGGCGCCATGCAACAGGGCAGTGCCGACCGCTACTTCCAGGAATCCAGCACTGGCAACCCCAATGCCGACAAGCTGGTGCCTGAGGGCATCGAAGGCCGCGTGCCTTACAAGGGCTCGATGGTCTCCATCGTGTTCCAGATGGCGGGTGGCATTCGCGCTTCCATGGGCTACTGCGGCTGCGCCACCATCGAAGAGATGCGCAACCGTGCCGAGTTCGTCGAGATCACCGCCGCCGGTATCCGCGAAAGCCACGTGCACGACGTGCAGATCACCAAGGAAGCGCCCAACTACCGCGCCGACTGATCCGTCGCCTTCCAAGGGCCGCCGCACCGGCGGCCTTTTGCATTTCCAACGGGCCCGAGCCCTTACCGCCATGCAACACCAGAAGATCCTCATTCTCGACTTCGGCTCCCAGGTCACCCAGCTTATCGCGCGCCGTGTGCGCGAGGCCCACGTGTACTGCGAAGTCCACCCCTGCGACGTTTCCAGCGACTGGGTGCGACAGTACGCAGCCGACGGTCTGCTCAAGGGCGTGATCCTGTCCGGCAGCCATGCCAGCGTGTACGAGGTGGACGACAAGGCCCCCGACGCCGTGTTCGAACTCGGTGTGCCGGTGCTGGGCATCTGCTATGGCATGCAGACCATGGCGCAGCAACTGGGCGGCAAGGTAGAGGGCTCGCACACCCGCGAGTTCGGCTACGCCGAGGTGCGCGCGCGCGGCCACACCGATCTGCTCAAGGACATCGTTGACTTCACCACCCCCGAAGGCCATGGCATGCTCAAGGTGTGGATGAGCCACGGCGACAAGGTGACCGAACTGCCGCCGGGCTTCAAGCTCATGGCGAGCACCGACTCCTGCCCCATTGCCGGCATGGCCGACGAGGCGCGCCGCTTCTATGCCGTGCAGTTCCACCCCGAGGTGACCCACACCGTGCAGGGCCGCGCCATCCTGGAGCGCTTCGTGCTGGATATCTGCGGCACCCACCCCGACTGGATCATGCGCGACCACATCGCCGAGGCGGTGGAGAAAATCCGCGCCCAGGTGGGTGACGAAGAGGTCATCCTGGGCCTGTCCGGCGGGGTGGATTCTTCCGTGGCCGCCGCGCTGATCCACCGTGCGATCGGTGACCAGCTCACCTGCGTGTTCGTGGACCATGGCCTGCTGCGCCTGAACGAGGGCGACATGGTGATGGACATGTTCGCAGGCAAGCTGCACGCCAAGGTGATTCGTGTGGACGCGAGCGATCTGTTCCTGCGTGAACTGGCGGGCGTGAGCGACCCCGAGCAGAAGCGCAAGATCATCGGCCGCCTGTTCGTGGACGTTTTCAAGGCCGAAGCGGAAAAGCTCAAGGCCAGCGGCCAAGGCCACAAGGGCGCAACCTTCCTGGCCCAGGGCACCATCTACCCGGACGTGATCGAGTCTGGCGGCGCCAAGAGCAAGAAAGCCGTGACCATCAAGAGCCACCACAACGTGGGTGGCCTGCCCGAGCAGTTGGGCCTGAAGCTGCTGGAGCCGCTGCGCGACCTGTTCAAGGACGAGGTGCGCGAGCTGGGCGTGGCCCTGGGGCTGCCGCACGACATGGTGTACCGCCATCCCTTCCCGGGGCCGGGCCTGGGCGTTCGCATTCTGGGCGAGGTGAAGAAGGAATACGCCGACCTGCTGCGCCGCGCTGACGCGATCTTCATCGAAGAGCTGCGCTCCACCATCGACCACAACTCCGGCAAGAGCTGGTACGACCTGACCAGCCAGGCTTTCACTGTGTTCCTGCCGGTCAAGAGCGTGGGCGTGATGGGCGACGGCCGCACCTACGACTACGTGGTGGCGCTGCGTGCCGTGCAGACCAGCGACTTCATGACGGCCGACTGGGCCGAGCTGCCTTACAGCCTGCTCAAGCGGGTGTCCAGCCGCATCATCAACGAGGTGCGCGGCATCAACCGCGTGACCTATGACGTGAGCAGCAAGCCGCCGGCGACGATCGAGTGGGAGTGATCCCCCGGCCGCTCAGGACGCGAGGGCGGGGCGGCTGAAGCGCCCGTTCTCGACGTCTTCCGCCAGCTGCGCGGGCGGCATGGGGCGGGCCAGCAGGTAGCCTTGCAACAGGTCGCAGCCGTGCTTCTGCAGAAACGCCTGCTGTGCCGGTGTCTCCACGCCCTCGGCCACCACTTCCAGGCCCAGGTTGTGGGCCAGCACGATGATGGATTGGCAGATGGCGGCGCTGCCCTGGTCGGTCTCCACCCCCTGAACGAAACTGCGGTCGAGTTTCAGCCCGTGCAGGGGCAGTTCTCTCAGGTAGCTCAGCGACGAATAGCCGGTGCCGAAATCGTCGATGGACAGGCGGACACCCATGTCTCGCAGTGCCCGGAGGCGGGTGGTGCTCGTCTTGGTGTCTTCCATCAGCATGGACTCGGTGATTTCCAGCTCCAGCCGGTCCGCGGGCACGCCGTGCCACTCCAACAGCTTGGCAACCGTGCCTGTGAGCTCTGAACTGGCCAGTTGCTGGGCGGACAGGTTGACGGCAATGCGCAAGTCCGGGCCGCCCAGGGTGTCCTGCCAGGCGCGCCACTGCCTGCAGGCTTCGTCAAGCACCCATTCACCCAAAGGCAGGATCAGGCCACTCTGTTCCGCCACCGGAATGAACTTGCCGGGTGGTATCCAGCCCTGTTCAGGGTGGCACCACCGCAGGAGCGCCTCGACCCCGAGCAGCTCGCCCGTCAGCGCGGAGAACTGGGGCTGGTAATGGAGCTCGAACTGGCCAAGGTCGAGCGCCTTGCGGAGTTCGGCGATGAGATGCACACGCTCCAGCAACAGCGCCTCCATGCCGTCGGCATAGAAGCAGGTCTGGTTACGGCCCTGCGATTTGGCGTGGTACATCGCTGTGTCGGCTCGCTTGAGCAACAGCTCGGACGTGTCACCGTCATCGGGAAAACAGGACAGGCCGATGCTTGCCGTGGTTCGCAGCTTCAGGTGGTCGACCGTGAACGGTGCATCCAGCGCCAGCCGGATCTTTTCGGCGACCTGACCGGCTGCGTCGCGCCCTGAGACCTGGGACAGCAGGATGACGAATTCGTCACCGCCCAGTCTGGCCACCTTGTCGCCATGGCGTACCGCCTGTTGCAGCCTTTGTGCCACTTGCTGGAGCAACTGGTCCCCGATGGCATGGCCATGCACGTCGTTGATTTCCTTGAAGTTGTCCAGGTCGATCAGCATCACCGTCAGCACGTGGCCGTGCCTGCTGGCCTGCAACACGGCGTGGCTCAGCTCCAGCGTCAGGGACATGCGGTTGGAGAGGCCGGTGAGGCTGTCGTGGTGTGCGAGCCGGTAGATGCGCTCTTCTGCCTGCTTGCGTTCGGTGATGTCGCTGAAGATGCCGATGTAGTGCGTGATTCGGGCCTGTTCGTCGCGCACGGTGTTGATGGACAGCCACTTGGGGTAGACCCGGCCGTCTTTGCGGCGGTCCCAGATCTCGCCCTGCCAGGTGCCATGCTCGTTGAGGTCGTGCCAGAGTTGCCGGTACAGGTCCGTTGGCGTGAGCCCGGCGGACAGCATGCGCGGGTTGCGGCCCAGCACCTCGTCACCGCTGTAGCCCGTCAGCAAGGAAAAGGCGTTGTTGGTCGCGATGATGCGGTTCTGCGCGTCGGTGATCATGATCGCCTCGCGGCTGTGCTGGAAGACCGTCGCCATCAAGTCCAGCCGGCCCTCGATGCGCCGGCGCTCCATCAGCTCGCGTTCCAGCAGGGTGGCGCGTTTGCGCTGCTCCTCGCCCATCGTCAGCAGGTCGTCCTGCATGCGCTGCAATGCGCTCACAAGGCGGCTGAGCTCGTCTGGGCGGGACGGCAGCTTGCGGTTCAGCGCCAAAGGCGCTTGGGGCAGGAGGCGGCGGTCCTGGTAGGAAAGGGCATGTCTGGCAATGTGAAGCAGGTGCCGTCCAATGAGGCGGTAGAAGGCATAGAAAATGAACGCGGCGACCAGGGCCGTCTTGATGGCATTGGCCGCCGTGAAACGCAGCAGGTGGCGCAGGACCCGGTGCAGTGCGTTCTGGTAGGTTGCCTGCACCACCAGCTCGCCGATCAGCAGCTCCTTGCCCTGGTGCATGCGTCGCAATTCGAACGTCTGTGTGATGCCCCGCCCAGCCAGAGGCGTGCCGGATCTGAGTGTCGACTGGTTATCGACCCGGACCTCGGCGTGCACGAAGTCGGGCAGGCGCGTGATGCCCTGCAAAAGCGTTTCCAGCCGCTGAACGTCGTTCACCCAGAGGTTTTCCACGACGCTCTCCAGGTAGGCATCCCGGATCTGGTCCATGCGCGAGTCGATATGCTCGATGTCGCGGCGGTATTCGTAGCCCATCTCCGCACCGGTGATGACGACGGCGATGGCCGAGCTGAACACGATCACATACAAGGCAAACCGTGCAACCAGCGGGGAAGGGCGCACGCGCCGGAGCAACGCTTTGAGTTTTTGCATGGGCTTCGTCAGGCCCTGAGCGTGGCGTTGTGGATGCGTTGGTATTCCCCCGTGCGCTTGAGCTTGGCCAGGGCCTGGGCCGCAGGTTGCACCAGCGCCTCGTGCTTCTTGTGCAGGTACATGTACATCGGGGTGCTCACGAGCGGGGGCTCCATCACCCGCACGTCCAGGTTGGTGGAGCGCGCCTGGGCCAGACCTTGCCAGCGTTCGTACAGCACAACGTCGGCCCGGTCCCGGGCAAGCAGGGTGAAGAGTTGTTCCGCGTCTCGAACGGGGGTGCGGTCCACGCCAGGCGGAACGTTGTTCTCGAAGATTTTCCAGCCGATGAGGTAGCCCACGGTGTAGGGTTTGAGCGAGTTCCAGTCGCTGGTGACGAAGCGGTGTTTCACGCTCATCGCGACAAAGTCATTGGTGATGACGGGCTCGGGAACACGCACGAGGTTGGGGTACATGGCTTCCAGCCCGGCAACCCGCAAGGCTTGGCCGTCTTCAATGCCAGCGTTGGCATTGATCAGGCTTCGCTCCGATGCCGCCGGGTACACCAGCAACTCGGCCTGCCTTCCCATCTCCCGGAACACGGCGGCTACCAGCAGGTCCAGAAAGCCCTGGCGGTCGGGGGTGGTGTAGGGTGCGACGACACTGGTCGACAGCACGATCTTCTCCGGCTCAGACCAAGCCTGGCCGTGCAGGGAAAGCGCCGCCAGGCCGCTTGCGCAAGCCATCCACTGGCGCCTGTTGACTGGCGACATTCGTTAACCTTCTTGATGTGATCTATACCTAGCTGTACGTCAAAAAGGTTTATACACCAGAAGGGTTATTTTCCGAGAATTTCAGAAGGTTTCCCAATCGTCTTCGCCCTTCGGGGGCGTGGTGCGCCTGGGCGCAGGCTCAAGCGCCGGGGTCCCGGCCTTGGGGCGGGGCAGTGCGCGTGCCGGGGTGGCTGCGTTGCGCCTTTGTGCAGGTTGGCTGGCCGGGCTGTCACTTGTGTTGACGAGGGCGTCGCGCAGATCCCGGATGGCTGTGATGACTTCCTGTCCCGCGTGACCGAAGGGCTTGGATGCATCGAGCATGGCTTCAGCATCCTTGTGGCGCTTCTGGTTGATGACGTCCGCCACCTTGCCAGCTTCCTGGTGGAACACCTTGTGCTTGCCCAGCAGGTTGGAAAACGCCGGTACGCTGGACCACCGCTGCTTGCCTGGTCCGTGCAGCCATTCGCCCAGCATGCAGCAGTCGTCCCGACGCAGCTTGTCTGCGTCGACGGTCAGGTTGCGGCCGATCGCATTGCGCAGCGTGATCCGCCACTGGTGGTGTGCGGTAATGGCGGCCTCGAAATCGAAGTTCGAGTCGTCCAGCCGGACCTCGCGCTGCATCTGCTGCTTGCGCAGTTCCACGGCGTCCTCTTCCGCCAGGGTGATGTCCTGCGACGTCAGGCGGAAGACGCGGATGGAGTTGTGTACCTGGCCGACCTGGGCGTTCAGCGAAGAAGCGGCTGCGGCCAACTCTTCCACCATGGCGGCGTTCTGCTGGGTGATGGCGTCGAGCTGGGAGACCGCCTCGCTGACCTGCGAGACACCCACGGCCTGCTCCTTGGAGGCGCTGCTGATTTCCTCCAGCAATGACGCCACCCGGTCAACGGACGCCATGGCTTCACCCATGCGCTCACGGGCTTCCACTGCGCGGGTGTTGCCTGCCTCGACGCGGTCACGTGACTCCTCGATCAGGCTGCGGATTTCCTTGGCGGCCGTGGTGGTTCGCTGTGCGAGCGCACGAACTTCGGACGCCACGACGGCAAAGCCCCGGCCTTGCTCGCCGGCACGTGCGGCCTCGACCGCGGCGTTGAGCGCCAGGATGTTGGTCTGGAAGGCCACGCCCTCGATCACCTGGATGATGTCGCCGATGCGTTTGGACGAGTCCGCTATCTCGTGCATCGTGTCGGCCACATTCAGCACGGCTTCGTGGCTGCGGCGGGCCACGTCTGCGGTTTCGCGGGCCACCGTCGTGCCTTCGCCCGCCAGCTGGGCGGTCTGCTTGATGGTGCCGTTCATCTCTTCCATCGACGCCGCGGTTTCCTGCAGGTTGCTGGCCTGCGTTTCGGTGCGGGCCGACATGTCCTGGTTGCCTGCGGCGATTTCCTGGGTGCCGCCGCGCAGGTTGGCCACCTCGTGGCGCACGTCCCGCACCACGGTCCTGACGGACACCGACAGCTGGGCGAGCGCGAGTTGCAGCTGGCCGATTTCGCTCTTGCCCGTGATCTGGACAACTTTGGTGAGGTCGCCACTGGCCATCAGGTTGGCCGTCTTGATCACCCCGGCAAGGGGACTGACCACCACCCGCAGGAGCCCCATGGCGGACATCGCAACCGTGACGGCTGCCGCGAGCGCACTGGCCCACAGGGGGGCTCCCAAGGCCATGGCGGCAAGCGGGCCCGCCGCTGCCAATGCGAGCAGCCAGAACAGCGTGGCCCTGAGGCCGGGGCGCGTCGCCCGTGCAATCGCGCCGAGCAAGCCCTTGCGAATAACCTCCCCACGCTGGAGCACATGGACCAGCTTGCCGCGCGCAGCTTCCTCGCGCATCGTGGCGTACAGCTGGTCATAGATCTTGATCTCGTCGTCCGACGGCCGGGTCCGCACGGAGAGATAGCCCACGATCTTGTCGCCATCACGCATGGGCGTGGCATTGGCCCTGACCCAGTAGTGATCCCCGTTCTTGCGGCGGTTCTTCACCAGCGCGCTCCAGGGCAACCCGTCTTCCTGGATGGTGTGCCAGAGATCGCGGAAGGCCTCCTCCGGCATGTCTGGGTGGCGCACGATGTTGTGCGGCTGCCCCAGCAGCTCGTCCCGCGAATAGCCGCTGACCGTGACGAAGTTGGTGTTGCAGTAGGTGATTCGCCCCTTGAGGTCGGTGACCGAAATCAGCGTCTGGTCTGCGGGGAACTGGTATTCCTTCTGGGTGATAGGCAGGTTCGTTCGCATGTGTGCTGGGGCGTGGTGGTTGGGAATTGTGATTTACGGGTTTGCACCGATTGTGCCTTCTCGACAGCTACTGTCTGGCGTGGATTTGCGTTCCGAGTCAGGGGCTGTTTCTGTGATCAATGCGGCCAGTGCGGCAGAGGCGGTTTCGGTATCGAACGCCTCGATCGCCTGATCCAGGGCAAGCCAGTGCGGCGACGGTGTGTTCCCGCGCTTGCGTTGCAGTTGCTCGTGCAGGTCAAAGATGCGCATGTCAGCCTTGCTCAGCGCTTCCTGCAACGACCGCATGGCGTCCAGCAGGCCCTCCTGGTCAGCGGGTGCGGACTGGGTGGGGCGCGGGGTCTGCTGCCGCCAGGTGGCCTGGGCAGCCAGGGTTGCGCTGACGGCCGGCTGAAGGCTGGCAACCAAGTCGCTTTCTTCGGGGCTTGCCAGCTCACCGCTCCTGAGCAGGTGTTCCAGCTGCGCGCAGGTGGCGCCCAGGCGCTCGGCCCCGACCGCCAACGCCGTGCCCTTAAGGCGGTGCGCCAGTTCGGCGGCTTGCGCGCGGTGTCCCAGTTGGGCGTGGTCGACCAGTTCCTGCGCGGCAGGCAGGGCCTTGGCTGCAAAGCTGTCCAGCAACTTGGCGTAGAACGCCTGGTCGCCGCCCAGGCGTGCGATGGCATTCCCGGTGTCCAGCGTCAGCGATTCGGTGGCCGGGTCTTTCAGGGGGGCGCTTGATACGCCGCTGCCGCGCACGTCGGCACCACGCGTGTGGCGCAGGATGGTGCTCACCAGGTTGTCCAGTTCCAGCGGCTTGCCGATGTGGTCGTTCATGCCTGCGGCCAGGCAGGCATCCCGGTCGGCTGTCATGGCATTGGCCGTCATGGCCACGATGGGCAGAGCGGCGTGGCTGCTGCCGCTGCGGATCACGCGGGTCGCCTGCAGGCCGTCCATGACGGGCATCTGCATGTCCATCAGAACCAGGTCGAATGGGGTGTCATTGAGTCGCAGCGTGTCGATGGCGGCCTGGCCATTCATTGCCACGGTGACCGCAGCACCCTCTCGCTCCAGCAGTTCTTGTGCCACCTCCAGGTTGATGTCGTTGTCATCGACCAGCAGCAAGCGCAGGCCGGCAAGCCTTCGCGGGCCGCCTGGTGGCATGTGCCGCTCGCTGGTGCGCACGCCTTGGCGCAGCGCCTCGACGGCGGAGGCGATCATGGCCCCTGTCACCGGTTTGACGAGTTCAATCGTCCCCGGGGGTGGATCCACCAGCATGTTGGGCAGGTTGCTGCGCAGCCAAACGCGGGCAAGTCCCGTGTCTGCGGCTTGCAACTGTGGCATTGCGCTGGCCAGGCGCTCGCTAAGGGCGGCGGTTCCCGGCCTGTCCGGGTTGGCGATGAGCACGGTGGCAGCAGGTGCCGGGCCGGTCTCGTCCAGCCATGCCTGGGCCTGGTCTGTGGCAGGGAAGCTGGTCACGGTCCATCCCAGCCCTTGCAGCATGTGCTGCAAGGCCTTGCGCGAGCGGCTGTTGTCATCGATGAGCAAGGCCGCATGCTGCCCAAGGGAAGGCAGGGAAACCACGGCGGCGGCTTGCGGGGCCAGCTCCAGCTCGACGGTGAAGAAAAATGTGCTGCCCTCGCCAGGGGTGCTCCGCAGGCGCAGTTCCCCCCCCATGAGGCTGACCAGCCTCTGGCTGATTGCAAGCCCCAGCCCGGTGCCGCCGTAGCGGCGGGCGGTGGAAGCTTCTGCCTGGGTGAAGCCGCTGAAAATGCTTTCCTGCTGCTCCTGGCTGATGCCGATGCCAGTGTCTTCTACTTGGAAGCGGACCTGGACGGCGCCGTTGGCGCGACCCGTCTCGCGCAACTGCAGCACCACCTCTCCCTTGGCGGTGAACTTGATGGCATTGCCGCACAGGTTGATCAGTATCTGCTTGAGGCGCATGGCGTCACCCACCAGTACGCGTGGCAGCGCGGGGTCGATGTCGAAGACAAGCTCGAGCTGCCGCGCCCCCAGTGTGCCGGCAAGGATGGTCGACAGGTCGCCCAGCAGGTCGTCCAGCAGGAAGGGTTCCGGATCGAGCTGCATCTTGCCCGCTTCGACCTTGGAGAAATCCAGGATGTCGTTGAGGATGCCCAGCAGCGCCCGCGAGGCGCTGGTCGCCTTGCTGACCAGCTCGTGCTGGCGTGAACTCAGGCCAGTGTGCTCCAGCAGGGTCATCATGCCCATGATGGCGTTCATGGGGGTGCGGATCTCGTGGCTCATGTTGGCCAGGAACTGGCTCTTGCTGCGCGACGCGGCATCGGCCGCTTCCAGCGCGTTGTGCATCTCGGTGATGTCGACCCTGAAGCCGACGTGAAAGCCGTCGGAGGTGGTTCGTCCCAGGACCTTGAGCCAGCGCCCGTTGCCCAGTTTCATGACGTCTTCCGAACTGGGCTCCCGGAACTTGGCCAGCCGCTCCGCAACCCACTCCTGGGTCCGCCCGGCTGCGTCGGGGTATTCACCGCGTTCGGCCCCGGCCCGCAGAATGTCTTCGTAGCGGGCACCCACCATGATGGTGTCACGGCTTCTGGGGTAGATTTCGCGGTATTTGTCGTTGCAGAACACCAGTCTTTCCTGCGGGTCGTACAAGGCGAATGCCTCGCCCACGGCGTCGATGGCGGAGCGCATGGTGCGCTCGCTTTCCTCGATGCGCCGCTGTGCCTGAACCTGCGTGGTGATGTCCTGCGCAGCACCCACGATGCGCCGCCTGCTGCCTTCTTCCGGGTCTGGTTCCCCGACCAGCCTGACCCAGCGCCGACCCGCGCGCGGATGCTGGATCTCCACGACCATGTCAAAGGCTTCCTCTGCATGGATGGCGTTGTCCATGGCCGCCAGCACCGGTTGCCGGCTTTGCGGGACGAAATAACCCAGCGTGGGTTCGATGCGAACGCTCCAGTCCGGCTCCACGCCGAAGATCTGCATGCATTCCACAGACATGTAGGCGGTGTGAGATTCGAGGTCCGCAAACCAGCCGCCGATGCCCGCGACGCGGCCCGTGCGGGTCAGCATGTCTTGGCTGGACACGAGGGCCGCCTGGGCCTGCTTGTGCTGGGTGATGTCCGTGTGGATCGAAAGAAAGCGATCGATCTGCCCGTCCGGCCCCATCAGCGGGGCGATCAGGCTGTCCACCCAGTAAAGCCGGCCATCCTTGGCTCGGTTGCATATTTCACCGCGCCAGGGCCTGCCCGAGGTGATGGTGCGCCACATCTGGTCCCAGAATGCGCTGGGGTGTGCGTCCGAGCCCAGCATGCGGTGGCTGTTGCCCACCAGCTCGTGGGCGCCGTAGCCGCTGGTCTGCACGAACTTGTCGTTGACCCTGATGATGGTTCCCTCGGCGTCCGTTTCCGAGACGATGGCGTGCTGGTCCAGTATCCGGCGTAGCCCCTCGTGGTCGCGCAGCGCGTGCTCCAGTGCCTCCTGATCGCGCCTGCGGCCTTCGATGTCCGTCTGGATCAGGATATAGCCGTGGAAGGTGGCCGACGCATCGGCAATCGGGCGCATTTCAAGCGCGGCCCAGCGATCCTGCCCGCTCTTGCTGCGACAGAGCACTTCGATCTCAAGCGGGGCTCGCCGGTCCAGTGCATCAAGCATGCGCTGGCGCGCGCTGCTGTCAGCGGCGGGGGACAGCATCAGGCGGTCGGGCGTGAGTCCGTAGGCTTCGTCCGGCGCATAGCCAGTCTGCCGGATGAAGGCCTCGTTGATCCAGGTGATGCGGTGATCCGTGTCGGTCACGGCCACGGCACTGGCGGTGTACCGTGCCACCCGAGACATCAGCTCCAGGTCCGAAGCCATCTCCATCGCGCGGCGTTCGGCCCGGTGGCGGGAGCTGAGCAGCGACCACGCCGCCAAAGCGGCCATCAGGCTCACGGCGCTGCCGCTCAGGGCCGCTGCCAGCGGTGCCCAGCGGTCCAGCGGGTGGGCGAAGGACGCTGTGGCGCTGCTGTGCAGCGTCAAACGGTGTTCGCCAAGCTCCAGGGTCTTGACCTGCCGCAGCGCCCTGACCCCAGGCAAGTGGGCGTCATCCGTTGAGAGGTTCAGAAGGTGCCCGTCTGCGTCGTAGATGACTTGAGGCGGCCTGTCTTCTGTTTCGGTCATCACCTCCACGTCCATCCCTGCAGGGAGCTGGCCGACCGCTGGCTCCAGCCAGTCGTGCACCAGCACGGTGGCGACCAGCCATTGGCCGGCGCTTGCCTCCATGGCAGGTGGCGAACCTGCCACGGCGGGTGCCGCGATGGGGACGATGACATGGAAGCCCCAGCGTTTTGCCGTTCCCGGGAACAGATCCTGAACCGGCGTGAAGGCCGGCAGCCGGGCGAGTGAGGCCTTTTGCAGCGTCTGGCGTCCCGGCTCACTGCGCAGAGAGGCCAGCGGCGCTTCGCCCGGGACTCCTTGCAACGTGGCAATACTCAGGTTGCCAGCTGGGCCTTGAGAGGACGAAGCCTGCGCGCTGACGTGATGCAGGGCCACCAGGCCTGGAAGCTCCCCGGGAAGCTCACGGGTCCGCAGATGTTGATGCAGCCGTTCCTGCGGGACTTCCTGCAACGCCTCGTACAGGACCCTCAAACCCTGCAACTGGTCTATCTGGCGCAGCAGGGACTGCCGCAGGGCAGCGTGGAGGTCTTTGTTGGCAAGAACGAAGCGCTCACGCGCCTGGGTGTCCACCCCGTCCTTGACCAGCCTGTGCACGTAGGCCGTGCATGCCAGACCGAACAGCAGCACTGCCAGCGCGAGCGCCGTGGGCCAGTGCCGCCGTCGCGGCTGCGGGGCGGCCGCACCGTGCGGAGCCGGGGCTGGCGCGTGCGAGGGTGGGGGGCTGGGTGGCAGCATGGTGGTTCAGCGGACGGCAAACCGCCGTATCTCCTGCGCCAGTGTCTGTGCAGTCAGGGGTTTGACCAGAAACCCGTTGGCGCCTGCCGCCAGGAAATGGGCCCGGGTTTCTGCGCCATCGTCGCCGGTGACCACGATGACCGGCAGCCCGCCGTTGCGCTGACCACCGCCTCCCCGCAGTGCCTGCAGGGTGGCGAGCCCGTCGAGCACGGGCATGTGTATGTCGAGCAGCAGCAGATCGAAAGCCTGTCTGGCCAGCGCATCCAGCACCTGCTGCCCGTTGGTGACCAGCGCTCCCGAATGCCCTTGCTCCCGGAGCAGCCGCGCGGCGACGCGCAGGTTCAGCGGATCGTCATCGGCGACGAGTATCCTCAAGGAGCCAGATCCAGCATTCGATTCGGGCGAGAGATTCACCAGATGCGCCTCCCTAGGCAAAGATCACAATTTTGGTTTGCATCGGGCGGATGATATCGGTTAAAACGATGAAAATACTCATTTGTTGATTCAACTGCCCCGATATGTCGGAATCCAGACACAGCCTAGCCCCTCCCGCTCCGATCGAAGACGAGGCGTGCATGCGGCTGGCCTTGGCGCAGGCGCGCCTGGCCGCGGAAAGAGGCGAGGTTCCCGTTGGGGCCGTGCTCGTTCGCCGGGGTGCAGCGGGGGAAGAGGCCAGGGTCGTCGCCTGCGCGCACAACGCGCCGATTGGTTTGCGCGACCCCACTGCCCACGCCGAAATGCAGGTGCTGCGCGAGGGCGCGCATGCGATAGACAACTACCGGCTGGACGACTGCGAGGTCTATGTGACGCTGGAGCCCTGTGCGATGTGCGCCCAGGCGATGCTGCACGCCCGCATCAGGCGTGTGGTGTATGGCGCCCCCGAACCCAAGACCGGCGCGGCTGGATCGGTGGTGGACCTCTTTTCACTGCCCCAGTTGAACCACCAGACGGCGGTGGTGGGAGGGGTGCTGGAGGAAGAATGTGCCGGCCTGATGCGTGAATTCTTCGAGGAACGCCGCCGCCAGGCACGGCTGCACGCTGACCCCCTGCGGGAAGACGCCTTGCGCGCCCCGGCACAGGTGTTCAAGGAGGTGTGGGCGCACTGGCCGTCCCTGAGCCAGGCCAGCCGCACCGTGAGCGATCTGCCCGGATTTGAAGGGTTGCGTTTCCATTACCTGGATGTGGGGCAGGGCGGCGATGGACCCGTTCTGCTGGCCCTGCACAGCCCGGACGCCTGGTGGCCGCAATGGGCGGGATTTGCCATTGACGGCGCAGCCAAGGGCGCGCGGGTGCTTGTGCCCGATCTGATCGGGTTTGGCCAGAGCGACAAGCCCAAGAAACCTGGCTGGCATTCGCTGGAGCGGCATGCGCGAGGTTTGGCCGTCTGGCTGCGCCGATTGGGCGTTTCGCAGCTCAGGCTTGCCGTGGCGCCAGGGCAGGCAAGGCTCGCGCAGGCTCTGACAGAGGCTTGGGGTCCAGGGGTCAGCGTCGAAGAGTCCGCTTGTCCCGTGGCCGATGCTGTGCCGCCTGGGTGGAAGGACGTGCCGTACCCAGATGCCGGGCACCGCTCGGCGCAAAGGGCGTGGCGCGCCCATGGGTGGGATCAGGGCGCCTGAGCGGCCAGGGGGAGCGATGCGCCGCTGGTCAATAATGCCCAGCATGGCACACATCTATATCTACTCTCCCAGCGGCGCCGTCCGCGACAAGACCGGTTTCAAGCGCGCGCTCGCCCGGCTCAAGGCACAGGGGCACGATGTCGAACTCGACCCATCCGCGCTGGCAAGCCACACCCGTTTTGCCGGTGATGACGACACCCGGCTGGCGGCCATTGCACGTGCCGCAGCCAGTGGTGCCGACGTTGCCCTGACCACGCGCGGCGGCTACGGGCTCACGCGGCTGCTGCCCAGGCTGCCCTACGGCAAGCTGGCCAAGGCCGTGGAAAAAGGCACCGCCTTCGTGGGGTTGAGCGACTTCACCGCACTGCAACTGGCCTTGCTGGCCCGCGAGGGCGTCACGACCTGGGCTGGTCCCGCCCTGATGGAGGACTGGGCCTGTGAAGAGGAGCCCGACGAAATCATGCAGGCCTGCTTTGACGACCTGCTCGACGGCCACGGCGAAGGCACGGGCTGGCGCCTGCCCGCCGCCGATGTCAAGGCACATCCCGCGCTGGGCACTGAAAAGGGGTGGGGCCTGGGCAAGGCCACCCTGTGGGGGGGCAACCTCTCGGTGCTGACGTCGCTCCTCGGCACGCCTTACTTTCCCCAGGTCAAGGGAGGCCTGCTTTTCCTCGAAGACGTGGCCGAGCACCCTTACCGCATCGAGCGCATGCTCACCCAGCTGCTGCACGCCGGTGTGCTGGGGCGGCAAAAGGGCATCATCCTGGGCCAGTTCAACAGGTACCAGCTCACGCCGCACGACAAGGGGTTCAAGCTGGCCACCGTCGTGGACTGGCTGCGTGCGCAGCTCAAGGTGCCGGTGTTGACCGGTCTGCCCTTCGGCCACGTGCCCACCAAAGTCCTGCTGCCGGTGGGGCAGCAGGTGCAGCTCATGGCGCAGCAGCGCGAGGCGCTGCTGTTCTGGGGCTGATCAGACCGTGGCGGGGCGCGCGGCCTGCACCCGCGCCGCGATGTGGTCCAGCGCCTCCTGCACCTGGTCGATCAGGATCAGGCACAGATCGCCAGGCTGCAATCGCTCCAGCGCGGCGTCGATGGCGTTGAACTCCCCTCGGATCTCGCTGATGCGCTGCGTCTTGGGAGCGCCTTCGAGCCCCTCGCGCAGCAGGGCGATCACCTCGCCGTCGGCGCGCCCGCGCTGGCAGGCGTCCTGATACAGCAGCACCTCGTCGAACACCTTGCCCAGAATGCGCGTCTGGTCGCGGATGTCCTCGTCGCGGCGGTCACCCGCACCGCTGATCACGGCCAGCCGCTCGCGCGCGGGCATCCTTTGCACGGCATCGCTCAGCGCCTGGATGGCGTCCGGGTTGTGGCCGTAGTCCGCGATCACCGTCGCGCCCTTGTAATCGAACAGGTTGAAGCGCCCCGGCACGGCGTGAGCGTCACTCACGAAGGTGTACAGGCCCTGCAACACGGTGTTCCAGGGAATGCCAAGCGCCCAGGCCGCACCGATGGCTGCCATGGCGTTATCCACCTGGAACGCAATGGCGCCGTTGTGCGTGATGGGAATCTGCGCTAGGGGTATGCGCACCTGCGTGGTGCCTTCGGCCGCAACGATGTGCCCGTCCTCGGCATAGATGACGCGCTTGCCCAGCGCACGGTGGGTGGCAATGACGGGGTGGTGCTCGTTCGGCCCGAAGAACGTCACCTGGCCAGGGCAGTGGTCAGCCATCCTGGCCACCTGCGGATCGGCAGCATTCAGAACGGCCATGCCCGTCGGGGCGACGTTCAGGACGGTCACCCGCTTGAGAACGCTCAAGTCTTCGACCGTGGTGATGTAGTTCAGTCCCAGGTGATCGCCTGTGCCGATGTTGGTGACAACGGCCACCTGGCAACGGTCGTAGGCCAGACCTTCCCGCAGCATGCCGCCCCGCGCAGTTTCGAAGACGGCCGCGTCGACATCGGGGTGGGCCAGCACGTTGCGTGCGCTGCGCGGGCCGCTGCAGTCACCGCTGTCGATCTGGCGGCCGTTCACATAGACACCGTCCGTGTTCGTCATGCCCACCCGCAGGCCCATGCTGCGGATCAGATGAGCCGTCAGGCGCACGGTCGTGGTCTTGCCGTTCGTTCCGGTCACCGCCACCACGGGAATCCGGCCGTCGTCACCCTCGGGGAACATGTGGCTGATGACGGCCTCGCCGACCTGGCGGCCTTTGCCGTAGGACGGGCTGATGTGCATCCGCAGGCCCGGTGCGGCATTGACCTCGACGATGCCGCCGTGCTGCGCCTCCAGCGGTTCGATCACGTTCTCGCAAACCACGTCGACACCGCACACGTCCAGCCCGACCGTGACGGCAGCGGCAATTGCCCGTGCCGCCACCTTGGGGTGGACCTCGTCGGTCACGTCGGTGGCCGTTCCGCCGGTGGACAGGTTGGCGTTGTTGCGCAACACGACGCGCATTCCAAGGGGCGGCACCGATTCCGGCGTCAGCCCCTGTTCGCGCAGGCGGTCGACAGCAATGTCGTCCAGGCGAATCTTCGTCAAGGGGGTGGCATGGCCATCGCCCCGGCGCGGATCGGCGTTGACGCTGTCCACCAGTTCGCGGACGGTGTGCTCACCATCGCCGATGACCAATGGCGGGTCGCGGCGGGCGGCCGCCACCAGTTGCTTGCCCACCACCAGCAGGCGGTAGTCGATGCCCGGCAGGTAGCGCTCGACCAGCACGTCCTCGCTGATCTGGCAGGCGTTGTGATACGCCGCCTCGACCTGTTCGCGTGTGCTGATGTTGACGGTCACACCCTTGCCCTGGTTGCCGTCACGCGGTTTGATCACCACGGCGCTGCCCAGGGCCTGCGCGGCGGCCCAGGCGTCTTCCGCGCTGCTGACCGGCCGGCCCAGCGGCACGGGAACACCCGCCGCGTGCAGCAGCTTCTTGGTCAGCTCCTTGTCCTGGGCGATGCCTTCGGCAATGGCGCTGGTGGTGTCGCATTCCGCTGCGCGGATACGGCGTTGCTTGCTGCCCCAGCCGAACTGCACCAGGCTGCCCTGGGTCAGGCGGCGGTAGGGAATGCCACGTGCCACGGCAGCATCCACAATGGCCCCGGTCGACGGCCCCAGGCGCACGTCCTCGTCCAGCTCCTTCAGTCTGGCGATTGCGCCCTGGGTGTCATAGGGCGTGTCGTTCAGCGCGGCGTTCAGCAGCTCGATGGCCAGGTCCAGGGCCAGCCGGCCCACTTCCTCTTCGGTGTACTGGACGGCGACCTGGAACACACCCGGCTCGGGGGCCTGCGTGGTGCGGCTGAAGCTGACCGGGCATCCTGCATGGGTTTGCAGTGCCAGGGTCGCCAGTTCCAGGGCATGTGCCATGGACACCACGCCTTGCGCCGTGGGTTCAGGCAGAGCGCCGATCTCCGGGAAGCGCTGCCGCAGACGCTCTTCGAAGCCGGCCAGCTTCGAGAGGTCGGACTCTTCGGGGAGGCAATGCACGATGGCTTCGATGGCCGTGGTGCGTGACCACAGGTTGGGGCCACGGAGGGCGCGGATACGAGAGACGTCCATGGGACGGTTCCTTGGAGGATTCAGGATCGGTTGAAAAGCCGGTCGGCGGTTTCGATGCCGGCGCGGATCAGGGCGGGCGGAAGTTCCAGTGCCAGCGCGGAAGCCACCGCTGCAAGCAAGGCTGGCAAGGGCAGGTGCCGGGACAGGAGGTCTGCCACCACGGGATGGGAGAGTTCCAGCAGCGGGGTGGCGCCCTGGTTGCGCCAGAGCATCAACTTGTCGTCTTCCACGAGCAGGAAACGGCGCCCCGCCTCGCAGTGGGCAATGCGCAGCGGGTGGTCCGCCGCAGTGCTGTAAAAAATCACATCGCCGTCGCAAAGCTCTGCCAGCCCAGCACAGGTTTCGTCGTCGGCGTTGAGAACGGCGCATCCGTGCGGGAGCACCACGTCAACCTGGGTGCGAAGCACCGTGCGCATCTGCTCCGTGCTGGTGACGTGGTGATCCTGCAAGCCCACAGGGGGCGCCACGTCCGTCACCACGCCCACCAGGCAGCGGTCGTAGGACAGGCCGTCGTCCAGGATGCTGCGCGGGGAGTTCTCGAGCACGGCCACGTCCACGCAGCGGTTCATCAGGATGCGCTGGCCGGCTTCCCAGTCCGACGGGCGGCTGGTGTCGATTGGCTCCATCTGCACAAACAACCCTTCGCTGCATGCCACGCCGGCGGCATGCCCCGCACGGTGGAGCAGGGAGCCGAGCAGCAACGCCACTGGCGTCGTGTCCTTCGTGCCGGTGATGCCCACGACCGGAATGCGTCCGTCGTCCCGGTTGCCGAAGAGGTGCTCCACGATGGCCTCCCCGACGGGGCGGGGCTGTCCCACGGCGGGTTTGAGGTGCATGAGCAGCCCGGGCCCGGCGTTCACCTCGACAATCGCCCCGCCTTGCTCGTGCAGCGGGCGCGAGATGTCGGACGCCACCAGATCGATGCCCGCGATGTCCAACCCGACAACCCGTGCGGCCAGCGCGGCCATTTCGGCCACCTCGGGGTGCACTTCGTCGGTGATGTCGTGGGTCATCACGCCGGTGCGCTGGACCAGCACGACCTGTCCCGCAGCGGGCACGCTGTCGGGGGTGAGGTTCTGGCGCGAAAGCTCCAGCATCACCAGGGAGTTCTCCGGCAGCCGGATGGTGTCCAGCGGGTACTCTTCCTCTTCGCCACGGCGGGGGTCGGTGTTGATCTGGGTTTCGATCAGCTGCATCACCGTGCGCTGGCCGTCTCCGGTGACGCAGGCCTGTTCCCCGCGCGCGGCGGCCACCACCCGGTTGCCCACCACGAGGAGCCGGTGCTCCTGCCCGGGGATGAAACGCTCCACGATCACATCGGAGCCTTCTGCGTCGGCCAGGGCGTAGGCGGCCTCCACCGCTTCCTGGGTGCGCAGGTCAAGGGACACGCCACGGCCATGGTTGGCATCGCTGGGTTTGACCACCACCGGCAGCCCGATGTCCTGGGCCACTTCCCAGGCTTCTGCCGGGCTGGCCGCCACCTGGCCTTCCGGAATGGGCACGCCGCAGCTGGACAGCAGCCGCTTGGTCAGATCCTTGTCACGCGAAATGCTCTCGGCAATGGCACTGGTGCGGTCGGTCTCGGCGGTCCAGATGCGGCGCTGCTTGCTGCCATAGCCCAGCTGCACGAGGTTGCCATCGGTGAGCCTGATGGACGGAATCTTGCGTTGCGTAGCCGCGTCCACAATGCTCGCGGTGCTGGGCCCCAGCGCGTGCCGGTCGATCAGGCCCTTGAGGCGCTGGACAGTCGCCGGAACATCAAAGGGCCGGTCCTCAATGGCAGCCATCACCAGGTCACGGGCATCGATAAGGGCCTGGCGTCCAACTTCTTCCTGGCGCGTGCGGATCACGACTTTGTACACGCCGCGCTGCTCGGTGGAGCGTGCCTTGCCGAAACCGGTCTGCATGCCAGCCATGTTCTGCAGCTCCAGCGCCACGTGTTCCATGATGTGGCCCGGCCAGGTGCCTTCGCGCAGGCGCAGCAGGAACCCGCCGCGCTCACCCACGCCGCAGTGGTGCTCCACCAGGCCAGGAAGCCACGCAGTCAGGCGTTCGTAGAAGCCGGGGATGGTGTTGGAAGGTGAGTCTTCCAGATCACCAATGTCGATCAGAGCTTCCATGGCTGGCCGGTAGGTCCAGATATTGGGCCCGCGCAGATAGCTCATGCGCAACAGCTTGATGGTCTTTGGGTTCATGGTGGGGGGGTGTTCGCAGCCCCAATGGCATCGCGCTGACAAAACGCTGTGTCAGGCGGCAGGGGTCTGGCGGTGTCGATGTCGGTTCTGCGGAGAGTTAGCAGCCTTACAATCTGAATGATCAGCGACTGGACCAGCAACGGGCGACGAGAAAACCGGTCAAATTTGCCGGATTTCACATGCATGTCACATGATTCCATCGGAACGTGATTGTGTATCCAGTTGGCCGTCTTGCGTGTCCCCAACCCCAAAAATTATTTGCAACATGCCGTTACTTTTTGAACCAGCGGGCTTGCCCGAAGGTTTCCCATCGGCATGGCGTGCTCCTGCGCTGTCGGCCTGGGAGTCTGCCGGTGAGGTTCCCCAGGCGCAGGCCTGGCTGGAACTGGATCTGGACGCCAATCTCCGTTTTCATGCCAGCCTGCTCGTTGTGGCCGAACAACAACTGTGGTGGGTGGGAGAAGAGGGCGATGCTCCTGCGGTGAAGCGCTGGCCGCTGCAGCCCGGCATGCAGCTCCATCACAGCGACCACAACGGCGTGGGCACCCTGGAGCTGGTGCAGGACGGCGTCAGACTGGCGGTCTGGCGCTACACCCTGGGGCGGCACCTGCCCGCTACGCGCCTGGTCGAGCAGTTTGAAGCCAACCTGGCCCAACAGGCCGAAGGCACGCCCTTGCAGCTGGCCAAGCTGGAGTTGTGCCCGCGCTGCCAGTCCCCGCTCGACCCGGAGGAGGACGAGTGCGGCGTCTGTGCCCAGGTGGTGCACACACCGCCTTCCACATGGACGCTGCTGCGCCTGTGGCGGTTCGCCCATCCATACCGTTGGCAGCTGCTGGCGGGCTTCCTGCTCACGCTGGCGTCCACGGCGGCCACGCTGGTGCCCCCGTACCTCACCATCCCGCTGATGGACGACGTGCTGATCCCCTACCAGAGCGGGCGGGAGATCGACGTGGGTCTGGTGGCATGGCTGCTGGGCGGCCTGCTGGGCTCGGCCTTGCTGGCGTGGGGGCTGGGCTGGGCCAAGACCTACATACTGGCATTGGTGTCCGAGCGCATCGGCGCTGACCTGCGCACCAACACTTACGAGCACCTGCTCAACCTTTCGCTCGAATACTTTGGCGGACGCCGCACGGGCGACCTGATGGCGCGTATCGGCTCCGAAACCGACCGCATCAACGTGTTCCTGTCTCTTCACCTGCTGGACTTCGCCACCGACGTGATCATGATCTTCATGACGGCGGTGATCCTCTTTTCCATCAACCCGTCGCTGGCCGTGGCCACGCTGGTGCCGCTGCCTTTCATTGCCTGGCTCATCCACGTGGTGCGCGACCGGCTGCGCACCGGCTTCGAGAAGATCGACCGTGTGTGGTCGGAAGTCACCAGCGTGCTGGCCGACACCATCCCCGGTATTCGCGTGGTCAAGGCCTTCGCCCAGGAGGCGCGCGAGGCACAGCGCTTCCGCGATGCCAACCGCCACAACCTGGAGGTCAACGACCGGCTCAACCGCCTGTGGTCGCTGTTCTCGCCCACGGTGTCGTTGCTCACCGAAATCGGCCTGCTGGTGGTGTGGGGGTTTGGGATCTGGCTGGTGGCGGAGGGCGACATCACCGTGGGTGTGCTCACCGCCTTCCTGGCCTACATCGGGCGTTTCTATACCCGATTGGATTCGATGAGCCGCATCGTCTCGGTCACGCAGAAGGCGGCATCCGGCGCCAAGCGCATCTTCGACATCCTGGACCATGTCTCCAGCGTGCCGGAGCCAGTGAACCCGCAAAAGCTGGAGCGGGTGAAGGGCAAGCTGGAGATCCGGGATGTGGGTTTCCGCTATGGCAACCGTGCCGTCATTCAAAGCCTGAACCTGACCGTGCAGCCCGGCGAGATGATTGGCCTGGTTGGTCACAGCGGTTCGGGCAAGAGCACACTGGTCAACCTGATCTGCCGTTTTTACGACGTGGCTGAAGGCGCCATTCTGGTAGACGGCGTGGATCTGCGTTCGCTGCGCGTGGCCGATTACCGCCGCCACATCGGCCTGGTGTTGCAGGAGCCCTTCCTCTTCTTCGGCACCATTGCCGAGAACATCGCCTACGGCAAACCGGACGCCACCCGCGAAGAGATCATCGCCGCGGCGCGTGCGGCCCATGCCCACGAGTTCATCCTGCGCCTGCCCCAGGGCTACGACTCGCTGGTGGGCGAGCGCGGGCAAGGGCTTTCGGGCGGCGAACGCCAGCGCATCTCCATCGCCCGCGCCCTGCTGATCGATCCGCGCATCCTCATCCTGGACGAAGCCACCTCAGCCGTGGACACCGAGACCGAAAAGGAGATCCAGAAAGCGCTGGACAACCTGGTGCGCGGCCGGACCACCATTGCCATCGCGCACCGCCTGTCCACGCTGCGCAAGGCAGACCGGCTTGTCGTCATGGACAAGGGGCGCAAGGTGGAAGAGGGCACGCACGACGAGCTGATCGCCCGCGAGGGCGCCTACTGGCGCCTGTACCAGGCCCAGCAGCGCCAGGCCGAGGCCGAGCGCGACCTGATCGCGGAGGAGTCCTGAAGTGAAGCTGGATCGCAATGCACTGGGCAAGCTGGTCTTGACCACCGCCAACGGGGACGTCATCGACAACGTAGTGCCGGTGCGCGCCTTTCCCGTTCAGGTGCCGCACGGACAGATATCCCTGCTGGGGGCCGACGGTCACGAGGTGGTATGGATCGAGCGGCTGGAAGACGTGCCCGAGGCGGCGCGCATGCTGATCGAAGAAGAGTTGCGCCTGCGTGAGTTCACGCCCGTCATCCAGCGGCTGCTGGAGGTGAGTTCGTTCGCCACGCCCAGCCAGTGGACGGTGGAAACCGACCGTGGGCGCACCAGCTTCGTGCTCAAGGGCGAGGAGGACATCCGCCGCCTGAGCCGCGACGTGCTGCTGGTGCTGGACAGCCACGGTGTCCAGTTCCTGATCCGCCAGCCTCAGCAACTGGACCGGCACAGCCGCAAGCTGCTCGACCGCTTCCTGTGACGCGCACCGGGCCCGCGGCCCGGCACGGTCACTTCAGGTTGCCCGACAGGAACTGCGCCAGGCGTTCGCTCTTCGGGTTGGCCAGCACCTGGCGCGGGTGGCCTTCTTCCTCGATGCGGCCCTGGTGCAGGAAGATCAGGTGGTTGGACACTTCGCGGGCAAACCCCATTTCGTGCGTCACCACCACCATGGTGCGGTGTTCTTCGGCCAGTTGCTGCATCACACGCAGCACCTCGGTTACCAGCTCGGGGTCCAGGGCGCTGGTGGGCTCGTCGAACAGCATCACCTCGGGCTCCACCGCCAGGGCCCGGGCAATCGCCACCCGCTGCTGCTGGCCGCCACTCATGTGCGACGGGTAGCGGTCTTCCATGCCCTTGAGTCCTACGCGCTCCAGGTACTTGCGCGCGGTCTCCACGGCTTGGTCCCTCGGCACTTTCAACACATGCACCGGCGCCTCAATGATGTTTTCCAGCACCGTCATGTGGGCCCAGAGGTTGAAGCTCTGGAACACCATGGCCAGGCGGGTCCGCAGACGCTGCAACTGCCGGGTGTCGGCAGCCTCCAGCTCGCCCCCCTTGCCGGGCCGCAGCTTGAGCTCTTCACCCGCCACCACGATGCGCCCCTCGTAGGGCTTTTCCAGCAGGTTGATGCAGCGCAGGAAGGTACTTTTGCCCGAGCCGGAGCTGCCGATGATGCTGATGACGTCACCGGAACGTGCCGAAAGGGACACGCCCTTGAGGACTTCGTGGTTGCCGTAGCGCTTGTGCAGGTTTTCCACCTGCAGTTTGAGGGCGGGAGTGCTCATGGCGGTGGATTCGGTTCTATGGCCTCAGGACCGGCGCGGTGCCAGGTAGGCCAGGTAGCGGCGTTCAGTCAGGCGGAAGATGCCGACGAGAACAAAGGTGATGCAGAGGTAGATCGCCGCGGCGAAGATGTAGGCCTCGAAAGGCAGGTAGAAATCGGAGTAGATGCGGCTGGCGGCGGCTGTCACGTCCAGCATGGCCGGAACAGTGCTGGCCAGGCTGGTGCTGTGCAGCATCATCACCACTTCGTTGCTGTAGGCAGGCAGGGTGCGGCGCAGTGCGCTGGGCAACACGATGCGGCGCAGCGTCTGCCAGCGGCCCATGCCCATGGCCTGGGCGGCCTCCAGTTCACCCGCGCTGGTTTCGCGGATGGAGCCCGCCAGCATTTCCGCCGTGTAGCCAGCGTTGTTCAACGCAAAGGCCAGCAGCGCGCAGAAGAACGGCTCTTTGAAATGTGTCCAGGGCCAGACGTCGTCCCAGCGTGCCTGGATCCAGTCGAGCTGGGCCAGCCCGTAGTAGATCAGGTAGACCTGGATCAACAGTGGCGTGCCGCGGATGCAGTACGTGTAGGCACCAGCCAGCCAGCGCAGCGGCGCAATGGGGCCGGTGAGCG
Source organism: Hydrogenophaga aquatica (assembly GCF_054780915.1). Lineage (NCBI taxonomy): Bacteria > Pseudomonadati > Pseudomonadota > Betaproteobacteria > Burkholderiales > Comamonadaceae > Hydrogenophaga > Hydrogenophaga aquatica. The sequence continues at coordinate 418,808 of NZ_BAAGVK010000011.1, read as the reverse complement.
CCAACGCCAGCAGCAGCGCCATGACGGCACCCACCGCCAGCGAGGACAGGAGCAGCGACAGCGTCGTGACCAGGCCTTCACCGTAAAGGGCCAGCGTGGCCGGGTCCGAGAAGACTTCCCAGTTCATAGCTGCACCTTTTTTGTGCCCAGGCTGTAGCGCTGGTTGACCTTGCGCAGCACCCAGAGCGACACGCTGGTGAAAGCCAGGAACAGGGCGGCGGCGAACAGCAGGAAAATGAACGGCTCACGCGTGGCGGCACTGGCCTGCTTGGCGCGGTAGGTCATTTCGTGCAGGCCGATCAGGCTGACGAGCGCGGTGGACTTGATGAGCACAAGCCAGTTGTTGGTGAAGCCCGGCAACGCATAGCGGATCATCTGGGGCAGCGTGATGCGCCAGAAGGTCTGCATGCGGCCCATGCCGAAGGCCCAGGCGGCTTCCATCTGCCCCTTGGGAATGGCCAGGATCGCCCCACGGAACGTTTCGGTCATGTAGGCACCGTAGATGAAGCCGATGGTCAGGACGCCTGCCGTGAACGGGTTGATGTCCACATTCGCGTCCAGCCCCAGGCTTTCAAGCAGCGCGATGAGACCGATGGTGCCTCCGTAGAACACCAGCAGCATCAGCACCAGTTCGGGAATGCCCCGGATGAGGGTGGTGTAGACGGTGGCGGCTCCCGCCAGCAGCGGGTTGCCGGAAAGCTTCGCGCTGGCGCCCAGAAGCCCCAGCGCGACCGCCACCGCCAGCGAGGTGAGAGACACCCCGACGGTCAGTACAGCACCCTCAAGAATGGAGAGGTAGTAGCCGTCCAAGCGGTTACTTGCCGTAGACGTCGAAATCGAAGTACTTCTTCGCGATCTTGTCGTAAGTGCCGTCGGCGCGGATGGTCGTGATCGCCTGATTCAGCTGGTTCTTCAGGTCGTTCTGGCCCTTGCGCAACGCAACGCCAATGCCATCGCCGAAGTACTTCTTGTCGTACAGGTCGGGACCCACAAAGCCGTAGCCCTTGCCTTCGTCCTTGCGCAGGAAGCCACCGGTCACTTCGACCTTGTCAGCCACGGTGCCGTCGAGGCGGCCGGACTTGATGTCCAGATAAACCTGGTCCTGGGCCTCGTAGGGCACCACCGTCACGCCTGCGGGCTTCAGTTCACCCATGGCGTACTTTTCCTGGGTGCTGCCTTTGAGCACACCGATCTTCTTGCCCTTCAGGGAAGCCGGACCGCTGTAGGCTGTACCAGCCTTGACCACCACGCTGCTGGGGGTGGCGTAGTACTTGTTGGTGAAATCCACCACGCGCTTGCGTTCGTCGGTGATGGACATGGAGCTGATGATCACATCGTACTTGCGAGCTTGCAGGCCGGGGATCATGCTGTCCCACACCTGTTCCACGAACACGCACTTGCGCTTGATCTGTGCGCACAGGGCTTCGGCGATGTCCACGTCGAAGCCGGTGGGCTTGCCATCGGCCGTCTTGTAGGTGAAGGGCTCGTAGGTGGGATCGATGGCGACCTTGAGATCAGCGCCTTGTGCGGAGGCGGCGGTGGCGCCCAGGGCCAGGGTGAGGGCCAGAAGCTGTTTGTTCATGTTTCGCAAATCCTTGTGGGAAGTGAAGGTAGGTGAATTGTATGCATTGCAAGGTGCGTGCCTACCGTGAGAACCCGCAGGCGCAGGCTCGTCAAACGAGTACGCGCTGCCCACTGTGGCGTTGGACGCAAGACTTGCCTGCTTGTTTTCCATCGTACATTGCAGCGTCTGCCAGGCGGATGAGTTCCATCGGATCGGTGCTGTCCTCTGGCGCGAGGGCATAGCCAATCGTCAGGCCCACTTTCACCGAATGGCCCTGAGGCAGTGCAAACGGCGATTCAAACGCATGCAGCAGTTTCAGTCCCAGTTCGTGTGCCTGTCGGGCGGACGACAAATGACGAGCCACGACAACGAACTCATCTCCGCCCAACCGTGCCACCAGGTCGGACTGGCGCACGTGCCCTTGCAGGCGGCGGGTCACCGCTACCAGGAGCTCGTCGCCCATTTCATGCCCATGGGTGTCATTCACCGGTTTGAAACCGTCCAGATCCAGGAGAAAGAGGGCGACAAGGCGGTTCTCCGGGCGCTCCTCCAGCGCCGCCACCAGGGCAGTCTGCAGCCCCCTTCGGTTGGGAACGCCTGTGAGCGGGTCCGTGTGAGCAAGGGATCTCATCGCATCACGCTCTCTAGTGACGGTTTGAGCGGTGATGCGAAGCTCGCGCGACCGCAACCCGAGCACGTACATGAAAAGCAGCATTTCCACGGTTGCACCCAACTGGAACGAGTGCAACGTCCAGAACCCAATGGGAACGCGGCCCTGGATCACGCCAATGATGGTGGCTGTGGCTGCAAAATGCACAACCCACGCGACCAGGAGCGTTGCACCGATCGGGTCGCGCTGCCTGAGCAGCCGCCATGCCCCTGGCAGCCCGAGCAGCATGGGAAGCGGGCCGACGAGACTCACAAAGGCCGCAACAGCGCGTGTACTCAGCAGGCCGGTCACATGCGCCAGCCCGAAGAGGAAGGTGATCAGCGCGGCCAGGCGCATGGCTTTGAGCAGGCGGTCTCCGCGCTCCTGGCCATACAGGATCTGGCTGACGAACAGGAATCCACCGCAGGTGGCCATGAGCGAGGAAATACCTGTGGCCCGGTTTTCCAGCCACCAGACGTCAGGCCAGAGGTAGGCTGCGCCAACCCCGAAGAAGTGCAGAGAAAAAAGCAGGCTGCCACTGATCATCAGCGCATACTGGATGAACATGGGCTCGCGCAGGCTGCGCCACTGGATCAGGCTGTAGGCGATCAGTGTCAACCCCAGCCCGGTCATCAAACCTTGCAGCATCTGTTCCATGCCGCTGCGGCTCACCATGGTTTCGGGTTTGACCAGCGAGATCGGGAGAATCATCGCCCCCTGGGTCTCAACACGCAGATAAAGCGTTTGGGTCTCACCAGGGGTGAGATTCAGCAGGAGTGAGTGAGTCAGGCCCTTCATGGGCCTTTGCGCCCGTGGGGTAAGACTGCCAAGCCTGCCCAGAGGGTGCAACCCGCTGCTGTCCTGCAGATAGACATCTATCAGGTTGAGGGGGTGGTAGGCGATGTCCAGTATCCAGCGTCCGTCGCTGTGTGCCGATGTGGCCAGAGGCAGGCGAAGCCAGACGGCTTCAGGGCGTATGCCCAGCGTGCCGTGGGCGCCAGCGGGGCGGACAAAGCGCGTCTCTTCGGCCACAACATCGTGTATGGACAGCGCTTTTCCGGGGTCGCTCAGGAAAGCAACAGCAGGCCAAGCGTCCACACTTTCGTCCGTATCGAGCAGGTCCAGCGGCGCGGCCCATGCGCTCGCGCCCCACAGCAACAAGCCAACCCACAGCAGCCAATGCCCAAGACGCTGCAATGCGGCTTGGGGGGCAGGGACAAAAGTGATGGACATGGCGGACGCAGCGGAACTCGGTCTGACGCGGGAGTTTCCCTGGCCAGCACGCTCATCAATGGCTGTGCGGCCTTCCGGTCAACTCACCGCGATCTCGCCGGATTACAGAACGTCGCTGGCAAAGTCGGCCAGGCGCGAGCGTTCACCCCGGGCCAGCGTGATGTGCCCGCCATGGGGCCAGCCCTTGAAGCGGTCCACAGCGTAGGTCAGACCGCTTGAACCCTCGGTGAGGTAGGGGGTGTCGATCTGCGCCAGGTTGCCCATGCAGATGATCTTCGTGCCCGGGCCGGCCCGCGTGATGAGCGTCTTCATCTGCTTGGGCGTGAGGTTCTGCGCCTCGTCGATGATGACGTACTTGTTCATGAAGGTGCGCCCGCGCATGAAGTTCATGCTCTTGACCTTGATGCGGCTGCGGATGAGTTCGTTCGTGGCCGCACGGCCCCATTCACCTGCATTGCCGCCGTCACCCTTGGCCAGGAACTCGAGGTTGTCGTCCAGGGCACCCATCCAGGGGCCCATCTTCTCTTCCTCGGTGCCCGGCAGAAAACCGATGTCCTCGCCCACGCTCACCGTGGCGCGGGTCATGATGATCTCGGTGTAGCGTCGCTCGTCCAGCACCTGCGTCAGGCCTGCGGCCAGGGCCATGAGCGTCTTGCCTGTGCCCGCCGTGCCGGCCAGGGTGACGAAATCCACCTCTGGGTCCATCAGCAGATTGAGGGCGAAGTTCTGCTCGCGGTTGCGGCTCGTCACCCCCCAAACGGCGTTCTTCAGGTGGTTGTAGTCCTTGAGCGTCTTGAGCACTGCCGTCTTGCCGCGCACTTCGGTGACGCGGGCATACAGCGGGGGCTCGCCGGGGGCTTCGAAGTAGACGAACTGGTTGATCGTCATCTGGTCCACGATGGGGCCGCTGATGCGGTAGAACGTGTGGCCGCCTTGCTGCCAGCTCTCAACGGTCTTGCTCTGACGGGTCCAGAAGTCGGCAGGCAGTGCCAGCGAGCCGGTGTAGAGCAGCTCGTCGTCGTCGAGCGCCTTGTCGTTCTGGTAGTCCTCTGCTGCCAGGCCCAGGGCGCGGGCCTTGATGCGCATGTTGATGTCCTTGGACACCAGCACGACCTCACGTCCGGCGTAACGCTCGCGCAGGGCCTGAACCACGCCGAGGATCTGGTTGTCGGCCTTGCCCTGGGGCAGGCCGCTGGGCAGCGTGTTGCTGAGTGGCTCCGTCTGGAAGAACAGCATGCCGCTGATTTCGCGGTTGCCCAGGGCAGCCAGCGGCAGGCCTTGGGCAATGTCTCCGCCACCATGCGCCGCAAGGCTGTCGAGTGTCCGGCTCGCCTGGCGGGCGTTGCGGGCAACTTCGCTCATGCCTTTCTTGTTGCTGTCCAGCTCTTCCAGCACGATCATCGGCAGGTAGATGTCGTGTTCCTCGAAGCGGAACAGGCTCATCGGGTCGTGCATAAGAACGTTGGTGTCCAGCACGAACAGGCGCTTGCCTTCGCCGTGGCGGCTCGTCTTGACCCGGCGCTTCGGTTTTTCCGGGGCCGACGCAGGCACAGCCACGATGGCCTGGGGGGTGGCGTTGTGCGTGGGCTGCGGCGACAGCAGTGCCGGTGCCTGCTTAGGTGCCGTGCTCCGCTTGCGGGCTGACGAGGAGCGGGGTGTTTCCTTCTGCGGCGCGGGCTGGGCCATGACGATCGGGGTGGCTGCGGGTTGTACCGGTTCGGCCGCTGCCTTGGTCACCGACCGTGACGTGGCTTTCACTTCAAAGGCTTCGGGGCTGAGGCGGGCGGCTTTGCGTTGGGGAGCTGGGGGCAGGGGCATGGGATGTGTGAGGCCGGAAAACAAAAAGCCGCCAGGGTCACCGGGCGGCTTGTGAGAGAACTTGGGCAGACAGTGCTGTTTTGTTCAGATTCATGAGGCCATTATGCATCAGCCCCGTGTATGCCCGGCACCTGGGCCGGGATGGCAATGAAAGGTGCTTCAGGCCGCCTTCTTGAGTGCCTTGACCGCCTTGAGGACTTCCTCGACATGACCAGGGACCTTGAGGCCGCGCCATTCCTGCAACAGGATGCCGTCGGGGCCGATCAGGAAGGTGCTGCGCTCGATACCCTTGACCTTCTTGCCGTACATGATCTTGTTCTTGACCACGCCGAACATGTGGCACATCTTCTCTTCGGTGTCGGCAATCAGCTCGAAAGGCAGTTCCAGCTTGAGCTTGAAATCGTCATGCGACTTCATGTTGTCGCGCGAAACGCCAAAGACCTGCGCACCAGCCTTGGTGAAGTCCTTGTACTTGTCGCGGAACTGCATGGCCTCGGTGGTGCAGCCGGGGGTGTTGTCTTTCGGGTAGAAATAAAGGATCAGAATCTGGCCCAGATGAGACTGGTTGGTGACCTTGACACCGCCGGTGGCATTGGCTTCAAATTCTGGAATGGGTTTGTTGACGACAACGGCCATGAAGCGGTTCCCCTGCGAGAGTTGGTGAAATACGTGCTTTCCGTGAAAAGGCCGCCTGAACTGCTTGAAATAAAAGCGCGCCGGCGTCGGAAAATAAGCGAGTATTTTACCCTGAAGACGAGGGCGTGACCAGCCGCCCTGCTGTCACCTCTGTCAAAGGCCTTCTATCAGCAGCGCCGCAACGACCTTGCGCCCCTCGCCAGCAAGGATGTTGTAGGTGCGGCATGCGGCCATGGTGTCCATGGTTTCGACGCCTATGCCCCGCTCGATGAGCCCCCGCAGCAACGCCGGGGGAACGAAACGCAGGCGCGAGCCGCTGCCGAACACCACCAGCTCTGGCTGGTCGTCCGCCAGGCGGTCGAAGTGCGCCGCCGAAAGGCTCTCCAGGCCATCGCATTCCCAGTTTTCCAGCCGGCCTTGCGAACTGACGATCAGGCTGTGTTCCATACGCTGACCGTTGACCGCGATCCACCCAGGGCCATAGGCGTTGATGGCCAGGGTATCGAAACGGTCGGGCTGGAGCTTCATGGAGGCGCTGCGGGTTGGGTCTGGCTTGAGATTGTACGGAGCACGCTGCACCGCAGCGAGCGCTCGGTAGAATAACCAGTTTCACTTCATTGCTCATCATGCAAGCGCCGAACATTCAGAAGTCCGCCAAGCTGGCCAATGTCTGCTACGACATACGGGGTCCCGTGCTGGACAAGGCGCGAGCGATGGAGGAAGAGGGCCACAAGATCATCAAGCTCAACATCGGCAACCTGGCGGTGTTCGGGCTGGAGCCGCCCGACGAGATCCTGCAGGACATGATCCGCAACCTGCCGCAGGCGGCGGGCTACACCGACAGCAAAGGCCTGTTCGCGCCGCGCAAGGCCATCGTGCACTACACACAGGAAAAGCGCATTGCGGGTGTGACGGTGGACGACGTGTACCTGGGCAACGGTGCCAGCGAACTCATCACCATGTCGATGAACGCACTGCTGAACGCGGGCGACGAAATCCTGGTGCCGGCCCCTGATTACCCGTTGTGGACGGCGTCGGTTTCCTTGTCCGGTGGCACACCGGTGCACTACATGTGCGACGAACAGGCCGGCTGGACGCCTGACCTTGCCGACATCGAGCGCAAGATCACGCCCAACACCAAGGGCATCGTCGTCATCAACCCCAACAACCCCACGGGGGCGCTGTACCCGGACGACGTGCTGCAGGCGATCGTGGGCCTGGCGCGCAAGCACGACCTCATCGTCTTTGCCGACGAGATCTACGACAAGGTGCTGTACGACGGCAACACGCACACGTCCATCGCCTCGCTGGCCGACGACGTGCTGTTCGTGACCTTCAACGGCCTGTCCAAGAACTACCGATCCTGTGGCTACCGCGCGGGCTGGATGATCGTCTCCGGCGACAAGCGCCGCGCCAAGGACTACATCGAGGGGCTGAACATGCTGGCCTCGATGCGCCTGTGCGCGAACACGCCGGGGCAGTTGGCCATTCAGACGGCGTTGGGTGGCTACCAGAGCATCAACGACCTGGTGGCGCCAAGCGGCCGCCTGTGCCGCCAGCGCGACCTTGCGCACAAGCTGCTGACCGACATCCCGGGTGTGAGCTGCGTCAAGCCCAAGGCGGCGCTGTACATGTTCCCCCGGCTGGACCCGAAGATCTACCCCATCGAGGACGACCAGCAATTTGCCTACGAGCTGCTGGCCGAGGAAAAGGTGCTCATCGTGCAGGGCACGGGCTTCAACTATCCCACGCCAGACCACTTCCGGCTGGTCTTCCTGCCGCACGAGGACGACCTGGCAGAGGCCGTGGGCCGCATTGCCCGCTTCCTGGCGCACTACCGCAAGCGCCACGGCACTTGAGCCGCAACTGACATCCGCTTTTTTCACCGAGAACCAACCGATATGAAACCGATTCAAGTGGGCCTTCTGGGCATTGGCACCGTGGGCAGCGGCACCTTCAATGTGCTCCAGCGCAACCAGGAGGAAATCCAGCGCCGTGCCGGCCGTGGCATCCAGATCACCATGGTGGCCGACCTCGATGTCGAGCGTGCGCGGGCCGTGGTGGGCGAGGGCGTGCAGGTGGTCAACGACGCGCGCCAGGTGATAGCCAACCCCGAGATCGACATTGTGGTTGAGTTGATCGGCGGCTACGGCATTGCCAAGGCCTTGGTGATGGAGGCGATTGCCGCAGGCAAGCACGTGGTCACCGCCAACAAGGCCTTGCTGGCTGTGCATGGCACGGAAATTTTCGCGGCGGCGCAGGCCAAGGGCGTCATGGTGGCGTTCGAGGCGGCCGTGGCCGGTGGCATCCCCATCATCAAGGCGCTGCGCGAGGGCCTGACGGCCAACCGCATCGAGTGGGTGGCTGGCATCATCAACGGCACCACCAACTTCATCCTGAGCGAAATGCGCGACAAGGGCCTGGACTTTGACGTGGTGTTGAAGGAAGCGCAGCGCCTGGGCTACGCCGAAGCCGACCCGACCTTCGACATTGAAGGCGTGGACGCCGCGCACAAGGCCACGCTCATGAGTGCGATTGCCTACGGCATTCCCGTGCAGTTCGACAAGGCCTACGTGGAAGGCATCACCAAGCTGGGCGCTGCCGACATCCGCTACGCCGAGCAACTGGGTTACCGAATCAAGCTGCTGGGCATTGCCAAGCGCGCCGCGCAGGGCGTGGAACTGCGTGTTCACCCCTGCCTGGTGCCCGGCAAACGGCTCATCGCCAACGTGGAAGGCGCCATGAACGCGGTGATGGTGCAGGGCGACGCCGTGGGCACCACGCTGTACTACGGCAAGGGCGCGGGCAGCGAGCCCACCGCCAGTGCCGTGATTGCCGACCTGGTGGACGTGACGCGCCTGCACACGGCCGACCCGCTCAACCGCGTGCCGCACCTGGCCTTCCAGCCCAACGCCATGAGCAACCTGCCCGTGCTGCCCATGAGCGAGGTGGTTACCAGTTACTACCTGCGCCTGCGCGTGGCGGACCAGGCTGGCGTGCTGACCAAGGTCACGGGCATCCTGGCCGCGGCTGGCATCAGCATCGACGCCGTGCTCCAGCGTGAAGCCGACGAAGTGGGCGGCGAGGGCAGTACCCAGACCGATGTGATCATCCTGACCCACGATACCCGCGAAGGCACCATGAACGACGCACTGGCACAGATGCAGGCGCTGCCCACGGTACTCGCGCCCATCACCCGCATCCGCAAAGAGGAGCTGGCCTGATGTTGTACGTGTCCACCCGCGGCCATGCAGACCGCAAGCGTTTCTGTGAAATCCTGCTCGAAGGCTTGGCGCCGGACGGCGGGCTGTACCTGCCCGAGCATTACCCGCAGGTGGACGACGCTACGCTGACGCGCTGGCGCAAGGTCTATCACGAGCAGGGCTACGCCGAACTGGCGTTCGAAATCCTCTCGCTCTACATTGACGACATTCCGGCGGCCGACCTGCGCGCCTTGTGCGCCAAGACCTACACGGCCGAGGTGTTCGGCACGGGCGAAATCGTTCCGCTGCGCCACCTGGAAAACGAGCTGTGGATCGAGGCGCTGTCCAACGGCCCGACGCTGGCCTTCAAGGACATGGCCATGCAACTGCTGGGCAACCTGTTCGAGTACGAACTGGGCCGCCGTGGCGAGCAATTGAACATCCTGGGCGCCACCAGTGGCGACACCGGCAGTGCGGCAGAGCATGCCATGCGCGGCAAGCACGGCGTGCGAGTGTTCATGACCAGCCCGCACGGCCGCATGAGCCCCTTCCAGCAGGCACAGATGTTCAGCCTGCAGGACGCCAACATCCACAACATCGCCATCGAAGGCGTGTTCGATGACTGCCAGGACATCGTCAAGGCGGTGAGCAACGACCTGGCGTTCAAGCGCAAGTACAGAATCGGCACGGTCAACTCCATCAACTGGGCGCGTCTGCTGGCCCAGGTGGTGTATTACTTTGCTGGCTACATCCAGGCGACCGAGCAATGCGAACCCGCCGCAACCCGCAACCGGCAGAAAGTCAGCTTCACGGTGCCCAGCGGCAACTTCGGCAACGTGTGCGCCGGTCACGTGGCGCGCATGATGGGCCTGCCCATCCACCAGCTGGTGGTGGCGACCAACGAGAACGACGTGCTCGACGAGTTCTTCCGCACCGGTGTGTACCGGGTGCGTGGCAGTGCGGACACCTTTGAGACGTCGAGCCCGTCGATGGACATTTCCAAGGCCAGCAACTTCGAACGCTTCGTGTTCGACCTGCTGGGGCGTGACGCGGCGCAGACCAAGGCGCTGTTCGGCGAGGCGCTGGGGCGTGAAGGCCGGTTCGACCTGAGCGGCAACCCGCATTTCGCGCAGGCCGCCAGCCGTTACGGCTTCGTCAGCGGCAAGAGCACGCACGCCGACCGCCTGGCGACCATCCGCGACACCTGGGAGCGTTTTGGCCAGATGATCGACACCCACACCGCCGACGGTGTGAAGGTGGCGCGCGAACACCAGACCGCTGGCGTGCCCATGGTGGTTCTGGAGACGGCGCTGCCGATCAAGTTTGCCGAAACCATTGTCGAGGCGCTGGGCCGTGAACCCGAGCGTCCAGCCAAGTTCAATGGCATTGAGGCGCTGCCCAAGCGCGTGCAGGTGATGCCTGCCGACGCGGAAAAGGTGAAAGCCTACATTGCCGCGCACTGCAATGACTGACACCCAACCCGTCCGCCGCCCCGGCCTGATGCTGCTGGAGGACGCCTTGGCGGCCTTGCTGGCTACAGTTCAGGCCTTGCCGGAGGTGGAGGAGTTGGCGACGTTCGACGCAGACGGGCGCGTGTTGGCGCAGGATCTGGTCTCTTCCTTGGACGTGCCGGGCCACGACAACACCGCCATGGACGGCTACGCCGTTCGCGTGGCCGACCTGAAGGCGGCGGCCGGCGGGCCATTGCCTGTGTCGCAGCGCATTCCCGCAGGCCATTTCGGCCCTGAACTGCAGCCTGGCACCGTGGCCCGCATCTTCACGGGTGCGCCCGTGCCTGCCGGTGCCGACGCCGTGGTCATGCAGGAAGAGGCCGAGGTGACGGGCGAGGTGGACGGCCAGCCCCTGGTGCGCTTCAAGACCCTGCCCGAGGCTGGGCAGTGGATTCGCCGCCAAGGGGAGGACGTGCGCCGTGGCGAGGTGGTGCTGACCAAGGGCACAAAGCTGGGTCCGGCGGAACTGGGGCTGGCTGCCAGCATGGGTTTTGCGCACCTGGGTGTTGCCCGCCGCGTGCGCGTGGCACTGTTTTCCACGGGCGACGAACTGGTGATGCCGGGCGACGTGCCGCCGGAGCAAATGAAGCCCGGCGCGATCTACAACTCCAACCGTTTCTTCCTGCGTGCGCTCTTGCAGCGTCTGGGTTGCGAGGTGAGCGACCTGGGCATCGTATCCGACCAGCGTGATGCAACTTTGGCTGCGCTGCGCTCGGCCGCACAGGCGCACGATGTGATCCTCACCAGCGGCGGCGTCTCGGTGGGCGAGGAAGACCACATCAAGCCCGCTGTACAGCAACTGGGCGGGCTGGACCTGTGGCAGATCGGCATGAAGCCGGGCAAGCCCTTTGCCCATGGCTGGGTGGCTCGGCCCGAAGGTGGTGGACGCTGCCATTTTGTCGGGCTGCCTGGCAACCCGGTGTCCAGCTTCGTGACCTTCTTGTTGCTGGTGCGGCCTTTCCTGCGGCGGCTGCAGGGTGTGTTGGGTGCGCAGGCCGATGGGTTGCCCGTGCCCCAACGCATGGTGGCGCACTTCCATCTGCCCAAGGGTGACAAACGCCGCGAATTCCTGCGCGTCAGGCGTAATGCCGACGGCGGTCTGGCGTTGTTCCCGAACCAGAGTTCGGGGGTATTGACCTCGGTGGCGTGGGGGGATGGCCTGGTGGACAACCCGCCAGGGCGTGCCATCGCGTATGGTGACGAGGTGGATTTCCTGTCTTTCGATTCGCTGCTTTCCTGATCTGTCCATGACCATACAAGTGCGTTTCTTTGCCGCTATCCGCGAGGCGGTGGGCACGGCCTCCTTGACGCTGGACACGCGCGCTGCCAGCGTGGGTGAGTTGCGTGACGAGTTGATTGGCCGTGGCGGCGCCTGGGCCGAAGCCCTGGCCCGGGGCAAGGCCGTGCGCGCTTCCCTGAACCAGGTGATGGTGGACGAAGCCGCGCCTCTGGCACCGGGCGCAGAGGTGGCGTTTTTCCCCCCGGTCACCGGTGGTTGAGGAGCGTGTGATGGCCACCCCAAACCGGGTCAGCGTCCAGACCGAAGACTTCGACCTGAACGCCGAGGTGCTTGCCTTGCGCAGCCAGGACGCTCGCGTGGGCGCCGTCTGCGCCTTTGTGGGCACCGTGCGTGACCGCAATGACGGTCAGAACGTGTCCACGATGGAGCTGGAGCACTACCCTGGCATGACCGAAAAGGCCATCGAGGCGATGATCGACGAGGCGTTCCGCCGCTTTGATATCTTTGGCGCACGGGTGATCCACCGCGTGGGTCTGTTGCACCCGCTGGACCAGATCGTGCTGGTAGCGGTGACGTCGGCCCACCGGGGCGAGAGCTTCCAGGCCTGCGAATTCCTGATGGATTACCTGAAGACGCAGGCGCCTTTCTGGAAGAAGGAGCAGACGCCCGAGGGCGCCCGCTGGGTGGATGCCCGCGTGAGCGACGATGCGGCCTTGGCCCGCTGGGGCATCGAAAGCCGCAACGGCTGATTCGACGGCCCCGCAGTGGGTCAGTCACCCATGACCACGCCCTCGCGGCGCGGGTCGGCGCCGCCAAAGTAGCCGCCCGGCACGCGTTGAATGGCCTGCAGCCCGCTGGTCATGTTCATTTCCCGTACCTCGTGCCCTCGGGTCTTCAGTGCATCGACCGTGGCGGCGGGGAAGCGTTTTTCCTCCAGCAGCGTGGGGCCGTTGGCCGAACCGAAGTTGGGCAGGTTGATGGCCTGCTGGGCATTCATGCCCCAGTGCAGCGTACCCCAGAGCGTCTTGGCGGTGTAGTGAATGATCAGCGCACCGCCGGGGCTGCCGCCGCTCATCACCAGTTGCCCCGTGGCCTTGTCGAACACCAGGGTGGGCGACATGGACGAGCGCGGGCGCTTGCCCGGTTGCACACGGTTGGCGATGGGGGTGCCCTGGGCGTCGCGCGGGGCGAAGCTGAAATCGGTTAACTCGTTGTTGAGCAGGAAGCCTTTGACCATCTGGCGCGCGCCGAAGGCGTCTTCGATGGTGGTGGTCATGGCCACGGCACGCCCCTGGGCATCCACGATGCTGATGTGGCTGGTGCCGTATTCCGGCTGGTTGGGCATGGGGGCAAAGCTGGTTCGCGTGCCCTCCGGGCGGCCGGGCTGAGCGACCTTCATCGACTGGGCGCCAATCAGCCGTGCCCGCTGAGCCAGGTAGTCGGGTGACAGCAGGCTCATCCACGAGCCAGCGGGCGGGGGGACAAAGTCGGGATCAGCCACGTATTGCGCGCGGTCGGCAAACGCCAGGCGGGCGGCCTCGGTATAGAAGTGCAGCCAGTCGGCGCTGGGCAGGCCGTCTGCGCCCAGGGGCAGCGTGGCGCCCTGTGTGTTCTGCAGGATGCCCAGCATCTGGCCGATGGCGATGGCACCCGAGCTGGGCGGCGGGAAACCGCAGAGCCGGTACACCTTCTGCGGCGGCACGGCATGGTCATGACACAGCGGCTCACGCTTGCGCGGCTGGTAGCCAGACAGATCGGCCAGTGTCATCTGGCCGGGGTTGGTGGGGTGGCTTCGGATCTTGTCGACGATGGCTTGCGCCACCGGGCCTTCGAGCAGCGCCTTGGAGCCGCGCGCGGCGATGTCCCGCAGCACCTGGGCCAGTTCCGGGTTTTTCAGCACGTGCCCCACGGGCCAGGGCTGGCCGCTGGCGTCGTAGAAATAGGCTGCGGCCACGGGGTCTTTCTTAAGGTGCTGTTCCGCTGCAAGCAGGGTGTTGAGCCGGGCGCTCACCCTGAAGCCTTGTTCCGCCAGGGTGATGGCGGGCTGGAACAGCGTGGCCCAGGGCAGCTTGCCGTGTTGCTGGTGGGCCAGCTCCAGCATGCGCACGGTGCCGGGAACGCCCACAGAGCGCCCGCCCACCACGCCTTCGATGAAGGCCATGGGCTTGCCATCGGGCTTGATGAAGAGGTCCTCGTTGGCTGCCGCAGGGGCGGTTTCGCGGCCGTCGTAGGCCTCGACGGCTTTGCCGTCGAAATGCATGAGGAAGGCGCCGCCGCCAATGCCGCTGGATTGCGGCTCCACCAGTGTCAGGACCATCTGCACGGCAATGGCTGCATCCACGGCGCTGCCGCCCGCCTTGAGAACCTGGTAGCCTGCGTCGGTGGCCAAGGGGTTGGCGGCGGCCACGGCGAACTTGGCGGTCTGCCAGCCGGGTTTCTCGGCGTAGCCCGACGAGCCCTCAGGCTGGTTGGGCACGGTGTAGTTGAGCGTGGGCGGGGTGGTACTGCAGGCGGCCAGCAATACGGCCGAGAGCAGGGCGGTTGGGAGAGCTGAGAGCAGGGCGGGTGGCATCGCGTGACTCCTTGCAGTGGTTGAGCCTGGGACAAGGATACGCCAAAGTGATGCTTTTGATGGGATTTCTCTTTGCCGCCCGTGACTTGAAAACCCCCGCCCCCATCCCCAACATCACGTCAGTTCACCAATCAGCAGGAGCATCTGCATGCGTATCGACAAACTCACCACGAAATTCCAGGAGGCCTTGGGCGAGGCGCAGACGCTGGCCCTGGGACAGGACCACGCCTACATTGAGCCAGCACACGTGCTGGCGGCCATGCTGCGCCAACAGGACGGCCCCAAGGCGCTGCTGCAGCGCGCGGGCGTGAATGTGGCGGCACTGGGCAAGGCCGCCGATGAGGCCGTGGCCAAGCTGCCGCAGGTGCAGGGGCAGGAACAGGTCCAGGTGGGGCGCGATACCGTGACGCTGCTGCAGGCCGCCGAGAAAGATGCCATCAAGCGGGGCGACCAGTTTGTTTCAAGCGATTCCTTCCTGCTGGCGCTGGCTGACAGCAAGATTGCCCTGGCAGACGAGGCCCGCAAGGCTGGCCTGAAGCGTCAGACCCTGGAAGCAGCCATCGACGCCGTGCGCGGCGGCCAGAAGGTGGACAACCCCGAGGCCGAAGGCCAGCGCGAGGCCCTGAAGAAATACACCCTGGACCTGACCGAGCGTGCCGCGCAGGGCAAGCTGGATCCGGTGATCGGCCGTGATGACGAGATCCGCCGTGCCATTCAGGTGCTGCAGCGCCGCAGCAAGAACAACCCGGTGCTGATCGGCGAGCCTGGCGTGGGCAAGACCGCCATTGTCGAGGGCCTGGCCCAGCGCATCGTGGCGGGCGAGGTGCCTGAGACACTCAAGGACAAGAAGGTGCTGGTGCTGGACATGGCGGGCCTGCTGGCCGGCGCCAAGTTCCGCGGCGAGTTCGAGGAACGCCTGAAGGCCGTGCTCAAGGAGGTTTCCCAGGACGAAGGCCGCATCATTCTGTTCATCGACGAGATCCACACCATGGTGGGCGCAGGTAAGGCCGAGGGCGCCATTGACGCCGGCAACATGCTCAAGCCCGCCCTGGCGCGCGGGGAGCTGCACTGCATTGGCGCGACCACGCTGGACGAGTACCGCAAGTACATCGAGAAAGACGCCGCGCTGGAGCGCCGCTTCCAGAAGGTGCTGGTGGACGAGCCCACTGTGGAGGCGACCATTGCCATTCTGCGCGGCCTTCAGGAGCGGTACGAGGTGCACCACGGCGTCGAGATTACCGACCCGGCCATCGTGGCGGCGGCCGAGCTGAGCCACCGCTACATCACCGACCGCTTCCTGCCCGACAAGGCAATTGACCTGATCGACGAGGCGGCGGCCAAGATCAAGATCGAGATCGACTCCAAGCCCGAGGCCATGGACAAGCTGGACCGGCGCCTGATCCAGCTCAAGATCGAGCGCGAGGCCGTAAAGAAGGAAAAAGACGAGGCTTCCATAAAGCGGCTGGGCCTGATCGAGGACGAGATCGCCAAGCTGGAGCGCGAGGTGGCTGACCTGGAAGAGGTGTGGAAGAGCGAGAAGGCCGCCGCGCAGGGCTCCGACCAGGTGCGCAAGGACATCGAGCAGACCAGGATCCAGATCGAGGACCTCAAGCGCAAGGGCGACTTCAACAAGGTCGCTGAGCTGCAGTACGGCAAGCTGCCCGAGCTGGAAAAGCGCCTGAAGGACGCCCAGGCCAAGGAAGAGGCGGGCGGTGCCGCCGCCGGGCCGAGGCTGCTGCGCACCCAGGTGGGGGCAGAGGAAATCGCCGAGGTGGTGGCCCGAGCCACGGGCATTCCGGTGGCCAAGCTGATGCAGGGCGAGCGCGACAAGCTGCTGACCATGGAAGACAAGCTGCACGAGCGCGTGGTGGGGCAGGACGAAGCCATTGTGGCCGTGGCCAACGCCATCCGCCGCAGCCGCGCGGGTTTGAGCGACCCCAACCGCCCGCTGGGCAGCTTCCTGTTCCTGGGCCCCACCGGCGTGGGCAAGACAGAGCTGTGCAAGGCGCTGGCGGGCTTCCTGTTCGACAGTGAGGAGCACCTGATCCGCATTGACATGAGCGAGTTCATGGAGAAGCACTCGGTGAGCCGCCTGATTGGCGCGCCCCCGGGCTACGTGGGCTACGACGAGGGCGGCTACCTGACCGAGGCCGTGCGCCGCAAGCCGTACAGCGTGATCCTGCTGGACGAGGTGGAAAAGGCGCACCCCGACGTCTTCAACGTGCTGCTGCAGGTACTGGACGACGGCCGTCTGACCGACGGTCAGGGTCGCACGGTGGACTTCAAGAACGCCGTCATCGTGATGACCAGCAACATCGGCTCACACCTGATCCAGGCGATGGTCGGCCAGGACGCCGAGGACATCAAGGACGCGGTGTGGGGCGAATTGAAGCAGCACTTCCGGCCCGAATTCCTCAACCGCATTGATGAGACGGTGGTGTTCCACGGCCTGAACGCCGAGCACATCGCCAACATTGCCAAGATTCAGCTGAAGGTGCTGATGGAGCGCCTGGCCAAGATGGACCTGACGCTCAACGTGAGCGAGGCGGCGTTGTCAGAGTTGGCCAAGGTGGGGTTCGACCCGGTGTTCGGGGCACGCCCGCTCAAGCGGGCCATCCAGCAGCGCATCGAGAACCCTCTTTCGCGCCTGATTCTGGAGGGGCGCTTCCCGCCGAAGAGCGAGATTCCCGTGGACGTGGACCCGATCCTGGCGCCCGGGCAGTTCCAGTTCGGACGCGTGGTGCACTGAAAGAGAAAAAGCCCGCATCAAGCGGGCTTTTTCGTTGGCGCCAGGCGGAGGCTTATTGCACCTTGGCCTTGCTGCGCAGCTGTTCCTGGAAGTCGTTCAGCTTCTGTTGCTGCAGCTGCTGGGCGATCTGGGGCTTGAGCTCTTCCATGGAAGGCAGTTGGGCCTGGCGCACGTCGTCGACACGGATGACGTGCCAGCCAAACTGGCTCTTCACCGGCGCGTCAGCCATCTGGCCCTTGCCCAGTTTGATCATCGCCTCGGAGAACTCGGGCACGAAGCTGGAGGCCGTGGCCCAGTCCAGGTCCCCGCCGTTGGCGCCGGACCCAGGGTCCTTGGAGTCCTTCTTGGCGATGTCTTCGAACTTGGCGCCCTTCTTGATGTTGGCGATGATGGCCTTGGCCTGGTCTTCGGTTTCCACCAGGATGTGGCGGGCGCGGTATTCCTGGCCACCGTTGGCGGCGGCGAACTTGTCGTACTCGGCCTTGACCTCGGCATCGGTCACGGGGTTCTTGCGCTGGAAGTCGGCGAAGAGTTCACGGATCAGGATGGTCTGCAAGGCGAGTTCGGCCTGGGCCTTGTAGTCCTTGGAGGCCTTGAGGCCGCGCTTTTCGGCTTCCTGCACGAAGATTTCGCGGGCGATCAGCTCTTCCTTGATCTGCGCCTTCAGGTTGTCGTCAACCGGACGGCCAGAGCGCTCGACTTGCTGGGTGAGCGCTTCCATGCGGGAGGCGGGCACGGGCTTGCCGTTGACGATGGCGATGTTTTGAGCCATGGCGGGCATGGCCAGGGTGGTGGCCAGGGCCACGGCGGTCAGAGCGAGTTTCATGGGGGAGTGACTTCAGGGGGAGAAAGAAAAAGCGTCAGCGCTGGATTTCGATGGCCAGGGCGTGCAGCCCCGCGTCTATGTATGGTTGCAGCGCATCATACACAAGGCGGTGGGCTGCCACGCGGCCAATTCCATCGAACCGGGGGCCGCCGATGCGCACGCGGAAGTGCGTGCCGCGGCCCAGCTCGTTGGCGCCGGCGTGCCCGGCATGGGCGGCGCTCTCGTCCACCACGTGGACGGTCGTTGGCTGCAGCCTCTCGCGCAAGGTGGCTTCGATGGCTGCGGCAGTGGGCAATGGCTCTTGGGTCATGATGATTGGCTGGTGTCCTCGTCCTTCAGGTGGCGGGCGACGTAGAAGCCCTGGCCTACGATGAAGACGACCGGGAACACGTAGCCCCAGAGCTTGAAGTTGACCCAGTCTTCGGTGGAGTAGAAGGCAGCCACGTAGGCGTTGATGGCAGCCATGAACAGGAAGTACGCGGCCCAGGCCACGGTAAGGCGGGCCCAGACCGGATCGGGCAGGCGCAGCTGGCTGCCCAGCAGCATTTGCAGGAAGTTCTTTTTCCAGACCCAGAGCGCCGCCGCCAGCACGATGGCCATGCTGGCGTAAAGCACCGTGGGCTTCCACTTGATGAAGCGCTCGTCGTGCAGCAGGAGCGTGAGCGTGCCGAACACCAGCACCAGCACCAAGGTGACCTTCTGCAGGGTCTGCAGGCGGCGGTCTATCGCGTAGATGAGGCCTGTTTGCACCAGGGTGGCGGCCATCAGCACCGCCGTGGCGGTGTAGATGTCGTGCAGCTTGTACGCGGCTACGAACAGGCCAATGGGGAAAAAGTCGATCAGGAAACGCATGTGCGGGATTATCGTGGCTGCAGGTCCAGGGCAGCAGAGTTCATGCAGTAGCGCAGGCCGGTGGGGGCCGGACCGTCCTCGAAGACGTGGCCCAGGTGTGCACCGCACTGGCTGCAGACGGTTTCCACGCGCACCATGCCGTGGCTGTGGTCGATGATTTCGGTGATGGCTCCGGGTATGGCCTGAGAGAAGCTGGGCCAGCCGCAGCCGGCATCGAACTTGGTGTCGCTGTTGAACAGATGGTTCCCGCAGCAGATGCAGTGGTAGCTGCCGTCGGCCCAGACGCGTTCGTACTTGCCGGTGAATGGCCGTTCCGTGCGGGCGTGACGCGTGACCTCGTAGGCCAGGGGTTCGGCGTTCCTCTGCGCCAGCAGGGTGCGCCATTCGGTGTCGGTCTTCTCAATGGGGAAGGTCATGGTCATCCCTCCCGCCGAGCCGTCTCAAGGGAGGGATGCGCCCCCTTGGGGGGCAGCGAGCCGATGCGAGCGTGGGGGTTCATGGTTTAACTCCTAGCATGAAGGGTCAGGAAGAGCAACTGATCTGGATTTGTGCGGCCCAATCGGGGGGAAAGGCGGCGAGGTCATCGTGGCCCGGCAGGGCCGTGTAGGGCTGTTCCAGTGCCGCCTGAAGCCGTTCCAGTACGGAGAAGTCGCCCTGGCGGGCGTGGTGGATGGCGATCTCACCCAGGTGGTTGCGCAGCACCACGTGCGGGTTGGTGCGCAGCATGGCGTCACGCGTGGCGGTGGCGTCGAAACCGGGCTGGGCATGCAGCCGCGCACGCCAGCGGGCGGCCCAGGCGTCAAAGGCTTCGCGCTGGAGGAACAGGTCGCGCACCGGCGCGATGGCTTGACCGCTCTGTGCCGGGGTGGTGTCGGGCGCAGCGAACCCGGCCACCGCCTCACTCAGACGCCGCCAGAAGATGGTGAAGTCCACGCGGTCGCGGGCGAGCAGCTGCATCACGTCTTCGGTCAGCGCGGCGTCACCTTCCTGCACCTCGGCCAGGCCCAGCTTGGCGCCCATGCGTCGTTGCAGGGCGGCGGGGAACAAGGCCTTGTAGGGTTCAAGCGCGTTCAGCGCCTGCTGGGTGTCGTCCATCAACGGCAACATGGCCTGGCCCAGGCAGAACAGGTTCCAGTAGGCGATGTTGGGCTGGCGCGCATAGGCGTAGCGGCCAGTGTTGTCCGAGTGGTTGCAGATGTGGCCGGGATCGAAGGCGTCCATGAACTGGAAGGGGCCGTAGTCGATGGTGAGCCCCAGGATGCTCATGTTGTCGGTGTTCATCACGCCATGGCAGAAGCCCACCGCCTGCCATTGGGCCAGCAGCTCGGCGGTGCGCGCGCTCACGGCCTCCAGCAGGCGGGCGTATGGGTTGCCGTCGGCGTGGCGGCATTCCGGGTAGAAGTTATCAACGACGAAGTCCGCCAGGCGGCGCAGTGCGTCGTGCTGGCCCGTGTGGCAGAAGTGCTCGAAGTGGCCGAAGCGGATGAAGCTGGGCGCCACGCGGGTGACCACGGCGGCGGTCTCGATTTCTTCGCGGCGCACGGGCGCGTCCGAGCCGGTGACACAAAGCGCGCGGGTGGTGGGAATGCCCAGCGCATGCATCGCCTCGCTGCACAGAAACTCCCGGATGGAGCTGCGCAGCACGGCACGCCCGTCGCCCATGCGGGAATAGGGGGTCAGGCCCGCGCCCTTCAACTGGATTTCCTGAAGCCCGGCAACGCTGTCGCGTTCGCCCAGCAGGATGGCGCGGCCGTCTCCCAGTTGACCGGCCCAGTGGCCAAACTGGTGGCCGCTGTAGACGCTGGCCAGGGGCGACGCGCCTGGCGGCAGGCCGTTGCCGGTGAGGGCCTCCAGGTGCTGTGGCTGCTCGTGCCAGTCTTCGGGCAGCTCCAGGGCGCGTGCCAAGGGCGTGCTGCGGCCCACCCAATATGGCGCAGGCAAGGGTGTGGGGTGAAGGCGCGTGAAAAAAGCCTCGCCCAGGGTCTCGAAGCGGCTGGTCTGCAATTCCATGCGGGAATTGTCCCTGTTGTGGCGAGGCCCTGCCGGAGGCGGGGTGGTTGGCCGGATCAGTCTTCCGGCTTCAGTTCCGCGCTGGCGCTGCCGGTCTCTGCCAGGCGGTCCAGCGCTTCCTGGTCGAGGATGTCCACCCGCCCGAACTCCAGCGACACCCAGCCTTGCGACTCGAACTGCTTGAGCACGCGGTTGATGGTCTGCCGGGACAGGCCGGCCAGATGCCCCAGGTCTTCCTGGGACAGGGTGATCTTGCGGATGCCCGACCAGATGAAATGCTGCAGGTACTGGGCCACGCGCTCCTCGGGCGAGCGCAGGCGGCCCGACTCGATGGCCGACATGGCCTGCCCCAGGCGAAGGTTGAGCCGCTCAATCAGGTAATGGTTGAATGGCAGGCTGCGTTGGTAGAGCTGCTGGAAGCAAGCCAAGGGCATGCTGATGAGCGTGGTGTCGCGCAGGGCGACGACGTCGTAGCGCCAGCGTCCCCCCTTGATCACGGAGCCTTCGCCGAACCAGTCGCCCGCTGGCACACCCAGGAAGGCGGATATCCGGCCGTCTTCGGTGGAAGTCTGCAGCTTGACCATGCCCGACAGCACGCCGTGCCAGCCTTCTATGGCATGGCCCTTGTGCAGAACGGTCTCACCTTTGGCAGCGCGAACCAGCACCATGCGCTCGACCAGCTCGCGTTTTTCGGCAGCAGGCAAGGTTTCGAACCACGGCTGACCGTAGAGGAACAGGTAGGCAGGCGAGCGTGGTTCCAGGAGCATGGGGTGGCGGGGCAGGAGGAGGGTGCTGACCCCCGAAGTCTAGCCGCCGCCCAGCACCCTGGCGCATTTGCTCACCAGACCACGTGGCCTTTGAGCTTGGGGTCGAGGAAACGGCCGCCACGGGCGGTGATGCGGGTGGCCGCCAGCAGGACGTCGGGGTTCTGGTCCTTGGTCAGGTAACCGCACGCCCCCGCGTCAAGGGCACCTTGTGCCACACCGGCCTCGGCGTGCATGCTCAGCACCAGGATGGGCAGGCCGGGATGGCAGTTGCGAACGGTGCGGATCAGCTCGTTGCCGCAGAGGCCTGGCATGCTCATGTCCAGCAGGAGCAGATCCACCTCGTTCGCGTGCAGGCGCTGCAAGGTTTCGTCACCGTCTCTGGCCTCGTCTATGACGAGAATGTCCTGCGTCAACGCATAAAGCTGCTTGATCCCCTCGCGCATCATGGCGTGGTCGTCGGAAATCAGCAGGCGTATGGGCAGCGTGCCTGCCTGGGGGGCCTGCGGCGACATGACTTCAGTCTTGATTCGGTCCATGAGTGTTTCCATTGGGTCTGGCGCCTCGATGTGCAGCCACGTTCTGGTCAGCAGGCTCAGCGGGTGGATGCCGATGGCTCCGGCAAGGTCTTGCACCATGCGCAAGGTCGGACTCTTGCGTCCCCGCTCGAGACTGCTCAGGTGGGTGCGGCTGGATACCAGAGAAAAGTCTTCTTGGGTCAACCCCCGTGCTTTGCGAATTTCCTTCAAGGCTTTGCCGAACGCATGGCTCAATTGGGTCACGTGCTTTCCCCGCTTCCTTCCTGTGGCGGTGGCGTTTATACCGATGAGGGCATTCGCGTGACCACAGCCTATAGGAGTCACTTTCAGGATCTGAACCGCGGGTGGCGGGTTGGCGGATGTCGGTCGGGCGACAGATGAGGGCATGCCCGCGCGCTACGATGCATCGGTTGTGGCCCCCATTTCAATCACAAGGAGACTTTTCATGCTTGGCCTGATGCAAGACCAGCCGCTGCTGATTTCAGACCTGATCCGCCATGCGGAGCGCCACCACGGCGACGTGGAAATTGTCTCTCGGCGGGTGGAGGGTGATATCCACCGCACCACCTACCGGCAGGCGGCCGTGCGTGCACGCCAGCTTGCCAGCGCCCTGGACGGGATGGGCCTGGCCCAAGGCGACCGCGTGGCTTCGCTGGCGTGGAACGGCTACCGGCACTTCGAGATGTACTTCGGCGTGAGCGGTTCCGGGCGCGTGCTGCACACCATCAACCCGCGCCTGATCCCGGAGCAGGTCGCCTGGATCGTGAACCACGCCGAAGACCAGGCGCTGTTCTTCGACATGACCTTCTGGCCCATCGTCAAGGGCATACACGACAAGTGCCCGACGGTGAAGCGCTGGGTGGCGCTGTGCGACGACGTCCACCTGGCCAAGTTGACCGAAGGCGGGAGTATTCCTGGCCTGGTCAGCTATGAGTCATTGATCGCAGGCCAGCCAGAGAACTACGAGTGGCCGCGCTTTGACGAGAACAGCGCATCAAGCATGTGTTACACCAGTGGCACCACCGGGCACCCCAAGGCGGCGCTGTACAGCCACAAGTCCACCATCCTGCACGCCTACGCGGCGGCGCTCCCCGACGTGATGTGCCTGAGCGCTCGAGACAGTGTGCTGCCCGTGGTTCCCATGTTCCATGTGAACGCCTGGGGCATTCCGTATTCCGCCTGCGCGGTGGGTTGCAAGCTGGTGTTCCCTGGCGCGGCGCTGGATGGCAAATCCGTCTACGAACTGATGGACGCGGAGAAAGTGACCTTCGCCGCAGGGGTGCCCACGGTGTGGCAGATGCTGCTGACGCACATGGGGCAGAACAACCTGACGCTGCCGTCGCTCAACCGCACGGTGATCGGCGGCTCGGCGTGCCCGCCAGCCATGATCGACGCTTTCCGCGAGAAATACGGTGTGGATGTGCTGCACGCCTGGGGCATGACGGAACTCAGCCCGCTGGGCACGTTGTGCACCCTGAAGAACAAGCACCTTGACCTGCCGGCAGAAGAACAGATGAAGATCCGTCTTAAGCAGGGGCGGGCCATCTTCGGCATTGACATGAAGGTGGTGGGGCCGGATGGCGAGGAGCTGCCCTGGGACGGCAAGACTTCGGGCGACCTGCTGGTCAAGGGGCCCTGGGTGATTCGCGACTACTACAAGGGCGAAGGACCGGCGCCGTTGGCGGACGGCTGGTTCCCCACGGGGGACGTGGCCACCATCGACGCGGAAGGGTTCATGCAGATCACCGACCGCAGCAAGGATGTGATCAAGTCTGGCGGTGAATGGATCAGCTCGATCGATGTGGAAAACATTGCCATGGCCCACCCGGCTGTGCTGATGGCGGCATGCGTCGGCATGCGCCACCCGAAGTGGGATGAGCGCCCGATCGTTGTGGTGGTCAAGCGGCCCGGCCAGGAGGTCACGCGCGAGGCGTTGCTGGCTTTCTACGAAGGCAAGATTGCCAAGTGGCAGGTGCCCGACGACGTGGTGTTCGTGGACGCCATTCCCCTGGGCGCCACCGGCAAGATGCAGAAGATGAAGCTGCGCGAGATGCTGTCGGACTACAAACTGCCCGGCCTTTGAGTTTGACGCCCGGCCAAAGTCGCACAAGCGATAGCGGCTAGGGCAATCCCTGAGGGCGCATCAAGACGCCCCTTGTAAGCTGTGTGTCAATTCAACCACCCGCATAGGAGACAAAACATGAAACTTGTGTTGAAGACCCTCACCGGCGCAGCGGTGCTCGCTTGTGCATTCGCCGCGCATGCCCAGAAGGGCGAGACGGTGAAGATCGCGTGGATCGACCCGCTCTCGGGCCTGATGGCCCCTGTCGGCTCCAACCAGTTGAAGAGCTTCCAGTTCTTCGCGGAAAAGTTCAGTGGCGCCAACAATCCTGCGGGCGTCAAGTTTGAAGTCATCGGCATCGACAACAAGCTCAGCCCGGCTGAAAGCCTGACCGCGCTGCAGTCCGCCATTGACCAAGGCGTGCGCTACATCACCCAGGGCAACGGTTCGTCCGTGGCTGGCGCGCTGATTGACGCGGTTAACCGGCACAACGCCCGCAACCCGGGCAAGGAGGTGGTCTTTCTGAACCATTCCGCCGTGGACCCGGATTTCACCAACAGCAAGTGCAGCTACTGGCACTTCCGCTTTGATGCGGACACTTCGATGAAGATGGAGGCGCTGACCACCTTCATGAAGGACCAGCCCGACATCAAGAAGGTGTACCTGCTCAACCAGAACTACTCCCACGGCCACCAGGTGGCCAAATACGCCAAGGAAACGCTCAAGCGCAAGCGGCCTGACGTGGAAATCGTGGGCGAGGACCTGCATCCGCTGGCCCAGGTGCGCGACTTTGCGCCATACATTGCCAAGATCAAGGCATCGGGTGCCGACACGGTGATCACGGGCAACTGGGGCTCTGACCTGGCGCTGCTGGTGAAGGCCGCCAACGAGGGCGGCTACACCGGCAAGTTCTACACCTACTACACCGGCGTGACCGGCACGCCCACCGCGCTGGGCACGGGCAGCGAGGGGCGGGTGTACCAGGTCTCGTACAACCACTACAACATGGGTGGCGACATGGGCAAGTGGCAAGCCGAGTTCAAGGAGCGCCTGAAGGATGACTTCTACACCGGCTCCGTGATCCACATCTACAAGGCGTTGGGTGAGGCCATGGCCAAGGCCAAGTCCACCGATCCGGTCAAGGTCGCCGCCGCGATGGAAGGGCTCAAGTTCCAGAGCTACAACGGTGAGGTGGAGATGCGCAAGGCTGACCACCAGCTGCAGCAGCCGCTGTACCTGACACGCTGGCAGAAGGCCGATGCGAAGTTTCCCTACAGCCCGGAGAACACCGGCATGACGCTGGGTCTGGTCAAGGAGTTTCCCGCCTATGTGGCGAGCACGCCGACCAGCTGCGACATGAAGCGCCCGCGTTGATGCGGCGCTGACCAGCTGCTGCCTGGTCCGGCCGGGGAGGACCGGGCGGGTGGCGGTATATCCTCCCGTTTCCTTTTGTCCCACGCGGCATGCCTGCAAGGCACGCCGCTGGGGTATCTGTTGCGTTCAGGGCCCGCATGGGCCGGGAAAGACGGAACCATGGAGTTCTTCATCGTTTCCATGCTCAATGGCCTGAGTTACGGGCTGTTGTTGTTCATGCTGAGCTCGGGGCTTACGCTCATCTTCAGCATGATGGGTGTGCTCAACTTCGCGCACGCCAGCTTCTACATGCTGGGGGCTTATCTGGGCTATTCGATAGCGCAGGTGGTGGGTTTCTGGCCCGCACTGTTTGTGGCGCCGGTGCTGGTGGGGCTGCTTGGCGCGCTTTTCGAGAAATTGAGCCTGCGCAAGGTGCACAAATACGGGCATGTGCCTGAGCTGCTGGTGACCTTCGGCCTGTCCTACGTGGTGCTGGAGCTGGTGCAGCTGGTCTGGGGACGCACGTCGGTGGAGTTCCGTCCGCCCGAACTGCTGCAGGGCCCGGCGTTCACGCTGATGCACCACGCCAACGACACCATGGGCTTCGTGTGGGGCAGGGCAGCCGCCGAAATGTGCGGCGTGGCGGCGCAGACCATCTGCACGCCGTTCCCCGCAACGCGGGCGTTCATGATGCTGGTCGCCGTGGTGATGCTGGTCAGCCTTTGGCTGCTGATAACCCGCACGCGGGTGGGTCTGGTCATTCAGGCAGCGCTGACGCACCCCGACATGGTGGAGAGCCTGGGCCACAACGTGCCGCGCGTCTTCATGATGGTGTTTGGTGCAGGCACGGGGCTGGCCGGGCTGGCGGGTGTGATAGGCGGCAGCACCTTCGTGACGGAGCCTGCCATGGCGGCCACGCTGGGGTCGGTCATCTTCGTGGTGGTGGTGGTGGGCGGCCTGGGTTCGCTCTCCGGGGCGTTTCTGGCGTCGGTGCTCATCGGGGTGATCCAGACCTTTGCCGTGGCGCTGGACCATTCCTTCGTGAGCCTGGCGCAAGGTGCGGGCCTGGAGCTTTCGCAAGCCTTGCAGGACAACGCCGTGCTCAAGCTGACGCTGTCGCAGGTGGCGCCCATATTGCCCTACCTGTTCCTGGTGCTGATCCTGATCTTCCGGCCCAAGGGGCTGCTGGGCACGCGCGAGACTTGAGGTAAACCCATGACGACCGCTTACTACATCTTCAAACCCTACAACGTGGGGCGCTGGATCATCTGGACGCTGTTCGCGCTGGTGCTGCTGTTTGCGCCCAAGGTGTTTTCGAGCAACCTGTCCATCAGCATGCTGGCGCAGATGGGCATTGCCATCGTGGCCTGCCTTTCTTACAACATGCTGCTGGGGCAGGGGGGCATGCTGAGCTTCGGGCACGCGGTTTATACCGGCCTGGGGGCTTACGTGGCCATTCACACGCTGCTGCGCGTGGCGGACGGGGTGCTGCCGCTGCCGGTGAGCCTGATTCCGCTGGCCGGCGGCCTGGCGGGGATGTTCTTCGCCGTGCTGTTCGGCTTTGTGACCACGAAAAAGGCCGGCACGCCCTTTGCCATGATCACCCTGGGCATGGCGGAACTGGTGTTTGCCATGTCGCTGATGTTCTCGGGCTTCTTTGGCGGGGAGGCGGGCATTTCGGCCGACCGCATGGTGGGTGACCCGGTGATGGGCATCACCTACGGCCCGGCGGTGCAGGTGTATTACCTGATCGCCGTGTACACCTTTGTTTGCGTGGCGCTGATGTACGCCTTCACACGCACGCCGCTGGGCCGCATCCTCAACGCGGTGCGTGACAACCCGGAGCGGGTGGAGTTCATCGGCTACAACACGCAGAAGGTGCGCTACCTGGCGTTCATCATCGCGGGCTTCTTCGCGGGCATCTCGGGCGGGCTGGCGGCCATCCAGTTCGAGATCGTGACCGCCGAGGTGGTGGGGCCGCTGCGCTCGGGCGCCTACCTGCTGTTCACCTTCCTGGGCGGCGCCACCTTCTTCTTCGGCCCCATCATCGGCGGGGTACTGATGGTGCTGGCCTTCGTGCTGTTTTCCGAGATCACCAAGGCGTGGCTGCTGTACCTGGGCCTGATCTTCCTGTTCATGGTGATGTACGCCCCGGGGGGCGTGGCGAGCCTGGTGATGATGAACCTGCGCGTGGCGGCCTTCGGGCGGTTGCGTGAGCTGTGGGTGAGCTACCTTGCGCTGGGCGTGACCGCGCTGGTGGTGCTGGCGGGCGGCGGGGCGATGGTGGAAATGATCTACCACCTGCAACTGAACGCCGCGCTGGGCGATGAGGTGCGCTTCCTGGGGGTCGCCCTGCACGCCAAGCAGGCCACGAGCTGGTTTGGCGCCGCCTTCGTGCTGCTGACCGGGCTGGGCCTGTTCGAGCTGACGCGGCACCACTTTCGCCAGCAGTGGGCCGAGATACAGACCGACATTGAAAAAGAAATCAAACGCCGGGAGACGAGCTGATGAACGCCCCCTATGCACTGGAACTCAAGAATCTGCGCAAGAGTTTTGGCAAGACGGAGATCATCCGTGGCGCCGACCTGGCGGTGCGTCCGGGTGAGCGGGTGGCCATCATCGGCCCCAACGGGGCAGGCAAGTCCACGCTGTTCAACCTGATCAGCGGCCGCTTCGAACCCACCAGCGGCGAGATACTGCTCAACGGCCAGCGCATCAATGGCAAGAAGCCTTTCGAGATCAACCGCCTGGGGTTGAGCCGCAGTTTTCAGATCACCAACATCTTCCCCAAGCTCAGCGTGTTCGAGAACCTGCGCTGTGCCGTGCTGTGGAGCCTGGGTTACAAGTACACCTTCTTCAAGTTCCTGGCCGACCTGGAGGATGCCAACGAACGTGCCGAGGCGCTGATGGAGATGATCCGCCTTGACAAGAAGCGCGATGTGCTGGGCATGAACCTGACCTACGCGGAGCAGCGGGCGCTGGAGATCGGCATCACCATCGCGGGTGGGGCCAACGTGGTCCTGCTGGACGAGCCCACGGCGGGCATGAGCAAGAGCGAAACCCGGCGCTTCATCGACCTGATCCGCGAGGTGACCGTGGGCAAGACACTGCTGACGGTCGAACACGACATGGGTGTGGTGTTCGGCCTGGCCGACAAGATTGCCGTGGTGGTGTATGGCGAGGTGATCGCCTTCGACACGCCCGAGGCAGTGCGTGCCAATGCACGGGTGCAGGAAGCGTACCTGGGCTCGGTGCTGGCGGACGAACAGGCGGCCCAGGCCGCGCATTGACGAACCGGAGCCGTGAACATGCTGGAAGTCAACAACCTGCACGCCTACTACGGCAAGAGCCACGTGCTGCATGGCGTGCATTTCAAGGTGGGGCAGGGCGAGATCGTGGCCCTGCTGGGGCGCAATGGCTCCGGCCGTTCCACCACCGCCAAGGCGGTGATGGGACTGGTGGACTGCGAGGGCGATATTCGCTGGAAAGGCCAGTCGATCCAGGGCCGCAAGCCGTTTGAAGTGGCGCACCTGGGGCTGGGTTATGTGCCCGAGAACCGGGACATCTTCCCGAAGCTGACGGTGCACCAGAACCTGTTGCTGGGGCAGAAGGGCTCGGGCAAGGGCAGCCGCTGGTCGTTCGATGACATGTATGCGATGTTTCCGCGCCTGAAGGAACGCCAGCACACCGAGGCGGGGGTGATGTCGGGCGGGGAGCAGCAGATGTTGACGCTGTGCCGCACGCTGATGGGCGATCCGGATCTGATCATCATCGACGAGCCGACCGAGGGGTTGGCGCCGAAGATCGTTGAACTGGTGGCGGAGTACCTGCAGAAGCTCAAGAGCAGGGGGGTGTCGGTGTTGCTGATCGAGCAGAAGCTGACGATTGCCTTGAACATCTCGGACCGCACGCTGGTGATGGGGCACGGGAGCATCGTGTTCGAGGGAACGCCGACGGAGTTGAAGGCCAACCCGTATGTGCGCAAGGAGTGGCTGGAGGTTTGACGAGACAAACAGGTGACAGCCGCGCCTTGCACCACCTGAGTTTCTGCCTAGAATCAACGCAAATCGAACGATCGTTCGTTTTTTGCTTTACGGACCCTGAAGAGGAGACTTCATGACCGCACATTACCAAGCCCACGGCGAAGTGGCCGTGATCACCCTGGACAACCCGCCGGTCAACGGTCTGGGGCTGTCCACCCGCCAGGGCATCGTTGCCGGGTTGGCCCAGGCCGAGGCCGATCCCGCCATCAAGGCGATCGTGCTCACAGGCGCAGGCAAGGCCTTCTCGGGCGGGGCGGACATCAAGGAGTTCGGCACGCCCAAGGCCATCCAGGAGCCCAACCTGCTGAGTGTCATCCGCGCGGTGGAGAACACCACCAAGCCGGTGGTGGCCGCTGTCCACAGTGTGGCCATGGGTGGGGGGCTGGAACTGGCACTGGGCGCGCACTACCGCGTTGTGGCGCCCGGCTGCAATGTGGCCCTGCCCGAAGTGAAGCTGGGACTGATTCCCGGCGCTGGCGGTACGCAGCGCCTGCCGCGTGTGCTGGGCGTGGAAGCCGCGCTCAACATGATCGTCAGCGGCGAACCTGTGAAGAGCGAAATGCTGGCGGGCGTGCCCGGCCAGAAACTGTTCGACAAGCTGGCCGCGTCGCGTGAGTCCCTGATGGACGAGGCCATGGCCCTGGCGCGCGAAGTTGCAGCCCGCCATGCCGCCGATGGCTCCGCGTTTCCGCTGGTTCGCAATCTGCCCTGCAAGCACCCGCAGGGGGCGGCCTACTTCCAGTTTGCACGCAACATGGTCAAGGGCATGGCCAAGAACTTCCCGGCCCCCGCCAAGTGCGTGGACGCGGTGGAGCAAGCCACGCTGCGCAAGTTCGAAGACGGCATGGCCTACGAGCGCGAGACCTTCATCAACCTGATGTGGACGCCCGAGTGCCGCGCCCTGCGTCACCTGTTCGTGGCCGAGCGCGCTGCCAGCAAGATTCCCGACGTGCCCGACGACACCCCTGCACGCGCCATCCAAAGCGTGGCCGTGATTGGCGCGGGCACCATGGGCGGCGGTATCGCCATGAACTTCCTCAACGCGGGCATTCCGGTGAAGATGCTCGAGATGAAGCAGGAAGCCTTGGACCGTGGCGTGGGCGTGATGCGCAAGAACTACGAAGCACAGGTCAAGAAAGGCAAGCTCAAGCAGGACAAGTACGAGCAACGCATGGCCCTGCTGTCCACCACGCTGGACTATGCGGATTTGAAAGAGGCCGATCTCGTGATCGAGGCCGTGTTCGAGGATCTGGGCGTCAAGGAGCAGGTGTTCAAGAAGCTCGACGAGGTGATGAAACCCGGCGCCATCCTGGCGAGCAACACCTCGACGCTGGACCTGAACAGAATAGCCGCCTTCACCCAGCGCCCGCAGGACGTGGTGGGCATGCACTTCTTCAGCCCCGCCAACGTCATGAAGCTGCTGGAGGTAGTGCGCGGCGACGCCACCGCCAAGGACGTGCTGGCCACGGTGATGGCCATCAGCAAGAAGATCAAGAAGACGGCGGTGGTCTCGGGCGTGTGCGATGGCTTCATTGGCAACCGCATGATCGAACAATATGGCCGCCAGGGCGGTTTCTTGCTGGACGAAGGCTGCACGCCCGAACAGGTGGACCGCGCCATCGAGAAATTCGGTTTTGCCATGGGCCCTTTCCGCATGGGCGACCTGGCGGGCAACGACATTGGCTGGGCCATCCGCAAGCGCCGCTACGTGGAACAGCCCGACATGAAGTACAGCAAGACCGCCGACCTGCTGTGCGAAAAGGGGCGTTTCGGCCAGAAGACCGGGGCGGGCTGGTACGACTATGTGCCTGGCAAGCGCGACGCCATCCCCAACGCCGAGGTGGTGGCCATGATCGAGGAGCACCGCAAGACCCTGGGCATCACCCCGCGCAAGATTTCCGATGAGGAGATCGTCCAGCGTCTGGTGTTCAGCCTGGTCAACGAGGCGGCGCACATCCTGGAGGAGGGCATTGCCAACAAGGCCAGCGACATCGACGTGGTCTACATCTTTGGCTACGGCTTCCCGGTGTACCGCGGCGGTCCGCTGAACTACGCCAACGAAATCGGCCTGTTCAACGTGGTGCAGGCCATGAAGCGCTTTGCCCGCAACCCGCACGACGACGCCAAGTTCTGGGAGCCCGCACCGCTGCTGGCCCGCCTGGCCGCCGAAGGCAAGACGTTCTAAGCCCTACAGGAATCCATCATGACCAACGCCGTCATTGTTTCCACCGCCCGCACCCCTCTGGCCAAGAGCTGGAAAGGTTCCTTCAACATGACCCATGGCGCCACGCTGGGCGGCCATGCCGTGCGCCATGCCATCGAGCGCGCCGGCATTGACGCCGCCGAGGTGGAGGACGTCATCATGGGTTGCGCCAACCCTGAAGGTGCCACCGGCGCCAACATCGCGCGCCAGATCGCACTGGCAGCAGGCTGCCCGGTCACCGTTTCGGGTATTACCGTCAACCGCTTCTGCTCGTCCGGTCTGCAGACCATCGCCCTGGCCGCACAACGCATCATCGCGGGCGAAGGCGAGATCTACGCCGCTGGCGGTGTGGAGAGCATTTCCTGCGTGCAGCAGGAGATGAACATGCACATGCTCACCGATCCGGCGCTGCTCAAGGCCAAGCCCGAGATCTACTGGAGCATGCTGCAGACCGCCGAACAGGTGGCCAAGCGCTACAACATTGGCCGCGACGCCATGGACGAATACGGCGCGGCCAGCCAGCAGAAGGCCTGCGCGGCCCAGGCAGCTGGACTGTTCGATGCCGAGATCGCGCCCATCACCGTGACGGCGGGCATTGCTGACAAGTCGCTGGGACTCATCACCAGGCAGGTGACGGTGAGCAGGGACGAAGGCACCCGCGAAGGCACGACCAAGGAAGGCATCAGCGGCATCAAGCCCGCGCTGCCCGGAGGCCTGGTGAGCGCGGGCAATGCCAGCCAGTTCAGCGACGGTGCGGGCGCCTGCGTGGTGATGGACGAACGCGTTGCGCAGAAAAAGGGCCTGCAGCCGCTGGGGCGCTTCCTGGGGTTTGCCGTGGCTGGTTGTGAGCCGGACGAAATGGGCATTGGCCCTGTGTTTGCGGTGCCCAAGGTGTTGTCGCGCCTGGGCCTGACGGTGGACGACATCGACCTGTGGGAACTGAATGAGGCCTTCGCGGTTCAGGTGCTGTACTGCCGCGACAAGCTGGGCATTCCGGCGGAGCGGCTCAACGTCAACGGTGGCGCCATTGCCCTGGGACACCCCTATGGCGTTTCGGGCCAGCGCCTGACGGGCCATGCGCTGATTGAAGGCAAGCGCCGTGGCGCCAAGCGCGTGTGCGTGACCATGTGCATCGGCGGCGGCATGGGTGCTGCTGGCGTGTTCGAGGTCTTGTGACGCGAGGTTGACCATGAGTCTGCGCCCCACCGTCGATTTTCTGCTGTACGACTGGCTGGGGGTGCAGACCCTTGGCGAGCGTGAGCGTTTTGCCGACCACAGCCGCGAAACGTTTGATGCCGTGCTGGACA
Organism: Hydrogenophaga aquatica; assembly: GCF_054780915.1. Classification (NCBI taxonomy): domain Bacteria; kingdom Pseudomonadati; phylum Pseudomonadota; class Betaproteobacteria; order Burkholderiales; family Comamonadaceae; genus Hydrogenophaga; species Hydrogenophaga aquatica. The sequence continues at coordinate 385,674 of NZ_BAAGVK010000011.1, read as the reverse complement.
CGTGCGAGCGCATCGCACGCGAGAAGTACGCGCCCTTCAACCGTCTGGTGGACACCCAGGAGCCGCACTTCGATGGCGAGAAGGTGGTCTTGCCGCAGGCCACCAAGGACGCCTGGGATGCCTATGCGGCCTCGGGCATGCTGAGCGCCGCGCAGAACGCCGAGATTGGCGGCATGCAGCTGCCCTACACGGTGGAGGCGGCGGGCAACGCCTTCTTTGCCATGGCTTCGGTGAGCATTGGCGCGGGCATGCTCACGGTGGGCAACGCCAACCTGCTGATGGCGCATGGCACACCTCTGCAGCGCGAGGTGTTCGCGCTCAACGAATTTGCCGGGCGCTTCTCGGGCACCATGTGCCTGAGCGAGCCGCAGGCGGGGTCGTCCTTGAGCGACGTGGCCACGCGTGCCGTGCCCGATGGCGACGGCGCCGAGGCCGACCCGCTGGGGCCGCGCTACCGGCTGCGCGGCAACAAGATGTGGATATCGGCGGGCGAGCACGAGCTGACCGAAAACATCATCCATCTGGTGCTGGCCAAGATTCCCGGGCCCGATGGCAAGTTGCTGCCCGGGGTCAAGGGGATCTCGCTGTTCATCGTGCCCAAGAAGCTGGTGGACACCCAAGGCCAACTGACCGGCGTGCGCAACGACGTGGCACTGGCGGGCCTGAACCACAAGTGCGGCTGGCGGGGCACCACCAACACGCTGTTGAACTTTGGCGAGGGGCGCTTTCCGGTACGGGGGCCTGGCGTGGGCACGGGCCTGGACGGGCGGGGGGCCGGTGCCATCGGCTACCTGGTGGGTGAGGCCGGGCAGGGCCTGCGCTACATGTTCCACATGATGAATGAGGCGCGCATTGGCGTGGGCATGGCCGCAACCATGCTGGGCATGGCCGGTTACCACGCCAGCCTGGACTACGCACGCAACCGCCCGCAGGGACGGCCACTGGGCGCTGGTGGCAAGGACCCGACACAGCCACAGGTGCGCATCATCGAACACGCCGACGTGAAACGCATGCTGCTGGCCCAGAAGGCCTACTGCGAAGGTGCGCTGGCCCTGGAGCTGTACTGTGCAAGGCTGGTGGACGAGCAGCACACTGGCGCGCCACAGGCCGCAGACGAGGCCCGGTTGCTGCTGGAGGTGCTGACTCCCATTGCCAAGAGCTGGCCCAGCGAATGGTGCCTGGAGGCCAACAGCCTGGCCATTCAGGTGCATGGCGGCTATGGCTACACGCGCGACTTTCCGGTGGAGCAGTACTGGCGCGACAACCGCCTGAACATGATCCACGAAGGCACCCACGGCATCCAGGGCATGGACCTGCTGGGCCGCAAGGTGCTGATGGAAAACGGGCGCGGCCTGCAGCTGTTGGCTGCCCACATGCAGGCCACCATCGAACTTGTCGAGCGGGTTCCCGAACTGGCCGCGCATGCCAGCGCACTGGCCCAGGCCCTGAACCAAGTGGGCGCAGCCACCCAGGCGGCATGGGCCACGGGTGACCCTCAAGCGGCGCTGGCCAACGCCGTGCCCTACATGCAGGCGTTCGGGCACACGGTGCTGGCGTGGATCTGGCTCGACGTGGCCCTGACGGCGCACCGTTCGCCCGACGACGCGGCGCGCACTGGGCGGCTGGCCGCCTGCCGCTACTTCTTCCATTACGAACTGCCCAAGACGGGTGCCTGGTTGCAGGTGGTGTCCAGTCGCGACCAGACCTGCGCCACGCTGCCCGAAGAGGCGTTTTGAACACACACGGAGACAAGACATGACTCGCACCATCCAACAACTGTTCGACCTGAAAGGGAAGACAGCCCTCGTCACCGGCGGCTCGCGCGGGCTGGGGCTGCAGATGGCTCACGCGCTGGGCGAGGCTGGCGCCCGCGTGATGCTGAGCGCCCGCAAGGCCGATGAGCTGGAGGCCGCAGTGCAGGAGCTGCAGGACGCGGGCATCGACGCCCGCTGGATTGCCGCCGACTGTGCGCAGGAGACCGACATACACCGCCTGGGCGCCGAAACGCTGGAGCGCATGGGCGACGTGGACATCCTCGTCAACAACGCGGGGGCGGCCTGGGGCGCACCTGCCGAAGACCACCCGCTGGAGGCCTGGGACAAGGTGATGAACCTCAACGTGCGGGGCTACTTCATCCTGAGCCAGTACCTGGCCAAGCACAGCATGATCGGGCGGCAGCGCGGCAGCATCATCAACGTGGCGTCCATCGCGGGCCTGGGTGGCAACCCCAAGGGCATGAAGACCATCGCCTACAACACCTCCAAGGGCGCGGTCATCAACTTCACGCGCGCACTGGCGGCGGAGTGGGGTGCCCACGGCATCCGCGTCAACGCCATCTGCCCCGGGTTTTTCCCCAGCAAGATGACGCGCGGCACGCTGGAGGCCATGGGCGAGGAACGGCTGGCCGCTGGCGCACCGCTCGGTCGCCTGGGCGACGACGAGGACCTCAAGGGCCTGACGGTGCTGTACGCTTCCGATGCAGGCAAACACATCACCGGCCAGTGGTTGGCGGTGGATGGCGGCGTCAGCATTGTCACCGGGGGGTGAGCGTGCGGCCGCTTCACGGAGGTTGAATGGATTTTCAAGTACGCATTCCTTTTGTCGATCACCTTGGTTTCCGGCTCGAACGCTGGGAAGGCGGCGAGGCCGAGCTGCACTACGACCCCGCGCCCGAGCACCTGAATTCCTTCAACGTGGTGCACGGCGGCGCGAGCATGACCCTGCTGGACGTGGTGATGGCCCACGCCGCGCGCAGCGTGCAACAGGACATGGGTGCAGTGACCATCGAGATGAAGACCAGCTTCATGCGCGCGGCGCAAGGGGCACTGGTGGCGCGCGGCAAGCTGCTGCACCGCACGGCCACCATGGCTTTCACCGAGGGCAGCATCTTCGACGCAGCAGGCAAGCTCTGCTGCCACGCCACAGGCACGTTCAAGTACGTGCCGCGTCTGCCGGTGGGGGCCCGGGCCACCCAGGCACTCAACACCATACGAACCGATTGACGCCTGCAATTGGCGGGTCTTATCTTCAGGAGCTTTTCATGCCCAGCAATATCCAGGTTCTGCTCGACAACCGCCCGCAAGGCGAGGCCACGACAGGCAACTTCAAGATCGTCACCACCGAAACGCCCGCCCTGCAGGACGGGCAGGTGCTGGTGCGCCACCATTACCTGAGCCTGGACCCGTACATGCGCGGCCGCATGAACGACAGCCGCAGCTACGCGCAGCCCCAGCCGCTGGGCGAGGTGATGATCGGCGGCACTGTCGGCGAGGTTGTGGACAGCCGCCACCCCAGGTACGCCACTGGCGACAAGGTGGTGGGCATGGGCGGCTGGCAGCAGTACAGCGTGGTGGACGCCAACCAGCCCGGCGCGCTGCGCAAGGTAGACACCACCCACGTGCCCATCAGCCATTACCTGGGCGCGGTGGGCATGCCGGGTGTCACGGCCTGGTATGGGTTGGTCAAGATCATCAACCCCAAGGCAGGCGAAACCATGGTGGTGAGCGCCGCCAGTGGTGCGGTGGGCAGCGCTTTTGGCGCGCTGGCCAAGGCGCGCGGCTGCCGCGTGGTGGGCATTGCGGGCGGGCCAGACAAGTGCGCCTACGTAAAGAACGAGCTGGGCTTCGACGACTGCATCGACTACCGCGAGCACAAGGACTACCTGTCGCTGGCCAAGGCGCTGAAGGTGGCGTGCCCCAACGGCATTGACGGCTATTTTGAGAACGTGGGCGGCATGGTGCTGGACGCCGTGCTGCTGCGCTGCAACGCCTTTGCCCGCGTGGCCATGTGCGGAATGATTGCTGGCTACGACGGGCAACCGCTGCCCATGCTCAACCCGGCGCTCATCCTCGTCAACCGCATGAAAATCGAAGGCTTCATTGTGAGCGAGCACATGGAGGTGTGGCCCGAGGCCTTGACCGAGTTGGGCACGCTGGTGGGCAGCGGCAAGTTCCGCCCGCGCGAGACGGTGGCGCAAGGCATCGAGTCTGCCCCTGAGGCTTTCCTGGGCCTGCTCAAGGGCAAGAACTTTGGCAAGCAGCTGGTCAAGCTGGTCTGAGCGAACAACGCACACCGAGGAGACGACATGCTCAAGACCTTGCAGGGCAAGACGGCGGTGATCACGGGTGCGGGCTCCGGCTTCGGGCTGGAGGTGGCGCGCATAGGTGCGCGCGCCGGCATGAACCTGGTGCTGGCGGACGTGCAGCAGGACGCGCTTGACGCCGCGCGGCGCGAGCTGGAGGAGGCAGGCGCGCAGGTGCTGGCCCAACGGGTGGACGTGTCCAACGCTGAGGCAATGGAGGCCCTTGCCAGCGCCGTCCAGCAACGCTTTGGCGCACCGCACTTCGTGTTCAACAACGCGGGCGTGGGTTCGGGCGGGCTGGTGTGGGAAAACACACTGGCCGACTGGAACTGGGTGCTGGGGGTGAACCTGTGGGGCGTCATCCACGGCGTGCGGCTATTCACGCCGATGATGCTGGCCGCAGCAGAAGCCGACCCGGCCTACCAGGGGCACATTGTGAACACCGCGAGCATGGCGGGCCTGTTGACAGCGCCGAACATGGGCATTTACAACGTGAGCAAGCACGCGGTGGTGGCGTTGACCGAGACGCTGTACCAGGACCTGCGGCTGGTGAGCGACCAAGTGAGTGCCAGCGTGTTGTGTCCGTACTTTGTACCCACGGGCATTGCCCACAGCGAGCGCAACCGCCCGCAGGACATGACCGACGAGAAGCTGACGCGCAGCCAGATGGTGGGGCGAGCGATGTCTGAGAAGGCGGTGAGCAGCGGCAAGGTGACCGCGGCGGAAGTGGCTCAGCGGGTGTTTGACGCAATGGCCGATGACCGTTTCTACATCTACAGCCACCCCCGTGCGTTGGGGAATGTGCAGACGCGGATGGAGGCGATTGTGGGGCAGCACAACCCGCCTGATCCGTTTGTGGAGCGGCCCGAGCTGGGGCAGGCGTTGAGGGAAGCGCTGCGGGCTGGTTGAGGCTTTCCTTCGTTGGTTGCCCTGGTTTGTGGGCGGCCAAGGCGTATGCGCCCAGGCGCTGGCGCTTCGACGAGGTGGCCGGTGCTGCGCACCGGCTCCCCTGCGATGCTCGATGCCGTGGCTACGCGGCAGAAACTCCCTACACGTTTCTAGCGAAACGCTCCGGTCGGACATCTGCCGCAAGTCAGTTACGAAGCGCGCTAAAGCGCGCAGCCACGGCATCTGCGCTTCTCGGCACCTCGTAAGGCGCGCCAGCCCCTAGGCGCACACGCCTTGGCAGAAGCATTTTTGGAGCACCACCGGTGGCATTCCAGCGCTCTTGTTGGCTGCGGCAGGCCTGGCCCTGTGGGGGCGATTTTCCGGGGTGGCTGTGTCTGGCGGCCTGGGGCTGGGCGCGCCTTTGGCGCGCTTCGTCAACTGACTTGCGGTGGCTGTTCGAACGGAGCGCTGCAAGCGCTCAGTGAGTTCCACCGCACCGGCCCCAGACAGGTGGACGCAGCGGAGTCGGCGCCAAGGCGCCGACCGCCACAGTATGAGCCCCCGCAGAGCCAGGCCTGTCGTAGCCCGAGAGGTATCTAAAGAGCAAACACCCCAAAACCCTAGGGTTTCCCCTCGCTCCGCAAATAATGTTTAAACCTAAACTATTCATCAGTGAAGCGTAAACAGCCTTAGCACGTCCCATACAAGGAGACCCCATGAAAATCGTCTGCATCGGCGGCGGCCCTGCCGGCCTGTATTTCGGCCTTCTGATGAAAAAGCTGGACCCCGGGCACGACGTGACCGTGGTCGAGCGCAACCGCCCCTACGACACCTTCGGCTGGGGCGTGGTGTTCTCTGACGCCACCATGGACAACATGCGTCAGTGGGACCGCGAGACCGCCGACGAAATCCAGGAAGCCTTCAACCACTGGGACGACATCGAGCTGCTGTTCAAGGGCCAGACCATCCGCTCGGGTGGCCACGGCTTTGTGGGCATCGGGCGCAAGAAGCTGCTCAACATCCTGCAGGCCCGCTGCGAAAACCTTGGCGTCAAGCTGGTGTTCGAAACCGAAGCCGAGTCCGACCTCGACTATGCCGACGCCGACCTCATCATCGCCAGCGACGGCATCAACTCCCGCATCCGCAGCCGTTACGCCGATGTCTTCAAACCCGACATCGTCACCCGCCCCAACCGCTACATCTGGCTGGGCACCAACCGCCTGTACGACGCCTTCACCTTCGACTTCCAGCGTACCGAACACGGCTGGTTTCAGGCCCACATCTACAAGTTCGACGCCAACACCACCACCTTCATCGTGGAATGCCCCGAGCACGTGTGGCTGGCCCACGGGCTGGACAAGGCCGACCAAGACCAGTCCATCGCCTTCTGCGAAAACCTGTTCAAGGGCACGCTCCAAGGCCACAAGCTGATGACCAACGCCCGCCACCTGCGCGGCTCGGCCTGGCTCAACTTCCAGCGCGTGGTGTGCGAACAATGGTGGCTGCGCAACGCCAACGGCAGCCACGTGGTGCTGATGGGTGACGCGGTGCACACGGCCCACTTCGCCATCGGCTCGGGCACCAAGCTGGCCATCGAGGACGCCATCGAACTCACCCGCCAGTTTCAGCGCCTGGGCGACAGCCCCGACAAGATTCCCGAAGTACTGGCCACCTACCAGGAGCTGCGCCGGGTGGAGACGCTGCGCCTGCAGAACGCCGCCTGGAACGCCATGGAGTGGTTCGAGGTGTGCGGCAAGCGCTATTGCGACCAGCTGGAGCCCGAGCAGTTCATGTACTCCATGCTCACGCGCAGCCAGCGCATCAGCCACGAAAACCTGCGCCTGCGCGACAAGAACTGGCTGGAAGGCTATGAGCGCTGGTTCGCGCAGAAGGCCGATGTCAGCGTGCCCGCCGGGGCGCCGGTTCCGCCGCCCATGTTCACGCCCTACAGCGTGCGTGGCGTCACATTGAAGAACCGCATCGTCGTTTCGCCCATGGCGCAGTATTCCGCCGTGGATGGGCTGGTGGCCGACTACCACCTGGTGCACCTGGGCGCACGTGCCATGGGCGGCGCCGGTCTGGTGTTTGCCGAGATGACCTGCGTCAGCCCCGAAGGCCGCATCACCCCCGGCTGCCCCGGCCTCTACAAACCCGAGCACACCGCTGGTTTCAAGCGCATCGCCGACTGGATTCACGCCAACACCGATGCCAAGTTCGCCATCCAGATCGGCCACGCCGGGGCCAAGGCGTCAACCCGCGTGGCTTGGGAGGGGATCGATCAGCCGCTGGAAAGCGGCAACTGGCCGATCATGTCCGCGTCGCCCCAGCAGTACCTGGAAGGTGTTAGCCAAGTCTCCCGTGAGATGACCCGTGCTGACATGGACGAGGTCAAGGCCCAGTTCGTGGCGTCCGCCCGGGCCGCCGCAGAAGCGGGTGCCGACTGGCTGGAGTTGCACTGCGCGCACGGCTACCTGCTGTCAAGCTTCATTTCACCGCTCACCAACCACCGCAGCGACGAATACGGTGGCAGCCTGACCAACCGCCTGCGCTATCCGTTGGAAGTGTTTGCCGCCGTGCGCGCCGTGTGGCCCGCTGACAAGCCGATGTCGGTACGTATCTCCGCACACGACTGGGTCGAAGGCGGCATCACGCCTGACGACGCGGTGGACATTGCCAAGGCCTTCAAGGCGGCGGGCGCGGACATGATCGACTGTTCCTCCGGCCAGGTGAGCAAGAAGGAAAAGCCGGTTTATGGCCGCATGTTCCAGACGCCGTTCGCCGACCGCGTGCGGCAGGAAGCGGGCATTCCCACCATCGCGGTGGGCGCCATCAGCGAGGCGGACCACGCCAACTCCATCCTGGCAGCCGGCCGTGCCGACCTGTGTGCTGTGGCCCGCCCGCACCTGGCCAACCCGGCCTGGACGCTGACCGAAGCCGCCAAGATCGGCTACGGAATGGTCAACTGGCCCAAGCAGTACCGCTCGGCCAAGGCGCAGATGGAAGCCAACTTCGCCCGCGAGAAAGCCATGGCAGCGCAAGGCGCGGGGGCCAAATGAGTGCGGTCATACGCCACGCCCTGGTGACGGGTGGCGGACAAGGCATTGGCGTAGCCGCCGTGCGTGCCCTGCGCGCGCTCGGCATGAACGTGACGCTGCTGGGCAGGCGCCTGCCGGTGCTGCAGGCCGTGGTGGACACGGGCCCAGCCCACCTGCACGCAGTGGCCGCCGATGTAGCCGACCCCGCCCAGGTGGCTCAAGCGGTGGCCAGTGCGCGCGAGAGGTTCGGGCCCGTGCAGGTGCTGGTGAACAACGCCGGGCAGGCGCTGAGCGCACCTTTCCACAAGATGGACATGGCGCTGTGGCGGCAGATGCTGGACGTGAACCTGACCGGCACCATGGTGTGCACACAAGCTGTGTTGCCCGACATGCTGGCCGCAGGCTGGGGGCGTGTGGTCAACGTGGCCAGCACGGCAGGGCAGGTGGGTTACGCCTACGTGTCGGCGTACTGTGCAGCCAAGCACGGCGTGGTGGGACTCACCCGCTCTCTGGCGCTGGAACTGGCGGCCAAGGGCATCACCGTCAACGCCGTGTGCCCCGGTTACACCGAAACCGACATCGTGCGGGAAAGCATTGAACGCGTGGTGGCCAAGACCGGCCGCACGCACGAGCAGGCGCTGGCCGAGTTCGTCAAATCCAACCCGCAAGGGCGCCTGGTGCAGCCTGAACAGGTGGCCGACGCCATTGCCTGGCTGTGCGGCGAAGGCGCGGCGGCCGTCACCGGGCAGTCCATCTCGGTGTCGGGCGGCGAGGTGATGTGAACAGAACAAACAAGGAGCAGACATGAACCTCACACAGATCGACCCGGCACTGCTGGCTGGCAACCGCCGTCCCATGGCCGCTTATCAGGCCACCCACTTCCTGTGGGAGGTGAACAACGGCACGGCCACCATCACGCTCAACCGCCCGGACCGCAAGAACCCGCTCACCTTTGACAGCTATGCCGAACTGCGCGACCTGTTCCACCAGCTCAAGTGGGCCGACGACGTGAAAACCGTCGTGGTCACTGGCGCGGGCGGCAACTTCTGCTCGGGGGGCGATGTGCACGAAATCATCGGCCCGCTGATTGCGCTGAAGGCCCCCGAGTTGCTGATGTTCACGCGCATGACGGGTGAACTGGTCAAGACCATGCGCGCGTGCCCGCAGCCCATCATCGCTGCCGTGGACGGCGTGTGTGCCGGGGCGGGGGCGATCGTCGCGATGGCGTCCGACATGCGGCTGGGCACGGCACGCAGCAAGACGGCCTTCCTGTTCAACCGCGTGGGTCTGGCGGGCTGTGACATGGGGGCCTGCGCCATCCTGCCACGCATCATCGGCCAGGGCCGGGCGAGCGAACTGCTGTACACCGGCCGCAGCCTGGGCGGGGAAGAGGGCGAGCGTTGGGGCTTCTTTAACCGCCTGTGCGCGCCTGAAGAATTGTTGGCTGAAGCGCAAAAGCTGGCAGCCGAACTGACGCAAGGGCCGAGCTTTGCCAACGGCATCACGAAGACCATGCTGCACCAGGAATGGGCCATGACGATCGAGCAGGCCATCGAGGCGGAAGCCCAGGCCCAGGCGATTTGCATGCTGACGGAAGACTTCTCGCGGGCGTACCACGCGTTTGTGGCCAAGCAGAAACCGGTGTTTCAGGGGAACTGACATGGCAGACACCACCTATCTCCAATGGCCCTTCTTCGAGCCGCGCCACGCCGAACTGGCACAGGCGTTGGACACCTGGGCCACCCAGCACATTCCCCACGACCATGGCCCCGATGTTGACGCCGAATGCAAGGCCCTAGTGCGTTCGCTGGGCGCGGCAGGCTGGTTGCGCCACGCCGTGGGCGGGCGCGACGTAGGGGGCACCAACGACGCCATAGACACCCGCGCCATCTGCCTGATCCGCGAAACCCTGGCCCGCCACAGCGGCCTGGCCGACTTCGCCTTCGCCATGCAGGGGCTGGGCTCCGGCGCCATCTCCCTGCACGGCACGCCCGAACAGCGGCAGGCCTACCTGCCTCGCGTTGCCAGCGGTGAAGCCATTGCCGCCTTCGCGCTGTCCGAGCCCAATGCCGGGTCCGACGTGGCCGCCATGGCCTGCGCCGCCCGGGCCGATGGCGACGACTACATCCTCGACGGCGAAAAAACCTGGATATCCAACGGCGGCATTGCCGACTTCTACGTGGTCTTCGCCCGCACGGGCGAGGCGCCTGGGGCCAGGGGCATCTCAGCGTTCATTGTGGATGCAGGCACACCTGGCTTCGAGATCGCCGAACGCATCGATGTGATCGCCCCCCACCCGCTGGCCCGTCTGCGCTTCACGCAGTGCCGCATTCCCGCCAGCCAGCGTGTGGGCGCACAGGGCGAAGGCTTCAAGGTGGCCATGCGCACGCTGGACGTGTTCCGCACCTCTGTAGCTGCCGCGTCGCTGGGTTTTGCCCGCCGCGCGCTGGACGAAGCGCTGCACCGCGCCACCACCCGCAAGATGTTCAACGGCGTGCTGGCCGACTTCCAGCTCACCCAGGCCAAGCTCGCGCAGATGGCCACCGCCATCGACAGCGCCGCGCTGCTTACCTACCGCGCCGCCTGGCAGCGTGACCAGGGCCGCAACGTCACCCGCGAAGCCGCCATGGCCAAGATGACCGCCACCGAGAACGCCCAGCAGGTCATTGACGCGGCCGTGCAGATCTGGGGCGGGCTGGGCGTGGTGAGCGAGGTGCCGGTGGAACGCCTGTACCGCGAGATACGCGCCCTGCGCATCTACGAAGGCGCCACCGAGGTGCAGCAGCTCATCATTGCCCGCGAGCTGCTGAAAGAAGCGGGCACGCGCGGCTAAGGGCAACAACGCACAGCCACAAGACACAGAGGAAACAACATGCCCACCGCGCACATCGACACCTTTGCCCGCGACCACCTGCCGCCGCCGCACCTGCAGCCCGAATACATCTTCGAGCTGCCGGAGCTGCGCTTCCCCGAACAGCTCAACTGCGCCACCGAACTGCTCGACCGCCACGTGGCCGAGGGCCGGGGCGACCGCGTCTGCATTCGCGCGCCCGGCCTCACGTGGACCTACGCCGACCTGCAGGACAAGGCCAACCGCATTGCCAACGTGCTGGTAAGCGACATGGGCGTGGTACCGGGCAACCGCGTGCTGCTGCGCGCGCCCAACAACCCCATGCTGGTGGCTTGCTGGTTCGCCGTCATGAAGGTGGGGGCCATCGCCGTGGCCACCATGCCGCTGCTGCGCGCCAAGGAACTGAAAGCCATTGTGGAGATTGGCCAGGTCACCCACGCACTGTGCGACGCTGCCTTGGCCGAAGAACTGCGCCTGACCGCGCTGGACACGCCGCTGCTGCGCCAGATGCGCCACTTCAACTACGCGGGCCCCGACAGCCTGGAAGCGGCCATGGAGCGCGCCTCCCCCCACTTCGACAACGTGGCCACCGCCAGCGACGACACCTGCATCTTCGGCTTCACCTCCGGCACCACCGGCGTGCCCAAGGCCACCATGCACTTCCACCGCGACGTGATGGCCATTTGCCGCTGCTGGCCGCCACACGTGCTGCGTGCCACGCCCGATGACGTGTTCATCGGCAGCCCGCCGCTGGCTTTCACCTTCGGGCTCGGCGGCCTGGTGCTGTTCCCCATGTCCATCGGTGCGTCCACCGTGTTGCTGGACAAAGCCAGCCCGCCACAGCTGCTCGACGGCATCAAGGAATTCGGCGCCACCGTGTTGTTCACCGCGCCCACCTCGTACCGCACGCTCGCGGCTCGTGGGGTGGAGCTGCGCCGCACACCGCTGCGCAAATGCGTGTCGGCGGGCGAGGCCTTGCCCGCGTCCACCCGCGCACTGTGGAAAGAGGCCACGGGCATCGAGCTGATCGATGGCATTGGCGCCACCGAGTTGCTGCACATCTTCATCTCCCACGACGAAGCACATGCCCGCCCAGGTGCCACAGGCAAGCCCGTACCGGGCTACCGCGCCAAGGTGATCGACGACGACGGCAAGGAAGTGCCACCCGGCACCATCGGCAAACTCGCCGTGCAGGGCCCCACCGGCTGCCGCTACCTGGCAGACGAGCGCCAGAAGAACTACGTGAAGAACGGCTGGAACGTGACCGGCGACGCCTACCTGATGGATGCCGATGGCTACTTCTTCTACCAGGCCCGCACCGACGACATGATCATCTCTGCCGGCTACAACATTGCAGCGCCCGAGGTGGAAGAGGCGCTGATGCTGCACCCCGCTGTGGCCGAGTGCGCCGTGATTGGCGCCCCCGACGCCGAGCGCGGCCAGATCGTCAAGGCCTTCGTGGTGCTGCGTCCGGGGCAGGAAGAGGGCGAGGCGATGGTCAAGACGCTGCAGGACTTCGTCAAGCAGACCGTGGCGCCCTACAAATACCCGCGCGCCATCGTCTTCACCGACAAGCTGCCGCGCACCCAGACGGGCAAGCTGCAGCGCTTCAAGCTCAGTGCGGAGGCCGTCCAGTGAACGACTGGCACTTCGAGCGCCCGCTGCGCATCCGCTTCGGCCAGTGTGACCCGGCAGGCATCGTCTATTTCCCGCAGTACCTCGTCATGCTCAACGGCCTGCTGGAAGACTGGTTCACCGACGGCCTGGGTGTCAACTACGCCGAACTGCTGGGCCCGCGCCGCGTGGGCACGCCCACCGTGCGGTTGGAGTGCGACTTCACCGCCATCAGCCGCCCGGGAGACGAGGTGCGGCTGTGCCTGCGCATTGAACGCCTGGGCGGCAGTTCCATGACCTTGCGCTTCGCCTGCCTGGCGGGCAGCGAGGTGCGCTTGAGCGCACGCCAGGTGCTGGTCTTCACCAGCCTGGACACGCACCGCGCCATACCCATTCCCGCTGACGTGCGCCACGCCATCGAGTCGCGCCACCCCCATTTCACTCAGGAGAATTGACATGCAAGTCTTGTTGCCCCCCGGTTGGCCGCGCCCCAAAGGTTATGCCAACGGCGTCACCGCCCGCGGCCGCATGGTGTTTGTGGCCGGCATGATCGGCTGGGACGCCGACGGGCGCTTCCACAGCGACGACATGGGCGTCCAGGTGCGCCAGGCCCTGCAGAACGTGGTGGACGTGCTCAAGGAAGGCGGCGCCCGCCCCGAGCACATCGTGCGCATGACCTGGTACGTCACCGACAAACAGGAATACGTCAACGCCTACCCTGAGATCGGCAAGGCGTTCAAGGAACTCATTGGCTGCTACAACGCCGCCATGACGGCGGTGGAGGTCTCTGCCCTGATCGAAGACCGCGCCAAGGTGGAGATTGAAGTCACGGCGGTTGTACCGGATTGACTGGTACCCAAAAGTCCGGCGGTTACCGGGCAAGGCGAGGGGGCGCGCCATTTGATGGCAAACTCCCACACCTTGTTTCGTACCGATGGACGCGCCAGGGAGCGCGGTAGTTTTTCAGCATGCAAAAAATCGTCGCGCAAATCGCGCAAGAACTCCGAGTCAAACCCCAGCAGGTCCAGGCCGCGGTCGATCTGCTCGACGGGGGCGCCACCGTCCCCTTCATCGCCCGTTACCGTAAAGAAGCTACCGAAGGGCTGGACGACATCCAGCTGCGCGAACTGGAAAGCCGCCTGGCCTATCTGCGCGAGCTGGAAGACCGCCGTGCCGCCGTGCTCAAGAGCATTGAAGAGCAAGGCAAGTTGACCCCGGAATTGCGTGCCGCCATCGAAGCCGCACCCACCAAGCAGGAACTGGAAGATCTGTACCTGCCCTACAAACCCAAGCGCCGCACCAAGGGCCAGATCGCCCGAGAAAACGGCATCGAGCCCTTGGCCGACCTGCTGTTTGCCGACCCCACACGCGTGCCTGCCGACGAGGCTCAGGCCTACGTGAAGGCCGAAAAAGGCGAGGATGGCAGCGACTTCACCACCGTGGCCGCCGTGCTGGATGGGGTGCGCGACATCCTGAGCGAACGCTGGGCCGAGGATGCCGCACTCGTTCAGGCCCTGCGCGAATGGCTGTGGCAGGAAGGCCTGCTGCAGAGCAAGAAGCTCGATGGCAAGAACGAGAACGACCCCGACGTGGCCAAGTTCCGCGATTACTTCGACTACGACGAACCCATTGGCCGCGTGCCTTCGCACCGCGCCCTGGCCGTGTTCCGTGGCCGAGCGCTCGAAATCCTGGACGCCAAGCTGGTGGTGCCCGAGCCGGAATTGCCTGAAAGCGCCAAAGCCGGTGCCAAGCCCTCCGCCGTACCCTCGTTGGCCGAAGGCCGCATCGCCCGCCACCTGGGCTGGAGCCACCAGGGCCGCCCGGCGGACGACCTCATCCGCAAATGCGTGGGCTGGACGTGGCGCGTCAAGCTCAGCCTGTCCACCGAGCGTGATCTGTTCGCCCGCCTGCGCGAAGAGGCTGAAAAAGTCGCGATCAAGGTGTTTGCCGACAACCTGCGCGACCTGTTGCTGGCCGCGCCCGCCGGCGCCAAGGCCGTGATGGGCCTGGACCCGGGCATACGCACCGGCGTGAAGGTGGCCGTGGTGGACCAGACCGGCAAACTCGTGGACACCGCCACCGTCTATCCGCACGAACCCCGCCGCGACTGGGAAGGCTCCATCGCCACGCTGGGCGCGCTCTGCCTCAAGCATGGCGTGCAGCTCATCGCCATCGGCAACGGTACCGCCAGCCGCGAAACCGACAAGCTCGCCGCTGACCTGATCAAGCGCCTGGCCGATCGGGGTGTGCAACCGCAGAAGGTGGTGGTCAGCGAGGCTGGCGCTTCCGTCTACTCCGCTAGCGAATACGCCAGCCAGGAAATGCCCGACGTGGACGTGAGCCTGCGCGGCGCGGCCAGCATTGCCCGCCGCCTGCAAGACCCGTTGGCCGAACTGGTGAAGATCGAACCCAAGAGCATCGGCGTGGGGCAGTACCAGCACGACGTGAACCAGAGCGAGCTGGCCCGTGCGCTGGACGCCGTGGTGGAGGATTGCGTGAACGGCGTGGGTGTGGACCTCAACACCGCCAGCGCTCCGCTGCTGTCGCGTGTGTCGGGCCTGTCGGGCAGCGTGGCCAAGGCCGTGGTGCGCTGGCGCGAGTCGAACGGGGCCTTCAAGAGCCGCCAGGACTTGCTCAAGGTCACCGGCCTGGGCGCCAAGACGTTCGAGCAGAGCGCGGGCTTCCTGCGCATCCGGGGCGGTGACAACCCGCTGGACATGACTGGCGTGCACCCCGAGACCTACCCGGTGGTGGAAAAGATCATCGAGAAGACCGGCAAGCCCGTGGCCGACCTGATGGGCCGCGTGGACGTGCTCAAAAGCCTCAAGCCCGAACTCTTCGCCAACGAACAATTCGGCGTCATCACCGTCAAGGACATCCTGGGCGAACTGGAAAAGCCCGGCCGCGACCCGCGCCCAGACTTCCAGGTGGCGCGCTTCAACGAGGGGGTGGAAGACATCACCGACTTGAAGGAGGGCATGGTGCTGGAAGGCACCGTGAGCAACGTGGCCCAGTTCGGCGCTTTCGTGGACCTCGGCGTTCACCAGGACGGCCTGGTCCACGTCAGCCAGCTTTCGCACAAGTTCGTGAACGATGCCCGCGAGGTCGTCAAGACGGGTGACATCGTGAAGGTCAAGGTGGTGGAAGTGGACGTGGCGCGCAAGCGCATCGGCCTGACCATGAAGCTCGATGCCCCCACGGGCGCACGCGGTGAACGGCGCGAGAGCAGTGGCAACCGCTTTGAACCGGCTGGCCGCCAGAACCAGACAGGGCGGGGCGGCTACCGTTCTAATGAGCCCGCGCCGTCGTCGGCCATGGCGTCGGCCTTCGCCAAGCTGCAGGGCCTCAAGCGCTGAGCGTTCGCAGGCGGGGCCTCACCACTCCCGGGGCCTCGTCTATACTCGAAAATCCCGCCGCTCAGGCGCCCCCAACCGTCCTTCTGCCCACCATGGAACTCGAAGCACTGCTCGCCAAAGCCAAGGCCCTGCCCAGCATTCCGCGAGTGGTGTCCGAGGTGCTGGAGGAACTCAACAGCGACGATCCCAATCCTCGCAAGATCGCCGAGGCCGTGGCCACCGATCCGGGCCTCACGGCGCGCATGCTCAAGCTGGCGAATTCCGCCTTCTTCGGCCTCACGCGCGAAATCGCCAGCGTGCCGGACGCGGTCAGCATTCTGGGCTTCAACCACGTGCGCACGCTCGTCACGGCGGTGGCCGTCAGCAGCAGCTTCAAGGAAGTGCCCGGCGTCAACCTGGAGCAGTTCTGGGGCTACAGCCTCAACACCGCCAAGATCTGCCGCACCCTGGCCAAGAGCATGAAGATGAACGACGGCGCAGCGTTCACCGCAGGGCTTGTGCACGCCGTGGGCGATCTGGTCATGCACATCGGCATGCCCGATGAAATTGCCAAGGTGGACTGGAGCGTGGCCCCGCTGGCCATGAACCGCGCCGCCGCCGAACAAGCTGCCTTCGGCTACACCTACGCCGATGTGAGTGCGGCATTCGCCAAGAAGTGGGACTTCCCCGAAGCCATCGTCACCGCGCTCCAGCACCAGCTGGTTCCCTTCGAAGGCGACATCTACGAACCCATGGCCGGCGTGGTGCACATGGCGTCCTGGCGCGCCAGGGCGCAGGAGGTGAACCTTGACCGCGAGGGCATGAAATCCACCTTCCCCGACGTCGTTGCCATGCTGCTGGGGCTCGACCTAGACATGGTGCTGGACAAAGATCCGAGCGACTGGACGTCTGCCGGTGAGCTTTCGGCCTTCCTTGGCTGACCTGGGCAAGCACAACGAATGCAGCTGGAAGATCTGCTGAAACAACCCCAAGCCTTTCCGGTCGTACCGGAGGTGGCGGCCCGCCTGATCCAAACCTTCGAGGACGAGGACATCGACCTGGAAGGCATTGCCGGGGAAATACAGAAAGACCCCGTGCTGTCTGCGCAGGTACTGCGGCAGGCCAACTCCTCCTTCTTTCGCCTGATGAGGCCGGTGGCCACTGTGCGCGATGCCGTCGCGGTCATCGGTCTCAACAAGATCCGTGCGCTGGTCATCAGTGCCGCCCTGAACCAGAGCTTCCATGCGGTCAGCGGCGTGCCCCTTGAGAGGTTCTGGCAGTACAGCCTGGCGGCCGCCCAGGTGGCCAGGCACATCTGCGTCAGCACCCACCTGGACGAAAACATCGCCTTCACGACAGGCCTGTTGCATGGCATGGGTGAACTGGTGATGCACGCCGGGATGCCAGAGCACATGGCCGCGTTCGACGCGCTGTGCCCGATGTTTTCCGTGGCACGCGCCGAGCTTCAGTACACGAACTTTGGCTACTCGCACGCCGAAGTTGGGGCGGAACTGGCCAGGCGCTGGCGCTTGCCCAAAGCCATGTCACATGCCATTGGCGCGCAGAACCGTCCGCTGGAAGGCGACGTCGCGCCCTTGGCTGCGGTGCTCCATCTGGCGGTCTGGCGTGCGCAGCTCTTCCTGCAGGGGGACGAGCCGGACGTCCTCATCCACACCTACCCCGACGCCGTGGGGCTGCTGCTTGAGCTGGACCCGGACGTGCTCGTCATGCCGGGCATTGCGCCACTGAGGGACCTCCCGGCCCTTTGAGTCGCATGAAAGCCTTGTGCATTTACGCAGGCCCCGAGGCCCTGCGTCATCTTCGCCGTGATGGCTTGCAACCTGCCGACGTGGGTGTCATCCCCGGTGCTGCAGGTGGCCCCAAGGGCCTCATCCTGGGCCCGCTGGACCGTTTTCTGTTCGGTGACTGGCTCGCAGGCTCCGAGCATCCCGTGCATCTGGTCGGCGCTTCCATTGGCGCGTGGCGCATGGCCACGGCGTGCCTGGCTGACCCGGTGGCGGGTTTCCAGCGCCTCACCCGCGACTACATCGCCCAGCACTACGATGTTCCGCCCGGAAAAAAACGCCCGCCAGCCGGGCAGGTCAGTGAAACCTTCGGACGCAGCCTCGAAGCCTTCTACGGAGGGCGGATCGAGGAGGTGCTCAACCACCCCCGGTTCCGGTTGCACGTGGTGACGTCCCGGGGAAGGCATGTGCTGGCCAGAGAAGCACCTTGGCGAACGCCGCTGGGTTACGCGGGCGCCTTCCTGAGCAACGTCGTCAGCCGCCGGGCCATGGGCGCGTGGCTGGAGCGGGTGGTCTTTTCCACGCCTGGCTCAGACCTCCCGTTCGGCACGGACGACTACCGGACCCGGCAGCTTCCGCTGACCCCGCAAAACTTCATGGCCGCCTTGCAGGCAAGCTGCTCGATACCCTTCGTGTTGCAGGCTGTGCGCCACATACCCGGTGCACCGCCAGGGGCCTACTGGGATGGCGGCATCACCGACTACCACCTGCACTTGCGCTACGCCCCCAGCCAGGGCCTGGTGCTTTACCCCCATTTCCAGCGGCAGGTGGTTCCCGGCTGGCTCGACAAGGGGCTGAAGTGGCGGCACCGGTCCACGGCCTTCCTGGACAGGACCATCGTTCTGGCCCCCAACCCCGAATGGGTGCGTTCCCTGCCAAACGGAAAGCTGCCGGACAGGACCGATTTCGTGCGTTACGGCAGCGACCTCCAGGCGCGGATGAAAGCCTGGGGACAGGCTGTTGCGGCCAGCGAGCAGCTGGCGCAAGAGTGGGCCCATTGGCTGCAAAGGCCCGACCCCACACAGGTTCAGCCCCTGTGAAGTCAGGGCGCCAGAGGGTTCTCGTCAAGCGGCGGGATCAGCGTGTCGCCGAATAATGACGGGCGGAAATCCAGGTTCGTCGGCCCGCTGTCCATCATTGCCCACAGGAAGAGCATCCTGGCAGCCATGGGCTTGGCAAAAAGGAAGCCCTGCAACTCGTCGCAACCCAGCTGCCTGAGGATCTGGTACTGCCCCTCGGTCTCCACCCCCTCGGCCACCACCTTCAGGCCCAGCGCCAGACCCAGTTTCACCACGGCGTCAACCACCGCGCGGGCGTCGCTGCTGGTTTCCAGGTCAACAACGAAGCAGCGGTCGATCTTGAGTTCTTCGGCGGGCAACTGCCGCAGGTAGGACAGGCTTGAATAGCCGGAGCCGAAATCGTCGATGGAGATGTGCACCCCAGCAGCCGCTAGCTTGCGGAAGAAAGCCTTGGTGCTTTCGGTGTCCTCCATTGCCACGGACTCGGTGATCTCGCAGGTCAGCAGCTTGGGGTTGATGTCCTGCTGGCTGAGTGCTGCCGCAATGCGTTCACTCAGGTCGCTTTGCCGCAACTGATGGACGGAAAGGTTGACTGCAACGCGCATGCGCAGACCGCCATCGCGCCACTGGCGGATCTGGCGGCAAGCTTCCTCTATCACCCAGTTGCCAATGGTGCCTATGAGGCCGAAGCGCTCGGCGATCGGAATGAAGACTGCCGGGCTGATGAGGCCGCGCACCGGGTGGTTCCAGCGCAGCAGGGCTTCTGCACCGGTGATCTGCCCGCTGGGGGCATGCACCTTCGGCTGGTAATAAAGCTCCAGCTGCCCACGTGACAGCGCGTGGCGAAGATCGTGCAGGAGTTCCATCTGCTCCCTGGCGTCGCGCATCATCTGCGGCTCAAAGAAGCAATACGTGTCGCCACCGGCAGACTTGGCCGCATGGGCGGCGGCATCCGCGTGGGTGATGAGGGTGGACTGTGTTCCATCCACCGGGTAGATGGCTACACCAATCGATGCCGCCACAGGCACATCGCGTCCCTCAAGTGAAAACGGCTTCTTCAGCCGGTCCAACAGAGTCCTGGCGCGAGCAGCGACAGCTTCTTTGTCCAGGTCTTGTTCCAGCAGAACAAGGAACTCGTCGGCAGCCCACCGCGCCACCACTGACTCGGAACCCGCTTCTTCGCGAATGCGCCGTGCGGCCTCCTGCAGAAGCAAGTCGCCAAACCGGTGTCCAAACGATTCATTGATCGGCTTGAAACCATCTAGGTCAATGAACAGCAGCGCGCGGCGTTCCTTGTCTTGATCGGCTCGCCTGGCCGAGGCGGCCAGCCGCTCTTCCACAAAGAGGCGGTTGGGCAGACCGGTGAGGTGGTCGGTATGGGACTGGCGTTCAAGCGATCCTTCTGCTCGCCTCAGCGAGGCCTGCATGCGCGCTTCGGTGGCTGCGATGACCCATGTCATGAACAGCAGGATCGGGGTACCCAGACTGGCCAGCAGGCTCAGAGAACGGACGGAGAGCAGATTTGCCTGTACGGAGCCGTGCTGCAAAGGCAACGCCATAGCTGCCCCGACCTGCGACTGGCTCCACCACAACGCGAGTGCCAGCCACAAGACGGCCAGCGGCTGGTGCAGCCATGACCAAGACCGTTCTTCGCGCCCCGACCGCATTGCCGCCAATGCCAGACCGCAGGCCAGCAGCGTCCCTGCCATCGCCAGAAGCATCCCGTCCCAGCTCAGCGCCGGCCCCGGTTTGAGGCCCAAGGCAAACTGCGACGACACCTGCACCAGCAAGATGCCCGATGCAAGCAACCAGGCACCCAGAGCCAGCCTGGCTACGCCTGCAGCGCCGGCGCAAGCCAGGAACCAGCCCAGCATGCCCACGGCCACGCCAGACAGCCATGCGCCGACCAAGACGACCGGCCTGTACCCCAAGGCGAACTCCCGCTCCAGGGGGACCATGCCGATCACATGCATGGCCCAGGCACCTGTGGCCAGTGCCAGCGCGGCCGCCAGAGACCAGGCTGCCGTATGGGCCAGCGCGCGTGTCCCGGCACGCTTCGCGCTGTCCACGCTGACATAGGCCGACAGGACGGCCAGCGCGATGATGAACGCGCCAGTGACGGCATCGGACATGAACGGGGAAGCAGCTGCTTGAGCGGACATGGGTGCAATCGGACTGGCCTGGGTGACCGCGTTACCGAGCAGGTTGAGGACTCAAGAAACTGAATACGGGCATCCCCAAAAACCTCCTGAATGAGCATCAATGAGTTGTGCGGAGAAAAAACCGCAATGAACTGATCGCTTTTCGGCAACACCACCCGGCAAGTGTAAATATGATAAGCGGATATGCCGAACTGCCCAACAGTATGCACGTGTTGCCGCGCGCCACTTGGCGCGTTCGGGCAAGACTCACATTGATGTATCAAGCATCACGCGGTAATCGTCGACAGAAGCCAGCCGGGGGTTGGTTTTGTGACAATGATCCGCCAGAGCGCCGGTGATGACCTGATCGAATTGGGCACGGGTCACACCCATTTCAGCCAGACCCGAGGGCAGCCCCAGCCGGGCGTTCATGTCGCGTATGGCAAGGCCGATATCGGAGGCGCTGCCCAGCCCCATGGCATGCGCCATGCGCTCCAGCCTGCGGTCGCGGCGCACGGTTTCTGCTTCTGCGTTGAAGGCCACCACCGCAGGCAGGAACATGGCGTTGAGCGTGCCGTGGTGCAGGCGCGGGTTGACGCCGCCCAGGCTGTGGCTGAGGGAATGCACGCAGCCCAGTCCTTTTTGGAAAGCCATGGCACCCTGCATGCTCGCGCTCATCATGTGCAGGCGGGCTTCGCGGTCCTGCCCGTTGCGGGTGGCGCGCTCGATGTGCGCCCAGCCGCGCTCCAGGCCGTCCAGCGCAATACCATCGGCCGGTGGGTTGAAGGCTGCGGCCATGAAGGTTTCCATGCAGTGGGCAATGGCGTCCATCCCGGTGGCAGCGGTCAGCATGGGCGGCAGGCCCAGCGTGAGTTCGGGGTCGAGCAATGCGGTCTTGGGCACCAGGTGCCAGCTGTGGAAGCCCAGCTTGCGCCCATCGTCCACGATGATGATGGCGCCACGCGCCACCTCGCTGCCTGTGCCTGCGGTGGTGGGAACGGCGATCAGTGGCGGCACGCTGTCGGTGATGCGGGGCGAGCCGCCTTCGATGGTGGCGTAGGTCTTGAGCGGCCCTTCGTGCGCCACGGCAATGGCCACGCCCTTGGCGCAGTCGATGCTGCTTCCGCCACCCAGCGCAATCAGGCCGTCGCAGCCCTGGGCGTGGTAGATGGCTGCTGCGGCGCGCACGGCGGCCTCGGTCGGGTTGGACGGTGTCTGGTCGAACACAGCGTGCGGCAGTGTGTTGCCGCCCTGGGTCAATGCAGTTGTGGCCCGCTCCAGCAGACCAGCGGCCTTGACACCCGCGTCGGTCACGATGAGGGGCTTGCTCATGCCCGTGCGCTCGCACTCGCCGCGCAGTAGGGCGATGGCGCCGAAGTCGATCTGGATATTGGTGACGTAAAGAATCTGCGACACGTGTTTGTCTCCTGTGGTGTTGTGGGTGCAACGTGCTCGCAAACTATAAGAGGTGCAGACCGCCAGCCCGCGTGCGCAGGTGACAGCACCGATTGGCGACAATGCGGGCATGAATTCACACGTGAACCCCCGCGCGCTGCTGACGACGCAGATGCGCGGCGTCATCGACCGCATGGCTCGCGCTGGCCGTCCACCCATGCATTGCCTGTCACCCGAGCAGGCCAGGGCGTTCTACGAAGCCGGTTCGGGTGTGCTCGACATACCGCACCACAAGATGGCGCGCGTCGAGGCACTGAACATTCCGACCCGAGATGGCGCCCAGCTGCATGCGGAACTGGTGGTGCCCCGCCCGTCAGACGCCGAGCCGGGCGGCTGGCCCGTGCTGCTGTATCTGCATGGCGGCGGCTTTACCGTGGGCAGCGTGGCCACGCACGCCAGCCTGTGCCGCCATCTGGCGCACTTGGCCCACTGCGCCGTGGTGTCGGTGGACTACCGGCTGGCGCCCCAGCACAAGTTCCCCACGGCGGTGAACGACGCATGGGACAGCCTGCAATGGCTGTATGCCCATGCAACGTCCCTCGGGCTGGACCCACAGCGCATGGCCGTCGGTGGTGACAGCGCAGGGGGCACGTTGGCCATCGTTTCAGCCCTGCAGGCGCGCGACGCCGGGCTGCCTCTGCGCCTGCAAATGCTGTTCTACCCGGGTTGCGCCGCGCACCAGGACACACCATCGCACCGCACTTTCGCACACGGCTTCGTGCTGGAGGAGCCCAGCATCACGTGGTTCTTCAGTCAGTACCTCAACAGCCCGGCAGATCGCGACGACTGGCGTTTCTCGCCCTTGAACGCCCCCGAACTGGAAGGTGTTTCCCCGGTCTGGATGGGCCTGGCCGAGTGCGACCCGCTGGTGGACGAGGGGGTGCTGTTCGCGGACCGCCTGCGCATGGCGGGCGTGCCGGTGGACATTGAGATCTACCGTGGCGTGACGCACGAATTCATCAAGATGGGACGCGCCATCCCCGAAGCGCTGCAAGCCCACCAGGACGCCGCCCGAGCCTTGCGGCAGGCGTTTGCAGGCCGTTGAAGGCCAGCACGCGATGACAGCGAACACCGAAGGGCCACCTGGGAGCGTCGATTACTGGCATCTGCCAGCCGCCGCCCCCGCCGCTGCACGGGTGCAGCTTCCGCTGGAACAGGTCACAGCCCTGCTGGAAAAACTGGGCTTGTCCGGCCGACACGCGGTTGCCGAGGACCTGTTGCGCATCGTTGGCACGCACGTGCCCATGGCTCAGTGCACCATCTTCTCGTATGAGGGGCAGTCCCCGCCGCGCGTGGTGGCCGTGGGCGATCGCTCCCGCACCGCACGTCTGCCCAGCATTGCGCAGGACTACGTCACGCGCTTTCACCGCTTGGACGGCAGCCGCCTCGTCATGGAGGCCGAACTGGCCCAGGCCCGCCGCGCGAGTGCCGCGCACCCTCACATCCTGCTGCACCGGCAGCGCCCGCAGGACATTACCCACCCGGAGTACCGCGAGATCTGTTACGAATGGCCGCGTGTGGCCGAGCGGCTGGCCATTCTGGCGCTGTACGACGGCTGGCGCTGGCTGTCGGTGAATTTTTACCGGGGCGAAGAACACGGCCCGCTCGACGATGCCGCCCTGCGCACGATGGAAGCCCTGGCACCGCTGGTCATGCACGCGGTGCGCCTGCACTACGCAGGGCATCTGTTCGATGCCGACCTGGCGGAATGGCTGCTGGCCCGCCTGCACCGGCGCCACCCGGCCCTGACCAAACGGGATCTGGACGTGTTGCGCGCCTTGCTGGCAGGCCTGATGACGGAAGCTCTGGCACAGCGGCTGGGTCTGGAACTGTCCAGTGCGCGCACCTACCTCAAGCGCGTTTACCGCAAGCTGGGCATTGGCAGCCAGCGGGAGCTTCTTGGCCTGCTGGTGCAGCCCGACGGTACCGAGCCCCCAGCGGCCTGAAGCGCCGGGAAAGCCTCTCAGTACTGGCTCTTGGGCAGGCGTACCACCATGCCGCCCAGCTCTTCCTTGAGCGGGATCTGGCAGCTCAGGCGGCTGCCCGGCTCGCGCGCACTGGCCGCGAAGTCGAGCATGGAGTCCTCGTCGGCCACCATGTCGGGCAGGCGCGTGTTCCACGGCGCATCGATCATCACGTGGCAGGTGGCACAGGTCAGCAGACCGCCGCAGTCTCCCTCAACGCCTTTGAGGTTGGCTTTGATGGCGGCCTGCATGAGTGAGATGCCGGTGGGCGCAGTGATGTCGGTGGCTTGGCCGTCGGCGTGGACGAAATGGATGCGGATGTCGGGCATGTTGGTTCAGAAAACAG
The DNA here is from genome assembly GCF_054780915.1 of Hydrogenophaga aquatica. Taxonomy (NCBI): domain Bacteria; kingdom Pseudomonadati; phylum Pseudomonadota; class Betaproteobacteria; order Burkholderiales; family Comamonadaceae; genus Hydrogenophaga; species Hydrogenophaga aquatica. Next base: position 361,140 of record NZ_BAAGVK010000011.1, on the reverse strand, counting down.
AGAAGTATTCGCGGCGGTCCCAGTCCATTCTCGCCTGTGCCTGGGCCGATGCATCGCTGGCGGCCAGGGCTTGGTCAAGTCGCGCCAGTTCGGCGCGCTTGACGCGCACCATGTGGTTGACCATGGCATCACCCAGATCCTCGCGCAGCCATTCAGCGCCGGACAGGGCAGACAGGGCCTCGTCCAGGCTGGCGGGCAGGCGTGTGGCGTGGGCTTCGGCGTAGGGAGTGTCGGCCGCGCGCCCGGGGTTCAGGCGCTGGTCCAGGCCGCGCACACCCGCGTGCACTTGCGACGAGAGGTAGAGGTAAGGGTTGGCAAGCGGTTCGCCCGCGCGGTTTTCAATGCGCGTGGCGGCGTCACCAGGCCCTTGGCCAATGACGCGCAACATGGCGCCCCGGTTGTCGCGGCCCCAGAGCACGTGTTGCGGCGCCATCACGCTGCCCTGGTAGCGGGCGTAACCGTTGGCTGTGGGGCTGGCGAAGGCCGCCATGTCGCGGGCGTGTGCCAGCAGCCCGCCCAGGTAATGCACGCCGGTGGCTGACAGCAGGCTGGCGGCTTCCATCGGGTCGGGGTGGGGCGCTTGGGGAATCAACAGGTTGGCGCCGCTGCGCGTGTCCACCAGCGACTGGTGCAGGTGCCAGCCGCTGCTGATGACCTGAGGGAACGGCGGGCGGCACATGAAGGTTGCGTGGTATCCCGCGCGGTGCAGCGCCTGCTTCACCGCAGAGCGGAACAGCACCATGTGATCGGCAGAGGTGAGCGCGTCTGCGGGGCCAAAGACGGCTTCCACCTGGCTGGGGCCCAGTTCAATTTCCAGCGACGTCAAGGGCAGACCGAGCGCCTGGGCGGTGCGCTGCACAACGCGCAGCGCGGGTTCCGCCATGTCAAACCACTGCTCCGTCAGGTGGTTGAAGCCGGGGTGCAGCAAACGAACGGCGGGCGCCTCACCGGGCCAGCTGGCGTCTTGCGGCGGGGGCAGTTCGCCTTCACGGCGGTAAATGTGGAACTCCACTTCCAGCCCGGTACGCAGGCTCATGCCTCGTTCCTGCAGGCGTTGCAGCGCGCGCCGTGCCTGGTGGCGCGGGTCCAGCTCTATGGGTTGCCCGTTGGTGAAGTGCGCCTGGCAGAGCACCCAGCCGGTGCTTTCCGCCCAGGGCAACACCTGGAAGGTGGTGGGGTCAGGCACCATCACCACGTCGCCCGCGCCGCCAAAACCTTTCGGTGCCTCGCCGTTGTTCTGGAACACGGGGTACACCGTGCGGTGGGAACTGTCCTTCAGCAGCAGCGTGCCCACCATGTTCACGCCGTTGCGCAGGGCAGAAATGGCCGCGCTGGCCACCAGCGTCTTGCCGCGCAGCACACCGTGCAGGTCGGCCCAGGCGAAGCGCACCAGCTCCAGGCCTTCCTCGCGGATGCGGCGCTCCACTTCGCCGCAGGCGGCGTGCTGCGCGTCGTTCCAGAGCCGGTGGCGGTCAACGAAACGCTGGCCGCCGTCGCTGGCGGTCGTGGGACTCGTGTTCGGGTGTCGCATGGGCTCAGGCGTTGGCGGGTTCGCTGGCCTGGCGCCACGGCGCGCCGTCGCGCTTGGTGGCGTCCACCTGGCGCCAGTGGGCTTCCCAGGCGTCGGCCGGTGCAATGCTGTCCACGGTGGACGGGCCTTGCATGGCCGCAGCCTGCTCGGGCGCCAGAACCATGGGCGGTGTGCCGCCTGCCTGCACCGTTTCAATCGCCTTGATCAGCAAGCGGCGGTAGGCCATGATGCCTTTGTCGGACGTGCCCAGGTGCTCGCGTGTGCGGTCCTGAATGGGGCCGGGCGACTCGACCGCCCACTGGTCATGCACGTTGATGTCCTGACCCATTCCGGTGTAGGTTTCGGTGAGCTGTTCGTCTGCGTTGAAGCCCCAGTCGTTGTGGCGGCCCACGCGGGGCTTGTAGTCGGGCAGGGTGTACAGCGCCAGACGCTGCTCGCGCATCTGTGCCTTGTTCAACGGTTCGCGAAAGCCCGTGAAGATGGCATACCAGTAGCAGTGCGTGTCGTCCACGGGCACGTGCCATTGGGTGATGGTGATGTCAGCCGACAAGGGGATGACGAAGGCCTGCGGGAATACCTGGTTGGTGACCCGCACGTGGGTGAGCTGTTCGTTCAGGTGGCGCAGAGCAATGAGCTGCAGGCCGTGGTCGGCGGGGTTCACGTGGATCTCGGGGCGGCCGTATTCGCGCAACACCTTGGTCATGGGCCAGTCAGAGCCGGCAGAAGCGCCGCGGAACTGCTTGCCATAGCTGGTTTCCAGCGACTCGTCCTGGAAGTAGCGGTGCAGGTAAGACGCGTGTGCGGGGTCGATGCCGACCTCCAACGCCTGCAGCCAGTTGCAGTCAAGCCAGCCCTTGAAGGCGAAAGTGTGGCTGCCTGGGGCGGTGAAGCAGTCGAAAGCCGGGAAGGGCGCGGGCTCCTGGCCTTCAGGCCCCATCCATGCGAAGAGGATGCCGCTTTTTTCGGCCACCGGGTAGCTGCGCTGGCGCACGCGCTGGCACAACGTGCTGCCTTCCGGCTCTGCCGGAGTTTCGGTGCAGTGGCCGTGGGCGTTGAACTTCCACCCATGGAAAGGGCAACGCACACCGTCTCCCTCGTGGCGGCCAAAGGCGAGGTCGGCGCCACGGTGGGGGCAGTCACGGTCCAGCAGGCCCCAGCGGCCTTGGTCGTCCTTGAAGAGCACCAGGTCCTGGCCCAACAGGCGAACTGCCTTCATAGGGCGTTTGGCCATGCGCGGGTCCAGCGCCGGGTCGAACTCGTCAACCAATGCCACGGGCTGCCAGTAGTGCCGCAGCAGCTGGCCGCCAGGAGTTCCCGGGCCCACACGGGTGATGAGTTCGTTCTGTTCAGCCTTCATGTCTTGTCCTGCCAGATAGGGTTGCGCACTTGGGGTTGTGTACCAAAAAATCAAAACGGTATACCGTTTCAAAAATCCAGTGTACAGTAGCCTGCATGAGCGTGCAAGAAACCGTTTTGATGCAACTGCGCGACCGCATCCTGCGGGGCGATTTCGCGCCCGGCCAGCGTCTGGCCGAGCAACAACTGGCCGAACAGCTGGGTGCGTCGCGCACGCCCGTGCGCGCAGCGCTGGCCACGCTGGAGCAGGAAGGGCTGGTCGAGTCCAACGACACTGGCGGCTACCTGGTGCGGCAGTACACCGCGCAGGAGGTGAGTGACGCGATTGCCGTGCGCGGGCACCTGGAAGGCATGGCCGCACGCCTGGTGGCCGAGCACGGTGTGCCGCGCCAGTTGCAGGCTCAGCTGCAGGCCTGCCTGGACGAAGGCGACCACGTGCTGGCAGCCAACCCGCTCACACTGGAAAGCTACGCTGCCTACGCTGACATGAACGACCGCTTCCACGCCTTGATTCTGGAAGCCAGCGGCAACCGCGCGCTGCAAAGGGCCGTGGCCATGAACGACAAGCTGCCCTTCGCGCCCGCGTCTGCCATGCTGCCCATGCAGGGCACCCTGGCGCTGGACCGCGACTGGATGCTCTACGCCCACCGCCAGCACCACATGCTTTTCGACGCGCTGCGCGCAGGGCAGGGTGCGCGGGCCCAGGCACTGGCCGTGGAACACACCGAAGTGGCGCAGATGAACATGCGCCTGGCGCTGGAGCGCCGCACCGAGGCTGAACATGTGCTGCCCGCCATCCGGCTCGTCGTGGGGCGTTGAGTAAGGCATTCGCGCGCCGCCCGCATGTTGCCTGCGGGCCTTAAACTTTCGGCCATGAAGCTCTACAACTACTTCCGTTCGGGCACGTCTTTCCGCGTGCGCATCGCGCTCAACCTCAAGGGTTTGCCTTACGAGTACGTGTCTGTACACCTGGCCAAGGGCGAACACCGGCAGGAGGCTTACCGCGCCGTCAGCCCCGACACCCTTGTGCCCGTGCTCGACCTGCAAGGCGACCCCGAACAGGCGATGCTGAGCCAGTCCATGGCCATCATCGAATACCTGGACGAGACCCATCCCGAACCTGCGCTGCTGCCCGCCGACGCGCTGGGCCGTGCCCGTGTTCGCGCATTGGCTCAGACGGTGGCTTGCGAAATCCACCCCATCAACAACCTGCGCATCCTCAAGTACCTGGGGGGCACACTGGGCCTGAGCGAACAGCAACGTGCCGACTGGTACAACCACTGGGTGCTGGAAGGGCTGCAGTCCTACGAACGCCGCTTGCAGGACCTCCAGCAAGAGCGTGCTGCCGCAGGCCTGCCGCCTTCGGTGTACTCCTATGGCGACAAGCCTACGCTGGCCGACTGTTGTCTGGTGCCGCAGGTCGTCAACGGGCAGCGCTTTGGCTTGAAGTACGAAGGTCTGCCGCTCACGATGGCTGCTTTCGAGGCCTGCATGAAGCTCGACGCCTTCCAGCAGGCGCATCCGCGCAACTGCCCCGACTTCGAGGCCTGAGCGCGTGCAAGACCTGATCGCAGCAGGCACCCATTGGCCAGCGGGTGTGCGCGCCGTGTTCACCACGCGCAACGGCGGTGTCTCGGCGCCACCATTCGACAGCTGGAACCTGGGTGACCACGTGGGCGATGCGCCCGAAGCCGTGGCGGAAAACCGCCAGCGCCTGACCGTGCGCCTGCAAGCCCGGCCGGTGTTCCTGAAGCAGGTGCACGGCTGTGACGCACTACGCCTGCAGGGTGACACGGCCGACCAGAACGTGGCCGACGCCTGCTGGACCAGCGAGACCGGTGTGGCCTGCACCGTGATGGTGGCCGACTGCCTGCCGCTGCTCTTCAGTACCGCCGATGGCAGCAGCGTGGCAGCGGTTCACGCTGGGTGGCGCGGCCTGGTGGGCCACCGCGGCACGGGCGTGATCGAATCGTTGTGCCGCGACTGGCCCGCCGTGCAGCTGCCAGGGCAACTTGAAGGCTTGCGAGTCTGGCTGGGGCCATGCATCGGCCCAACGGCATTCGAGGTGGGTGAAGACGTGCGCTCAGCCTTCGCTGAACACGACCCCACCGCCGCGCGCCACTTTCAGCCCCAAGGCGGAAGCGCTGGGCCGAAATACCTTTGCAATCTGCCAGCGCTTGCGCGAGACAGACTGGCCCGCCTGGGCATTACCTCCATCCACGGCAATGACGGCTCCACGCCCTGGTGCACCGTGAGCAATCCGTCACTTTTCTTCTCGCACCGGCGTGACGCTGCCCGCCTCGGCAGCACCGGGCGCATGGCCGCCTGCATCTGGCGCGCCTGAGGCTGCCGCCTCAGCGGCCTTTGCGGCATCGAACTTTCGCTGCTTGCGGCTGATGAAATAAAGAATCAGCGAAACCGGCACAAAACCGTAAAGAATCAGCGTCACAATGGCACCAAGGATGGTGCCGTTGGCGCTGAAGGCTTCTGCGAGGGCCATCAGCACAGCCACGTAAACCCAGCCCAAAACCACGAGATACATGTGTTAACGTTCGGTCATGTGTGAGAGAAATGTTGGTCTCGTCAGCCGGCCGCAATGCAAGGGCCGCAAACTGGCAACCAGACACCCATATTGTGGGCCCCTTGCCGGATGCCTGCATGAACTTTTCGGAGACAAACATGACCTCTGACAACCCCTGGCTGCAGTCCGCCCAGCAGTTCCAGCAGTCCGCCATGCAGCAATGGACACAGATGCTGCAGTCCGCCCAGGCGTCCGGTACGCCCACCCCCAGTTTTGCCATGCCCAGCGGCGCCAACCTGTCGGAGCTGTTCAGCAAGATCACGGGGCAGCCCGTCAAGTTCGACCCGGAGAAGTGGGTCGAGATCCAGCAGACCTACATGAAGGACCTGGCCGAACTGTGGAACCAGGGTCTGCAGGTCAAGCCGCCGAAGGACCGCCGCTTTGCGTCGGAAGCCTGGAACGCCAACCCCATGGCAGCGTTCTCGGCAGCGGCCTACCTGCTCAACGCCCGCACCCTCATGGCCATGGCAGAAGCTGTGGATGCAGATGCCAAGACCAAGGCCCGCGTCAGCTTCGCGGTGCAGCAGTGGATAGACGCCAGCGCACCCAGCAACTTCATGGCCTTCAACGCCGAAGCGCAGAAGAAGGCACTGGAAACGCAGGGAGAAAGCATCTCCAAGGGCATCCAGAACCTGCTCAATGACATGAAGCAGGGGCAGGTGTCCATGACGGACCAGAACGCTTTCGAGGTGGGCCGCAACGTGGCCACCAGTGAAGGCCAGGTGGTGTTCGAAAACGAACTGTTCCAGCTGCTCGAATACAAGCCGCTCACCGCCAAGGTGTACGAGCGCCCCTTCCTGCTGGTTCCGCCCTGCATCAACAAATTCTACATCCTCGACCTGCAGCCCGACAACTCGCTCATCCGCTACGCGGTGGAGCAGGGCCACCGCACCTTCGTGGTGAGCTGGCGCAACCCCGACGCCTCCTGTGCCCAGAAGACCTGGGACAACTACATCGAAGACGCCGTCATCAAGGCCATTGGTGTGGTGCAGGAAATCACCGGTGCAGAGACCATCAACGCCCTGGGCTTCTGCGTGGGCGGCACCATGCTGGGCACAGCGCTGGGGGTGCTGGCGGCGCGCGGCGAAAAGCCAGTGCACAGCGCCACGTTCCTCACCACCTTCCTCGACTTTTCCGACACGGGTGTGCTCGACGTCTTCATCGACGAAGCCTTCGTGAAATTCCGCGAGATGCAGTTCGCCAACGGCGGGTTGTTGCCGGGCCGCGACCTCGCCACCACTTTCAGCTTCCTGCGCCCCAACGACCTGGTGTGGAACTACGTGGTGGGCAACTACCTCAAGGGCGAAACACCACCGCCTTTTGATCTGCTCTACTGGAACAGCGACAGCACCAACCTGCCGGGGCCGTACTACGCCTGGTACCTGCGCAACACCTACCTGGAAAACCGGCTGTGCAAGCCTGGGGCGGCCACGGTTTGCGGCGAGAAGATCGACCTGGGCAAGATCGATATCCCGGTCTACATCTACGGTTCGCGCGAGGACCACATCGTGCCCATTGGCGGTGCCTACGCCAGCACGCAACATCTGTCCGGCCCCAAGCGTTTCGTCATGGGCGCGTCCGGCCACATCGCCGGGGTCATCAACCCTGCCAGCAAGGGCAAGCGCAGCCACTGGATCGGCCCCAACCGCTTCCCGGCCAAGTTCGACGACTGGCTCGCGACGGCCACCGAGCACCCTGGCAGCTGGTGGACCGACTGGTCCAGCTGGCTCAAAGGCCAGGCTGGCAAGCAAATTGCTGCGCCCAAGGCGTATGGCAACCGCAAGCACAAGCCCATCGAACCCGCTCCAGGCCGTTACGTCAAGGTCAAGGCCTGAAACGTCCCGGTTCAACCACTGAACATTCTTCGACAACCCCCAGAGGAGTAGACACATGGAAGACATCGTCATCGTAGGCGCAGCGCGCACGGCCGTTGGCAAGTTCGGCGGCTCGCTCGCCAAGATTCCCGCCACCGAGCTGGGCGGCATTGTCATCAAGGCCCTTCTGGAGCGCACCGGCGTGGGCGCCGACCAGATCGGCGAGGTCATCATGGGCCAGGTGCTGGCGGCAGGCGTTGGACAGAACCCGGCCCGCCAGGCCATGATGAAAGCAGGCATTGCCAAGGAAACCCCGGCGCTCACCATCAACGCCGTTTGCGGCTCCGGCCTCAAGGCCGTGATGCTGGCTGCCCAGGCCGTGGCATGGGGCGACAGCGAGATCGTCATCGCAGGCGGTCAAGAGAACATGAGTGCCAGCCCGCACGTGCTCAACGGCTCGCGCGACGGCCAGCGCATGGGCGACTGGAAGATGGTCGACACCATGATCGTCGACGGCCTGTGGGACGTGTACAACCAGTACCACATGGGCATCACCGCCGAGAACGTGGCCAAGGCCCACGGCATCACCCGCGAGATGCAGGACGCACTGGCACTGGGCAGCCAGCAGAAGGCATCGGCTGCGCAGGAAGCAGGCAAATTCAAGGACGAAATCGTCCCCGTGAGCATTCCCCAGCGCAAGGGTGACCCGGTGATCTTCGACACCGACGAGTTCATCAACAAGAAGACCAACGCTGAAGCGCTGGCGGGCCTGCGCCCGGCTTTCGACAAGGCTGGCAGCGTGACGGCAGGCAACGCCTCCGGCATCAACGACGGCGCCGCCGCCGTGATGGTGATGAAGGCCAGCAAGGCGGCGGCCCTGGGCCTCAAGCCCCTGGCGCGCATCGCCAGCTTCGGCACCAGCGGTCTGGACCCGGCCACCATGGGCATGGGCCCCGTGCCTGCATCGCAAAAGGCTCTGGCCCGCGCAGGCTGGAAGGCTTCTGAAGTGGATCTGTTCGAGCTGAACGAGGCTTTCGCCGCCCAGGCCTGTGCCGTCAACAAGGAACTCGGCATCGACCCCGCACGTGTCAACGTGAACGGCGGCGCCATTGCCATCGGGCACCCCATCGGTGCTTCCGGCTGCCGCATTCTGGTCACGCTGCTTCACGAAATGCAGCGCCGCGACGCGAAGAAAGGCCTGGCTGCCCTGTGCATTGGCGGCGGCATGGGCGTGTCGCTGACGGTCGAACGCTGAACAACCACCAACATCCCCTTTCACTCAACACACAGAGGAGCATTCCATGAGCCAGAAAGTCGCATACGTCACCGGAGGCATGGGTGGCATCGGTACCGCCATCTGCCAGCGCCTGGCCAAGGGCGGTTACAAGGTCATTGCGGGCTGCGGCCCCACACGCGACTTCCAGAAGTGGCTGGACGAGCAAAAGGCGCTGGGTTTCACCTTCTACGCCTCGGTGGGCAACGTGGCCGACTGGGACTCCACCGTCGCCGCCTTCACCAAGGCCAAGGAAGAGCACGGCCCCATCGACGTGCTGGTGAACAACGCGGGCATCACACGTGACCGCATGTTCCTGAAGATGACGCTGGACGACTGGAACGCGGTCATCAACACCAACCTGACGTCCATGTTCAACGTGACCAAGCAGGTGGTGCCTGACATGGTGGAACGTGGCTGGGGCCGCATCATCCAGATCTCGTCGGTCAACGGCGAGAAAGGGCAGGCGGGCCAGACCAACTACTCCGCCGCCAAGGCCGGCATGCACGGCTTCACCATGGCCCTGGCCCAGGAACTGGCAGCCAAGGGCGTGACGGTTAACACCGTGAGCCCGGGCTACATCGGCACCGAAATGGTGCGCGCCATCCGCCCGGACGTGCTGGAAAAGATCGTGGCCACCATTCCGGTCAAGCGCCTGGGCACGCCCGAGGAAATTGGCTCCATCGTCGCCTGGCTGGCGGGTGACGATTCCGGCTTCACCACCGGTGCCGACTTCTCGTGCAACGGCGGCCTGCACATGGGCTGATTGCCCGCAAGGCGCCAGTACCAGCAAACCCGCTTCGGCGGGTTTTTTTCATGGGGCTGGGATAATCGCGCCCCATGACTGTTTCTGCCCCCGTTTCCGGCGCTGTTGATGCGCGGCACCTCTGGCGCCTGAGTGTGGCGCCCATGCTCGACTGGACCAAGCCACTTCTAAGGTGTTGTCACTGAAGCAGAAAAGGCCGCTGACGCGACCTTGATGCACTCGGCGGTGCATATGCAGGGGGTGGCGCGGTGCGCCGGTGCATCATTCTGCTGGCGGGGCGGCAGTCGGTGACAGGTTGTCACCGTGTAGTCGGGCGCGGAGGGCGTCATGCGTCCGCTGGATCATGTCGTGCGCTCCGGGTGTTTCGCCGTGCTCCAGCCAGTACGCCAGCGTGTCCAGGGCCTGCCGCAGCAGGGCGGTATCTGCCTGCTGTTGCTGATGGAGTTCGCGCATCACCTCAATCACGGCTTCTTCATGCTTGAGCAGCACGGCCTTGATTAAGTCCATTGGCGTCTCAATCATTGCCAGTGCGGCGGCTTTGACCTTGGCCTGCTCTGTCTGCGCCTTCTCGATAGCCTCGGTGTGGAGTTTCGATAGTGGTTTCATTTCAATCGCTCCATGATGGCGTCGCGCAGTTCAAGATCGCGCAGCAGTGTCGGGTCGCTTAAGTGCTCGGCGCTGATTTCACTGGTGGCTGGCAGCAGTTCGTTCATGAACTCCAGCGCCTGCCGCAGCAGCGCGGTGTCGTCGGGGTGCGGCTGCGGGGCGGCTGGTAACTCATGTGCTGGCTCCACGTTGGCCAGCATCCGCATAAACCGCGCAGCACCTTGGTTGGCCGTGTAGTGCGAGCCGCCAGCGTCCACAAACGCCATTGCGATATTGCAGTGCCAACCCCACGCGTAGTCTGGGTCAGCTTGCATTGCTTCAATTAAAGTTTGCACTGCACTTGCCACCGGCTCCCCGGCTGGTTGCGGGGCGGCTGCGAGCATGGCGGAGTAGATGGCTTTCACTTCTGCCCATGTGAGCGCGCCGATTTCAGGCTTACTTTCAGGGTAAACCTCAACGGCTATGCCAGCGGTCTTCATCTCCGGCGTAGGCTCCACCGGCACCAGCTTGTACCCTGGCGGGATGGCGGGCTGGGGTGCGGTGTAAACAGCCGTCGCCCCTTCGGCCGCATATCCGTACAACGGCACGCCGCGCAGCAACAGCGTGGGCGGCTTGATTTGCGCAAGTGCATCCGTTGGGACGTACGCCACCGGCTCTGCTGGCTGCTCTGCCAGCGCGGCGCGGAGTATCCGCAGCGCCTCGGTCCACTCGTCGACGCACCCGCTGCACAGCGGGGCTTCAGGGCCGAGTATGGCTACGGTCTGTTCGATGGCCTGTCTCAGTTTGTCGGTCATACCTGACTCCTTTCCCACAGTGCCTTGGCCTCGGCCTCGGTCTTGTCGATCCACTGACCCAGTGCTTCGGCGCTGACCATCATCGGGGCCTTGCGGCTGTTGGTCAGCCGGAACGTGGGTACCGGCAGCTCGTTGCGCGCGGCTTTCTTCAGCGCTTCCTCGTAGGACAGCGCGAAATACTTTTCGCACACGTCAGCCAGCGGGATCGCTGGCGACTTGTAGATGGACATGAGGGCCAGGGACGTGATCATGGTGCCTCTCAGAACTTCTTGCCGCCTTCAGCAGCTCGGTTTTCGATCTTGTGGTCAGCGCGCTGCGCGTTGAAGACCATCTTCTCGGCGATGGCGCCCGCCAGGTCCATGCCGTAGCCGCCGGCCAAGTCGAAAATCCTGATCACCGCGTCTGCCAGCTCGACCTCTCGCATTGCACGGTGCGGCAGCTTGTCGTCCATGAGGCCTTTTCTGTCGCCTTCCATTGACTCGCTGATTTCGGAGTGGATCAGGCACAGCTTGTTGCTGAAGTGCAGCGGGTTTTCTTTGCTGGTGTAGGTGTCGTTGCTGTTCCACCAGCCGGCTGATTTGGCCGCTCCGTGGCATTGCCGCTGCAGCACCTCTGCGGCCTGGATGATCAGATCGGGGTTTAGGTCGAAGTCACTCATGGTTGTATCTTTGTCGGCCTCGCGGGCCATGAACATCAGAGCCATGATGACGACGCCAAAGGTGGCGCCGGTCATCAGGACGGCAATGAAGATCGCCAGTGTCATTCAGTCGATCAGTTCGCTTTGGCGTAGGCGCCCAGCAGAACGGGCATCTGGCCGTTGAGGGAATCGCGCACCAGGTCGGCCAGCTCGTTGGCCATTTCCTCGGCATGCAGCTCGGCCTTCACGATGCGCAGCACGATCGACGGCTTATCGCCACCGGTCTGCACACCCAGGCGCAGCACGAACAGACGTTCGGCCAGGTCTTTGTAGGGCACGCACTTGAAGTAGATGGTGGTCGGGATCGGGTCGGCGCTGGTGGCCTGCACCGACTCGAATGCGCTCTTGCTGGCACTCAGCGACTGCTCGCTGGATTCCAGTTTGCGCATGGCCTCGATGGACAGCTTGCGGATGGCGGCGACTGCCTTGGGCAGCTTGATCGGGCCTTGCTCGTTGAAGCACTCAATCAGGTCGGGCCAGTCTTCCAGAAACTCGGCGGCGACGGTCTGGGTCAGTGCGCGGCCGCCGGCATGCTGCAGCAGGGCGCGATACGCGGCGGTCAGTTGGGCTTGCAGCTTGGCGCGGTTGTCGGTGTGGCCGGGCTCGTCGGGAGTGCCCAGGTTCAGCACGGCGGTGGCGCACATTTCGTTGGCGTCCACAAACACGCTGGCACCGGCTTCGGCGTGGGCCTTGGCGTAGGTAGCAAAGTCCTTCAGTGCGCTGGTGGTCATCAGGCCACGGGCGCGCCGGCGGATGGTCAGGTACTGCTCCAGATCGTGCAGTTTGAAGTCTTCGGGCAGGGCCACAAGGGTGGCGGCCTGCTCGGTGATGGCCGTAGCAGCGGCCGAGATGGCCTCCGATTGGCCCAGTTGCTTGATGGCGTCTTTGTCGAACATGGTGTTGCTTTCTGCTGGGTGTTGCGGGTGGGGCTTAAACGATTTCGCCCTGCTTGTTCATGAGAGAGGGCTGGGCCAGCGACAGCGCGCCGAACCGGCCCACGTGCAGCACGGTCGATCGCTTCTCTTCTTCGCCGGCCTTGCCGTCCATGGTCGGCTTGACGTACTTCAGGGTGTGCTCGCAGCGCACCTGACTGGTACCGGGGATGCGCTGGAAAACCAGCTTCACGGTGACTTCGCCGGCCTTGTCGTTGTCCACGGTGGCGGCCGCCACTTGCGACAGCGCAATGGACAGCTTGCGGTCGAACACGCCACCGTCCAAGTCGGTGATGAATTCGCCCACGTCAGTGGCGGCTGCGGTGGTGTCGGGTGTCGCGGTCATGGTTTCCTTTCGGGTGGGTTGGGGGAATCAGAACGGGATGTCGTCGTCCATGTCGTCAAAGCCGCTGCTGGCCGGTGCTGGCGCGGGACGCGGTGCGGGGGCCTGGCGCTGGGTCGCCGGTGCGGCAGCATCGTCACGGCCGCCCAACAGCTGCAGCTCGGTGGCCACGATGTCCACCGTGTTCTTCTCCACGCCCGACTGGTCGGTGTATTTGCCGTACTTAAGGCGGCCTTCGACGTACACGGGCTTGCCCTTCTTGATGTACTCGCCGGCAATCTCGGCCAGGCGCTCGTAGAAGGTGACGCGGTGCCATTGAACATCCTCAATGCGCTCGCCTGTGCTTGGGTCTTTACGGTAGTTGGACGTCGCCATCGAAACGGCTGCAACAGCTTTGCCGCTTGGTAGGTAACGAACCTCGGCGTCTTTGCCGCACCGCCCCAGAAGAATGACCTTATTGACTGATGACATGTTTTTGACCCTCTTTCTTCGATGCAATCCAGCTTGCGTGATGCCTACTGATCCCGAACAAGATTCCAATTTGCGTGTAGGACATGCCGGAACTTGCAAGCCTTTGGATTTCTGCTCGCTGGCTTTCGGTCAGCTTTGTGTGCGGCAAAGCAAAACCCTTGGCTATGCGATTTTTTTTGACCGCATCGGCCATGTTTTCTGTATGCGTTCCCAGAAATAGGTGTTCTGGGTTGATGCAACCTCTAACGTCACACCAGTGACACACCTCAAGGCCCGGCTGAATCTCGCCGTGGATAAGCCTGTACATGTGCCGGTGTGTGTAATCAACCTTGCCGAGAATCTTTGCTCTCCCATAGCCGTTGCTTTGCGTGCATCCGGTAAAAATCCGGCAGCCGTTCGGTGAAGCAATGGTTCTTTCGAGCAATGATTCGATGATCTGGTGCGCGCTCATGCGGCCCTCGCTGCGATGCTGCGTTCGGCCACAGCCATGACGCCGGGGTACAGCTGGCCGGCCTTCTTGAAGGCGCGGGCCTGGGCGCCCAGGAACTTGGTGTCGGCCTGCAGGCACTCGATGGGGGCCTGACCGGCGGCCACGGCTTGCACCAGCTCCATCAGGTTGGTGACTTCGGCGCTGTACGTGACGCGGCCACTGATGCCGGTGACCTTGGCCGGGGCTTCCACGGCCGGGGCCAAGGTCACCACCTGGGCGGTCATGGCAGCGGTGGCGGCCTGCAGCTCGGCGGCCTGTGCGGCGGCCATGGCAGCGGCTGCAGCTTCCTGATCACCGGCAGCGGCAGCGGCTTGGGCTTCTTCCTGCGCACGGCGCGCGGCTTCGGCTTGTTCGCGCTCGATGGCGGCCAGGCGTTCCCGCTCGGCGCGGGCTTCGGCTTCGGCCTTTGCGCGGGCCGCTGCAGCGATGCGCTCCTGCTCGGTGGTCCACGCCACCATGGCGCGCTTCAGTGTGGCCTCGGCTTTGTCCAAATAGTCCTTCGGGGCGCGGAACAGATCGTTCACTGCCTTCACTGCCTGGTTCAGTGGGCCGGTGATGCTGGTGCGCTTCTCTTCGACTTCCTTCTGCAGGGCCTTGATGCCTTTCAGGTCGTCGCTGGCCAGCTCGAACATGGTCGGGCTGTCGATCACGAAGTCGGTGGCGCCGGCCAGTGCGGCCTGGGCTTTGTTGGCCAGCACGATGGCGGCGCTGGCGTCGTAAGTCACGGTGTCGGTGGTTTTCATGGGTGGGCTCCTTAGAACTTGGGGGTGATGGAATGGCGCGCGCACCAGTTGCGCAGCGTCAGAAGGGAACAGAACAAAGGCCAGTCGGCCGGGTCGGTGTAGGGCTTGGCCACATAGGTGCCGTCGCCATTGAGTTGCACGGCGATGCGCTGCATGGTGCTGGCGGCGCCGGGGCTCCATGCGTTGGCGTAGGCGGCCAGCTGCGGCCCGACACTGGGGTACAGCTCGGCGGTGGTCTTGATGTCCACCACAGAGAGCAGGCCCTGCACGTCGCCAATGCGGTCGGGTGTGCCGGCATAGCGCAGGGATTGGTGGTGCACGGGCCTTTCGATTTCGAGCCACGACACGCGGTGGTCGGCGCAGAACTTGCGCCATGCGCTCAGGTACGGGCGCAGGGCGGGGTCCATGGTGTCCTCGTCCAGCTCCATCAGGTCGTCCAGCTCGCAGGCGCGGTGCACAGCCTTGCCGAACTCGGCGGCGGCCTGCAGCACATCGGGCGGTACCGTGCTGTAGTCGGTCAGCGGCTTCAGTACGCTCGTCACGCCGGGCACCTTCTGACCGCTGAGGTAGTAGGTGTGGGTGGCTTCGTCAAAGGTGAGCATCACAGCACCGCCTTCAGTGCAGCGAAGTCGGCCTTGCTCATCTGCACGGCTTCGTCAAACGCGAGCCCGGCCGCTTGGTAGGCCTCGGCCTTGGTCCAGCCCTTGGCCTCGATCTTCTTGGTGATATAGGCCACCTCGCCCTGGGTGGCGGGCGTGCTGTCACCTGGTGCGGGGGCAGCTGCAGGCGCTGGCGCCTCTGCAGGTGCGCGGCGCCGGGGTTGTGCCACGGGCGGCTTGCTGGTGTTGCGGGGTACGGTCTCGCCCATTTCCTGGCCGTCTTCGTCCAGGTCGTCGTCAGCGGCCACGCCCAGCATGGCAGTGACAAGGTAGCGGCGCAGGTAGGTGATGGCGGCGCCGAAGCTCTTGGGATCGCCCAAGTCGCGGGCGCTGGGCATGTCCACCGTGCTGGACATCGAGCCACCATCGGCATGCACCAGCGAGCACACCAGACGGCCTTCGTGCACGGTCTGGATCAGCGCCAGCCCATTGGCCGACAGTGCGGGCCGGGTCTTGGTCAGGATCTCTTCCAGATCGGCGTAGCGAAACCGGTACCGGCCTCCGCTCTTCATCGTGATTTCGACATCACGGTTCTTGACGATCGGCTGGAATGCGCCTTGTGCTTTGGCCAGCGCTGCGTACAGCGCGGCCATGGGATTGGTGGGTTCGTTCATGGAGGTACAGCAGGTGGGTCAGAAAAAGGGGTAGATGAGCGCGGTAATGAGCATCACCACGACGACCATCAGGGCAGCGGTGGCGGCGTCACGCAGGTGCTCGCGCCACGTAGTGCGGGGCAGGGGTTCGGCGGCCGGCATGCGCTGGCCGACTTTGGCGACACGGACCGGGCAGTCCTTGCCCTCGGTGCACTTGTAGTCGCAGCAGTTCATACGGGCTCCGTCACGGCACCGGCCAAGCCGAACAACACGACCAAAGCCACGGCGACGGCAGGCCAGAACCAGCGGGGGCGGCCCAGGCGCTCATAAATCTCATCAAGCAGGTAGGGGTTCATCGGTTCACTCCGGTGGTGTGCGGTAAGTGAAGTGAACTTTAGCAGAATAAACCTGCCTTGTATAGTAGGCTACTAAATAATTTTCGGCATTGCGGTGGTTTGCCTAGGATTCAGGCAACAAAAAACCCGCCGAAGCGGGTTTGCTGGTGGTGTGCGGCGCGGCTACTTCTTTGGGATCAGGTCGCTGAAGCTGATGCCGCCTTCGGCGTGTTTGTCGTCGCAGATGCTGCGCAGATCGTGGTAGGCCATTGGCACGCCATTGGCGGCCTTGGCGGCGCTCTTCAGGCACCCCTCGTAGCTCTGCTGGCCAAACGCCAGCCAGCCAATCAGTATGGTGGCGCCAACAATGCCCGCGCCGATGATCGTTTTCCGTTGCATCACCTTCTCCTGTACTTCCTGTGCTCCACCATCGTGCCGACGATCCGCACCGGCGTGACATCTGACCGGATGATCGGATAGTCGTCGTTGAGCGGCACCAGCTCAAACACCATGTTGCCGTTGGCATCCATGCCGCGCGGCCGGTACTTCTTGAATGTCGCTTCGTCCTCGCCGTTCTTTGCCACCACACAGTCGCCAGGTTGTGGCGACACCTCTGGGTCAATGATCACTCGATCGCCAGGCCGATATTCCGGCAGCATTGAATCCCCCTTGATTTCCAGTGCAAAGGCACTCCCCGATATTTCTGAGTCTGTCATCAGCCAGTCTTGTGCATCGTTGGTTTGATACGGATCGACAGCGCCCGTCCAGTGGCCAGCCTGCACATAGTTGATGAGTGGGACGCACTTTGCTCCGATGGCAGCGGGTTGAACGTTGTTGTCAATCACAAATTTAGGTCCGCGGCCGGTAACGAGCCAAGCAGCACGAACCCCTGTTGCTTTTTCCAGGGCTTCTGCTGTATCGGCACGTAGGCTTTTGATCCTGCCGTCCAGCCACTGACTTACCGCGCCGGGGCTCTTGCGAGTCTCGGCAGCGATCTGGGCCTGGCTTTTTCCCGAGTGGGAAATCGCCTCGCGGATTCGGTCTGAGAGTGTCATGGCCTTATTAAGCCACCTAAAGGCTATAGGATGCTTCACAATATCGGTTTAGTGTGATAAATTTCAAGCCCATGAAAACCGAAGAAGCCATCCAACTAGCCGGGTCCGCCGCGACGCTGGCCAAGATTCTCAATGTCACCCCGTCCGCTGTGACTCAGTGGAGGGATGGCCCCCTGCCTGATCTTCGGCTTGTCCAGCTCTACGCGATCCGGCCCGAGTGGTTCAAGGGGCGCCCTGTCCCTTCTGTTCGCCGCAAGGTGGGAAAGAAGCGTAAGCCAGTCACTGAAGGCGTCTGAGCCATGGCCGGCGACTGGATCAAGATGCGCGGTAATCTGTGGGACGACCCACGGGTTGCAAAACTTTGCGACCTGACAGAGCAGGGTGAGGCCGCCGTCATTGGTGGGCTTTACTGGCTGTGGGCCACGGCAGACCAGCACAGCGAAGACGGGATCATGCCCGGGCTGACGCTGCGCCAGATTGACCGCAAGACTGGTGTGCCAGGGCTTGGCAATGCTTTGGTGTGCATCGGGTGGCTGGCCGATCACCCCGAAGGCGTGCGCATCGTCCGGTTTGAAGAGCACAACGGCACGTCTGCCAAGAGGCGCGCTGTAACGGCAAAACGTGTGGCCAGCCACCGCTCAGGTAACGCCGATGCAACCGCAGACGATGCAGCCGGTAACGCTGATGTAACGCAGACAGCGTTACAGGATGAGCACGCGAGCGTTACAGGTGCGTTAGCTAGAGAAAGAGAAAGAGAAGAGAAGAATACTTCTTCACTTCGTTCAGAAGTAGAGCCGCGCAAGCGCAGCGCACCCGCTCAGGTTTCCCGGCCTGACGTTGTTGCCGAACAAACCTGGACCGACTGGCTTGCACTGCGCCGAGCCAAGAAGGCCCCGGTCACCGAAACCGTGTTGGAGCAAGCCCGGCGTGAGAGCGAGAAGGCCGGCATGCAGTTGGACGCCTTCCTGCAGGTGTGGTGCATGCGCGGATCGCAAGGCCTGCAAGCCGATTGGCTGAAGCCGGCCGAGCGACAAACCGCCAGCCGCCAGCCCATGAGCTACGCCCAGCAAGACGAGCTGGCGCGCCGCGCTCGTTGGGAGGAAATGACCGGCCGCAAGTGGCCCGAGGCCGGCCAGCCCGCCGATGCCGACGATTACATCGACATCACACCCCTGCAGCCGAAGTTGAGGGTCGCCACATGAGCCTGCCCACCAAAGCGATTGACCGACTGTTCGAGCGCCTGGCCGCCACCTACGGCGCGCAATGGACGCGCCAATGGGCCGATGTGCCGATGGCCGATGTGAAGGCGGCATGGGCGCATGAGCTGTCCACGTTCGCGCAAAGCCTGCACCGCATTGCCTGGGCGCTGGAGAACCTGCCGCCTAAGTGTCCGAACGTCATCGAGTTCAAGCACCTGTGCCGCCAGGCTCCATCACCCGAGGCGCCGCGCCTGCCCGAACCCAAGGCCGACCCTGAGCGCGTCAAGCGGGAGCTTGCCAAGCTGGGCGACGTGCGTACGCAAACCGTCCAGACCGCCACAACTGATCACAAGGCCTGGGCTAAGCGAATCCTGGCCCGCCATGAGGCTGGCGAGAAGATCAACCCCACCAGCTTGCGCTTTGCCCGCGAAGCGCTGCGCTCGCACCTGATGCCGGAGGCTGCTTGACATGCAGCGCCTGCATCCAATCGAGCGAACGGCCGACCTGTGGGGCGTACCGGTTCCAGTGCCTGGAGTGCTGCACCCGGCTGGTGCTGAGTGCGTACCCGAGCAAGCCACACGCGGCCGCGATGCTCGCTGCGATCGAGCGCTTTCCGGGAAATCCTGGCCGGGCAAAGGTCTTGGAGTGCGTGGCCCAGAAATTGACGAAACGCCGCTCAGCTGGGCCGAAGTCCAGTTTGGACGAGTGAGGCACCTGCTGTGAAGTTGTACTGCGCCCTGTGCGGCCGCCCGATGGACCAGGCCGCCGTCCTGATCGGCAATCACCCAGTCGGGCCGAAGTGCGCCCAGCGCGCCGGCCTGATGCCGCTGGCGCAGCGCAAGAGCGGGCTGGTGTTTCCTGTCTTGCGCCGAAAGCTGGTCAAGCCGCAACAGCCGCAGACCGCCGACCTGTTTGAAGAGGTCGAGGCATGACCGAGCGCACCGTCATCCGATGCTGGGAGCCGGTGCAGGCCCACAAGGCCATGACCGGCCAGCTGTGGCCACTGCTGAAGGCGCACCTGATGGCCGGCCGCCGCATGGTGGTTGAGGCGCGGGAAGAAACCCGCAGCCTGGCCGAGAACGCCATGCTCCATGCCCTGCTGACCCAGATCAGCAAGCAAGTGGAGTGGGCCGGCAAGAAGCGCGACGTGGAAACGTGGAAGCGCCTGCTGACCGCCGCATGGATGCGCGCACGTGGGGAGCACATCGAAATGCTGCCCGCCCTCGATGGCCACGGGGTGGACATCGTGTTCCGCCGCACCAGTCAACTGACCCGCGGCGAATGCGCCGAGCTGATCGAGTTCGTGCTGGCATGGGCTGCAGACCATGGAGTGCACACCGGCAGGGTGGACCCTGAGACCGGGGAGATTTACCAGTGAAGTCGTGCAAGGTTTGTTCCGAGTATTTCAGCCCATCGAGGCCGATGCAAAAAGTCTGTTCACCCAGCTGCGCACTGAAGCACGCTAGAGCCCAGACGGAAAAGAAGCAGGCCAAGGAGCAAGCGCAAGAGCGCAAGGCCATCAAGGCCAAGCTGCAGGCGATGCAGACCAAGCCCCAGCTGGTGAAGAAGGCGCAGACGGCATTCAATGCCTTCATCCGTGCCCGTGACGCCGGCAAGCCCTGCATTTCCTGTGGCCGACCACTGGGTACCGAGCCCAACACTTACGACTGTGGCCACTACCGCAGCGTGGGAAGCGCGCCGCACATGCGGTTTGTAGAAGACAACGCCCACGGCCAGTGCAAGCACTGCAACAACCACCTCGCCGGGAACCACGTCGAGTACCGCAAGGGCCTGATCGAGCGCATCGGGCCCCGTGCTGTGGAGCTGATCGAAGCCGACAGCACCCTGCGCAAGTACACCCACGAAGGGCTGATCGAGATTGCGCGCCACTACCGGGAGCAGGCCAGAAAACTGGGGGGCAAGGCGTGAGGCGGGACGTAGAGCTGGACCACTTTCCGCCAGGCACCCGTGTGATGACGCCCACCGGGCGAACCGGCACCGTCATCAAGCACAAGGGTTTCGAGAGCAAGCACGACCACTTCCTGCGCGTGACCGTGCAGATGGACGGCGGCGGACGGCATGACCTGGTGACCTTGCAGCCGCATCTACTCACGAAATGTCCACCAGCCCACGGGGGCCACGAAACAATCGACACAAGGGCCAGCATCAAGGAATTGCAGCAATGAGGAAGAAGACTAGGCGCAAGGTATGGGCGCTGGTGAACCCGATCCAGCACGCCATCGAGGGCGCAGCCATCACCCCGGACGACAAGCTGAACCAGCTGCAGCTGCGCGAGCTGGCAGCGATCGACGCATTCGCCAAAGGCCAAGCCGGCCTGAGAGAGTGGCAGGACATCGTGGATATGGCCAACTTGTGCGAGCTGATGGCCGCGAACGGGGTGGGACCAGAGGCCGCCGAAGACTGCGCCGCCCTGCAGGCCCACATGATCGAGTCCGCCCGCCGGTACGAGCGCACCAAGAAGATGGGCACCACCGGGCCGGGACTGCAGGCCATGCGGGAGGTGTTCGAGTACCACCACCTGCAGCGCACCAGCATCAGCCGCGGCGAGTACGAGCGATTCATCCGTGAGCTGACCAACCGGATCAAGGCCAAGGCGCCCGAGGTGGTGGTGATCTGATGGCAAGACCCAGCAAACTGAGCCCGGAGCAGTGGCAAGAGATTGAGCGCCGGCTGGCTGCAGGGGAGAGGGCCGCAGACCTGTCGCGCGAGTACGGCATCAGTCAAACCCGGATTTCCGAAAGAGTTTCGAAAGTTTCGGAAAAAGTTAAGGAAACGGCCCACAAGCTGGCCGAGGCGCAAACGGCACTGGCCGAGCTGCCGGTGGCGCAGCAGTACGCCGCGGTGAGCCTGGCCGAGAAGCTGAGGGCCATCAGCGTGAGCCTGGCCAATGCGGCAGAGCTGGGGGCGAAGACCGCCCACCGGCTGCATGCGCTGGCCAACAGCGAGGTGGAGAAGGTGGACGACGCCGATCCATTGCTGTCCATGGAGGCGCTAAAGGGTGTGAGCGTGTTGACCAAGCTGGCCAACGATTCCAGCCAGATCGCGGTGAACCTGCTGGCGGCCAACCGCGACACGGTGAAGCAGGTGAACGCGCCGCCCGAGAACGAAGCGCCCAAGGGCGTGCTGGTGGTGCCGGGCGTGATGGATGAAAAGGCCTGGGAAAAGATGATGAACAACGCAAAGGACACGCAATCATGAAAAGCGACACGGAAATCATGCAGCTCGCCTTGGAGGCCCTTGAGCTGGTCGAGCACTGTGGTGCAGAGGCTATGGAGGGCGGCCTTAAGGAGATTGACGAGGCGATTGCAGAGCTGAAAGATCGGCTAACCAATGGGCCCGCCGATCACAGACTGGATGCCATGATGTTTCTAGAAAATGCGATGGACGGGCGCCACATCTGCACGCGCGCAGTTGGGCTTGTGCCCATGGAGGCGGTCCGGGTAGCCCACCATTTACTGCAAGGGCCTGGATGCAGCGGCTACGAGTGGGCTGCCAGCGAAAACGCACGGGTGGCCGCAAGGTCGGCCATTGATGATGCGAAATGGAGGCCGGAGGCGTGACGACACGCTGGGTGCCGCTCCCCGGCGCGCAGTTCAGGTTCCTGACGTGCCCGATCTTCGAGGCGCTGATGCACGGCACGCGCGGCGGTGGCAAGACCGACACGCTGCTGATGTCCTTCGCGCAGCACACGGGCAAGGGCTTCGGCCAGCACTGGCGTGGCGTGCTGTTCCGCCTGACCTACCCGCAGCTGGCCGACGTGGTGGCCAAGAGCCGGCGATGGTTCACCCAGTTCTTTCCCGAGGCGAAATTCAACAAGGCCGACTACTACTGGGAGTGGCCGACCGGCGAAATGCTGTTCTTCCGCTACGGCGCCACCGAGGACGATTACTGGAACTATCACGGGCACGAATACCCATGGCTGGGCTTTGAAGAGCTGACCAACTGGCGCGATCTGCAGTTCTACGAGGCCATGCACTCCACCTGCCGGTCATCGTTTCCCGGCATGCCGCGCATGGTGCGCGCCACCTGCAACCCGTTCGGCAAGGGCCATGGCGCGGTGAAGGAGCGTTTCCAGCTGGGGCAGGGTGGTGTGCCATCGGGCCAGGTGATCCGACTGGATGGCGAGAAGCCGCGCGTGGCGATTCGCTCCACGATCTACGAGAACCGCATCCTGCTGGCCAATGACCCCGAGTACCTGGCCACACTGGAAAGCCTGAAGGACCCCAACCGGCGCAAGGCGTGGCTGGAAGGCGACTGGGACATCCATGTGGGTTCGTTCTTAGAAGGCGTGTGGGACGCCAAGAAGCATGTGGTGGAGCCGTTCCCGATCCCGGCGAGCTGGAAGGTGTGGAAGGCCATGGACTGGGGCTATGCCCGGCCGTATGCCGTGTACTGGTTTGCGATGGACCCGGACGGTGTGCACTACATCTGGCGCGAGCTGTACGGCATGGGCGAGAAGCCCAACGAGGGAAGCCGGGAAGATGCGGCCAAGGTGGCCAGAAAGATCAAGGCCATTGAGGAACACGACGAGCGACTGGGCTACGAGTACCGCCTGAACCTGGCGGACCCTGCCATCTTCAGCAAGATCGGCGCGGACCGCTCCATCGGCCAGATATTCCGCGAGGGTGGCGTGAAGTGGATGGAGGCCTGGAATGCCAAGGGCTCACGGGTCAACGGGGCGCAGGAAATCATCCGCCTGCTGGCCGAGGGCCGGCTGAAGGTGTTTTCCACATGCAAGCACTGGCTGCGCACCGTGCCGAGCCTGCCGCCCAGCGACGACAACCCGGAAGACGTGGACACCGATGCCGAAGACCACTGTTTCCCGGCTGACACGCCGGTGATGACCAACATGGGGCCGCGTCGCATTGACAGCATTGGTGATGCTTTAGTGCTGAACGATGCCGGCGAATGGGTGCCGCATGAAAACTGGCGCGTGATCCGCCGCAATGCCGAGCTGGTGCGCGTTGTGTTTGAGGACGGCACCAGCGTCACCTGCACGCCTGACCACAAGTTTCTGACAACTGAGAATAAATATCTGCCAGCGATAGACCTCACGGACAAAATCAGTTACGCGAGGTCAATCACATGCAAGTCACAGTCATCAGCGACACTATCCAAGAGTTCAACGGCGTGCGGTACTACCGATGCGGCCGCTACTTTCAGCGCAAAGGCGTGCGGCTGCACCGGGTGGTGTGGGAGCACTTCAATGGCCCAGTGCCAGAAGGCCACCACATCCACCACAAAGACGAAGACCGCGCAAACAACCAACCAGAAAACCTGGAGTGTCTGGTTGGTGCGGATCATGTCTCAAGTCACGGCAAGACTGGCGGGCGCTGGGGCAACGGCTTGGTTGCAGCAACTGAAGCGGCCAGGGAGTGGCACAAGTCTGACGCTGGCCGCGAGTGGCACCGACAGCACTACGAAGCCCACTGCAAAGATGCTCTGCACGCAAAGCAGCTCATGCAGTGCCAGATGTGCGGATCGGAGTTTGTGGGACTTGCACGCGCCAAGTTTTGCGGGCCCAACTGCAGGGCCAAAGACTTTCGCAGGCGGAATCCGGGTTATTCGGGTCGAGCCAGCCGGCCGGGCTGACACCGGCTGCATCACCGTCATGCGGCGCCACAACTTCGCCTTGGCCAATGGGGTGATTGTGGCGAACTGCTGGGACGCCACGCGCTACGGAATCATGCGCCGCCGCCGCAACCCGGACGAAGAACAAAAGTCCGGCGACCCCGAGGAACAGACATACAAACACGACAACGACACCTACACCATGCGAGTGTGACCAATGGACATTTCTACGCCCAACCAAGCCGAGACCGGCTACCGCGACCAACCGGAGGCCGATGAGCTGGCCAAGAAGTGGAGCCGGCGCATCGCGCACGCGCGCGCCCACTGGGACAAGTTCCACAAGCGGGTGCAGCACAACCGCAAGACCGTGGCCGGGTTCAACTGGGAGGGCGACCCGAAGAGCAAGGACTTCTACAAGCTGCGCGCCAACCTGATCCAGGGAACCATCACCGCAGTGCTGCCGGCGATCTACGCGCGCAACCCGGAAATCAGCGCGGTGCCGCTCTATAAGGCGGACAACCTCAAGCTGTTCTGCAAGACGCTGGAGACCGTCACCAACCGGCACCTGGAGAAAGCCGACCTAAAGGGCCGGGCCAAGGCATCGGTGCGATCGGCCCTGACATCGAGCTTCGGCATCGTGAAGGTGATGTACCAGCGGGACATCAAGCAGGACCCGATCATCCAGAGCCGCATCAACGACACCCAGGACAACATCCTGGAGGTGGAGCGCCTGCTGTCGGACATCGAGGACCCGAACCAGCGCGGCGATCTGGAAGCGAAGAAGGCCGAGCTGGAGCAGCTGATGGCTGCGCTGAACGAGCAGGTGGAGGTGACGGCGGCCGAGGGCCTGGTGATCGACCGCGTGCTGACCGAGAACCTGCTGATTGACCCGAGCGTGTGCGAGTTCTGGGACTACCGGGACGCCGACTGGCTGTGCCAGATCATCCCGATGAAGAAGAGCCAGGCCGAAGCCACGTACAAGGTGAAGCTGGACAAGGCCAAGGCCTACAGCGACGGCAAATCCGGGGTGAAGGATGGCCGCTTTGCCAGTGCATCGGCCAGCCTGGACGAAGACCGGCAGATTGCCATTCTGGAAATCTGGGACAAGACCACCCAGCGCGTCTACACCATGGCCGAGGGCTGCGACTACTGGCTGCGCGAACCCTACAGCCCCCCGAAGGCCGGCGAGCGCTGGTATCCGTTCTTTTTGCTGCCCTTCCAGACCATTGATGGCCAGTTTGTGGCCCCTTCGCTGGTGGACCTGACCGAGAAGCTGCAGGACGAGCACAACGAGGCGCGAGACCGCTTCAACAAACACCGCGATCTGTGCCTGCCCGGCTGGGTGGCGGGGGGCGACATCAACGAGAAGAGCATCAAGCGGTACAGCGACAGTGAGATTGGCGAAATCACGATCATCGACACCGAGGGCAAGCCGCTCAACCAGGTGATCATCCCGCGCCAGCATCCGCCCATCGACCCGGCGGTGTACGACACCAGCGCCGTGCGCTACGACTGGGAGCAGGTGACCGGGCTGCAAGACGCGGCCCGTTCGACCGTGGTAAAGCCCAAGACCGCCACCGAGGCCAGCATCCTGCAGCAGAGCCTGAGCGGCCGCGTGTCGGAGTTCCGCGATCAGGTGGAAGACTGGCTGCAGGAGATTGCCCAGTATTCCGCACAGATCCTTTTGTTCGAGCTGACCGCCCCGCAGGTGGAGCGAATCATGGGGCCACCCGAGGTGCAGGTGATCGAGACCGGCGGCATGCCCATGCAGGTGGAGGTCAAGCCCTACGACTGGCCCGAGCTGTCGCGCGAAGAAGTGTTCGACATGATCGAAATGAAGATCAGGGCCGGCACTTCAGGCGCACCGGACAAGATGGAGCAGCAGGAAAACTGGGGCAAGGTTCTGCCGGTTGTGCAGGGTTTGGTGACCCAGATCATGCAGGTGCAGGCCAGCGGCATGGATGCCGAGCCACTGATCAACTTGCTGCGTGAAACACTCAAGCGCTTTGACGAGCGCCTGGAGGTTGACCAGTTCATCCCGAAGAAACCCGCCATGCCAGCGATGCCAGGCATGCCAGCGGGAATGCCAGCCCCGGCCATGTAACCCATCCCCCAACCACCAGCCACCAAGGAACCACCATGCCCATCTGGAATCAACACCTGTTTTCTCGCCTGATGAAGCCCGCCGACGATCAAGGCGGCGACTTGGGAGGTGGCAGCGCCACCGAGGCCGCGATAGACGCCATTGGCGCCGATGCGCCGGCCGAGCTGCCCGAGGAATCAAAACCCGATCAAGAAACGCCAGCCGAGCCGACCGATGCGCCGCAAAATGATGAGGGTGCCGCACCAGAAGGCGGCAAGTCCAAGCTGGCCGCGATGCTGGACGAGCTGACCGACGACCCGAACGCACCGAAGCCGGCCGAATCAAAACCCGATCAAGAAAAGCCGGCCGAGCCCGCCAAGGCCGAGGACAAGCCCAAGGCGCCCGAGCAGGAAGAGGCCGAGCTGTTGGAGGGCGTGAAGTCCGAGCGCGGCAAAGAGCGCATCAAGCAGGTGTTTGCCGAGAAGAAGCAGCTGGAGCAGGACATCAACGAGTTTCGCGAGCTGGTGAAGTCCACCGGCATGAGCGCGCAGGAGTTTGCCCAGACGCTGGAGTTTGGCCGCCTGGTGAGCAGCGGCGACGAGAAGAACCTGCGCGTGGCGCTGGAAATGGTCGAGAGCCAGCGCGCCATGCTGTACCAGAAGCTGGGTGTGGAAGCGCCCGGCGTGGACCTGTTGCAGGGCCATGACGACCTGAAGCAGGCCGTGGACAACATGGAAATCACCCGCGAGCGCGCGGTGGAGCTGGCCAAGTACCGCAAGCAACAGCAAGAGGTGCAGCAGCGCCAGCAGGTAGAGCGCCAGACCGTGCAGCAGCAGCAGGAGTTCCAGCAGCAGGTGCAGCAGGCCGCACAGTCCATGGAGGCCTATTTGCAGACACGGGCACAAGAGATTGACCACCCGGCCCGCATGAAGGTGATCACCGATCACTTCAAGAACCCGGCCAACCTGCAGGCCTTCGTCAGCACGTACCAGCCGCACCAGTGGGCCGCGACGATCAAGATGATGTACGACAACATCCAGGTGCCGCGCGCTGCAGCCAGCCCGCAGCCCATCCGATCGCGCCCGGCCGCCCTGGGCAACCCAGCCCCCAACGCTGCGTCACCGATCGACCGGATCGCGCAACGCATGGAGAGCATGGGCCTCTGAACAAAAGTCCGTGGCGGTATTGACAGCCGCCAATAATTCGATTGCCAGTTCCGCATCGCTGTGCTGACTGGCCTGCAACGCGCGTAAGCGGGGATCGCCTCCCACAGCAGGCCAGCCGGTATGCCGATGCGGTACACGCCGAATTTGTCGCTGCATCGAAGGGGTCGCGTCCTTCAGGACCAAGCCAACAGACCAAGCTGTACCCGAGTCGCGCCGGGAATCTGAAAGGCTGAACACACGGGTGGTCTTCGTGGACGGTGTGGAAGGTGAATTAACCCTTTCATTTCGGAGCGACAAAATGCCTATTTCCGCTGGAGACCTCCAAGAGCTTGCCAAAGTCTCGCTGGACGAATATCTCAGAAACATCCCCGTGGACCAGATCGCCACGGAGCGCCCCCTTCTCAAAAAGCTCATGCAAGGCCGCAAGATGTTCTTGGGTGCCAAGCAGAACATCGTGGAGAACATCCGCAAGACCTACGGCAGCAACTTTGCCTGGGCCTACGGTGAAGACCCGGTGATTTTCAACAAGCGCAACACGACCGAGCAAGCCGCCTTCCCGTGGCGCCGTGCCGTGGACGGCCTCTACCTCGATTACGACCGCCTGTTCGGCAACGGCATCAAGGTGCGCGAGGGCGAGCGCGGGGCCTACAAGCTGGAGCAGAACGAGAAAGTTCAGCTCCTGAACCTGTTGGACGAGCAGATGGAATCGCTCAAGGAAGGCTTCATGCAGAAGCTGGACCTGGAGCTGCACCGCAACGGCACTGCCGACACCGACGCCATCGTGGGCCTGGACACGCTCATTTCCGTGGCGCCGGGCACCGGCACCGTGGGCGGCCTTGATCGTGCAACCGCCACTTACTGGCGCAACTATGCCGAGACCGGCATTTCCGTGGCATCGGTGGGCAACCTGGCCCAGCGCATGGAGCTGGCATGGCGCCGTTGCATCAAGAACGGCGGCTCGCCCGACTTCATCCTGGCTGGTGGCGACTTCATCGACGCCTACCGCAAGGAAATCACCGTCACCAACAACGCCAACGCCGGTGCTGTGAAGCAGCTGGACGCTGGTGTGGGCTCCGGTGTGAACACGGGCCTGTACTTCAAGGGCGTGGAAATCATCTGGGACCCGCAGTTTGAAGAGCTGCAGACCCTGGAGAGCCCGCTGGTGTCCTGGAACAAGCGCTGTTACTTCATCAACACCAAGTTCATGAAGTACCGCGACGACGACATGGACATCGTGACGCCGGTACGCCCGCACGACACCCTGGCCATGTACGCCATGGTGAACCTGCGCTGCGCGCTGTCCATCAGCCGCGCCAACGCGCACGCCGTCCTGGCTATCGCCTGATGACCAGATCGAGCCCCGGCCTAGCGCCGGGGTTCTTCAATCCACTGGAGTATCCCAATGAGCAAGACCAATGTACCCATGGTGGAAGTCATGGTTCGCCGTGACGCCAACACCATCACCGCCGTGGCCGTGCCGCCCTACGAGCTGACCATGCTGCGCCAGATGTTCGGCAAGGAGAACGTCAACGGTGACAAGGTGGTGGGCCACATCGAAGTCGAGGCCGACCAGGAGTTCGAGCGCCTGAGCGCCAAGTACGGCGCGCAGAAGGTCGTCAAGGTCTATGGCGACGATGGCGGCGAGCGCCTGGCCGAGATGGTCGAGAAGGTCGCCGTGAAGGCCGAGGCCAAAGCCAAGAACCCCAAGAAAGCCGAAGGCGAAGCCGGCGGCGAGACCAAGCCCGAGTAAGGAAGCAAGATGGCGCAGCCGCAAGCATACGATCGCATCGTAGATTTCACCGAGCGCGACGGTGACGATACCAACCATGCGGGTATCAACTCCGAGCTAGACGCGGCTGCGCTGTCCATCAATCAGATCAGGCAAAACCTTGCACTGATCCAGAAAGACGATGGCGCCCTGCAAAACGGCATCGTCGGTGCTGACCAATTGGCGCCTTCGGCCTTTGATGCTTTGCAGGCCAGCTTAGATGAGGCTACGCAAGAAGCCCAAAATGCTGCCCAGTCCGCCTTAACTTCAGCACTGACGGCTACACAAGCGGCCTCAGATGCTGCCAACTCGATTGCAGTCGTTCAGCAGGCGGAGACTGCTTCACTGCTGAACGCGCAGAATGCACTGGCGTCTGCCACTGCAGCACAAGCCAGCGCCGGAAGTGCAGCTACATCGGCTGCAAATGCGTCCACCAGCGCCTCTACTGCCTCCACATCGGCCACCAATGCAGCAAACAGCGCAGGTGCAGCGGCCGCATCGGCTGCGTCTGCAGCAAACAGCGCGAGCACGGCAACCACGCAGGCAGGCATTGCAACGACAGAGGCCGGCAATGCAAGCGCATCAGCATCGGCTGCATCTACGAGCTCGATCAATGCGGCCAATAGCGCTTCAGCAGCAAGCACATCAGAGTCCAATGCAGCAAACTTTGCAACATCGGCGGCAAACAGCGCGTCAGCCGCTGCCGCCAGTGCGGCCAGCATTGATTCGGAAAACCTTGTTAGGGTTTTTGGAGACCAAAATATTGACGGGACTAAGACGTTTATCAGCCCACCAGTTGTACCAGCCGGAAGCTGGAGTCTAAACAGGCTGGAGAGCGTGCCTGGCTTTCGTATTCTGGGCAACCTTTCTGCTGCGAGTGCGCCGCCCGAGGCGTTGTCTATTGCGCAGTTTGTAGCAGCAAATCAAGGGATTTTTAAGCTTGACCCAAACTCCGCCTGTTTTGTAAAGACCGGCCCTAACGCGCTGGCGGTTAAAGCCTTTTCCGCGTTCCGCACTGAGGTCAACGTTATCACTTTTGCCGCAGACACCCCCGTCACCATGCCGACCCTCACAGCGGGTGAGGACTACGCCATCTGGGCGCGGCCTGACGGCACGCTGCAAGCCACCCCAGACCCGTTCAGCAGCCCAGCCGCGCCGCCTGTGTCCGGTGCTCGCAAGATCGGCGGCTTCCACTATGGGCTGGTGGCCCCCGGCACCACACCCGCCGGAGGCTCGTTTGCCACCACTGGGTTCACCAATCAGGGCGGCTCCATGATCTGGACGCAGGCTGATGTCGATCGCATCGCCGGCATCAACGAATTCAGCCTGTGGGACTTGGCCTGGCGCTGCAAAGGCCAGCAACGCGGCATGGCGCTCGACCCGCAGACCGAGGTGTGGCACGCCATCTACTTCTGCTCGGTCAACCACATCGTCAACGGCATCAGCCGCAACAACACCGACGTGGCCAGCGGCACGGTGTTGCCGCGCATTCCGCTGGCGTATGGCGGCAACGGTAGCACCAACTACGGTCGCCTCAGCCAGTACGAGTGCGAAGAAATCGCCGCCAGCTTTGGCCTGCGCCTACCCACGCCTGACGAATTCCGCAGCGCCATGTTTGGCGTGACTGAAGCGCAGTCCCTGGGCGGCGCAGCGGCCACCATACCGCTCACTACCCGGCAGCCGGGCTATACCAGCCGTCTGGGCATCGAGCAGGCGACCGGCCATTTGTGGGTCTTCGCTCGCGGCAACAGTGCCGCAGGCGGCAGCGCATGGACCGCGGGGCCCAACCGAGGTAACGCCTACGGCAATCCGTGGGTGGTTTTGCTGGGTGGCGACCGCGACAACGCGGCGAACTCCGGCTCTCGGGCGTCCGCCTCGAGCGACGTCGCGTGGAACTCGTACTGGAGCGTTGCGTTGCGGGCCGCCGGTGACCACCTGAAACATGTATGAGGCTGCGAAAGCAGCCTCGCAAGAAATGATGGAACAGCCAGCCCAAACCGCCGCCAAGCCTGAACCGCGCGCCGCCATGGCCGTGGTGATGCGCTTCGACGGGTTTGTGAACTACCTCTACCCCATGCTGACGAACACCAACCGCCAGCACCGGGTGTTGCGAGACACGGCCATTGCGGCCATTTTTGAGCAGTACCGGCTGTTTCACGCCGCCGGGAAAAGCAATCAGGTCTCGCGCGTGTACGAGGCAGACGCCGGGCTGGCGTACCTCAAAGAGCTTTTGCGCTTCATGGCCGCGCCTGAACGCAAGCTGGTGTCGCGTCGCCAATACGAGGTTGCCAGCGTGCACCTCGCAGAGACGGGTGCCATGCTTGGGGCTTGGGCAAAGTCTGCGCAAAAGAGGCAAGGAGGGGGCTAAAGTGGCAACCGCAACAACGCGGCGAACTCCGGCTCTCGGGCGTCCAACTCGAACAACGTCGCGTGGAACTCGAACTGGAACATTGCGTTGCGGGCCGCCGGTGACGATAAAAGTCAAGGCTCCTGCACCTGGTGCCGCTACGGCAACACCAGGCGACCTTTTTGGATATGGTCAGCCCCTCTTGGCCTGCTTCGGCAAACACACTCAGCGGTTCGGAGAACGGGGAGTAGGGCAGTGCCCGAAACCCGGGCCGACTCATGCAAGGCCAGGGATGGGCCAGAAGTACAAACACCTGTTCGACCAGATCACCGACCCCGACAACCTCTGGGAGGCCTACCGCAAGGCATCTGTCGGCAAGCGCTTGACGATCGGCTACCTGCTGTTCAAGCAAGACGAGGCTGCGAACCTGGCCTGGCTGCGGCAGCGCCTGGTGGCCGGCACCTACCAGCCCAGCGCGCCGCGCACCTTCATGGTGTACGAGCCCAAGCCGCGCGAAATCAGCGCCCTGCCTTTCGTGGACCGGGTGGCGCAGCACGCCTTCTGCAATGTGGTGGAGCCGATCTTTGAGCGCCTGTTTCTGCCGCAGAGCTACGCTTGTCGCACCGGGCGCGGCACCCATGCCGCTGCTGCGGCGGTGCAGGCCATGTTGCGCCGCGCCATTGCAGATGGCTCGCAGCCCTGGATGCTGAAAACCGATTTCTCCCGCTACTTTGCCTCGGTGCGGCGCGACGTGCTGCACCAGGAATTTGCCCGCAAGATCGCCTGCCGCCGCACCCTTGACCTGCTGCGCCGGTTCGTGCCGGCCACCGGCTGCGGCCTACCCATCGGCAACCTGACCAGCCAGCTCAGCGCCAACATCTACGGCCACATCTTCGACCGCTGGCTGGTGCACACCGTGGGCCTGACGCGCTTTGCCCGCTACATGGACGACGTGGTGGTGGTCGGCCGCAGCCAGGAGGCCATGGCGCTGCTGCAAATGCAGGCCGCCGCCTTTGCCCGCAGCCAGATGGGGCTGCGGTTTTCGCACTGGAGCGTGCTGCCCTGGCAAGCGGGCGTCAACTTTTGCGGCTATCGCATCTGGCCCACGCACAAGCTGCTGCGCAAGTCCAGCGTCACCCGGGCCAAGCGCAAGCTGCGCCGGTTTGACGCAGCCGGCGACACGGAAGGCCGCCGCAAATTCCTCGCCGCCTGGCTGGGCCATGCCCAGTGGGCAGACACCCACCACCTGATTCAACACCTAGGAGTTGCACATGCCTGAGTACCACTTCAGCCCCCACACAGGGGAGCACATCGAGACCGCCACGCCTGCCGACTGGATGGGCAGCACGTCGATTGCGCCGCCCGCGTATGACCGGGCCACGCAGGGCGCTTTCTTCCGGGGCGGGGCCTGGGAGGTGGAGACTGCGCAGCCGCCCGCCGCGCCCGTTCCGCAGCAAGTAACCCGCGCCCAAGGCAAGGTGGTGTTGATTCAGATGGGGTTGTGGCAGCCCGTGCTGGACTACGTGGCCGGCATTGCCGACTCTACACAAAAAGCCGTAGCTGAGGTTGCGCTGCATGACACGCAGTTCTGGCAGCGCAGCAGCCCGTTCTTGGCCCAGGCAGCCGCAGCGCTTGGCATGACAGACGCGCAGCTTGATGATCTGTTTGTGCGGGCGGAAGGAGTGGTGTTGTGATGTACCTGCTGGCCGTCATCCTGTTCCTGTGGGTGTTTTGGTACGCGTACATCCTGGTGATGGGCTTGTATCGGGCGCACTTGGCCGGACGGATGACGCGGTTCACCTATTTCTTGTCGTTCCCCGCCTTGCTGGCGGGGTATGTCATGGATGTGGTCGCTCAATACACCTTGGCCACGGTGTTCTTTCTTGACCTCCCGAAGCGCGGGGAGCATCTGGTCACGGACCGATTGAAGCGTTACATCGCGCAAGGCTCTGGATGGCGTGCAGCAAAGGCCGAATGGGTATGCACTCATCTGCTCGATATTTTTGACCCAACAGGCAACCACTGCTGACTATGCAACCAGAAAACCAGGGATACAACGGACCGGAGCGCAGGCGCGGTGGCTGTGAATGCGTTCAGGTATCAGAGGCGCAGATCGCCTTGATGATCGAGGAAGAAGTGGAGCGCCGCCTGAGCAAAGCAGAGGACAAGCTGCTGGCTCACATGGACGTGAAGTTCGGGCAACTGCACAAACTCATCACCGACGCT
This sequence comes from Hydrogenophaga aquatica, assembly GCF_054780915.1. Taxonomy (NCBI): domain Bacteria; kingdom Pseudomonadati; phylum Pseudomonadota; class Betaproteobacteria; order Burkholderiales; family Comamonadaceae; genus Hydrogenophaga; species Hydrogenophaga aquatica. The sequence continues at coordinate 327,720 of NZ_BAAGVK010000011.1, read as the reverse complement.
TTCCCTGGCGGCGACCCGCACGGGCATCGAATGGCTCACGAAAAGCAGATACGTGATGCCGATGGGTGGGCCAAGATGAAAGCCGAGGTGCTTTCCAAGTTCCTATCCGGCGGCTTATGGGTCGCTGCCGGCTGGCTGGGCTTTGCCATTTGGCAGGCCTTCAAAGAATCCGTACACAAGTGAGGCCACCATGCCGCAAGCCCCCGCCTACAACCGCACAAAGAATTTCCTGGAGAACAACCCGGACCGCACCGACCACGCGGCGGTGAATGCCGAGCTGGACAAGGTGGCGCTGTCCATCAACGCGCTGCGCTCGAATGCAGGCCTGCTGCAGAACGATGACGGCACGCTGAAGAACGCGATCGTCACGCTGGCCAGCCTGGCGCCTGAGCTGGTGAGCGACCTGACCGGACCCCAAGGCCCGATTGGCCCCGCTGGCCCGACCGGTCCCGCCGGTCCGCAAGGTCCGCAAGGCCCGAAGGGCGACACCGGTGCGTCATTCAATGCCGATGCGCGCGATTTGTTCGCCAACCGCAACCTGTACGACCTGCAGCCCAAGGGGTTCAGCTTCCTGGCCATGGACACCGGGTTCATGTACTTCAAGCTGTCCAACACCAGCGGCGACTGGAGCGCGGGCAAGGAGTTCGGCAAGGGCGAGACCGGCGCCACCGGCCCAGCAGGACCAACCGGGCCGCAAGGCCCGCAGGGGTTGCAGGGCATCCAGGGCATTCAAGGCTTGACCGGCCCGGCCGGCGCCGATGGCTTGGACGGCGTGGTGACCAGCGTGGACACCGCCCTGAAAACCGCCAGCCTGATCGGGCGCACCAGCGTGAACGCGCAGCTGCAACTGGTGGCCGGCCAGCTGCGCATCGTCCTGACCACTTCGTGAGGCCTGCATGAACGGACTGACCGAACGCTACCGCACCCTGGGCGAGCTGATGACCGAGCTGCGCGCCCGGCTGGGCTTTGTCACGCAAGGCTCCGCGTCCAAGAACAACGACACGGTGATCAAGTCGTTCTTGCAGGAGGCGCACGACTACGTGTTTGGCGAGCTGGAGCCGCCGGCCATGCGCAAGAAAACCACCATCAAGCTGGTGGCGGGCTCGTTCCTGTACGACTGGAACAACGACGAGGAAGACGAGGAAATCGACCCGGGCCGCGTGCTGTCGATGTGGGTGAAGGTGGGCGATCAAATCCGCGAGCCGCTGACGCAAGGCATCACCGAGTTTGACCGCAGCTTTTTGACGCTGACGGGCCAGCCCACCAAGTACGACCACCTCAACGGGCAGATCGAGCTGTACCCGATACCGGACGCGGCCTACGACATGATCGTGGAGTACACGGCCGACCGTGGGCGCTTCGACCGGCCGAGCGACCGGCCCAGCGTGCCCGACCGCCTGGTGTTCATGTACGCCCTGGCCAATGCTAAGGCGCACTACCGGCACCCGGATGCGCAGGCTTCCGCGACCAGCTTCCAGAACATGCTGGCCAAGGAAAAGTTCCGCCAGAAGGAAAACAAGCGGTTCTTCCACAAGAGCACGCGGCCAGGCAACAACGCCACCCAGATCACGGCCGTGAAGATTGCGTAAGGAGTAGCAGTGCCAGCAATCCACTTTGACAAATTCGACCTTGGCATTGATCTGCGCAAGGGCGCCAGCGTGTCGGACGCGAACCGACTGCTGGAAATGAAGAACGCGCACGTCACCACCGGCCTGGCCACGCGCAAGCGCCCAGGGCTCACGAAGGTGACGGACCTGGAGCCTGGCACCAAAGGCCTGTTCGCGGCCTTCGGCAAGCTGCACACCTTCTATGGCGACGGCACCATCACGCATGCCAACCCGCTGTTCCAAGCCAACAAGGTGGTGTTTTCCGGCGGCGCGCAGGCGGTGGCCGATGTGCCGTTTGCCGACGTGTTCAACGCCTTCATCTACTGCGCTGTGCAGTACGCCGGCGGCCAGGTGGAGCATCACTACCTGGACGGCAGCCCGACGACCCACATTGCCGACGCCAACTGCCCCGACACCCGGGCCTGCCTGAAGATCGCCAGCAAGATTTTCGCGGTGGGCGCTGGCAATGCGGACGTGGTGCGCTTCTCCAAGACTGGCAACCCGCGCGACTGGACCACGGCCAACGACGCCGGGTTCCTGCCCACGGGCCTGAACAGCCGCGGCGACCGTGCAGCCAACGCGCTGGGCGTGTACCAGAACAAGATGGTGGTGCTGACCCGCGACGGCGCGCAGGTGTGGGCGGTGGACCCGGACCCGACCGCCATGCGGCTGGAGGACATCGTGGAGAACGTGGGGACGAGTTTTCCGCGCACGGTGGCCAACGTGGGGGGCGACCTGTATTTCCTGAGCGACTACGGGTTCCGCTCCATCACCACGCTGCAGTACACCAACAGCCTGGCCGACGTGGACGTGGGTTCGCCCATCGACTCGCTGGTGCGGCCTGAGCTGAAGGTGGGCGGCGTCAACCCCAAGAGCTTCTACTTCTACGGCACCGGCCAGTACGTGTGCGCGATCGGCAACCGCCTGTTCGTGTACTCGATCAGCCGCACGGCCAAGATCGCGGCCTGGAGCCAGTATTTCCTGAGCCAAACCGTGGACGCCTTCGCGGAGCTGGGCCAGGAGCTGTACATCCGCTCGGGGGATTCGGTTTACAAGCTGGACGAGGCGGTGAGTACGGACGACGGCACGCAGTACGAGGTGCTGATCCAGCTGCCGTACATGGACTTCAAGAAGCCGGGCAACCTCAAGCGCATCTACGGCGCCGACGTGGTGGTGGATGGCGCCTGCAGCTTCTCGCTGGGCTTTGACGTGCGCGACCCGGACGCCTTCACGCCAGAAGTGAAGGTGAAGGGCAACACCCGGCCGGGCGGAATGATCCCGGTGGAGTGCACCGGCACCGAGTTCTCCATTCGGCTGCGCAACTACGACAACAAGCCGTTCCGCGTCGATGCGTTGACCCTGTACTGGGATGACCTGGGGCCCATCTGATGAAGCTGCGACTGGCCACCATGGACGATCTGCCCGCCATCTGCGTGCTGGGCAGGATGATGCACGACGAATCGACGTTCGCGCCGATGGACTACGACATCGACTGCGTGAAGGAAACGATCACCGACCTGATGGAGAAAAGTCAGCTGGTGCTGGTGGCTGAGGATAAAAACGGGGAGTTGATCGGCGGGATTCTCGGGAAGGTGACGCAAACCTGGTTCGGCAAGGACATGGTGGCCAACGAGCTGGGCCTTTTCATTCACCCGGACCACCGCGGCGGAATGTTGGCGGTGAAGCTGATCAAGACCTTTGTGGCCTGGGCCAGGCTGGCGGGAGCCAAGCAGATAAGGCCGGGCGTGATTTCCGGCTGCGAGGTGGCCGAGTTGTTGTATGACCGTTTGGGCTTCCGCCGATGCGGAGCCACGTTTGTGATGGAAGGAGTTTGATATGGGCGGCGGCGGCGGGGATGGAGGCGCGGGCGAGGCCCGGCAGCAAGAGGCAGATCGTCAGGCGCGCATCAAAGCGGCGACGGACGCGATCAATGCCACGTTCAACAACAGCGGGCGCGAGTCGCTGTACGCGGACCAGCGAGGCGCGGTGTACGACCTGAACCGCATGGAGGTGGACCGGCAGGCCACCGACGCCGAGCGCGCCAACCGGTTTGCCTTGGCGCGCACTGGACTGATGGGCGGATCGGCGCAGATCGACAGCGTGGCCGACATCAACCGGCGCACCAACGAGGGCCTGATGCGAGCTGGCGGGATTGCCGACCAGGCATCGGCGGACCTTCGCACGGCCGACGAGCAGGCGCGAGCGAACCTGATCAGCCTGGCGCAGTCGGGCATCGACACCGGTACGGCGGCATCGCAGGCACTGAACAGCCTGAGAGTGAACAACGCCAACGCAGCCAGTGCCCGAGCAGGCGCCACGGTGGGCGGCCTGTTCAACGACCTGAGCCATGCTTACTTAATGAACCAAGCAAACATTGGCCGCAATGCTGCCGCCAACCCAAACGCGCAGCAGTGGTACGGGGTGTCAAGCCCGTCAAAAACCTACGGCGGCACGTCTACGCGATAAGGAGAGAGCGCCATGACTGGATTGGAAATCGCAGCACTGGTGGCGGCAGTCGCTGGTGCAGGGGTGCAGTACAACGCCGCCCGCGAGGCGCAGGCCCGCATGGAGGCCGAGACGCGCCGAAGCCTGGAAAACCAGCGACGGCTGCAGATGCAGGCCGAGAAGAAGGCGCTGGACACAGCTGCCAACTACGAAACCCCGAAGCGGCAAGCCGAGCAGGCACAGATTGCCGAGCAGATCACGCAAGAGCTGATTGCACCGGTCAGCGAGAGCCAAGCGATCCGCCAAGGCCAGCAGACCACGCAAGGCAACGTGTCCGAGGACTACCTGACCGCCAAGGCGGCCAGTGACCTGAACACGCTGAAGCAAGCGGAACAGATGGCCCGGCTGCTGGGGAAGACCACCAGCGCCAGCCGCTTGCGCATGAACGAGGGCATCCGACTGATGGATGCCGGCATGGACGTGGACCGACTGAACAACTTTTCGCGAGGGCAGGCCGGGGCTGATCAAATCGCCATCAATGCAGCCGGGCAGGTAGACCCTGGACAAATGTTCCTAGGCGCGCTTCTGCAAGCGGGCGGAAGTGCCGGGCTTGCTGGCGGGTTTGGTGGAAAGACCACGCCATTCACCGGCGGAGGCCTGAAGGCTACAGCTTCGCCCACGGGTTTCAATTTGGCATCACCAAGCGGCGGGTTGGGCTTGCGCCCCACTGGTGGCGTTGGTTTGAAGCCTGGCATTTTGGGGGGCTTCTGATATGACGACGACGACTTTGATCCGGGGGCCTGGTGAGGCTTGGGCCGGTGCGGGTCGCGCCATTGCCGGCGGCCTTGGCGCATTGCTGCAGGGCGAGGCGGTGCGCCAGCGCGCGCAGCAAGAGCAGGAGCAGAGCCTGGCCGACATCTACTACCGCAACATGATGGGCAACCAAGCCGGGGCCAACGCGGTGAAGATCGGCGAGGAAGCCACGGGCCTGCGGCTGACCAATGAAGCCCGGCAGGCGCCCGTGGACGTGAGCATGCCCGCGTACATGCAGCTGGCGCAGCGCCTTTTCCAGATGACCGGCGACACCAACATGGAACGGTTTGCCAATGCTGGCACGGCGATCCAGACGCAAGGCATACGCGATCAGGCGGTGGCCAACGTGGACAACCTGGACATGATGAACCGGCTGAATACGCTGGCCAGTCCCGGCGAGACTTATATGCCGTTCAGCGCAGTGGGAAACACTGGCGGGGCTCTCAACCAAGCAACCGGCCAAGGCACGGTGTTTGACGAGGCGCTTCGCAGTTTGTTTGCTGACGAGTCGGGCGCGAAGGTGGCGCGCGACCGTGGAGCCGCGAACGCATCCAATGCAGCAGCTGCGCGATCGAATGCCCAGCGGGATATGACGCTGGCGGAACTCGAATTTCTGAACACCAGAGGCTCCCGGCCCGGTACCGGCGCCGAAGGCTCCGAGGGCGCACTTTCATCCACGATTCTGAACACTTTGCGCATTCCCGCGTTGGACGATCGGGGGCGGCCGGTACGCAACCCGCTCACGGGCCAGCTGGAAACCCAGATCGATCAAGCTGCACTGAGTCAGTTCTACGCCTGGGCAACCGAGAACAACCGCCGACCGACTGCCACAGCCTTTGCACAGTGGGAGGCGCAAGGCCGACCAAGTGGCAACAAAAATCCGGCGCCCGCACAACCCGCAGGAACAATGTCCACCGAAGCAAGAGCTGCCGCGCTGGCCAGAGCGCGCGAGGCCATCGCCAGAGGTGCGCCGCGTGACAAGGTGATCGAGCGCCTACGGCAGAACGGGATTGATCCAACGGGGCTGTAAATGACCATCGAATTCGATGACCTGATTCCAAGCAACACCAGCAACATCGAATTCGATGACCTGATCCCGAAAGGGCCCAGCTTCACCGATCAACTGGCCAATGGGGTGCGCGCCCTGTTCGGCAACATCGTCACCCCACTCAACGCGGCCGAGAAGATCGGCCAGGTGGCCAACACCGTCAACCCGCCCGAGCCCACGGGCTCCGTGTTTGACCGCGTGCAGGTCGAGCGAGCGCCGTTCAACTTTGCCCGGGCCAGCGCCGTTCAGCGCGCTATTGACGACCAGATGGAGCGCCAGGCCCAGTACGGCACCATCGGCCCGATCGTCGACCCCAAGCCATCCGTAAGCAGTGTGGCCACGGGCCTGGTTTCCGATCTGGTATCCGGCGGCAAAGCAGCGCGCGCAGGCATCAACCAGATGGCCGGCGACATCACCGGGTCCGAGTACCTGCTGGACAAGGCCCGGCGCGAGACTGCGCAGGCCGAGCTGATGCGGGCCGTCAACACGCCCAACTTCGAGACCGACACCGCCCGCGGCATTTACGGCGGTGTGTCGAGCACGGTGCGCCAGCTGCCAGCGATTGCAGCAGCCATTGCGACCCGCAACCCGAACATCGCCCTGGGCGGCATGGTGGCGCCCATGGTGCCCGAGGAATACGGCAAGTTCCGCCAGCGCGGAGCCGATCCCCTTCCGGCACTGGCTGGCGCTGCAGGATCGGCGGCCACCGAGTACATCACCGAGAAGCTGCCCATGGGCTTCCTGGTGCAGCAGTTTGGCCGTGCCGGTGCGGGCCAATTCCTGACCGGCATGCTGGCGCGCGAGGTGCCCGGCGAGCAGCTGGCCACGCTGGTGCAGGACGCGATCGACACCGCGATTGCCAACCCGGACAAGACCTGGGGCGACTACCTGGCCGAGCGCCCGAGCGCCGCGTACCAGACCCTGCTGGCCACGATCACGCAGACCGGCATCATGGGTGGTGCCAATGCCGTGGCCAACCGCCTGACCGGCCAACCCGAGCAGCGCGCACCCGAGCTGCCCGACTATCAGGAAGCCGCTGCCCGAGTGTTTGGCCGTACCCAGCCGCCGGCACAACCGCCGGCACAACCGCCGGCACAGCCACCAGCTCCGCCCGCACCGCCCGAGACCGAGGTGGTCAATCGCATCCTGCAGGCCATCGAGCAGACCCAGAATGTCCCGAACGTACCGCCAGCCCCCCGAGCCGAAACCCAAGCCGCGCCAGTTGAAGCGCCAGCGCCAGCAGCAGTTGATGCAGCCGCCCCCGCTGGAGTACCCGCAGAACCTGCCGCCCCCGATGTGGAAGCCGCTGGGCTGACGTTTGATGACCTGGTGCCCGACGTGTCGAAAAACACGCCGGAATTGAACACGTCGCCGGGACCTGTACAGAAAACGCCAGAAATTGAGCAGGTGGCTGGTGCCATCACTGATGAGGGTACCAAGCAGCCCATCCTGCAGAACCGCAACCGCGCCACGCCTTCGAGCATTGCGCAGATGCAAAGCATCGCCACCCAGCCCGACTATGGGCGCCTGGGCTTTTCGCGCGACTTCGCCAACGGTGCCCCGGTGGTGGCTGGTGGCCAGATCGCGCCCGAGCAGCTGGGCCGCCAGGATGTGGCCGTGGCCAGCGATGGCCGGCGCATCCCGGTGCAGTACGCGGTGGTGGAGGCGGCCGACGTGCTGCCTTCCAACCAGGCCGATGGCACGCCCAACCCCGACTATGGCAACCAGGCGGTGCAGCGCATCCGCGCGATCGCAGGCAATGGCCGCATTGCCGGCCTGCAGCTGGCCTACCGCAAGGGCACCACGCCCGGCTACCTGAACGAGCTGACGAGCGACACCCTGCACGGCGTGAGCCCTGACGTGATCCGCGCCATGCGCGCGCCCGTGCTGGTGCGCGTGATGCCGGCCGACCAGGTGACGGCCGACATTGGCGACGTGTCCAACACCGTGGGCAACCTGAACCTGTCGGCGGTGGAGCAGGCCAACAACGACGCGCAGCGCGTCAACCTGGACACCCTGCAGTTTGCCGAGGACGGCAGCATCACCCCCGAGGCGGTGCGCCAGTTCGTGCGCGCCATGCCGCAGGCCGAGCAGGGCGGGCTGATCGACACCAACGGCCAGCCGACCAAGCAGGCGGTGGACCGCATCAATGCGGCCGTGTTCGCCAAGGCCTACGGCAACGACCGGCTGGTGCGCCTGTTTGCGCAAGCCCAAGACCCCGAAGCGCGCAATGTGCTGTCGGCACTCGCGCAGGTGGCGCCGAAGATGGCCCGCCTGGAAGGCGCTGGTGCGCTGGACATTCGCGGCGTGGTGACGCAGGCGGCCGAGATTGCCGTGAACGCGCGCCGGGAGGGCAAAGCCCTGTCGTTGGCCGCGCAGCAGCTGGACATGGCCGCCGACCCGGACGTGGGCGCCGTGCTGGACCTGTTCGCGCGCAACGCCCGCACGGTGAAGCCGGTGGTGGAGGCGCTGAGCCGCGCCGCTGACTTTGCTTACACTGAGGCCAACAAGCCGGGCGAAGACATGTTCGGGGAAGTTCCCCGCGCGAGCCGCGCCGACATCATCAACCAACTGGGCCCGCAAGATGAACGAGCAAGCCAAGAAACTCTGGAAGACACCGCAGGGCGCCAGCCTGCTGGGCAAGATGCTGGACGGCAAACCCCTGAGCCCGCAGGACCAGCAGCACCTGCAGAAGCTGAAGCAGGCCGACCCGCCGAAGCCGAAGGCCTGACCAGCTACACCCCCGAAGAAGTCACCCAGCGCATCGAGCGACTGGAGCAGGCCGAAGCAGAGCGCAAGGCCGCCGAAGCCAAAGCAGAGCAGGACGAGCGCGAGCGCCAACAGCGCGCCGAGATTGCCCGACGCAGCGAGGCCGCAGCCGACACGTTCGAGCTGGGCCAGGACCCGATGGCCAACCTGAGCGGCCAGGGTGACATCTTCAGCGCGCGTGAAGATGGGCAGGACTACAATGCAGAAGCCCCCCGGCGACCCTATACCGATGACCGACAGCTCCAACTCTTCCTCGATAACGGACCTGACCGAAGCCAGGCAGGGCCGCGTGGAGAAGCTGCCCAACGGGAAGCCGTTGCCGCCGTTGACGACCTACGATCCACCGAAACCATACTTGGCCTCGCCCTGTCGCGTGATTACGCTGCCCGTCAGCGGGTCAGCCTCGTCGGGCAAAAAGTAGAGAGCGCCGAAGACCTGGCCGTTCTGGCCCAGGTGTACCGCGACCCCCGATTCGAGACCTTCCGTGTCGTGTTCGTGAACGACGCGGGCAAGGTGGTTTCGCAGGTGGGCCTGACCAGCCGACTGCCTGCATCGACCCAGGTCATCATGGGTAACGATGTGAACGCCTACCTGTCCGAGCTGTCGGCCACGGCGCGCAACCGCGGTGCCACCGGGTTCTACATGCTGCACAACCACCCCAGCGGCTTGGCCACGCCCAGCATGGCCGACCGTTCGCTGACGCAGACGTTCGCGCTGTCGATGCCGTCGCTGGAGTTCAAGTCGCACGTGGTGATCGACACGAACGAGTATTCGACCATCGACGCCAAAGGCCGCACCGAGACCCTGAAGAAGGACTTTGGCCAGCCGGCCCCGTACCGCGCACAAGAGTGGGCGGACGTGCAGATCAGCGGCCCGGCCGATGTCATGTCCATCGCCAAGCGCCTGCAGGTGGACGATGGCGCTATCACCCTGATCCACACGGACAGTCAGTACAACGTCAAGACGATCAGCACGATCCCGGCCGACGCCAGCACCATGGGCAAGGAAGAGCTGAAGAAGCTGGTGCTGAAGGCCTCGCTGCAGACGCAGGGCTCGCAAGTGTTCGCCGTAGGCCGAGACAGCAAGGCGCTGGCGCGCATTGGCACCATGGTGGTGGACGCGATTTATGTCGAGGACGGCGGCCAAGCCCAGAGCCTGAGAAGCATGGGCGTCATTGCTGGCGGTGCACCACTGCCCAGCGATCGCCGCACCCGCGTGAGCCCCGACACCAGCCCCGAGTTTGCTTACCTTCGCCGGCAGTCGCAGCCTGCACCCATGCAGCGCGTGGCTGAGCCTGAATCCGAATACAGCCCAGAGCCGCCGCAGAACCCCAACCGCGATGCACTGGGCCGGCTGAAGTTCCGCTTGGGTGAGGTAGCGCTGCACAAGCTGGACGCCGTGACCCGGCCACTGCAGGAACGCTTCGGCATGCGCATGGCATCGCCCGAGCTGCGCAAGCAGCTGCGCCAGATGAAAGCGACGATCGAGGAGGCCAAGCGCGCGGCCGTGAACGTGGCCAAGGAAATGAACGCCATGACCGAGGCCGACCGCGCCATGGTTTCCGACATCGTGGAAAAGATGATCGCGCCCGGCGTGGTGCCGCCCGAGCATGCGGTGAAGGTGGCCGACGCCATCACCCGCACCATGGACCAGCAGACCGACGAGCTGGTGTCGCTGGGCATGTTGAGCCAGGATAGCGCCGACCGGTGGCGTGGCCGCTACCTGCCGCGCATCTACAACCGCGAGACCGAGCTGGCCGACGACCCGCTGATCAAGCGCCTGTTCAAGACCGGGACGCCGACCATGGCCGGCATTGGTGGTGGATCGCTGAAAGGCCGAGGCCTTTTCCAGGACGTGAGCGTGGACGCGGTGGACCAGTGGCTGGCCATGGGCTACGAGGTGCGAGACCCGCACTGGCGCCTGAACCAGGGCAAGCTGGAGCTGAAAGACCCGAATGCGCCGAAGGTGGCCCGCGACCAGGTGACCGTGTGGCGCGACTGGACCCCGAGCGAGCGCGCGCAGATGGGCGAGAACCGGGACGCCATGTACCGCTTCGTCATGGGCTACACGGCCATGCAGCGCGACATTGCCCTGGGCCGCCTGTTCAACAACATCGCCAACAACCCTGAATGGGTGCGCCGATCGGGTTCCGAGGGCTGGGTGCAGGTGCCCAACACCGAGATTCCCGACACCGGCGGGGTGAAGCGCTACGGCAAACTGGCCGGGCTGTACGTGCGCCGCGACGTGATGAGCCACCTGACCCAGTTCGAGGAAGCAGCCAACGACACTCTGCAGCTGTACCGCGAGGCGCTTGGCCTGTGGAAGGAGGGCAAGGCGCTTGCACTGGACACCCCGATTCCGACGCCGGGCGGCTGGAAAACAATGGGCGAACTACAGGTCGGCGATGTTGTTTTTGATGAGCGCGGCCAGCCCTGCAATGTCACTTATGTAACGGGCACGCAGCTGCAGCGGGAATGCTACGAGCTGGAATTCTCTGACGGCACCAAGATTGTGGCGGACGCCGAACACCTGTGGTTCACCATCTACAACGGCCGCGGCGAGGTCAAGAACACCCTGCGAATCATTGAAACCCTGAAGGAGCGAACCCGGGGCGACAACAAGCATTCCATCCCGGTAGCCGGCGCCCTGCAGCTGCCAGAGGCGGACCTGCCCATCCCGCCTTACGCCTTGGGCGTGTGGCTGGGCGACGGCAACAGCAATAGCGCCCGCATCACGGTGGGCAGCGCTGACGCGGCCGAGACTGTGGATCTGCTGCGGTCCTGCGGCATTGAGTCGAGCGATGGCCGGAAAGACCCGCGCGGCAATGTCTGGTCCTACGGCATCCGGTTCGCCAAATGCGGCCCGAGGCGCTGCGATGGCCTGCAGCCAACCTTGCGATCCATTGGGGTGCTTGGCAACAAGCACATCCCGGCCGCCTACCTGCGAGCCTCCGAGGCCCAGCGCCGCGAGCTTTTGTGCGGCCTGATGGATACAGACGGCTCCGTTACCGCCCGTGGGCAGTGCGAGTTCTCGACCACCAGCAAGACGCTTTTTGACGGCATGATGGAGCTGCTGCGCTCGCTGGGCTACAAGCCTTCGCATGGTGAGCAGGTGGGCAGCGTCAACGGCAAGGCCTGCAGCAATGTCTGGCGGATCAAGTTCCAGGCATTCAGCGACAAGCCGGTTTTTAAGCTGCCTCGCAAGGTCGCCCGGCTCCGTGAGCGCCCGGTATCTCGGCCTCGGTCCGGCACCCGCCAGATTGTGGCCGTCCGCCCGGTGGAGTCCGTGCCTGTGAAATGCATCACGGTGGACTCGCCCAGCCGGCTGTACCTGGCTGGCGACGGCATGGTGCCCACGCACAACACCGCGCTCAACCCGGTGGCCCACTTCAACAACGTGATGGCCAACGTGAGCATGGCGCACTTCGCCGGGGTGAGCTACTGGGATGGCCACAAGTACGTGAATGCGGTGCGCGATCTGGTGAACGACGCGCCCATGGTGGAAGAGGCCCGGAAGGTGGGCTTGTTCACTGGGAGCTTCACCAAGGAAGAAATGGTGCAGGCCATGCCGCCCGAGCTGCAGAAGCTGATGAACCAAGAAGAGGGCGTGACCCGCCGGGCAGGCAAGCAGGTGATGAATGCGCTGACCTTCTGGCTGCGCAAGCCCTTGCGTGATGCCTACGAGTTCGAGGACACGTTCTTCAAGTACCTGATCTACCGTGACGCGCGCCAGCAGGGCATGGGCCCCACGGAGGCGATGGACTACGCGCTGCGCTACATCTTCACCTACGACGACCTTCCGAGCGGTGCACGCAAGGTGCGGGACTACGCCATTCCGTTCTTCAGCTGGACCTACAAGGCCATTCCCGCCCTGTTGCACACAGCCATGGTGTACCCGTGGCGCTTTATGGCCCCAGCCGCAGCGCTTCACGGCATCAATCTGGTGGCCTATGCGCTGGCTGCAGGCGACGAGGACGACGACTGGCTGGAGAAGATCGCCAAGGGCCGCGAACTGGAGGCCGAAGAGCGGGAGTCGCTGCCGGATCGCATGCAGGGCATGGGCATGCTGGCCAACCCCAAGACCATCCGCCTGGGCACCGACGAGCTGACCGGCAACCCGGTGTTCCTGGACGCATCGCGCGTGATCCCTGGCGGCGATATGTTCGACATGGTGAACCAGGCGGGCGGCATTGCCCTGCCGGCACCACTGATGCCGAACCACCCCGTGCTGTCGGCCTTCAGCGCCATGATCGTCAACCGGGAAATGTTCTTTGGCCGCGACATCACGGACCGCAACGACACCAGCCTAGAGGCCGCCGAGAAGCGCGCCAAATGGATGGCCGGCTTCCTGCTGCCGGCCGTGTCGCCGGGTGGCTACCACTCGCAGCGCATTCTGGACGCGACCGCCAACGCCATGGATACGGTGATCACCACACCCCTGGGCGAGTTCACGGGGGTGGATCGTTCTGGCCTGCCGGTGCAGCCCAAGTATGCGGCCATGCAGACGGTGGGCATCAAGGCCCGGCCGGTTGATCTGGACCTGGAGGCGCAGCGTCGAAGAGCGCAAGAGGCGGCACTGGTTAACTCGATCGCGGCCGAGGTGCGCAGCATGGCCCGCCTGTACCAACGCGGCGCAGTGTCTGACCGGATGATGGACGAGACCCGCGAGCGGGCGCGCGAGAAGATCGAGCGCATCCGCGAGGGTGAAACGCCCTGACAAATATCCGCTGGACCGCCTGAGCGACCGAAGAATGGGGGCATCTGGAAAGGATGCACCCCATGAAGGTTGACGACTACATCGACGCACTGATCGCCCGGGAGGGCGGTTACGTGGATCACCCGGCCGATCGCGGCGGCCCCACCAACTGGGGCATCACCGAGCAAGTGGCCCGGGCTTACGGCTACCAAGGCCGCATGCAGGACTTGCCGCGATCAGTGGCCAAGGCCATCTACCTGGAGCGGTACTGGGAGGCGCCGCGGTTCAACCTGGTGAACGAGCACAGCGCGGCGGTGGCTGAGGAACTGCTGGACACCGGCGTGAACATGGGCACCGGCGTGGCCGCGCGTTTCCTTCAGCGCGCGCTGAACGTGCTGAACCAGGAAGGCCAGCACTACCCCGACATCGTGGTGGACGGCGCGATTGGCCGCATGACGATCGCCGCGCTGCGCTCCTACCTGAGCGCCCGAGGGAAAGATGGCCACGTGGTGCTGCTGCGCGCACTGAACGCCCAGCAGGGTGTGCGCTACATCGAGCTGGCCGAGGCCCGGCCCAGCCAAGAGGCCTTTGTGCACGGCTGGCTACTTCACCGAGTTGCATGAAAGGCGCGAGCATGGACCCGATTACCGTAGCCATGGGGCTGGCGCAGTTTGCGCCCCAGATTATCAAGTGGGTCACTGGCAGCAACAAGGCCGCCGAGGCCGCCGAGAAGGTGGTGGGCATTGCTGAGGCCGTCACTGGCCAGCATGGGCCGGCCGCGCTCGATGCGCTCAAGGCGGACCCGGCGCTGGTGCTGCAGTTTCGCCAGGCCGTGATGGCCAACGAGACCGAGCTGGACCGGCTTTACCTGGCCGATCGCGCCGATGCCCGCAAGCGTGACACCGCTTTCGTGCAGGCCGGCCGCTACAACTGGCGCGCGGACCTGCTGGCGCTGCTGGCCGTGGTGGGCCTGGTGGTGTGCGTGTGGTTCATCGCCCGCGATGCCAGCCTGCCAGAGCGCGCGGTGAACGCCATCATGTTCGTGGCCGGCGTGCTGGCCGCTGCAGTGCGTGACGTGTATGGCTTCGAGTTCGGCAGCTCGCGCGGGTCGAAGGACAAGGACGATCTGATCGCCAGGATCAAGTAGCCCCGCCTTCATGACCGCGAAAGCCACGCGGCGCGCTGGGGCGGAAATACCAGCGCGGGAACCTGCCACGGCGGCCGTGGTCATGGCCGAAGCCGATACCGCAGGCGGATGTGCTTCGGCATAGTCGGAATCCGTCAACCCTTCAGCTCATTCCAGCGCCGGTGCACGTCCTCCGGCCGGATGTGGGTGTAGCGCTTGAGCTGCGCCCAGTTGGTATGCCCTGACACCTGGGCCACTTCCTCAATCTTCAGCCCGGCCCAAAAGAGCTGGGTGATGCCGGTGTGCCGCAGGTCGTGAAAGCGCAGGTTTTCGATCTTGGGCAGGCCAGTCGCTGCAATGCGGTCCCGCACCCGCTCAAAGGCGGCGAGCATGGATTCGGTCTCGTAGGGGAAGATGCGATCGCCCAGCTTCGGGATTTGGTCCAGCAGCGTGAACGCCTCGCCCAGCAGCGGCACCACCTGGTCGTTGCCGATCTTCTGGCGCGGATGCTTCACGTCGCGGATGAGGATGGTCTTGCGCTTGTAGTCCACATCGGCCCAGCGCATGCGCGTGAGTTCGCTGGCCCGGCGGGGCAGGGCAATGGCCATCTTGTACACGGGCACCATGTCGATGGTGGTCTGGTGGTGCAGGTTGCGCTGCGCGAACTCGGCCAGCAGCGCGGCTTCTTCTTCGTCGTCCACCAGGCGGATCACCTGGCGGGACTTGCCGATGGCGCCGGCCTCCTTCAGCTTCTTGATGGCCATGTCCACCGGCTGCGGGTCCACCTGGATGCCGTGGGCGTAGGGCGCCGCGTGCACCGCGGCCGACAGCGGGGACAGGTTGGCCAGGATGGTGGCCGGCCCGGCGCCTTCGGCTTTTCGCTGGATCACGTAGTCGGTGATGTCCTTGGCGGTCAGCTCGCTGAGCTTGATCTTGTTGAACGCCTGGGCCACGGTCTGGTGGTTGTGGATGGTGGAGCGGCCCAGCGGCCGCAGCTTCTGCTGGTACTCCAGGTGCTCCAAGATCAGCTCGCCCACGGTCATGGACCGCGTGGGGGCGCCTTGCTTGCGCACCTTGTCCTCCAGCCGCTCGGCCCACGACCGGGCCATGGCCTCGGTGGGGAAGGTTTTGGACTCACTGAATACAATGACACCCGCTTTCTTGATGCGGACCTGGGCGAAATACACGTCGCCGCGTTGCTGAATTGATGCCATGACGGGGTTCCTTTCGTTGATGCACCGAACCTGTTGAAACGTGGTGCATCAGGACCCGTATGATGCACCATTTGATGCACCGGACGCCAAGAAACCCACGGAAATGCACCGAAATGCCCGGTTAGCAGGCAGCAGGAACAAGGCCAGAAATTGACAAATCAGCAGGAAAATCAACAGCTTAGAGGGGAAATGAGCCCCTGGCGTCTGTGCGTTGCGCCGATGCTCGACTGGACCGACAAGCACTGCCGGTACTTCCACCGCCTGCTCACCCGCCACACCCGCCTGTACACCGAGATGGTGACCACTGGCGCGCTCACGCACGGCAGCGTGCGGCGCCACCTGCGCATGGACACCAGCGAACACCCTGTGGCACTGCAACTGGGCGGGAGCGAACCGGGCGATCTGGCGTTTTCCGCCAAGCTGGGCAAGGAATGGGGCTACGACGAAATCAACCTCAACTGCGGTTGCCCCAGCGAACGCGTGCAGCGCGGCGCCTTCGGCGCCTGCCTGATGGCCGAACCCACCCTGGTGGCAGACGGTGTGAAGGCCATGCGTGACGCGGTCGATCTGCCCGTCACGGTCAAACACCGCATTGGTATCGACAAGGTGGAAAGCTACGACTTCGTGCGCGACTTCGTAGGCAAGGTCAGTGAGGCGGGCTGCGAGGTGTTCATCGTGCACGCGCGCAACGCCTGGCTGCAAGGTCTGAGTCCGAAGGAAAACCGCGAAGTGCCGCCGCTGCGCTACGAGCTGGCCTACAGGTTGAAGCAAGACTTCCCGCAGCTCACCATCGCGGTCAACGGCGGCGTCAAGACCAACGAAGACATTGCCGTGCACCTGCAGCACGTGGATGGCGTGATGCTGGGCCGCGAGGCTTATTACAACCCCTGGCTGCTCAGCACCTGGGACGAAAAGTTCTACGGCGACGCTCCTTCCACCGTGACCCGTGAGGCGGTGGAGGAGGCCATGGTTGCCTACATGGAACGCGAAGCCGTGGAAGACGGCACGCCCTGGTACGCCATCGCACGCCACATGCTGGGGCTGTACCACGGTCAGCGCGGCGCCCGTTACTGGCGCCAGGTTTGGAGCAACCACAAGCTCAAACCCCTGCCGCCCCGCGAGGTATGGGCCATGGCGCGGGAGGCGCTGGCCAAAGGCTGAGTCAGAAAACGCTCAGTTGTCGCGCTTGCTGGAAAGGAAGCGCGTGAACTCTTCGGCGGGCATGGGCCGTGCAAACAGATAGCCTTGCGCTTCGTCACAGCGGAAAACGCGCAGCATGTGGCGCATGTCGTCGGTTTCCACGCCTTCGGCAATGGTCTTGAGGTTGAGGCTGTGCGCCATCTGGATCACCGCGCGCACAATGGCGGCGTCGTCCGGATCACTGGCAAGGTCGCGGATGAAGGACTGGTCGATCTTGAGCTTGTCAACCTCGAAGCGCTTGAGGTAGGACAGGCTGGAATAACCCGTGCCAAAGTCGTCGATGGAAAGCTTGACCCCCAACAGCTTGAGGCTGCGCACCGTGGCCAGCACCTGTTCCACGTTCTGCAGCATGATGGATTCGGTGAGTTCCAGCTCCAGGCAGTCGGGCGGCAGGCCTGTGGCTTCCAGCGCGCGCAGCACGGTCTGCTCCACGTTGCCCCTGCGGAACTGTACCGCCGACAGGTTGATGGCCACGCAGATGTCGGGCAACCCGGCGGCGCGCCACTCGCTGGCCTGGCGGCAGGCTTCCATGATGACCCATTCCCCGATGGGTACGATCAGCCCGCTTTCCTCGGCGATGGTGATGAACCTGCCGGGCATGATCATGCCTTCGCCTGGCGCGTTCCAGCGCAGCAAGGCTTCGGCCCCTATGACCCGCCCCGTGTCCAGCTGCACCTGCGGCTGGTAGTGCAGCTCCAGCTCGCCGTTGTCCAGCGCGCGGCGCAGGCCACTGCGTAAGGCCAGATGTTCGCTGGCCTGGGTGCTCATTTCCTCGTTGAAGAAGTGGTAGGTGTTGCGGCCAACCTCCTTGGCGCGGTACATCGCCATGTCAGCCTTCTTCAACAGCGTGTCGAACGTCCTGCCGTCGTCCGGGTACAGCGCCACGCCTATGGATACCGACGTCGTCAGCTCGCTGCCCTCGATGCGCACAGGCATCTGCATCTGCGTCATGATCTTGTCGAGCACGGGCACGGCGGCCTGGCTGTCGGGCAGGTCGCGCAGCAGCACCACGAATTCGTCACCCCCTTGGCGGCTGATCGTGTCGGTGTCGCGCACACAGACCAGAAGGCGGGCCGTCACTTCCTTGAGCAACAGGTCGCCGCAGGCATGGCCCAGCGTGTCGTTGATCTGCTTGAAGTTGTCCAGATCCAGAAACATCAGCGCTACATGGGTGTCAGTGCGCTCTGCCTGGGCCACGGCCTGGTCCAGCCGGTCCTGCAGCAGCAGGCGGTTGGGCAGGCCGGTGAGGGCGTCGTGGTAAGCCAGGAACTCGACCTGCTGTTCCGCCTTCTTCTGCTCGGTCACGTCAGCGGCAATCGTCAGGTAGCCGGTAATGCTGCCAACGCTGTCGCGCATGGGCGCCAGGGTCATGTCCAGGTAGATGGTCTTGCCATCGCGCCGCTGGCGGACCAGCTCGGTCTGCATCAGCGTCTCGCCAGACAGCACACGCCGCAGCAAGTCGTTGAACTCGTGAATGCGGTCTGGTGGAACGGAGGGCATGCGCCGCCCAATGATCTCGTCGGCCGACCAGCCGAACATGCGCTCGGCCGCAGGGTTCCAGCTGGTGACGAGGCTCTGGCGGTCGCGTGCATAGATGGCCAAGGGCGAGCTCTGGATCATGGCATCGAGCTTCTGGTTGGCCTTTTCCAGCTCGGCCGTGCGTTCGTGCACGCGCTGTTCCAGGTCCCTGTGGGCAGCAGCCAAATCTTGTTCGATCTTCTTGCGCTCGGTGATGTCCTCGCTGATCCAGATGGTGCTGCGCTCGCCGTCCTGCCCGGTGAGCGCCTTGGCAAGGTGGCGGCTCCAGAGCAATGTGCCATCCTTGCGCACGTTGAGCCACTCAATGTCCACCAGGCCCCCGGTCGTCAGCGTGGGCGCCACGGTCTGGCCGAAGAATTCGTAGTCCCGCTCGTCGCGAAAGAACACTTCGCTCTTGCGCCCGACCAGCGAGCCGTGCGGCCAGCCATAGATGGCTTCCATGCGCGGGTTGCAGTGAACGATGACGCCGTCCCGTGTGAACAGGATGCCTACGGACGCGTTTTCCAGAATGGCATCCTGCTTCAGCAGCAGGTCCTGCAGTTCGGCTTCGGCGCGCCGCCGCTCACCCACATCCTCGACGATCCAGATCGTGCCTTCGGCGGTGTTCTCTGGATTGATGGCCTTGGCCCGTACATGGCAATAGACGACGCTGCCATCCTTGCGGCGCATGGGCAGCTCATGGTCCAGCAGTTGCCCGGAAGAGAGCAGGGGGTAGGCTACGCGGCCAGTGTTGGCGTAGTCCTGCGGAGACAGGTAAAACACCGAACCGGGTTGGCCTACCAGCTCGCCGTGTGGCCAGCCGTAAATGGCGGACGCGCGCGGGTTGCAATGCTGCACCCGCTGGTCGCGGGTGAAGATGATGCCTACCGACGCGTTTTCTAGGATGGCCTGGTACTCCAGCAGCGTCTGCTGGGTGACTTTCTGGTTGTTGCTGGCCGTTGTTGGGGCTGTGTAACTCGTCATGGGCAAAGCCCCGCTAATGGGGCCGCCCATTGTAGGCGCGTGTTACCGTTTGGTTACAGCAGGGAAAGTACGGGTTCAGGCCGCAGCCTGAAGGCCGTTGGCGAAGTGGGTTTTCACCCGCTGCACGGCTTGCTCGGCGTCCCGCTCCACTATGGCGGCAAGGATTGCCCGGTGTTCCTTGAGCGATTCCTCGATGCGCCCGGACTTGAACAGCGAACTGTGGCGATTGAGCTTCATGACCTTGCGCAGGTCGGCCACCATCTGCTTGCGCCAGCGGTTGCCCGCCAGTTCCAGCAGGCGCAGGTGGAAGGCTTCGTTCAGGGCGAAGAAGCGTTCGCGTGAGCCGGTTTTCGGGTCTGCGGCCTGTTCCAGTTCCTGGTGAAGCGCCTGCAGCTCGGCCAGCTCGGCCCCGGTGGCACGCTGGCACACGGCACCTGCCGCGTCAGATTCGAGCAGGGAAAGCAGCTCGTAAACCTCACGCAAGTCTTGTTCAGATACTTCGGTGACGTAGGCACCCCGGCGCACCTTCATGGTCACCAGGCCTTCGGCGGCCAGCACCTTCAGCGCTTCGCGCAGGGGCGTGCGGCTGATGCCGAATTCCTCGGCGATCTTGAGCTCGTCGATCCAGCTGCCCGGTGCCAGCTCGCGGTTGAAGATGCGCTGCCGCAGCAGTTCGGCAACTTCTTCATACAGGGCGCGGGGGGTAAGGGAGATGGCGGACATGGCGGTGTAAGGTCGGCTCGGAGTGTAATGGTACTTCAGTTTGAATTCTGCATCAATAATTATGAATGATGTAGAATGCGCTCCGTTCAAGATCACAAGCACAGGTGCCTCACATGACGTCCGAGTTCAAGCCCGCCACACTGTCCGACTGGGAAAAGGCCGCTGCCAAGTCCCTCAAAGACCGCCCGCTGAGCAGCCTCGACTGGGTCACGCCCGACGGCATCGCCGTCAAGCCGCTGTACACCGCACAGGACGTGCAGGGCTTGCCGTACACCAATACGCTTCCCGGCTTCGAGCCCTTCATACGTGGCCCGCAGGCCACCATGTACGCTGTGCGGCCCTGGACCATCCGCCAGTACGCGGGCTTTTCCACGGCGGAGGAATCCAACGCCTTCTACCGCAAGGCGCTGGCGGCCGGCGGGCAGGGCGTGTCCGTGGCATTCGACCTGGCCACCCACCGCGGATACGACAGCGACCACCCCCGAGTCTTTGGTGACGTGGGCAAGGCGGGCGTGGCCATCGACAGCGTGGAGGACATGAAGATCCTGTTCGACGGCATTCCGCTGGACAAGGTGAGCGTTTCCATGACCATGAACGGCGCCGTGTTGCCCGTGCTGGCGGGCTACGTGGTGGCCGCCGAAGAGCAGGGCGTGGGCCAGGACCAGCTCAGCGGCACCATCCAGAACGACATCCTCAAGGAGTTCATGGTCCGCAACACCTACATCTACCCGCCCCAGCCTTCCATGCGGATCATCGGCGACATCATCGAGTACACCTCGAAGAACATGCCGAAGTTCAACTCCATCAGCATCAGCGGCTACCACATGCAGGAAGCTGGCGCCAACCAGGCGCTGGAGATGGCCTTTACCTTGGCGGACGGCAAGGAATACGTGAAGACCGCCATTGCCAAGGGCATGGACGTGGACGACTTTGCCGGGCGCCTGAGCTTCTTCTGGGCGGTGGGCATGAACTTCTACCTGGAAATTGCCAAGATGCGTGCGGCCCGCCTGCTGTGGTGCCGCATCATGAAGGGCTTCAACGCCAAGAACCCCAAGAGCCTGATGCTGCGCACGCACAGCCAGACCAGCGGCTGGAGCCTGACCGAGCAGGACCCCTACAACAACGTGGTGCGCACCACCATCGAGGCCATGGCGGCCGTTTTCGGCGGCACGCAGAGCCTGCACACCAACAGCTTCGACGAAGCCATTGCGCTGCCCACCGAGTTCAGCGCCCGCATCGCGCGCAACACGCAGCTCATCATCCAGGAAGAAACGCACATCACCAACGTGGTGGATCCCTGGGCGGGCAGCTACATGATGGAGTCGCTGACCCAGCAGATGGCCGATGAAGCCTGGAAGATCATCGAGGAAGTGGACGCCATGGGCGGCATGACCAAGGCCGTGGACAGCGGCTGGGCCAAGCTCAAGATCGAAGCCGCTGCCGCCGAGAAGCAGGCGCGCATCGACTCGGGCAAGGACGTGATCGTGGGCGTCAACAAATACAAGTTGGCCAAGGAAGACCCGATCGAGATTCTGGAAGTGGACAACCACAAGGTGCGCGAGCAGCAGATCGCGCGCTTGAAGGACATCAAGGCCAAACGCGACAATGCTGCCGTGCAGGCGGCGCTGGACGCGCTGACCGCCGCCGCCGAAAGCGGCAGTGGTAACCTGCTGGACCTGTCCATCCGCGCCATCCGCCTGCGTGCCACGGTGGGCGAGGTGTCTGATGCGCTGGAGAAGGTTTTCGGGCGCCACCGCGCCGACACACAAAAGGTGACCGGGGTGTACGCAGCTGCCTACGATTCGGCCGAGGGCTGGGAAAAATTGAAGGAAGAGATTGCTGCCTTTGCCGAGAGCCAAGGCCGCCGCCCGCGCGTGATGATCGCCAAGCTGGGGCAAGACGGCCACGACCGGGGCGCCAAGGTGGTGGCCACCGCGTTTGCCGACCTGGGCTTTGACGTGGACATGGGCCCGCTGTTCCAGACGCCCGAAGAGTGCGCGCGCCAGGCCATCGAGAACGACGTGCACGCCGTGGGTGTTTCC
This sequence comes from Hydrogenophaga aquatica, assembly GCF_054780915.1. NCBI lineage: Bacteria > Pseudomonadati > Pseudomonadota > Betaproteobacteria > Burkholderiales > Comamonadaceae > Hydrogenophaga > Hydrogenophaga aquatica. The sequence goes on along the minus strand of NZ_BAAGVK010000011.1, from coordinate 305,536 downwards.
ACACTGGCGGCAGGCCACAAGACGCTGGTGCCCGCCATCATCGAAGAACTGAAGAAGCAGGGCGCCGACGATATCATCGTCTTCGTGGGCGGCGTGATTCCGCGCCAGGACTACGACTTCCTGTACGAAGCGGGCGTCAAGGGCGTCTATGGCCCCGGCACCCCCATTCCCGCCAGCGCCAAGGACGTGCTGGAGCAGATCAAGAAGGCGGTCGCTTGAACCCTGCCGTGCTTTTCGATGGCATCGTCCAAGGGCAGGGCGCCGTGCAGCGCCGGGCCATGGCCAAGGCCATCACGCTGCTCGAATCCACCCGGGCCGACCATCGCGCCCAGGCGGACGAGTTGCTGACCGCGCTGCTGCCGCACACCGGCAAGGCGCTGCGGCTGGGCATCAGTGGCGTGCCGGGCGTGGGCAAAAGCACCTTCATTGAAGCGCTGGGCCTGCACCTCATCGGGCTGGGCCACCGTGTGGCCGTGCTGGCGGTAGACCCGTCCAGCAGCGTGTCGGGCGGCTCCATCCTGGGCGACAAGACGCGCATGGAACACCTGTCGGTGAACGAGCGCGCCTATATCCGCCCCAGCCCCAGCAGTGGCACCCTGGGGGGCGTGGCCGAAAAAACGCGCGAATCCATGCTGGTTTGCGAAGCCGCCGGGTACGACGTGGTCATCGTGGAAACGGTGGGCGTGGGCCAGAGCGAAACCGCCGTGGCCAACATGACCGACATGTTCTGTCTGCTGCAACTGCCCAACGCCGGAGACGACCTGCAGGCCATCAAGAAGGGTGTGATGGAGCTGGCCGACCTGGTGGTCATCAACAAGGCCGACATCGACCCTGACGCCGCCACCCGAGCGCGAGCGCAGATCACATCTTCCTTGCGTCTGCTGGGTTTGCATGGCAACCCCGAACACGCCCACCACGACACCCATGTCTGGCACCCGCAGGTCATCCAGATCAGCGCGCTGCACGGGCAGGGTGTTGACAGCTTCTGGTCGCAGGTGAGCGATTTCCGCCGGCTGCAGACCGCCAACGGCCGCCTGGAAGCCAAGCGGCACCAGCAGGCCCGCGCCTGGATGTGGGAACGCATCGAAGCCGGACTGAAACAACGTTTCCGCGAGCACCCGCGCATCCGCGCGCAGCTCGACACCGCCACGCGCCAGGTGCTTGAAGGTAGCCTGGCCGCATCCACCGCAGCGCGTCAGCTGCTGGAACTGTTTGACTGATTTTCTGGAGACCCCACCATGCATGAAATCCTGGAACAACTGGAGAGCAAACGCGAGGCCGCGCGCCTGGGCGGCGGGCAAAAGCGCATAGACGCGCAGCACGCCAAGGGCAAGCTCACCGCGCGCGAGCGTTTGGAGGTGCTGCTTGACGAAGGCACCTTTGAAGAATGGGACATGTTCGTCGAGCACCGCTGCACCGACTTCGGCATGCAGGACAACAAGGTGCCCGGCGACGGCGTGGTCACCGGCTACGGCATGATCAACGGCCGCCTGGTCTTCGTCTTCAGCCAGGACTTCACCGTCTTCGGCGGCGCGCTGTCCGAAGCGCATGCCGAGAAGATCTGCAAGGTCATGGACCAGGCCATGAAGGTCGGTGCACCGGTGATTGGCCTCAACGATTCGGGCGGTGCGCGTATTCAGGAAGGTGTGGCCTCCCTGGGCGGCTACGCCGAGGTGTTCCAGCGCAACGTCATGGCCAGCGGCGTGATTCCGCAGATCAGCATGATCATGGGCCCCTCTGCCGGTGGCGCGGTGTATTCCCCCGCCATGACGGACTTCATCTTCATGGTGAAGGATTCGAGCTACATGTTCGTGACCGGCCCCGAGGTGGTGAAGACCGTGACGCACGAGGAAGTGACCGCCGAGGAACTGGGCGGTGCCGTGACGCACACCACCAAGAGCGGCGTGGCCGATCTGGCGTTCGAGAACGACGTGGAGGCGCTGCTGATGCTGCGCCGCCTGTTCAACTACCTGCCGCTCAACAACCGCGAGAAGGCCCCCGTGCGCAAGAGCGGCGACCCGATCGACCGCGCCGAGCTGAGCCTGGACACGCTGGTACCCGACAACCCGAACAAGCCCTACGACATGAAGGAGCTGATCGTCAAGACCGTGGACGATGGCGACTTCTTCGAGATCCAGCCCGAGTACGCCAAGAACATCGTGGTGGGTTTTGCCCGCATGGACGGCCAGACTGTGGGCATCGTGGCCAACCAGCCGCTGGTGCTGGCGGGCTGCCTGGACATCAAGTCGAGCATCAAGGCCGCGCGTTTCGTGCGCTTCTGCGACGCGTTCAACATCCCCGTCGTCACCTTCGTGGACGTGCCCGGCTTCATGCCCGGTACCAGCCAGGAGTACGGCGGCATCATCAAGCACGGTGCCAAGCTGCTCTACGCGTACGCCGAATGCACGGTGCCGAAGATCACCGTCATCACCCGCAAGGCCTATGGCGGCGCGTATGACGTGATGGCTTCCAAGCACCTGCGCGGTGACGTGAACCTGGCCTGGCCCAACGCCGAGATCGCGGTGATGGGCGCCAAGGGCGCTGTGGAGATCATCTTCCGCGAGGACAAGAAAGACCCGGCCAAGCTGGCCGAGCGCGAGGCCGAGTACAAGCGCCGCTTTGCCAACCCCTTCGTCGCCGCCGAGCGCGGGTACATCGACGACGTCATCCTGCCGCACGAAACCCGCAAGCGCATCTGCCGCAGCCTGGTCATGCTCAAGGACAAGAAGGTGGAAAACCCGTGGCGCAAGCACGGGAACATTCCGCTGTAAACCCTTGAGGAGAAAAGAAAATGTTCAAGAAAATCCTGATTGCCAACCGCGGTGAGATCGCTTGCCGCGTCATCGCCACTGCCAAGAAGATGGGCATTGCCACCGTGGCTGTGTATTCCGAAGCCGACAAGGAAGCGCGCCACGTGCGCCTGGCCGACGAGTCCGTGCTGCTGGGCCCGGCGCCTTCGCGCGAGTCCTACCTGGTGGCCGACAAGATCATCGCCGCCGCCAAGCAGACCGGTGCCGAGGCCATCCACCCCGGCTACGGCTTCCTGTCGGAAAACGAAGCCTTCGCCAAGCGTTGCGAGGAAGAAGGCATCGCCTTCATCGGCCCCAAGGCTCACTCCATCGCTGCCATGGGCGACAAGATCGCCTCCAAGAAGCTGGCGAACGAGGCCAAGGTCAACACCATTCCCGGCTACAACGACCCCATCGCCACGGCAGAAGAGGCCGTGGGCATTGCCAAGGGCATCGGCTACCCGGTGATGATCAAGGCGTCTGCGGGCGGCGGCGGCAAGGGCCTGCGCGTGGCCTACAACGACAAGGAAGCCCTGGAAGGCTTCACCGCCTGCCAGAACGAGGCACGCAACAGCTTTGGCGACGACCGCATCTTCATCGAGAAGTTCGTGCAGGAGCCGCGCCACATCGAAATCCAGATCCTGGGTGACAGCCACGGCAACGTGATCTACCTGAACGAGCGCGAGTGCTCCATTCAGCGCCGCCACCAGAAGGTGATCGAGGAGGCGCCCAGCCCCTTCATTTCTGACGCCACCCGCAAGGCCATGGGCGAACAGGCCGTGGCGCTGGCCAAGGCCGTGAAGTACCAGAGCGCGGGCACGGTGGAATTCGTGGTGGGCAAGGACCAGGACTTCTACTTCCTGGAAATGAACACCCGCCTGCAGGTGGAGCACCCGGTGACCGAATGCATCACCGGGCTGGACCTGGTGGAGCTGATGATTCGCGTGGCCGCTGGCGAGAAGCTGCCCCTGACCCAGGCCGACGTGAAGCGTGACGGCTGGGCCATCGAGTGCCGCATCAACGCCGAAGACCCTTTCCGCAACTTCCTGCCTTCCACCGGCCGCCTGGTGCGCTTCACACCCCCGAAAGAGACGATGTGGCAGGCCGACACCGGCCACAAGTACGGTGTGCGCGTGGACACTGGCGTGTTTGAAGGTGGCGAAATCCCGATGTTCTACGACTCGATGATCGCCAAGCTCATCGTGCACGGCAAGGACCGCAACGACGCCATCGCCAAGATGCGCGAAGCGCTCAATGGCTTCGTCATTCGCGGCATCAACAGCAACATCCCGTTCCAGGCTGCGCTGCTAGCCCACCCGGACTTCGTCTCCGGCAAGTTCAACACCGGTTTCATCGCGCAGCACTACGCTGGCGGCTTCCGCGCTGAAGACGTGCCGCACGACGATAACGACTTCCTCGTGGCACTGGCGGCCTTCGTGCGCCGCAAGTCCCGCGAGCGCACCACCACCATCACCGGCCAGCTGCCCGGCTATGGCGTGAAGGTGGGGCAGGACTACATCGTCATCAGCCTGTCGCCCTCGGGCAAGCACACCCACACGCGTGTGCACGTGGACGAATTTGCTGGCGAGACGGGTTACGCATCCGTCACCGTGGGTGAGAAGCGCTACAAGATCACCTCGTCCTCGCGCCTGAACGATGTGGTCATCACCGGCGAGGTCAACGGCGAGCCCTTCGTGGCCCAGGTGGAGCGTGGCTCCGCCAAGAACCCGCTGGCCCTGGTGGTGCAGCACAACGGCACCAAGCTGGAGACGATGGTCGTGTCGCCGCGCATGGCCGAACTGCACCAGCTCATGCCATTCAAGGCGCCGCCAGACATGAGCCAGTTCGTGCTGTCGCCCATGCCCGGCCTGCTGGTGGAGGTTGCTGTGCAGCCGGGCCAGAAGGTGCAGGCAGGCGAGCGCGTGGCCGTCATCGAAGCCATGAAGATGGAGAACGTGCTCTTTGCCGCTGCCGACGGCGTGGTGGCCAAGGTGCTGGCCAACAAGGGCGAAAGCCTGGTGGTGGACCAGCCCATCGTGGAGTTCGAGAAATGAGCCAGCGTCCCTTTAAGGTGCTGGGCATCCAGCAGATTGCCATTGGCGGGCCCGACAAGACCCGCATGCAAAAGCTGTGGGTGGACATGCTCGGCCTGGAGGTGACCGGCACCTTCAAGAGCGAGCGCGAGAACGTGGACGAGGACATCTGCGCCATGGGGCAGGGCCCCTACAAGGTAGAGGTGGACCTGATGCAGCCGCTCGACCCCGAGAAGAAGCCCGCCGTGCACACCACGCCGCTCAACCACGTGGGTCTGTGGATCGACGACCTGCCCAAGGCGGTGGAATGGCTCACCGCGCAGGGTGTGCGCTTTGCGCCGGGCGGCATCCGCAAGGGTGCGGCGGGCTACGACATCACTTTCCTGCACCCGAAGTCCAACGACGAGTTCCCGATCGCGGGTGAAGGGGTGCTCATCGAGCTGGTGCAGGCACCGCCCGAAGTGATCCAGGCGCTGGGCTGACGTGGTACACGGAAACGCCGACTGGCAGGCCCGCAGCCTGGCCAGCGTGTGGCACCCCTGCACGCAAATGCAGCGCGCGGCCGTGGTACCGCCGCTACCCATCGCCCGCGCCCACGGCCCCTGGTTGTACGATCAGGAAGGCCGCCGCTACTTCGACGCCAACAGCAGCTGGTGGGTCAACCTGTTCGGTCATGCCGACGAGGGCATCGTCAACGCGCTCAAGCAGCAACTGGACGTATTGCCCCACGTGATGCTGGCCGGGTGCACTCACGCCCCCGCCATCGAGCTGGCGGAACGGCTGTCTGCCCGCACGGGTGGTGTGCTGGGTCATGCCTTCTACGCCAGTGATGGCGCGTCCGCTGTGGAAATCGCGCTCAAGATGAGCTTCCACCACTGGCGCAACGTGGGGCAGGGCGGCAAGCGTGAATTCGTCTGCGTGCGCCAGGGTTACCACGGCGAAACGCTGGGCGCCCTGGCCGTGACGGACGTGCCAGTCTTCCGCGACGCCTACGACCCGCTGCTGATGCGCTCGCATCAGGTCGCTTCGCCCGACGACCGCCAGGCGGCTGAAGGCGAGGACGCTGCAGCCGTGGCCCAACGCGCCGCTGCCGATCTGGAGACGCTGCTGGCCGAACGTCACGCGCACGTCGCCGCCGTCATCGTGGAGCCGCTGGTGCAATGCGCCGCAGGCATGGCCATGCACCATGCGTCCTACCTGCAACGGGTGCGTGCGCTGTGCGACCAGTACAGCGTGCACCTCATCGCCGACGAGATTGCCGTGGGTTGTGGCCGAACGGGCACCTTCTTCGCCTGCGAACAGGCTGGCATCTGGCCCGATTTCGTGTGCCTGTCCAAGGGCATCACTGGCGGCTTTCTGCCGCTGTCGCTGGTGTTGTGCCGCGATGCCATCTACCGCGCCTTCCTCTCCGACGACGTGGCGCGCGGCTTCCTGCACTCGCATTCCTACACCGGCAACGCGCTGGCCTGCCGGGCAGCGCTGGCCGTGCTCGACCGTTTTGACACCCAGGACGTGCTGGGCCGCAACGCCCAACAAGCGGCCTTGCTCGACCAGGCGCTGGCACCGCTGATGGCATACCCCGGGGTGGAGCACCCGCGCCGCCATGGCATGATCTGGGCCTTCGACGTCAAGGCGGAGCTCGCCCAGGGCCGCTTTGCCGAGGCGTTTCACCTGGCGGGCCGCCGCCACGAACTGCTGGTTCGCCCCATCGGGCGCACCGTGTACCTGATGCCTCCCTACGTGCTCGACGGGGACCTCTCGCGCTGGTTGTCCGAGCGCTTGCAGGCCACCCTGCACGACACGCTGCAACAGCCCGATGCTGATCGAACACATCAACCGTCAACTGCTTGATATTGATGCGGCCGCCCTGCGCAGACGCCGCAGGGTGGGTGCGTCGCCGTGTGGCCCGCACCAACAGTGGCAAGGCAGTGGCAGCATGCTCGCCTTCTGCAGCAACGACTACCTGGGTTTGGCAAGCCACCAGCGCGTGGTTGAGGCTCTGGCTGACGGAGCCCGCCTGTGGGGCGCAGGCAGCGGTGCGTCGCACCTCGTCAGCGGACACAGCCAGGCTCACGCGACGCTGGAATCCACCCTCGCGCAATGGATGGCCCCACACATCCCCGGCGCTCGTGCGCTGCTGTTCTGCAGCGGCTACATGGCCAACGTGGCGTTGATGACGGCACTGGGCGATGATCAGGCCACCATCCTGTCGGACAAGCTCAACCACGCCTCACTCATCGACGGCGCCTTGCTGGCCCGCGCCAAGCTGCAGCGCTACCCCCATGGACAGCTTGACGCGCTGGAGCGTCAGCTGCGCGCCTGCACCACCCCAGTCAAGCTCATCGTCACCGACGCCGTGTTCAGCATGGATGGCGACGTGGCCGACCTGCCCGCATTGCTGCGCCTGGCCGAACAGTACGACGCCTGGCTGGTCATTGACGATGCACATGGCTTTGGCGTGCTGGGTGCGAGCGGCCACGGCACCCTGGAACATTTCGGCCTTTGCAGCGAACGCCTGATCTGCATGGGCACGCTGGGCAAGGCCGCCGGGGTGTCGGGCGCCTTCGTGGCCGCGCACCCCGTCATCGTCGAATGGCTTGTGCAGCGCGCCCGGCCTTACATCTACACCACGGCCATGCCGCCCGCGTTGGCGCATGCGCTGGTTGACGCCCTGGCGCTGATCGAAGGCGCGGAGGGTGCCAGACGGCGCGAACGGCTCAACGAGTTGATCCACCAGTTGCGCAACGGGCTGGCAGTCTTGGCAGAGTCCCATCCGGGCCTGTCGCTGCCACCGTCCTTCACGCCCATTCAACCCCTTATCGTGGGCGACAACGCCCGCGCCCTGGCGCTGGAGGCCGCGCTGGAAGCGCGTGGCATCCGTGTGCCCGCCATTCGCCCGCCCACCGTACCCTTGGGTACGGCGCGTTTGCGCCTCACGCTGTCTGCGAGCCACACCGCGGCCGATGTGGAGCAACTGCTGGGCGCGCTCACCGAAACTCTGAACGAGGAGCAAACATGAAAGGCTGTTTCGTCACCGGCACCGACACCGAAGTCGGCAAGACCCGCGTCAGCGCCGGGCTGCTGCACCGCGCAGCCCAGGCGGGCTTGCGCGTGGCAGGCTACAAGCCCGTGGCAGCTGGCATGGACAACATCGCCGGGCAGTGGGTCAACGAAGACGTGCAAACCCTTTGGGCCGCCAGCAATATCGAACTGCAACGTGAAGAAGTGGGCCCGTGCCAGTTGCGGCAACCCTGTGCGCCGCACTTGGCCGCGCAGGCCGAAGGCCGTGCCATCGATCGAGAAGCTCTGGAACAAGGTGCCCGCCAGCTCGCCCAGCGCGCCGACCTGATCGTGGTGGAAGGTGCGGGTGGACTGTGCGTGCCGCTGGGCTCCAACTGGGACAGCTCGCACCTCATGTGCGCGCTGAACCTTCCTGTGGTTCTTGTCGTCGGGCTGCGCCTCGGCTGCATCAACCACGCGCTGCTCACGGCGGAGGCCATCGTTGCCCGCCGCCTGCACCTGGCAGGCTGGGTCGGCAACACGCTGGACCCGGCCATGCTGCACCTGCAAGACAACATACATACCCTCACGCACGAGCTTGAGCGGCGCTTCCACGTGCCCTGCCTGGGCATCGTGCCCCATCTTGAACGCCCCGATGCAGCCTCTGTCGCGCCGCATCTTTCTGCCACCGGCCTGCAAACCCTGTTCGGCCTGGAACAACCCTTGTCTGAAGCCACACCATGACCACTGTCGCCCCCATCTCCCTGTCGTCCCTGCGCCGCGCCAACGTGGGCGTGCCCGAAACCCGCTGGACCGTGGCCGCCGTGGAGGCGCTGTACGACCTGCCTTTCATGGACCTGCTCTTCCGTGCCCAGCAGGTGCACCGTGAAAACTTCGACCCCAACGAGGTGCAGCTCTCCACGCTGCTGTCCATCAAGACCGGCGGTTGCGCCGAAGACTGCGGCTACTGCCCCCAGTCCTCGCACTTCGACACCGGGCTGGAAGCCAGCAAGATCATGCCGCTGGACGAAGTGCTCGACGCCGCCCGTGCCGCCAAGGAGCAGGGCGCCACGCGCTTCTGCATGGGCGCTGCCTGGCGCAGCCCCAAGGAGCGCGACATGGAGCGCGTGGCCGCCATGATCGAAGGCGTGCGCGGCCTGGGCCTGGAAACCTGCATGACGCTGGGCATGCTCGACGGCGATCAGGCCCGCCAGCTCAAGGACGCCGGGCTGGACTACTACAACCACAACCTGGACACCTCGCCCGACCACTACGGCAGCATCATCAGCACCCGCACCTACCAGGACCGGCTCGACACGCTCGACAACGTCCGCCAGGCGGGCATCAATGTGTGTTGTGGCGGCATCGTGGGCATGGGCGAGACGCGCACCCAGCGCGCGGGCCTCATTGCCCAGCTCGCCAACCTCGACCCGTACCCCGAGTCCGTGCCCATCAACAACCTCGTCGCCGTGCCCGGCACCCCGCTGGCCGACGCCGAACCCATTGACCCCTTCGAGTTCGTGCGCACCATTGCCGTGGCACGCATCACCATGCCCACCACCATGGTGCGCCTGTCGGCAGGCCGCGAACAGATGGACGACGCCCTGCAAGCCCTGTGCTTTGCGGCAGGTGCCAACTCCATCTTCTACGGCGACCGCCTGCTCACCACCACCAACCCCCAGGCCCAGCGTGACCGCCGCCTGTTCGAACGCCTGGGCCTCAAGCCCCAAGGTGAACGCCCCGAAGTGAAAGACACCGAGGTCACGGGCGCCGAGGCATGACGCTGGCCGAGACTGTCGCGGCCCCGTTGATAGACGAGGCCTTCCTGGACGACCCGTACCCCGCCTACCAGGCATGGCGGGAAGAGGGCGCCATGCTGTGGAGCGACGCGTTCTTCGGCGGCGCATGGCTGCTCACCCGCCACGCCGACGTGGAAGCAGCCTTGCGCGACCCGGTGCTTTCGGCGCAGCGCACGGGCGGCTGGGTCATGGCTGCCGCGCAGCAAGGCCGGGCTGAACTGCGCCCCTTTCAGAGCCTGTTCGCGCGCGCCATGCTGTTCCTGGACGCGCCCGACCACGGCCGTCTGCGCCAGATCCTCATGCCCGCCTTCCGGCCCGACGCCCTGGCCCCGTTTCAGTCATGGCTCGACACCACGGTGACGGAGCGCGTGCGTGCGCTCGATGGCCGGTTCGACTTCATGGCACAGATAGCGCGGCCGCTGCCCGCGCGCGTCATCGGCCGTTTGATGGACGTGGACCCAGCGCTGGACGCCACTTTCATGCGCTGGTGCGATGACATCGCCGTGTTCATTGGCGCTGCGCAGCCCGAGCATGCTCAACTGCTGCGTGCCCAGCGCAGCCTGCTGGAGATGACCGCGTACTTCGAGCGCGAACTGCTGCCCTGGCGCCGTCAGCACCTGGGCGACGACCTGGTGAGCCGCCTGCTGCAAGCCGAGGCGCAAGGCCAGATCGAATCCAGCCTGGAACTGCTGGCCCAGTGCGCCATGCTGCTGTTCGCCGGTTACGAAACCACCCGCAACCTGCTGGGCAACGGCCTGCACGCCTTGCTTTCACACCCCGGCCAATGGCGCCTGCTGTGCCAGCAGCCAGAACTCGCGGGCAACGCCGTGCGCGAACTGCTGCGCTTTGACAGCCCCGTGCAGTGGACCGGCCGCCGTGCCACCCGCGCCATGACGCTGTGCGGCCAAACCATCCAGCGTGGCGACCTGATCCTGCCACTGATAGGCTCCGCCAACCGGGACACTGCCCGCCACAGCAACCCTGACGCCCTGCAAATCGACCGCGCCAACCCCGGTGCCCTGTCGTTCGGCAGCGGCGCGCACATCTGCATTGGTGCTGCACTCACGCAAATGGAAACGCAAGCCGTGCTGCGGGCACTGGCCATGCACAAACCGGGGCTGGAACTGGATGGGCTGCCGCAGCGCAACCGCAACCCGCTTTACCGGGGCCTGTCCGCGCTGCCGTTGCGCGTGGCTTGACGCGACCCAAGCGCCCGAGCGGCTCAGCCCTTGGTCTGCCGCGCCGCGCGCGCGCGGGCCAGGGCTGCCTCTATCACGGCGCGCTTCTTGTCGAGCATGGCCGGGTCGGTATGCTTGGAATGTTCTTCCAGGTTTGCCAGTTTCTCCTGGGCTTTCTTGTCCTGCCTGTCCTGGTGCTCCGCAGCATCGCGTTCCGTGCGCTGCAGGTGCAACCGATAGCGTGAACGCGCCAGGTCCGCTTGCTGGGGTGACCACGCCGCCCAGCCCGTGGCCGTGCCGCTCACGTTCTCCAGGCTGATGCAGTCCACCGGGCAAACGGGAATGCACAGCTCGCAGCCCGTGCAATAGGGCTCCATCACCGCGTGCATGCGCTTGTTGGCGCCCACAATGGCGTCAGTGGGGCACGCCTTGATGCACAGCGTACAGCCAATGCACCAGTCCTCGTCGATCACGGCCACCGTCAGCGGCCCTTCAATGCCGTTTTCAGGGTTGAGGGGCAGGGCGGGGCGGCCCGTGATGGCAGCCAGGCGAAGAACGCCTTCCTCGCCCCCGGGCGGGCACTGGTTGATATCGGCTTCGCCCGCCGCAACGGCAGCGGCATAGCGGGCGCAATCGGGGTAACCGCAGCGCGTGCACTGCGTTTGCGGCAAGGCCGCGTCTATGCGCGCGGCCAATTCGGCGCGGGGGTCTGTCGTCGTCAAGCCTTGTCCGTGGTTTTCTTGGCAGCCGTCTTGCGCACGGGCGCCTTGCGGGCAGACGACGGCGCGGGACTGGCCACCTTGATGCCGGCGTTGTGCTCCTCAATGAAGGCCTTCACCACCGGGTACACCTTTTCCCGCCAGCGGCGGCCGCTGAAGATGCCGTAATGGCCTGCACCCTTCACCTCGTAGTGGCGCTGCTCGTTGTCCACAATGCCCGTGCACAGGTCGTGCGCCGCGCGGGTCTGGCCGCTGCCGGAAATATCGTCCAGCTCGCCTTCCACCGTCAGCAGGCCCGTGTCGCGGATGTCCTGCGGGCGCACCAGTTCCTTCACGCCTTTTTCGTTGCGCACTTCCCAGGTGCCATGGACCAGCTTGAACTCCTGGAACACCGTGTTGATGGTTTCCAGATAGTAGTTGGCGTCCATGTCGAGCACGGCGTTGTACTCGTCGTAGAACTTGCGGTGGGCCTCAACGCTGTCGTTGTCGCCCTTGATCAGGTCCTGGAAGTAGTCGTAGTGGCTGTTGGCGTGCCGGTCCGGGTTCATGGCAATGAAGCCCGCGTGCTGCAAGAAGCCAGGGTAGACACGGCGCCCGGCGCCGGGGAAGTTCGTGGGCACCCTGTAGATCACATTGTTTTCAAACCAGTCGATGCTGCGGTGCACCGCCAGGTTGTTCACCGCCGTGGGCGACTTGCGGGCATCAATGGGGCCGCCCATCATGGTCATGGACAGCGGCGGCAGTTCGCCCCGGCTGGACATGAGCGACACCGCAGCCAGCACCGGCACGGTGGGCTGGCACACGCTCATCACGTGGCAGTTGCCGTAAATGCCCTGCAGGTAGCGTATGAACTCCTGAACGTAGTTCACGTAGTCGTCCAGGTGAAAGTCGCCTTCGCTCATCGGCACCAGGCGGGCGTTCTTCCAGTCGGTGATGTAGACCTTGTGGTCGGCCAGCATGGTGCGCACCGTGTCACGCAGCAGCGTGGCGTAGTGACCCGACAGTGGCGCCACGATCAGCACCACAGGCTGTTGCTTCAAACGCAGGATGGTGTCTGCGTCATCCGAATAGCGCTTGAAACGGCGTAGCTCACAGAAAGGTTTATCAATTTCAACCCGTTCCGCAATGGCCACGTGCACGTTGCCCACATCCACGGTCGTGATGCCGAACTCGGGCTTCTCGTAGTCCTTGCCCAGGCGGTGGATCAGGTCGTAGCCTGCAGCAATGCGCTGCGAGAACGGTGTCTGCCCCAGGGGCGAAAGGGGGTTGGCGTACAGCTTGGCCGTCAGCTGGGCAAGGTCGGAAAAGGGCTCCATCAAGGAGCGCTGGGTTTCGTAGAACTGGTACAGCATGGAGGCCTCGCTACACGATTATGTTGCAGTGCAACAAATATAACAGGATATACCTCATAATGAACGAAGCCCGACGCAATGCCGGGCTCCGTCTGTCGCATTGGCGAAACCCGTCCGCGTTTTACAACACTGCGGCGATGGCCTTGCACACGTAGTCGATGTTCTTGCTGTTCAGCGCGGCCACGCACATGCGGCCGGTGTCGGTGCCGTACACACCAAACTCGCTGCGCAGGCGCACCATCTGGTCCTTGGTCAGGCCAGAGTAGCTGAACATGCCGATCTGCGTGGTGATGAAGCTCATGTCCTGCTGAATGCCAGCGGCCTTCAGGCCTTCCACCAGCTTCTGGCGCATGGCCTTGATGCGCACGCGCATTTCACCCAGTTCCTTTTCCCACAGGGCGCGCAGTTCGGGGTTGTTCAGCACGGCAGCCACCACGGCGCCACCGTGGGTGGGCGGGTTGGAGTAGTTGGTGCGGATCGCGATCTTGAGCTGGCTCAGCACGCGGTCGGCTTCTTCCTTGTTCTCGCACAGCACGCTCAGGGCGCCCACGCGCTCGCCGTACAGGCTGAAGCTCTTGGAGAACGAGGTGGACACGAAGAAGGTGAGGCCAGCGGCCACGAACTTCTGGATCACGGCGCCGTCTTCGGCAATGCCGTGGCCAAAGCCCTGGTAGGCCATGTCCAGGAAAGCGGTCAGGCCCTTGGCCTTGACGGCGGCAACCACCTGGTCCCACTGCTCGGGGGTGATGTCGTAGCCAGTGGGGTTGTGGCAGCAGGCATGCAGCACAACGATGGTGCCGGGCGCAGCGGCGTTCAGGCTGGCCAGCATGCCTTCAAAGTTCACGCCACGCTTGGCGGCGTCGTAGTAGGCGTAGGTTTCAACGGTGAAGCCCGCGTTGGTGAACAGCGCGCGGTGGTTTTCCCAGCTCGGGTCGGAAATCAGCACCTTGGCGTTGGGGGTGAGCTTCTTCAGGAAGTCAGCGCCAATCTTCAGGCCGCCAGTGCCGCCCAGTGCCTGCACGGTGGCCACGCGGCCGCTCTTCACCGGCTCGCTGTCAACGCCAAACACCAGGCCCTTCACGGCGTTGTCGTAGGCGGCAATACCGTCGATGGGCAGGTAGCCACGCGCGGCGGGCTTGTCCATCATGGCCTTTTCAGCCTGCTGCACGCACTGCAGCAGGGGCAGCTTGCCGTTGTCGTCGTAATAGACGCCCACGCCCAGGTTGACCTTGTTGGGGTTGGTGTCGGCAGCGAACTGCTCATTCAGACCCAGGATGGGGTCGCGGGGGGCCATTTCGACGGCGGTGAACAGAGACATGGTGGCGTGTACCTGTGGGGTGGAAAAAACGGGGGCTTGCATCACGCCGCCAGACGAGCAGCGCAAAGCCCTTTATTTTACCGTGGACAGGGGCGGGCCTGCCGCAAACGAACGCTCACGCCGCAGGCTTGGGCGGCGGGGGCGGCGCGTGGTCGAACGTCTCCAGTGCCGGGTCCACACAGGCCCAGGCAGGGGCGCTGGCCCGCCAGATATTGGCGGTGGGTTTGATGGAAGAGGGGTCATCCAGCGTACCGACGCGCACCACGGTCAGCCCCGGGCGGCCAGACGAGTCGGAAAACAGCTGGGAGCCGCACTGCGGGCAAAAGCTTCGCGTGACCTGGTTGCCGCTGTCGGCCGTCTTGTTGTGCCGCGCCACGTTGCCGGTCACCTCAATGGCCGCCGTGGGGAAAACCACGTTCACCGTGCCATTGGCCGCCAAGTGCTGGCAGTCACGGCACCAGCAAATGCGCGAAGGCCCCGGTTCGGCCGTGATGCTGTAACGTACTTGGCCGCACAGGCAGCCGCCGGTTCTGGTGTTCATCTGCAAGCTCCGCAAGGGGTGGGCGCGTCAGCCCACGGGTTTGCCATACGCACGTTCCACCTTTGCCACGCGCATTTCGTAATGCGCGTACCAAGCGCGTATGCCCATGGCCTGCGCGGCCAGGTGCTCGGCGTTGGCCTTCCAGGCGGCAATGGCCTCGGTGCTGGCCCAGTATGACACGGTGATGCCAAACCCATCGGCGCCCCGGGTGCTTTCAGCCCCCAGAAAGCCGGGTTGTTCCGCTGCCAGTTCCACCATGCGGTCTGCCATCTGTGCATAGCCCGCGTCACCGTCTGTGCGCAGGGACGAGAAGATGACCGCGTAGTAGGGTGGCTCGGGCGTCTGGGCGAAGGGGGAAGAGGGTGTCATGGTTGATCTTTCAAGCGGGACGCCATACCGCCATCTTTGGCGTTGGCCTCCTCCTCGGGCGAATGACAGGCAACACAGAGCTTGTTGCCATCTGGGTCCCGAAAGTAGGCCCCATAGTAGTTGGCGTGGTATTCGGGCCTCAAGCCGGGCTCACCGTCTGAAGTGCCGCCATTTGCCAACGCCACCTGATGGACGTGACGAACGGAGGCGCGATCGGCTGCCAGGAAGGCCACCATGTGGCCGTTACCAGGGTGAGGTGGCTTTTCGTCATACGGCTTGCCGATGAGGAACAGCGGCCTTGGGCCGCCCGTGGTTTGCCAGCCAGCCCAGGGGCGGCTGCGATCACAGAACCGCAGCTCAATTTGCAGAGCCGCCATCAGCGGCTCATAGAACCTGAGTGCCCGATCAAAGTCACTCACGCCGACGAAGATGTGCGAGAACATGGCGTGGGCCTATTTGCTGACACCGCGCGTACCCGCCAGCGCAGCGAACACGCCAAGGCCGATGAACACGCCACCACCAAGACGCCGCCCAACGCTGCGGACAGCTTTGCCGCGCAGCATTGGCGCCGCCGCACCAGCGGCCAAAGCGTAGGCGCTGTCGGTTGCAGCGGCAATGGCCACGAACAGAAAACCAAGCGCCACGCTCTGGAACATGGGTGGCGCGCCAGGGCTCAGGAACTGCGGCAGAAACGCTGCAAAGAAAACCGTGGTCTTGGGGTTGAGGAGCGCGACCACAAAACCGTCACGGAAAATGTGCTGGAGGGGGACCGCAGCGGGAACGGCAGCCGAATGCCCGCCCGGGGACGAACGCATCATCTGCACCCCGAGGTACACAAGGTAGAGCGCACCCGCATATTTGACGATGGCAAAAGCAAGGGACGAAACCGCAAACAACGCGGCAAGCCCCACAGACGCGGCAAGCGCGTTGCCCAGATTGCCCAGAGCCACTCCGGCAACCGACACCAGGCCGAAACGGCGCCCCTGCACCAGACTGCGCGTAACGATGTAGAGCACGCCCGGCCCCGGCGTGACAGCGAGGACAAAGCTCGCCAGCAGGAAGGCGGAGAACAGCGGCCAGGGTGGGAAGAGGTTGGTCATTGCTACAAACTCCGAATAGGTCCAACGTGGTAATTAACGATGCTGCGTAGCGACTAGTGGGCTACAGGATTGTGCACACTTACCATACCTTGCACCGAGCCTTCCTCTTGATCTGCGCCACGGTCTGAACGACATCGTCGGACGAGAAAATTGGATAAGGCGCTGTCTTGGTCCCCTCAATTAATCTATAAACAGCAATGGCTTCACCATTCTCAATTGCTAACACTTCAAGGCACTCGTGAATAATAGCCGCTGCCGCCATTGCTGCCGCGTCAGCAGCATCCTGGAGAGCCAGGCGTGTAACCTCGCAATACTTGAGAAAGAACGCAGATAAGCGGTTAGTGGACTCCTTGAAGTTTAGCTGAGGGGATCTTGATGATAAAAAATCTGAATTTAGATTGTTCTCTTCGATTTGGCACCCAAGGTACCTTAATGCTTCAAGCATAACATTCATTAATTTTGGGTCGTGTATATTTGCCTGAGGAGATGGAACGATAGCGTTTGGAGGAGTTTTCTTATCAAATGCAAAGCTTTAACACATCAAAGAACCAGCCCCCTCGATGCTGATGAAGTCAGTGTATCGGGATGAGGCCTACCTTCAATGGTTAGTCCTTTTTGTGCCACATCATTGAAAAAAACGACTGCAACCAATAGGGACTTGTACTTGTCTTAATTCATGTAGGTCACCGTGCATATTTATAACTGTCGCACAGCGGAATCTGCATTAATTTTGAATGGAAAGGCTTAAATTTTTGCTGCCTTCCGCTTGGTTCTTAACCAGCCTGGGATCGCGCCAATTTCTGGAGCGGCATCAATGTCAAAAATGTACTCAAGCAACAGATTGAAGTTTTTATCGATGGTTTCTCGGCTGATGCCAAGTTTCGATTTCATGTAGATCGGCGTATTTTTCTCAAAATCTCCGAAGGCGATCACGATGTACTTAGTGTTCATTTCCCCCTGAAGCATCATGTCACCTTGGATGATCATTGTTTCCCAGCCCACGCCTGCGCGTCTCGTGTCTGCCTTTTCTGCGTAGTGTGAGTCGCAGATCAAAAGTACCTTGCTGGCTTTTAAGACTTCGTTGGTCATCCACTGAGGGAGATCCATCCCAGGACGAAGGTGGAATCGATCTAGCCTTGCATCAACGCCATTCGCACGTAGCTTGTGCGCCAACTCCAATGCCCACGATTTCACTGATTCGTCTTTCCAAGAGTAGGAGATGAATACTCTTGGGTGTTCGTCGGTCTGCTTTTTGCTTGCGTTAGCCTCCGAGTTCCAACTCAAAAACACCTTGGCTGTGTTCTTGTCTGGGACATATGCATTGAACTGCACCGCCTCGCTTGTCAGTAGTCTTTTATAGAGTGCGAGAACGTCAGCAGGATCAAGTCCGCCCGCACCTGTGCCAAGGACTGGCAGGTTTGCAATCGAACAATTGTTGTCTTTGCAATACCGAACTATGTCGGAAATAATGCTTTCGATTGCATTGCTACTGGAGGCGATTGTTTGGGCGTCAACCGATGCGGCATATGCAATGAAATCTGCCTTGGGGTAACGCGCATTTGTGGGTAGGAACATGACCTTCCCAAATGGAATCTTCGTGCTGGGAAACGGAAGATTGTTGCTTTCGATCTCACTTTTGACCCATTGAGTGACACCGCCGCCTGAGTCGCTAGGAAGTACGAGCAAGTCGCATTTGTCGTCGAACACACTGCCCTCTTTGATCTTCAGCATGTTGGCCCTCCCTCAGGCTCGAAAAATATAACGTCTGAATTCACCGGCCTGCGCACTTTTCGCGCAGGTCCGGCGGAATGATGGGTTCGGTCTCGATGCCAAGACGCTTCCGAGATTTTACGGCTGCACAGGACTTGTAATAACAAGTGAGGCGAGATAAATGCCGACAGCCTTAAAAAATCCATAGATTAGTCCGCCTACCGCAAGGACGATGACCGAGTTTTGGCTCTTGGCCATGTACTTCGTCATCTTGTTACGATCACCCGCAGTAATTTGAAAAAGTGGTACGGCTGAGATTCGGCGCATATGGCGTGCGAAGAACACATTAATGAGACTGGCGGCGTATCGCGCTATTAAGAAGAGCGCGCCTCCCCCTAACACCCACGCGGCTGAGTACTTTATGGAATTGGTGATCGAGTGCGGGATGTATCGAAGCCATGCTCCTACGTAAGCTAAAACCGCCAAGGCTGGCAGGGTATTTGAAATGAAAGAGGTGATTTTCTCGGAGTGCTTTCCCAGCCACTTCACAAAGCCAAATGTCGTTTCGGCCTGCGGCTGGGCTTCGACCCATTCTGTGACGAGGGCAAGAACCTCTGAACTAAAGCGACTGTCGGCAAAATCTAATTTGCAGGCAACCGGCGAAAAAATCTCTCCATCAGGTCTCTCAAGGTCGTCCGGTCGCGTGCTCAGCATCTTTTGCAAGAAGAGGCCCGCGTTTGGTGATTCGGAAATTCTTACGAAGATTGAGTGCAAATGCTGATCGTCTTTGCCAGCAGGATCAAAGACAAACGACCATCGCAATGAGATGGAGTCGGTAAGTACATCGACCTCAAAGTCCTCTTTCCAAAGGTCGGCAATGCTGGACAGGTTCCGAACTCGGTCGTTTTGGAAATGAATGCACACAGAGGTGGTTACATCGTTAATTTGATGCAGCGCAAGCTTTCTAATGATCTTCTTATCAAGCTCATCGATCTGCTTCAAAAAGACCTGCGGTCGGCTCGAAAATAGCTGAGTAACGCTGTTCATTGCAGCAGTTGCGATTCGCAATACCGTTACGTTTGTCGACGGTTGCTCTGCAACGATAGAGACCTGTTGATTCTTCACTTGCTACTCCCTGAAGGTGGAACTACATAGGCGATTCGTAGAATTTCTAAAGAGACCGAACATACAGTCTGCACCCATTCGGGTGCAGACTCAATAACAGAACAACAGGTGTATAGCACGGCATCTCCCTCTACAGAACCCAAAATAGACAAACTTATCGGTGTCGAGTATCGCGGAGATATACACCGCACCATCCCTATGTGACACTGCCCCCGATCGCCGAGAAGCAAGGCGTTAAGCGGGCACTTCTGATGTGGATGCATTTTTAACACATCCAGTGATGCACGAACACGCGGTGCAGGCCGCAGGCCGGGGGACACGGAGCAAAGCACACAGGCAGTCCGCTCCAGCAAACGCCAAAGCCGAGCCAAGGCCCCAATGGCACAATCCCCCGCATGTCTGAATCCCAAGGCCAGTTCGTCTCCTTCCCCGGCTCGCCGTTCGAGCTGTTCCAGCCCTTCCCCCCGGGCGGGGACCAGCCCACGGCCATTGCCCAGTTGGTAGAGGGCATTGAAGACGGCGAGGTGTTTCAGACCCTGCTGGGCGTGACCGGCTCTGGCAAAACCTTCACCATGGCCAACGTGATTGCCCGCCTGGGCCGCCCAGCCATTGTGTTTGCGCCCAACAAGACCCTGGCCGCCCAGCTGTATTCCGAATTCCGCGAATTCTTCCCCAAGAACGCGGTGGAATACTTCGTCAGCTATTACGACTACTACCAGCCCGAAGCCTACGTGCCGCAGCGCGACCTGTTCATCGAAAAAGACAGCGCCATCAACGAGCACATCGAGCAGATGCGCCTGAGCTGCACCAAGAGCCTGCTGGAGCGGCGCGACGTGGTGATCGTGGCCACAGTGTCAGCCATCTACGGCATTGGCAAGCCCGAGAGCTACCACCAGATGATCATGACCTTGCGCGTGGGCGACAAGGCGGGCCAGCGCGACGTGATCGCGCAACTGGTGCGCATGCAGTACCAGCGCAACGAGCAGGATTTTTCACGTGGCAAGTTCCGCGTGCGGGGCGACACCATCGACGTGTTCCCGGCCGAACACTCCGAACTGGCCATCCGCATCGAACTGTTTGACGACGAGGTGGAGACCCTGCAGCTGTTCGACCCGCTCACCGGGCGCATCAAGCAGAAGATTCCGCGCTTTACCGTGTACCCCAGCAGCCACTACGTGACGCCGCGCGACCAGGTGCTGGCAGCGGTGGAAACCATCAAGGTTGAACTGGCGGAGCGGCTGAAGGAACTGGTGGGCATGGGCAAGCTGGTGGAAGCGCAGCGGCTGGAGCAGCGCACCCGCTTCGACCTGGAGATGCTGAGCGAGGTGGGCCACTGCAAGGGCATTGAGAACTACACCCGCCACCTGAGCGGTGCGGCTCCCGGCGAGCCGCCCAGCACGCTGACCGACTACCTGCCCAAGGACGCCATCATGTTCCTGGACGAAAGCCATGTGATGATCGGCCAGTTGGGCGGCATGTACAACGGCGACCGCGCCCGCAAGACCACGCTGGTGGAATACGGTTTTCGCCTGCCCAGCGCGCTGGACAACCGCCCGCTCAAGCTGGAGGAGTTCGAGCAGCGCATGCGCCAGTGCATTTTTGTGTCGGCCACGCCAGCAGACTACGAAAAACAACACGCTGGCCAGGTGGTGGAACAGGTGGTACGCCCCACCGGCTTGGTGGACCCAGTGGTTGAGGTGCGCCCCGCCACCCATCAGGTGGACGACGTGCTGCAGGAAATCCGCCTGCGGGTGGAGCGGCAGGAGAGGGTGCTCATCACCGTGCTGACCAAGCGCATGGCCGAGCAGCTGACCGACTACCTGACGGAAAACGGTGTGAAGGTGCGCTACCTGCACTCCGACGTGGACACGGTGGAGCGGGTGGAGATCATCCGTGACCTGCGCCTGGGCACTTTTGACGTGGTGGTGGGCATCAACCTGCTGCGCGAGGGCTTGGACATCCCCGAGGTGTCGCTGGTGGCCATTCTGGACGCCGACAAGGAAGGCTTCTTGCGGTCAGAGCGCAGCCTGATCCAGACCATAGGCCGAGCGGCGCGCAACCTCAGCGGCATGGCCATTTTGTACGCCGACCGCGTTACCGATTCGATGAAGCGTGCCATTGGCGAGACCGAACGCCGCCGCGCCAAGCAGATTGCCTTCAACGAGGCACACGGCATCACGCCCAAGGGCGTGGTCAAGCGCATCAAGGACCTGATTGACGGCGTTTACAGCGAAAAGGCAGGCGAGGAAGCCGCCAAGCTGGCGCAGGCCCAGCAGCACCTGGCCGAGATCCAGGACATGAGCGAGAAAGACCTGTCCAAGGAAATCAAGCGGCTGGAAAAGGTGATGCTGGAGCACGCCCGCAACCTGGAGTTCGAACAGGCCGCCCGCGTGCGCGACCAACTGGCCCGGCTGAAGGACCGTGTGCTGGGCGCCCATGGCGAAGACCACGTGCCACCCGTGAACGGGAAGGCTGCCTGATACGGGCTGCTGCCTCCCCTGTTTAGGGGAGGGCGCAAGTGGCGGATTTCGCAGAAAATCGCAGGCATGCCGGAGCTCACGCGCATCTATCTGATCGAGGACGACCGGTCCATACAGCAGTTTGTTGAGGAGACGCTGAAGCAGCGCCCCCAATGGCGGCTGGTGGGCTGCTCGGAAACCTACGCCCATGCGCAGGCAATGGCGCTCAACAGTCTGGCCGACGTGTTCCTGGTGGACCTGGGCCTGCCGGACGGGCGTGGCGAAGACATGCTGCGCCAGCTGGCCGTGGCCCGGCCCGACGCCGAGCTGCTGGTCTTCACCGTGTTCGGGGACGAGTCCCGCCTGCTCACGGCGCTGCAGATGGGTGCCACGGGCTACGTGCTCAAGGGGTGCAGCGGCGAAGAGCTGATTGGCGCCATCGAACAGATCCGCGAGGGTGGGGCTCCCATCTCGCCCTTGCTGGCCCGCATGTTGCTGAAGAAGTTCCGCCCTGCAGGTGAAGCCCTGGGTTCACCCATGCAGGCCGAGCCGCCACCGCTTTCCGACCGGGAAAGCGACGTGCTCAAGCTGGTGGCGCAGGGCTACCTGAACAAGGAAATTGCACAGAAGCTGGGCATTGGCTCGGCCACCGTCAGCACGCACATCAAGAACCTGTACCGCAAGCTGGCCGTGCATACCCGCGTGCAGGTGGTGAAGGTGGCGCAGGAGCGGGGGCTGATTTGACACACGGCGCGAGCCCGCTGCCCGTGCTGGCGCGCATGCGTGTGCTGCCGCACTACGCGTGGGTGGGGCTGGTGTTGGCTGTGCTGCTGGCGGGCTTGTACTGGGTGTCGCGCCCGGCACCCGTGAAAGGGGCGCACCAGATTCGCATTGCAACGGCGTCTGTTCCCGATCAGCCGGATCTGGGCACGCAGACCGTCATGCTGCCGCACATCCTGGACGACCAGCCGCCCGAGTGGCAGAGCGTGGTGGATTACCAGGTACCCTGGCCAGCCGCGCTGCAGTACCAGAATGCCGCCGACACCCGGCTGGCCATCCTGCTGCCTCGCGTGGGCACCCGGTTCAGGGTGCTGCTGAACGGGCAGGAACTGCACGACGTGGGTTGGCGCGCGCCAGAGGGCCGAACCGTCAACGCGGCGTGGTTTCCTTACCTGGTGTCGCTCCCCTCGGCCCTGCTGGCCAGCCACCCCGCCAACAACCGCCTGGACATACAAGTACGCGGCGAGCTGCTGGAGCGCAGCGGCCTGTGGCCCCTGCACATTGGCGACCAGGACGTGCTGGCCGAGCGCTACCGCTCGCTGTATGGCTGGCAGGTCACCGGCACCTGGATGATGGTGATGACGGCGCTGCTCATGGCCTTCATGGCGGCTTTCCTCTGGGGCATCATGCGCGAGCGGCTCTTCGGCCTGATGGCGCTGGCTTCGCTGGCCCACACCGTGCGGCTCGTGCTCTCTGCCGTGGCCGAACCGCCGCTGTCGTACGACACCTACTTTCTGCTGCACCGCATCTCGTTCACGCTGTACTGCGGTTTCCTGTACCTGTTCATAGAAGACCTGTTCGGCCTGCGCCTGCGTCTGGCGCGCTTCCTGGCCATCGCGCTGCTGGTGGTAGGGCCGCTCTGGATGGTGGTGACCCTGCTGACGCGGGACTACGACCTCTACCGCATCTGGGCGGGGGTTCTGGCCGTGGTGGCCTTTGTCATCCTCTCGCAGGTCACGGTGCAGACAGGCTGGGGCCGGCGCATGACACGCGACCAGATTCTGGTGATGGTGGTGGCAGGCTTCACGTTCGTCACCGGGCTGAGGGGTTTCCTGGTGGTGCAGCTGAACTTCCCCGGCGACGCCGACATCCGCTGGATGTCCATCGGCAGTCTGGCGCTGATGTTGACGCTGGGCTGGGTGCTGCTGCAACGCTCCACGGAATCCATACGCGAGGTGCGCCGCCTGAACGAGACACTGGCTGAAAAGGTTGCCAAGCGCGAGGCCGACTTGCGTGCAGCCTTCGAGCAGTTGCGCGCGTCGGAACAGCAACGCGCCATCGAAAACGAGCGCCGGCGCCTGATGCGCGACATGCACGACGGCCTGGGCAGCCAGCTGGTGCAGACGCTGAACATGGTTCGCAGCCAGCGGGATGGGCTGGACCGCAACTCTGTGGCGTCGATGATCCACCATGCGCTGGAAGAACTGCGCATGACGCTGGACTCGCTGGAACCCATGGAAGGCGACCTGCCGACCATTCTGGGCACGCTGCGCCAGCGCATAGCGCCCGCACTGGATGCCGCAGGCATTGAGCTGGACTGGCAGGTGGAGGAGGTGCCCGCCGTGCCCGGCCTGGATTCGCGTGGGGTGATGCACCTGTTCCGCTGTGTACAGGAGGCATTTGCGAACGTTGTACGGCACGCCAACGCCACGCGGGTCACGGTGCGCACCTGGTCGCATGAGGGGGTGGCCTACCTGTCGGTGGCCGACAACGGCTGCGGCCTGCCGCCGCACGAGGCCATGCGGCAAGGCGCACGCGGGCTGATGAACATTCGCGTGCGCGCGGAAAAGATAGGCGCAACCGTGCGCTTCTACGATGCCCAGCCAGGCACGGGCATCGAATTTGCCTTTGTGCACCGCTACGGCGCGGCCCCGCACGAGGCCGACACAGACTGGATGCCGCTGTCCGCTGGTTGAAGGCCGAGCGAATCAGTCGGCCTTTCTGTTATACTTTACAAAAACAGTCGGGATTCAGCCGACCAACAGAGTCTAACAGGCGAAAGCCGGGTGGGTGGAGAGAGTGCCTGAGAGCCGAGGGGTTTTCAGGCTGGGCACTGGAAGTCATTCACAAAGGAGCAGGACATGCGCCTCACAACCAAAGGCAGATTCGCCGTCACAGCCATGATCGACTTGGCGCTGCGTCAGAGCAGCGGTCCGGTCACGCTGGCCGCCATCAGCCAGCGGCAGCAGATTTCCCTGTCCTACCTGGAACAATTGTTTGGCAAGCTGCGCCGCCACGATCTGGTGGAGTCCACCCGAGGCCCGGGCGGCGGTTACACGCTGGGCCGCAAACCCTCCGAAATCACCGTGGCCGACATCATCGTGTCGGTGGACGAACCCATTGACGCCACCCAGTGCGGCGGCAAGGAAAACTGCCTGGGCGAAGGCACCCGCTGCATGACGCACGAATTGTGGGCCGCGCTCAACGCCAAGATGGTGGATTTCCTCGACTCCATCACCCTGCAGAAGCTGGTGGACGACCAGCTGGCCAAGGGCGTGGTGGTGGAAAATGCGCCCACCATCAAGCGTGCCATTTCGTCGGCGCCGGTGGTCAAGCCCATCCGCGTCAACGCCCCCAATTCGGTCTTCGCGCTGGGCGCGGCGGCCTCCAAGTAATTCCGTACTGCTACCCGAGCCCTAACCATGAGCACGACCCCGCATTTCCCCATCTACATGGACTACAGCGCCACCAACCCGTGCGACCCGCGCGTGGTGGACAAGATGGTGCCGTGGCTCTACGAGCACTTTGGCAACCCCGCCTCGCGCAGCCATGCCTGGGGCTGGGAGGCCGAAAAGGCCGTGGAAAATGCCCGTGAGCAGGTTGCCGCCCTGATTGGCGCCGACCCTCGCGAGATCGTGTGGACCAGCGGGGCCACCGAGTCCGACAACCTGGCACTCAAGGGCGCTGCGCACTTCTACCAGGGCAAGGGCAAGCACATCATCACCGTCAAGACCGAGCACAAGGCGGTGCTTGACACCTGCCGCCACCTGGAGCGTGAAGGCTTTGAGGTGACCTACCTGGACGTGCAAGCCGACGGCCTGGTGAACCTGGACGCCTTCCGCGACGCCATCCGCCCCGACACCATTCTGGCCAGCGTGATGTTCGTGAACAACGAGATTGGCGTGATCCAGGACATCGCCGCGCTGGGTGCCATCTGCCGCGAGAAGGGCGTGATCTTCCACGTGGACGCCGCCCAGGCCACCGGCCGCGTGGACATCGACCTGGCCACGCTGCCCGTGGATCTGATGAGCCTGACCAGCCACAAGACCTACGGCCCCAAGGGCATTGGCGCCCTGTACGTGCGCCGCAAGCCGCGTGTGCGCATCGAGGCGCAGATGCATGGTGGCGGCCACGAGCGCGGCATGCGCTCCGGCACGCTGCCCACCCACCAGATCGTAGGCATGGGTGAGGCCTACGCCATCGCCAAGGCTGAAATGCATACCGAACTGCCGCGCATCCAGGCGCTGCACGACCGCATGCTGGCCGGCCTGTCCACCATCGAAGAAGCGTTCATCAACGGCCACGCCACCCAACGCGTGCCGCATAACCTGAACATGAGCTTCAACTTCGTGGAAGGCGAATCTCTCATCATGGGTATCAAGGGCGTGGCGGTGTCCAGCGGGTCGGCCTGCACCTCGGCCAGCCTGGAGCCCAGCTACGTGCTGCGCGCCTTGGGCCGCAGCGACGAACTTGCCCACAGCAGCCTGCGCATGACGATTGGCCGCTGGACGACGGAACAGGAGATCGATTACGCGGTCCAATCCATCAAGGACAACGTCGCGAAACTGCGCGAACTCTCCCCGTTGTGGGAGATGTACAAGGACGGTATCGATCTGTCCACCATCCAGTGGGCAGCGCATTGAAGGAGTAACACCATGGCATACAGCGACAAGGTCATCGACCACTATGAAAACCCCCGCAACGTCGGCAGCTTTGAAAAAGGCGACGACACGGTTGGCACCGGCATGGTGGGTGCCCCTGCCTGCGGCGACGTGATGAAGCTGCAGATCAAGGTGAACCCGAGCACCGGCGTCATCGAGGACGCGCGCTTCAAGACCTATGGCTGCGGTTCGGCCATTGCCTCCAGCTCCCTGGTGACCGAGTGGGTCAAGGGCAAGACGCTGGACGAGGCGGCACAGATCAAGAACAGCGAGATCGCCGAGGAACTGGCGCTGCCGCCGGTGAAAATCCACTGCTCCATCCTGGCTGAAGACGCCATCAAGGCCGCCGTGGACGACTACAAGAAGAAGCACGCTCACTGAGAAAGCCGAACGACACCATGTCCGTCACCGTTACCGAAGCCGCTGCCAAGCACGTGACCAAATACCTGGCCCGCCGGGGCAAGGGAGTGGGGGTGCGCCTGGGCGTGAAGACCACCGGCTGCTCTGGCCTGGCCTACAAGCTGGAGTACGCGGACGAGGTGGCGCCCGAGGACGTGGTGTTCGAGGACCGGGGCATCAAGATCCTGGTCGACCCCAAGAGCATGGCCTACATCGACGGCACGCAGCTGGACTTCGTGCGCGAAGGCCTGAACGAAGGCTTCAAGTTCAACAACCCCAACGAACGCGACCGCTGCGGCTGTGGAGAGTCGTTCCGTGTCTGAGGCGCCCGCCGCGCTGCCCCACCTGCAGGACAACGATTTCAAACTCTTCGGCCTGCCGGTGCGCTACGCACTTGACCGCGCCGAGCTGGACGAACGCTGGAAGCAGCTGCAACGGCAGGTTCACCCTGACCGTTTTGCCGCCCAGGGCGCAGCCGCCCAACGGGTGGCCATGCAGTGGTCGGTTCGCATCAACGAGGCGTACCAGCGCCTGAAAGACCCCCTCAAGCGCGCCGCCTACTGGTGCGAACTGCAGGGCGTGCCGGTGAATGCTGAGAACAACACCGCCATGCCCGCCAGCTTTCTGATGCGGCAGATGGAGTGGCGCGAGGCACTGGATGAGGCTGATGGCGCCGACGCGCTGGACACCTTGCTGGACGAGGCGCGCGATGCCCGCCAGCAGGCGCTGGCCACCCTGACGCAATTGATAGACGAAGAAGCCAACCCCACGGCAGCTGTACAGCAAGTGCGTGCACTGATGTTCGTGGAGCGCTTCACGGAAGAAGTACACCAGCGCCTTGAACGCCTGGAATCCTGACCATGGCTTTGTTGCAGATTTCCGAACCCGGCCAGACGCCGGACCCGCACCAGCGCCGCATTGCGGTGGGCATAGACCTGGGCACCACACATTCGCTGGTGGCTGCCGTGCGCCATGGCGTGCCGGAGTGCCTGCCCGACGAGCAGGGCAGGGTGATACTGCCCAGTGTGGTGCGCTACCTGGGTAACGGACAAGGCAGCGGCCGCCAGATCGGCTTCGATGCGCTGGCGGCGCAGGCCGAGGACCCGCACAACACCATCAGCTCCGTGAAGCGGCTGATGGGCCGCAAGCTGGCCGACCTGCAGGCGCAGGGCGTGGCAGCGCAACTGCCTTACGAGGTGGTGGACGGCCCTGGCATGGCTGCCGTGCGCACCGTGGCGGGAGACAAGTCGCCCGTGGAGGTGAGCGCCGAGATTCTTGCCACCTTGCGCTTCCGCGCCGAGGACACGTTTGATGACGACCTGTTCGGCGCTGTGATCACGGTACCCGCCTATTTCGACGACGCCCAGCGCCAGGCCACAAAGGACGCGGCCCAGATGGCCGGACTGAACGTGCTGCGCCTGATCAACGAACCCACGGCTGCCGCCATCGCCTACGGGCTGGACCAGGCCAGCGAGGGCGTCTACGCGGTGTACGACCTGGGAGGAGGCACCTTTGACGTGTCCATCCTGCGCCTGACGCGTGGCGTGTTCGAGGTGATGGCCACGGGTGGCGATTCCGCACTGGGCGGCGACGACTACGACCGAGCTCTGGCCGAATGGGCTCTGCAGCGCAGCGGCCTGGGCCTGAGCACTGCCGACCTGAGCACCACCGAACGCGCCCGTCTGCTGGCCGAGGCCCGCCGTGTGAAGGAAGCCCTGTCGGCGCATGCCGGGAGCGGCGAAACCGTGACGCTGAGCACCGAGGTGCGCAGCCAGCCGCTGGCAGTGGACATCAGCCACGCGGACTTTGCGAACGCCACCCAGCCTTTGACCCAGCGCACCATGGCGGCCGTGCGCCGCGTGCTGCGCGATGCACGGCTCGACAAGAGTGACATCCAGGGCGTGGTGATGGTGGGCGGCTCCACCCGCATGCCGGTCGTGCGCCAGGCTGTGCGCGAGCACTTTGGCCAGGAACCATTGACCAACCTGAACCCCGACGAAGTGGTGGCCCTTGGCGCCGCCGTGCAGGCCAACCAGCTGGCGGGCAACAACCCCGATGGTGAACTGCTGCTGCTCGACGTGATTCCGCTGTCGCTGGGCATCGAGACCATGGGCGGACTGGTGGAGCGCATCGTGCCGCGCAACACCACCATACCCACCGCGCTGGCCCAGGACTTCACCACTTTCAAGGACGGCCAGACCGCCCTGGCGCTGCACGTGGTGCAGGGCGAGCGCGACCTGGTGGCCGATTGCCGCAGCCTGGCCCGTTTCGAGCTGCGCGGCATTCCGCCCATGGCGGCTGGTGCCGCACGCATCCGCGTGACCTTCACGGTGGACGCCGACGGCCTGCTCACCGTGACCGCGCGCGAGCAGGGCACGGGGGTGGAGGCGCGCATCGACGTGAAACCCTCTTACGGCCTGAGCGACGAGCAGATCGCAGCCATGCTGCAGGACAGCTTTGCCACCGCCCAGCAGGACATGCAGGCACGCGCCCTGGTGGAAGCGCGCGTGGAAGCCGAACGCATGCTGGACGCCACGCGCAGTGCCCTGGCCGCCGATGGTGACCTTCTGAACGCCCAAGAGCGCGCAGCCGTGGATGAACTGATGCAGGCCCTGGAAGCCGCGCGCAACCTGACCGATGCCGCTGCCGTGGAGGCAGCGACAGAAGCGCTTGCCAAGGGCACCGAGCCCTTCGCGGCCATGCGCATGAACCGAAGCATTGCGCAGGCCCTGGCCGGCCGGAACGTGGAAAATCTCTGACATGCCTACGATCACCGTATTGCCCCATCCCGAGTACTGCCCCGAAGGCCGCCAGATCCAGGCCTTGCCCGGCACCACCATCTGCGAAGCCCTGCTCGACAACGACATCGAGATCGAGCACGCCTGCGACATGAGCTGCGCCTGCACCACCTGCCACGTGGTGGTGCGCAAGGGTTACGAAACCCTGAACGAGGCCACCGAGGACGAGGAAGACCTGCTTGACAAGGCCTGGGGGCTGGAGCCCCAGTCGCGTCTGAGCTGCCAGGCCCGGGTGGCACAGACCGACCTGACGGTGGAGATCCCCAAGTACTCCATCAACCACGCCCGCGAGAACCACTGACCCCCGCCATGCGCCAAATCGTTCTGGACACCGAAACCACCGGCCTGTCGGCGCAGGACGGCGACCGCATCATCGAAATCGGCTGCGTGGAGTTGCTCAACCGCAAGCTCACCGGCAACAACCGGCACTTCTACATCAACCCCGAGCGCGACATCCACGAGGATGCGCTGCGCGTGCACGGCATCACCCTGGAATTCCTGGCGGACAAGCCCAAGTTCGCGGCCGTTGCCGCCGAGCTGCTGGACTACCTGCAAGGCGCGGAACTGATCATCCACAACGCGCCGTTCGACATCGGCTTCCTCGACGAAGAGTTCCGGCGCCTGGGCCACGGGCCCACCAAGGCGATGGTCAGCGGCGTGATCGACACGCTGGTGATGGCCAAGGAGATGTTCCCTGGCAAGCGCAACGGCCTGGACGCCCTGTGCGACCGCCTGGGCGTGGACAACTCGGGCCGCACGCTGCACGGCGCCTTGCTGGACGCTGAACTGCTGGCCGACGTCTACATCAACATGACGCGCGGGCAGGACGCGCTGGTCATGGAGATTGAAACCGGTGGGGGCGGCGAGGGCGCAGTTGCCAAGTTGGATCTGAGCCGCTTTGACCTGCCGGTGCTGACCGCCAACGAACAGGAACTTGAGGCGCACGCCAAGCTGCTGGGTGACCTGGACAAGGCCAGCAAGGGCAAGACCGTGTGGCGTGTGCTGGAGCCGGTGGTCGCGGGATGATTTTGGCCGAATGATTTCTGCAAAGTCTTTCGGAAGCGCGCCGAAACGGTATATAATTTAAGGCTTGATGGGTGATTAGCTCAGCGGTAGAGCACTGCCTTCACACGGCAGGGGTCACATGTTCGATCCATGTATCACCCACCATCCGGATACCGGGTGATTAGCTCAGCGGTAGAGCACTGCCTTCACACGGCAGGGGTCACATGTTCGATCCATGTATCACCCACCAAACACAAAGGCCCAGACCAGCGTCTGGGCCTTTTGTTTTTCCACTGTTGCCGGGGCTGTTCTGCAAGAATGAAGGCCTGACCGGCCACAGAGGAATCGTCATGCGCCGCCTGACCCGACGAACCACCTTGCTCACACTGGCAGCCTTGCCAGCGGCGTGCGCCATCCAGCCGCTGCCGCCCTTGCAGACGTCGCAGTTGCCTGCGCCGCAAACACCCTGGGCGCCCAGGCTACCGCGCGTGGGGCAGAACTGGCTTTACCGCCACTACAACCGCTTCAACAGCCAGGTGCAGGGCACGCTGCGGGAGACCGTGACCGCCCTTCAACCGCTGGTGGCAATAGAGCGGAGGGACGGTGCGGGGAACCTGCTGCCGCAAGAGCGCCATGCCACGTGGGGCCGCGTGCTGAAGGACCCGGCATGGAATGCAACGCTGAACCTGGACGAAGCCGTGCCGCTGTGGCCAGCCGAACCTGGCCGCAGTGAATCCGCGCACACCCGCTACCGGCTGGACAACGGTTCCTTCCGCTATTGGCTGAACGTGCATTGCACGGCCCGGGGCTGGGAACGCGTGCAGGTGTCTGCTGGCGCTTTCGACTGCCTGCGGGTGGAGCGGTTGCTCCGCCTGGATCACCCCGACGTTTCCCGCACGATGACGGTGCGCAAAGACGTGATGTGGCTGGCCCCGGAAGTGGGGCGCTGGGTGGCGCGTGAGACCAGCGGAGAATACCTCACCAGCGGTGACGACGAGGGCCCCATCTGGCAGCTGGAGGACCGCTGGCGCTGGGAACTGCTGGAATGGGCCTGATCAGCGCCCGGCCCCGCCTGACCGTCTGCGGGTGAAGGCCTTTTCCGCCTCGATGACCAGGAATACCGCCGTCCCGACGGCAAAAGCCGTGAGCCAGTGGCGCAGCTCCAGGTTGGCGGTGCCAAACCATATCTGCATGACGGGAACGTAGACAAACACCAGCTGCAGCAACATGAGCACGCAGACGGCGATCCAGGCGGCCCGGTTGGTGAAGAGCTGCGAGAACCTCAGGCTGGACGCCCACAGGAAGCGGCTGTTCACCAGGTAGAACGCCTGGGCGATCACCAGCGTGGTCACGGCGGTGGTGCGTGCCACGTCCAACCGCATGCCGTGCAACAGCTCAAGCTCAAAGATGACGATCGTCGCCCCACCGATCAGCAGCGAGACCAGGGCCAGGCGCTGCATCAGCTCCCGCCCCAGAATGGACGCCCCGGGGCTGCGGGGAGGGCGCTGCATCAGGCCGGGCTCGGCCGGTTCGAACGCCAGGGCCAGCGCCAGCGTGACGGCGATGATCATGTTCACCCAGAGGATCTGGACCGGGGTGAGGGGCAGCGTCAGGCCCAGCATCACCGACAGCAGCATCACCAGCCCCTGTGCCCCATTGGTGGGCAGGATGAACATGATGGCCTTGCGCAGGTTGTCGTAGATCGTCCGGCCTTCCTCGATCGCCCGTTCGATCGAGGTGAAGTTGTCGTCCGCCAGGACGATGTCCGCGGCTTCCTTGGTGGCCTCCGTTCCCTTGATGCCCATGGCCACACCGACATCCGCACGCTTGAGCGCAGGGGCGTCGTTGACGCCGTCGCCGGTCATTGCCACCACCTCGCCGCGTGCCTGCAGCGCACGCACCAGCCGCAGCTTGTGCTCGGGGCTGGTGCGGGCGAAGATGTGCCCGTCCTGGGCGAGCTGCCGCAGCTGTTCATCGGTGGCGGCTTCAATCTCCTGGCCGGTGACCACGCGCAGGGCATCGCCGTTGCCCAGTCCCATCTCCAGGCCTATGGCACGCGCGGTGCCTGCGTGGTCGCCGGTGATCATCTTCACGCGGATACCGGCCTGGTGGCATGAGCGGATGGCCGCCACCGCCTCGGGCCTGGGCGGGTCGATGATGCCGATCAGGCCCAGGAAGACCATGCCCTCGTCCAGGTCCTCCAATGCCAGCTGGCTCTTGTTCTCGTGCACGCTCCTGGATGCGGCAGCAAGCACGCGCAGGCCCTCGGCGCTCAGGCGCTCTATCTCGCGCTCCCAGAAGGCGTGGTCCAGGGGAACGGCATCGCCGCTGGCGGCCATCTCGAAGTCGCAGCGCTCCAGCAGGCGGTCCGGCGCCCCCTTGAGAAGGATGCGGCGCCCGCCCGAGGCGGTCGAGTGCAAGGTGGCCATGAACTTGTTGGCCGACTCGAACGGGATGGCCGCGTGGCGCTCGTGGACACCGGCATCAAAGCGGGCCTTGTGGGCCAGGGCGCGCAGTGCGCCTTCCGTCGGCTCGCCCGTGACCTTCCATTGGCCGCCCTCCTCGGACAGGTGGGTGTCGTTGGCCAGCGCAATGACCTCGATGAGCGCGTGCAGATGGGTGTGCTGCGGCAGGCTCACGGACTCGCCAGCCAGCGTGATGTCTCCCAGCGGCTCGTAGCCGGTGCCGCTCACCTCGTAGGAGGCCGCGCGAGTGATCACATGGCGGGCCGTCATTTCATTGCGCGTGAGGGTGCCCGTCTTGTCGGAGCAGATGACCGTGACCGAGCCCAGTGTCTCCACCGCCATGAGCTTGCGGGTGATGGCGTTGCGCAGGGCCATGCGCTGCACCCCCAGCGCGAGCGTGATGGTGAGAATGGCGGGCAAGCCCTCTGGAATGGCCGCCACGGCAAAACCGATGGCAGCCAGGAAGACCTCGCCGATGGGGTAGCCATGCAGGAACACGCCCACGGCCAGCATGAGCACGGCCAGCGCGACGATCACGACCGACAGCGTCTTGCCAAAGGCGGCCATCTGGCGTGTGAGCGGGGTTTCCAGCGACTGCACCTCCGACATCAGGCGGTTGATCCGGCCGATTTCGGTCTGGGCCCCAGTAGCCGTGACGACGCCGATGCCCCTGCCTGCCGAGACCATGGTGCCCGAATAGGCCATGCCGAAACGGTCACCCAGCCCCGCGTCGATGGCCGCCGTTTCGGTGGTCTTGTCGACGGGCACCGACTCCCCCGTCAGGGCGGACTCCTCGATACGCAGGTTGATGGCGTCGATGAGGCGCATGTCGGCGGGCACCCGGTCGCCGGAACGCAGGCGGACGATGTCTCCTGGCACCAGTTGCTGCGCGTCCATTTCGGTCCATTGCCCGTCGCGCAGGGCGTGCGCATGCGGGGAAAGCATGTTGCGTATGCCCTCCAGCGCCTGTTCGGCCTTGCCCTCCTGCACGAAACCGATGATGGCGTTGATGACGACGACGCCGACGATGACGCCCGTGTCTATCCAGTGCCCCAGCACGGCGGTGATGGCTGCAGCGCCGAGCAGGATGTAGATGAGCACGTCGTGGAAATGCCGCAGGAACCGCTTGACGACACCGTCCTTCGGTGGCTCGGGCAGGCGGTTCGGGCCGAAACGCTCAAGCCGCTCCTGCGCCTGCACAGACGTCAGGCCGCGAGGCGTGCTGGCAAGGGTGTCCAGGGTCTGTTGGGGGCTGAGCGCGTGAGGATGGGCGCAGAAGGGATCGGGCAGATTCCGGTCGGTCATGTCGGGTGGCAACGGTGGCGGGGCGTGACGTCTGGGGGATGCCAGCTAGTGTATGCCCTGCGAGTACCGGTACCCTTTCATCAGCGCGGGCACGCCCGCGAGACGATGCTGTCGAAATCTTGCGTGGCCCCGAGCGTGCCGAACGTGTGGCCCCAGTTCCCGCCAAGGCGGGTGTTGCAGAAAGCCGCGAACACGGCCGTTGGCGCACTGCGGGCGAGCAGGGCGGCCTGCACGGCCAAGGCCACGTCCTGCACCAGGCGCCGCGCCTCGCCTTCGCTGGACAGGGCTTCCAGCCGCCCGGGCAGGCTGGCAGCCGCCTGATCGAGCGCAGTGTGTATGCCGCGCGCCAAGTCCAGCTCGGCGCAGAGGGCGGCCGCGGCGTCGGCCTGCCTGAGGGCCCGGAGCAGGTCCAGCGCCATGATGTTGCCAGCCCCTTCCCAGATGGAGTTGACCGGCATTTCCCGGTAGATGCGGGCCATGACGCCTTCGCCGTCCTCCTCGACATAGCCGTTGCCACCCAGGCATTCCATGGCTTCCTGGGCCAGGGCGCTGCCGCGCTTGCAGATCCAGAACTTGGCCACGGGCGTGAGCAGGCGGCACATGAGCTGTTCATGGGGGTCTTGCGGGCAGTCGAGCGCATGCGCCAGACGCAGGGCCAGGGCCGTGGCTGCCTCGGACTCGAGTGCCATGTCGGCCAGCACGTTTTTCATCAGCGGCTGCCCAGCCAGCGGCTTGCCAAAGGCCTGGCGCTGCGCGCAATGATCGGCGGCCAGCGCCACGGCACGGCGCATCAGTCCGGCGGTGCCCAGGGCGCAATCCAGCCGGGTGAGCCTGCCCATGGCCAGAATCTGGGGAATGCCTCGCCCCTCTTCACCCACAAGCCAGGCCGTGGCCTGGTCGAACTCTACCTCGGCACTGGCGTTGGCGTGGTTGCCGAGCTTGTCTTTCAGGCGCTGGATGAACAGGCGGTTGCGGCTGCCGTCCGGCAGAACGCGCGGCAGGAAGAAACAACTCGGGCCAGCCCCGGTGTGGGCCAACACAAGAAAGGCATCGCTCATGGGAGCGGAAAAAAACCATTTGTGGCCAGTGATGCGGTGGCGCTGGCCCCAGGCATCGGTTCCCTCGGCGGTGGCCCTGGTGGTGTTGGCGCGCACGTCGGAGCCGCCCTGTTTTTCGGTCATGCCCATGCCCATGGTGAGGCCGGTCTTGGCATTCCAGGGGCGCAGCGGCGCGTCGTAGCAGCGGCCGGTCAGGCCCTGCGCCCAGTCGGCATGCACGCCGGGGTTGGCCTGCAGCGCGGGCGTGACCGCGTAGGTCATGGAGATGGGACAGAGGGTGGAGGGCTCCACCTGGGTGAACAGCATGAAGGCTGCCGCGCGGCGCAGGTGGGCATGCCCCCGCGCCTGTTCGTCAGCGGAAAAGGGCGTGCCGTGCAGCCCGGCGCGCATGGCCGCCGCCATGAGCACGTGGTAGCTGGGGTGGAATTCCACCTCGTCGATACGATGCCCTTGCCGGTCGTGCGTGCGCAAGCGGGGCCGGTGAACGTTGGCCAGGCGGGCATGGGCTTGCATCTCGGCACTGCCCAGGCGCTGGCCGAGCCCCGTCAGCTCCGCAAGGTCGAGCTGGGGCGCATGAAGCCGCAGGCTGGCCTGCATGGCCTGGTCGCCGCCGAACAGGTTGTCGTCCAGCAGTGGCTGGGGCTGGTTGAACACGTCATGGGTGGGCCACATCTGCGTCTCCTGTGGTGCCTGCCGGTCTGCGACCTTAAACCCGCTGCGCCCCGCTGGGAAGGGGGGCGGGCGCTACACTCGCGCATGCCTTGCGAGTCCCCCGATCACCTGACCGAACCCGTCCCTGCCAACACACCGTGCAAGCCGCGCGCCATCATCATCGGCGCTGGCCCGGCTGGGCTGATGGCAGCCGAAGCCCTGAGCGCCGCGGGTGTGGAAGTGCATGTGCATGACGCCATGCCGTCGGTGGGGCGCAAGTTTCTGCTGGCGGGCATAGGGGGGCTGAACCTGACGCATGCGGAGCCGCTGGAACGTTTTGTGACCCGGTATGGCGAACGGCGGACCGAGATTGCGCGCTGGCTGGGCCGTCTGGGCCCGCAGGGCTTGAGGGACTGGGCCCAGGGGCTGGGCATCGACACCTTCGTGGGCAGTTCACAGCGGGTGTTCCCCACGGACATGAAGGCGGCACCCCTGCTGCGCGCCTGGCTCCACCGCCTGCGCCACCCCGGCAGCGGCGTGCCCGTTCAGTTCCACATGCGTCAGCGCTGGAACGGCGTGTTGCACCGGGAGGAGGGCACGGGAGCGCACCGCTTCGTGCTGGAGTTCGACACACCCAACGGCCCCCATGTGGCGCGTGCCGATGCGGTTGTGCTGGCGCTGGGCGGCGGCAGCTGGGCCCGCCTGGGGTCGGATGGCGCCTGGCAGAGCTGGCTGGCAGGCATGGGGGTAGGCGTGTCACCGTTGAAGCCGGCGAACTGCGGTTTTGACGTTCGCACGGGCGCCACGGTGGGCTGGAGCGACTACATGGCACAGCATCACGCGGGTACGCCGCTGAAGTCTGTGGCGCTGTCGTACGCACCACCGGGGCAGCCTGTCTGGACGCGCAAGGGCGAATTCGTCATCACGGCGTCGGGCATTGAAGGCAGCCTGGTGTACGCGCTCTCGGCCCGCCTGCGCGATGACCTGGAGCGGCTGGTGCAGGTCACCATTCATGTGGACCTGAAGCCCGACTGGAGCGAGGAGCGCGTGCTGGCAGCCCTGCGCCGCCCGCGCGGCAAACGCAGCCTGTCCAAGCACCTGCATGCAACGCTGGGTTTGCAGGGTGTGCACACCGCCTTGCTCCACGAACTGCTGGACAAGGAGACTCTCGGCAGCGATGAGCGCCTGGCGCGGGCGGTCAAGGCGCTGGCGTTCAACTTGCACGCCCCCCGGCCGCTGGACGAGGCCATCAGCAGTGCGGG
Organism: Hydrogenophaga aquatica; assembly: GCF_054780915.1. Lineage (NCBI taxonomy): Bacteria > Pseudomonadati > Pseudomonadota > Betaproteobacteria > Burkholderiales > Comamonadaceae > Hydrogenophaga > Hydrogenophaga aquatica. The sequence continues at coordinate 268,440 of NZ_BAAGVK010000011.1, read as the reverse complement.
CGGGGTGCAGCTTGAGGCCCTGACCGGTGACCTGATGCTGCGGGAACAGCCCGGCCTGTTCTGCGCGGGAGAGATGCTCGACTGGGAAGCCCCCACCGGGGGTTATCTCCTCACCGCGTGCATGGCCAGCGGCCTGGTGGCGGGCGAGGGCGTGCTTGCCTACCTTGGCAACGCTCAGGTCTGCGGCACGGCAGACAGTTCGTCCTGATAGTTGCGGGCGATCTGGTCGATTTCTTCAGCGTGCGCGGCCAGCGCCTGCACGCAACCAGCGTCGAGCTTGCCTGCGGCGGCCATGCGCTGAAGTTCTGCGATGGTGGCTTCGGTGGTCCAGCCGTTCTTGTAGGGGCGCTGGCTGCTCAGCGCGTCGAACATGTCGGCAACCGTCACGATCCTGGCTTCCAAGGGGATTTGGTCGCCCTTCAGGCCCCTGGGGTAGCCGCTGCCGTCCAGCAATTCGTGGTGGTAGGCCACGATGTTGCGCATGATGGAGGCATCAGGCATCTGCCCAAGGTCGAAATCGCCGATGATGGTTTCCAGGATGGCGCAACCCTTTTCGACGTGGCTTTCCATCACCTCACGCTCCACGGCATTGAACTTGCCCGGCTTGAGCAGCACCTTGTCAGGTATGCCGATCTTGCCGATGTCGTGCAGGGGCGCGAACTGGTAGACGTTTTCCACGAATTCGTCGGACAGGCCGTACAGGGGAGCGACACCCTTTGCAATCAACCGCGAGTAACGGGCCATGCGCTCCAGGTGAGCCCCAGTCTCGAAATCCCGCAGATTGGCGAAGTCGCGCGCCACCTTGGCCGAAGCCAGCACTGCCTTCACCGCGGATAGCTCACTGGCGATGGCCATGTTGAGCAAGGTGCAGTAGAGCACCAGGTCGCGCTGGATCAGCGGGGTGAAGGCCGAGGGCTGCACCGAGTCGAAGAAGATGAAACCGATGAGCGCCCCGTTGCCGTACATGGGCACGGTGAAGGACGAGCGGTAACCCTGTTCCAGCAGCCAGCGCGAGTGTTCGGTATTCGCCTGGATGACGCTGGGGATGTCGTCAAGCACACGAAAACGGCCAGAACCGGCGAGTTCGTAGAGCGAGCGGCTTTCGGACAGCTTGAACTCGTAACCGGCGATGGGTTCACCATGGCGGGTGCTGTTGATGAAGGTCTTGAGCGTGTCCTCCACAGGGTCGTAGAGCGCGCAGGCAATGCGGTCAACAACGTCAGTGCGCTGCAGCAGATCGTCATGCATCTGCTGCAGCCTTCGAGACAGCGGGGTGTGGCTCTTGAGCCAGTCAGTGAGCAGACCCGGACCGGGCCTTGGCTTGACCAAAGGTGCCAGCATTGAAATCAACTAATCAAAAGATAAAATATGCAACGCAAATATACCAAAATTATAACACTCATGCCCGGCATTAATCACCATAGTGGGCGAGCGCCCGTTCTAACATGGTTCGCACTTTCTGTCGAAGCCCGGCAGGGGACTCCACGACGCATGCAGGGCCATGCCGCAGGATGTCGCCCACCAGCTCCCGGTCGTCGCCGTAGGGGATGCGCAGCCGGTAGGAGCCGTCTGGCAGCCACTGCGCCTGCTGCTCGGGGTGCCAGTTCTCGCCGCTGACCCAGCGTGCCCGGTCGGGGCTGAAGCGCAAGACCGCCCATGCCTTGGCCGGCCCGCTGAAAATGCCATACGTGGCTTGTGTGGCACTTTGCAACTGCTCGGGCGGCACGTCGATGGCCGCCTCGTCCTGCAGCACTTCGCACTGCTCGATCGCGTCCACGGCGAAGCTCCTGAGGGCCTGGCGCCAGTGGCACCAGGCGTCCAGGTACCAGTTGTCGCGGTAGCGAACCAGTTGCTGCGGTGACACGGTGCGCTGGGTGGTCTGGGTGGTTTCCCGGTTGAAATGGCGCAGCTGCAGCCGCCGCCGGGTAAGGGTTGCCAGGGCAACGGCTTCGAACGCTGCGGGAGGCAGGTGGCGCTGGCCCGCATGCACAAGGCGGATGCGTTGTGCCAAGGCCACGTTGTCCAGATCTGCGTCATGCAGCAGCCGGGCCAGCAGCTCCTTGAGCGGGGCCAGCTTGTCAGCCATCAGGCCGGGCACGAAGTTCGCCAGCAGGTGCTGCAACGTGGCCAGGGCCACCAGTTCCTGCGAGTTCATCCAGAACCCGGGCAGCTCGCGGCTGCCATACCCGGCAGCCAGCCGGTACCCGCCGTGCAGCCTGTCGTATTCCACCTGCAGGTTCAGGCGGTCGCGCAGCTTGGCCAGGTCACGCTTGAGTGTTGCAATCGAAATGCCAAGCGTGTCCATGAGTTCCTGCGTGGGCACGGCGTGCCGGCTGGTGAACAGGCTTCGGTAACGGTACAGGCGGTCTATTTCACTCATGGCTGGATCATCCCGGATTTCCGTATCGTTTTTTGATACGGATGGACTTTATCGTTGAAAACAGCGTGGCGTGGGCCGCGATCAACGAGGAGAGCACCATGTGGAATCTGGTCAGGAACTGGATGACGAAAGGACTGAGCCGTGCAGCGGCGATCAAGACCGAGAACTGCCTGCCCATGAGCAGCCCCTGGGACATGCCGGCCTGCTGGCGCCAGGAGCTGTCTGGCGACCGGCTGCATTGACCGCCCGGCAAGGCCTGGCGCTCCCGGCAGCCGCTAAGATCGAGCGCCCAAGGCCAAGACATGCAAGCAGCGAACCAGCCCATATTGAAAGACATCGTCCTCGTCGGCGGGGGGCACAGCCACGTGGGGGTGCTGCGCAACTTTGGCATGCGGCCCATGCCCGGGGTGCGCGTCACCGTCATCGGCACGGACACGCACACACCGTACTCGGGCATGCTGCCCGGCTACGTGGCGGGGCACTACGCCTTTGACGACGTGCACCTGGACCTGCGCCGGCTGGCGACCTACGCTGGCGGGCGGTACTACCAGGACGAGGTGATTGGCCTGGACCGCGATGCCCGCCTGGTGCTGTGCAGGAACCGCCCGCCTGTGCCCTATGACCTGCTGTCCATCAACACGGGCTCCACCCCTTTGACCAGCGGTGTGCCGGGCGCAGACGCGCACGCGACCCCGGTCAAACCTGTACGGCATTTCAACAAGCGCTGGGAGCTGCTGCTGGAGCGCGCGCGCCAGAGCGACGCACCGCTGCGCGTGGCGGTGGTGGGCGCCGGGGCGGGGGGAGTGGAGTTGCTGCTCTCGATGCAATACCGGCTGAACCGGGAGCGCGTCTTGAGGGGGCTGGGCCACGTACCGCTGTCGTTCGACCTGTTCGACGCCGCTGCGGACGTGCTGCCCACGCACAACAGAACCGTGCGGCACATGATGCGCGCCCACCTTGTGGCGCGCGGCGTGCACTTGCACCTTGGCGAAAAGGTGAGCGCCCTGTCGCCAGGAAGCGTCCAGGTGGGCAACCGGACCCTGGGCCCTTTTGACGAGATATTCTGGGTGACGATGGCGGGCGGCCCTGCGTGGTTGAACGGCACGGGCCTGGCGCTGGACGAGCGCGGCTTCGTGAAGGTGCGCGACACCCTGCAGACGCTGGACGACCCCCTGGTTTTTGCCGCTGGTGACGTGGTGGCCTGGCAGGGTACCCCTCTTGAGAAAGCAGGCGTGTTTGCCGTGCGCATGGGCAAGCCGCTGGCAGACAACCTGCGGCGCCAGCTGCAAGGGCAGGCGCTGAAGCACTACCGGCCGCAGCGCCACTGGCTGGCCTTGATGGGAACCGGCGACGAACACGCGGTGGCATCGCGCGGCCCCTGGGGCTGGCAAGGCGGCTGGGTCTGGCGGTGGAAGCGCAGCATTGACGAACGTTTCATGCGAAGGTTCACCGGATTGCCCCCGCGCATGAGCGCGGACCGCAACCTCGGCCCAGTGCCTGGCATGGCCTTGAGCGACGAGGAAACCCGCCAGGCCCTGGCCGCGCAGGCCATGCGCTGCGGCGGTTGCGGCGCCAAGGTGGGCAGCAGCGTGCTTTCTCGCGCGCTGGCCACCATCCATGTGCAGCCGCAGCCGGGCGTTCTGGTGGGGCTGGACGCCCCAGACGACGCTGCCGTGGTTCGCGTGCCCGCCGGACACCTGCTCGTGCAGACGGTCGACTTCTTCCGTGCCTTCATCGACGACCCGTACGTCTTCGGGCGCATTGCGGCCAACCACGCCCTGGGCGACGTCTACGCCATGGGCGCCACACCGCACACCTGCACTGCCATAGCCACCGTGCCCCCCGGGCTGGAAAGCAAGGTGGAGGACACCGTTCGCCAGTTGATGTTTGGCGCCGTGGATGTGCTCAACGCAGCGGGTTGCGCGTTGGTGGGCGGGCACACGGGAGAGGGGCAGGAACTGGCGCTGGGCTTTGCCATACAAGGGCTGATGCCCGACCAGGCATCGGGCCATGGCCCGATGGCGGCGGGCATTGCCATGACCAAGGGCGGCATGCGTCTGGGGGAGCGGCTGATACTGACCAAGCCGATAGGCACTGGAACGGTCATGGCCGCCCATGCGCGCATGCTGGCCAAGGGCCGCTGGGTCGATGCGGCACTTGCTTCCATGCAGCAATCCAGCAGAGATGCGGCCATTTGCCTGCGACAGCACGGGGCCAGCGCCTGCACCGACGTCACCGGATTCGGTCTGCTGGGCCATGCACTGGAAATGGCACGGGCATCCGGGGCCGGACTGACGGTGTCGCTGGACGCCGTGCCCCTGCTCGATGGCGCGCTGGAGCTGGCACGCGCCGGGGTCTTGAGCTCCTTGCAGCCTGCCAATGTCCGCCTGCGGCGCGCGATTGCGAACCACGACGAGGCCAAGTCTCACCCGGTGTATCCGTTGCTGTTCGACCCGCAGACGGCAGGCGGCCTGCTGGCGAGTGTGCCCGCGGACAAGGTTGCCTCCTGCCTGGCGGCCTTGCGCACTGCAGGGTACGCAGACGCCTGTGTCATCGGTGAAGTCCTGCCACTTGGGCTGGGGGAGGGCGCTGACACGCCCATCCGCCTGCTGTATTGAGAGCGGCCGCTCATGACTGCCCCCGACCTGCCACGTGGTTTCATGGTGCTCCAGGGCAACCGCCTGGAGGATCTGCGCGACCTGCTCGTCAGCACGCTGCAGCGGCAGCCGCTCGGGCCGCTGGAGCCCGAAGTCATGCTGGTGCAGAGCAACGGCATGAAGCACTGGCTGGAACTGGCGCTGGCCAGCGACGAGGCCCTGGGCATCTGTGCCGCCACCCGCATGGCCCTGCCTTCGGCCTTTTTGTGGCAGGCCTACCGCGCTGTGCTGGGCCCGCAGCAGGTGCCCGAACAGCTGGCGCTGGACAAGCCCGCATTGCTGTGGCGGCTGTGGCGGGTACTGCCGCAGTGGGTGGCACAGCGCGCCGTGTACGCCCCACTGCAACGCTACCTGGCCAGCGACGCCGACGGCCGCAAGCGCTACCAGCTGGCCCAGCAACTGGCCGACGTGCTGGACGGCTACCAGAGCTACCGCGCCGACTGGCTGGCCGATTGGGAAGCAGGCCAGGACCAGTTGCGCAACCCGCACGGGCAAGGCATGCCGCTGCCCGACGATCAACGCTGGCAAGCCCAGCTGTGGCGCGACGTGCTGGCCGACTTGGCCCAAGGTGGCCTGGCCAGCAACCATGTATCAAGGGCAGACGTGCACCAGCGCTTCATGCAGGCGCTGCGGCAATGGCCGGCACAGCGGCTGCGTCCTGCCGGGCTGCCGCCCCGCATCACCGTGTTCGGCATCTCGTCGCTGCCCATGCAGCAGGTAGAAGCGCTGGCTGCCCTGGGGCAGCTGTGCCAGGTGCTGCTGTTTGCCCAGAACCCGTGCCAGTACCACTGGGGCGACGTGGTGGAGGGGCGCGAATGGCTGCGCCAGCTTGAGCGCCGCCGCCGCGAAGGCAAACCCGGCCAGCAAACGCTGCTTGCACCCGAACTGCTGCACACTCAGGCCCACCCGCTGCTCGCAGCCTGGGGCCAACAGGGGCGCGACCACCTGCACCTGCTCGACGCCTTCGACCTGCCGCCGCAGTACCGCCAGCGCTTCGACACCATCGACGTCTTCGTCGACCCTGCGGCAGAAACCAAACCCACCCGGCTGGCCCGGCTGCAGGCCGACATCCTGCACCTCAACCCGCCGCCCGCCGAACCCGAAGACCTACCGCCCGATGGCAGCATCGTGCTCACCATGACCCACTCGCACCAGCGGGAAGTGGAGGTGCTGCACGACCAGCTGCTGGCCTGGTTCGATGCCGACGCCACGCTGAAGCCATCTGACGTGATGGTGATGGTGCCCGACATGGCGGCCTTTGCGCCTCACATCCAGGCCGTGTTCGGGCGCTTCGTGCCGGGCATGCTGCGGCACATTCCCTACAGCGTGGCCGACCAGTCCGCCAGCCAGTTGCCCCTGGCGCGGGCACTGGCCGCGCTGCTGCAACTGCCCCAGTCCCGCGTGACGCTGGCCGACTGGATGGATGCGTTCGAAGCGCCCGCCATGCGGCAGCGCTTCGGCCTGGGCGAAGACGACGTCGATCTGCTGCGCACCTGGCTGGTGGACGCCGGGGTGCGCTGGGGCCTCGACGCGGAACACCGCCGCCACTGGGGCCTGCCTGCAGGCATGAGCGACGTGGACCAGAACACCTGGTCGTTCGGCCTGCGGCGCATGTTGCTGGGTTATGCCATGGGCGACGGCCCGGCCTGGCAGGGTGTGGCACCGTTGGGTGCAGTGGGGGGGCTGTCTGCCCGCCTGGCGGGCGCCTTGGCGCAATGGCTGGACGCGATGGACGCCACCTGGCGGGACCTGCAACAAGCGCGCACGCCTGGCGGCTGGGCCGCCACGCTGCGGGGGCTGGTGGACCGGTTCTTCCAACCCGTGGACGACACCGAGGAGCGCGAACTCCAGCGTCTGGTGGCGCCCCTGGGCCCCTGGTTGCAGCAGTGCGCCACCGCCGGGCTGGACGAGCCCGTGCCCCTGGTGGTGGTGCGTGACCACCTGCAGGCCCAGTGGGAAGCCGCCGCCTTGCACCAGCGTTTCTTCGGTGGCGGTGTGCAGTTCGCCACCCTCATGCCCATGCGTTCCATTCCGTTCCGCGTGGTGTGCCTGCTGGGCATGAACGATGGCGACTACCCGCGCCGCACCACCCCGCGCGATTTCGACCTGATGAGCACCTACCGCCGCCCCGGCGACCGCTCGCGCCGCGAGGACGACCGCTACCTCTTCCTGGAAGCGTTGCTGTCTGCCCGAGAAAGACTCTGGATCAGCTGGTGCGGCCGCCGGGCCAGCGACGATGCCGAGCAACCCCCATCGGTGCTGGTGGCCCAGTTGATGGACGCCTGCGCCGCCTACTGGCAAGACCCGCCCCAGCCCTGCCTGCAACCCTTGCAGCCGTTTTCAGCCCGTTACTTCGAGCCCGCTGGGCCGGGCGCGCAGCCCCTGTTCAGCACCTACGACACCGACTGGCAGGCCGCGCACAACGGCCCACAACCGCCCGCGCCAGACGGTGCGGCGGCCCCCATGCCACATGCCCTTGACCTGCCAAGCCTGGAACGCTTCGTGAAGGAGCCCGTGGAGTGGCACTGGCGCGAGCGGCTAGGCGTGCGCTTTCCGGCGCTGGACGAGCTGCCCGACGACGCCGAACCGTTCACGCTGGATGGCCTGCAACGTCACCGCCTGGGCGCGGAGTTGCTGCGTTCGGGCGATCCCGCACAGGCACAGGAAACCATCCACCTGCGTGGGGAGCTGCCATTGGGCGGCGTGGGGCAACGGCACGCGCGCGCCTTGCGGCGCGAGGCAGACACGGTGCTGGAACGCGCACAAGGCTGGTTGGCACACTATCACCAGACGGCCCGCCCCGTGAATGTGTCCTGGACCGTGGGCGCACACACCATCACCGGTGTGATCGAAGACTTGCGGGCTGCCCCAGCGGGACTGGAGAGCGATTGCCTGGGCACCTGGCTGCAATGTGAGATGCGCACTGGCGCCGTCACACACAAAGTGGGGGGAGCTTTGGCGCCGCGTGCCGACCTGTTGCGTGCCGCTTGGGTACGCCATGTGGCGCTGTGCGCCACTGGAACCCCCGTGACCACCGCATTGCTGGGGCTGGACAACGCCGTCTGGCTCAAACCAATGCCCGCCGGGCAGGCGCAGGCCTTGGGCGAACGCTGGCTGGCTGCCACCCAGGAAGCCTGGCAGGCGCCGCCGCCCGTCAGCGGCAAGGCGGCCTTGGCCTACGAACAGGCCCGGCAACTGGCCGACGGTGATGACAGATCTACCCACTGGCGCGCGGCGCGCGACGTGTTCGAGGGCACGCACCTGCGCACCGGCGAACAGGAGCGCTCCCCCTACCTGGCGCGCAGCATTGCCACGTTCGACGACATGACCGACATCTTGCCCCGCTGGGCCGCGCTGCTGTACGAGGACCTGCTGCGCCACGCCCGCCTGGGCTGGCCACCGGGCTTGAATACGGGCGATGACAACGAGGAGGGCAGTGCATGACCACGCCCACCATCCTGCCACTGGACGTGCTGGGCATGCCGCTGCGCGGCCGCCAGATCATCGAAGCCAGCGCTGGTACCGGCAAGACCTGGACCCTTGCCGCCCTGTACCTGCGGCTGGTGCTGGGGCATGGCCGCACGGCGGACGATGCAGCGGACCCGTTCGCTGCCGCGCTCATGCCGCCCGGCATTCTGGTGATGACCTTCACCGAAGCCGCCACCGCCGAACTGCGCAAGCGCATCCGCGAACGGCTGGCCGAGGCTTGCGGCTTCTTCCGCCAGAGCGGCGCCGAGGGCGACGCCTTCCTGCACGCCCTGCGCGGCAGCTACCCGCCCGAGCTCTGGAATGCCTGCGCCCACCGGCTCGATCTGGCCGCGCAGTGGATGGACGATGCCGCCGTGTTCACCATCCACGCCTGGAGCAACCGCATGCTGCAGGAACATGCTTTCGAGAGCGCCAGCCTGTTCCAGCAAAGCGTGGTGGAAGACGGCCAGACCCTGCGGCTGGCCGTGGCGCAGGACCACTGGCGCCAGCACTTCTACGACCTGCCGCCTGAGGCGGTGGACGCCTTGCTCGATGTGGCCAAGGACCCGGCGCACCTGCTGGAGCGCATTGCCGAACGCTGGCAGGCCGCCGACCGGTCGCCTGACGCAGATGCCGGCATGGGCAGCGGCACAGAGCCACCATCGCCCCGGGAACTGCTGCTGCAGGCAGGCCGCTGGCAGGCGGAGCTGCCCGCACTGGAAGCCGCCGCACGCGCCGCGTGGACGCCAGAATGGGTCGACGCCATCAGCGCCGCTGCCGCCAGCAAGGCCATCAAAGGCCACCCGCCGCACTACCTGCCCGGGCGGCTGGCCAAGATGGCCGCATGGCAGCAGGGCGGGCAGGTGGACGAAGGCGTGCTGCAGCGCTTCACTGCCGCCGCCCTGGCCGAAGGCTGGCCCGCAGCACCCGACCTGTCGCCCCTGGTGCCGCTGGACGCCTTGAGCCACCACCTGCGGCAACGCCCCGATCTGGAAGACGCCGTGCTCGACCACGCCGCCTGGGCGTTGCGCCAGGCCTACAGCCAGCGCAAGGCACAGGCCGCGCAGTTCGACTTTCAAGACCTGCTGCAACGACTGCACCACGCCGTGCAGGCGCCTGACGGCAGCCTGGCCGCCGCCATACGCCGCCAGTTCCCCGTGGCACTGGTGGACGAGTTCCAGGACACCGACCCCTGGCAGTACGGCACGCTGGAGCGCATCTACACCGGCGCTCAGGCCGACGCCACAGGCGCCACGCTGGTGATGATCGGCGACCCCAAGCAGGCCATCTACAGCTTCCGCGGCGCTGATCTGCCCACCTACCTGCGGGCCCGTTCACAAGCCCAGGCCATCCACACGCTGGACGGCAACCACCGCTCCACCCCCGCGCTGGTAGACGCGCTCAACCACATCTTCGAGCAGGCCGAGCGGCCTTTCGGCGACATTGGCTACCCCCACGTCCACGCCCGGCGGCCCGACGCACCCGTGTGGGACGGCCCAGACGCACCCACCGCCGTTACCGTCTGGCACACGCCCCTCGATGCTCCACTCAACGCCAGCGCCTTCGAGCAAACCCTGGCCGAGTGCTTTGCCGACGCCATGGCCCGCATGCTCGCCCAAGGCCATGCCCAGCCGCAGGACATGGCCGTGCTTGTGCGCAGCGGGCGCGAGGCCGACCTGATACGCACCGCCCTGGGCCAGCGCGGCGTGCGCAGCGTCTACCTGTCGGAAAAAAACAGCGTGTTCGCCACCCAAGAAGCCCAAGACCTGTGGCGCCTGCTGAACGCCTTGCTGCAACCGCGCAACGGCAGCCTGCTGCGCGCCGCACTGGCCAGCGCCACCTGGGGCCTGTCGCTTGGTGAGCTGGACCACCGGCTTCACAACGAAGCCGCGTGGGAAGCCATGCTGGAAAGCGCCTTGCGCTGGCAGTCCGTCTGGCGGCAACAGGGTGTGCTGCCTGCACTGCACCGCTGGCTGCACGACGAGGGCATACCCGCCCGCCTGCTGGGGCAGGACACCCAGGGCGAGCGGCGCCTGACCAACCTGCTGCAGATAGGCGAATGGCTGCAGGCCGCCAGCGCCGAACTGCACGGCGAAGCGGCCTTGCTGCGCCACCTTGAAAATCAGCTGCGCCAGCCCGGCCTGGCGGGCGACGCGGCCCAGCTTCGCCTGGAAAGCGACGAACGGCTGGTGAAGGTGGTGACGATGCACAAGTCCAAGGGCCTGCAATACCCGCTGGTGTTCCTGCCCTTTGCCAGCGCCTTCCGCCGTGACGATGGCGGCGAGGAGGGCGCTGATGCCCTGGCCGAGAACATGCGCCTGCTCTACGTGGCCCTGACCCGTGCCGAACGCGGCCTGTGGCTGGGTGTGGCACCGCGCGCGCAGGAATTCACCGCCAAGGCCACGCGGGGCAAGAGCGCGCTTTCCGCCTTGCTGGGCCGCCGCAGCGCCGACGATCTGCCTAACCGCCTGGCCGCGTGGGCGCAACACCCGCACATCACCGTGGCGCCGCTGCCCATGCCTACGGGCGCACATTTCACCCCGCCAGGGCAGGAAGGCCCCAGCCGCAGCGCGCTGCAACCTGCGCGTGTGCTGCACAGCCACTGGTGGACGGCCAGCTTCAGCGCCCTGGTGCGCCCGGGCCGTGACCGTGTGGCCAGCACTGCAACCAACGCCCCCACCTGGGCCGAGGAACGCTGGATGGACGCGCAAAGCGACGCCGCCCCCACCACCGAAGCCGAAGCACCGCACGAGCCCACGCCCTTCGACGCCTTCCCCGCAGGCAGCGCCTACGGCACCTTGCTGCACGACCTGCTCGAATGGCAGGCCCTGCGCGACTGGCCCATCGCCGCTCCTGCGGGTAGCGAAGAGGCGCAGGTGCATCAGCCCGACTGGCAAGCCTACCTGCAACACCGCACCCAGTCCGAAGGGTTGTCCCCGGAAGACGCTGCCCTGCTGCCGCGCTGGCTGCGCCTCATTGCCACGCGCGAGCTGCCTTTGACCGGAGCGGGCACAGCGCAAGCGCCCCTGCGCCTGGCCGACCTGCACACCCGCCGTGCCTGGGCCGAAATGGGTTTTTCGCTGCCCAGCGCCACCTTGCCCGTGGAGCGGCTGGACGCGCTCATCACCCGCCACCTGTGGCCCGGTGAGCCCCGGCCCGCCCTGGCGCCGCGCACGCTGGGCGGCATGCTCACCGGCTTCATGGACCTGGTGTTCGAACACCAGGGCCGCTACCACGTGCTGGACCACAAATCCAACAAACTGGCACGCTACACCCCGCAAACCATGCGCCAGGCCATGCTGGAGCACCGTTACGACGTGCAGCTCACCCTCTACGTGCTGGCCCTGCACCGGCTCTTGCGCGCACGCCTGCCCGGGTATCGCTACAGCCACCACATGGGCGGCGCGGCCTACCTGTTCTTGCGCGGCATCGACGAGCCCGGCGCGGGCCTGGTGCACCTGTGCCCGCCGCAGGCGCTGATCGAAACGCTGGACGCCTGGCTTCGTGGTGCGCAAACGCCTGCCCCCACCGGCGAGGAGGCCACCGCATGAGCACGCCACTGCCCCCGCTGCACGGCGTGCCGGAGCAAGCCCCCTTTACCGCGCTGGACCGCGCCTTTGCTGCCTTTTTGCAGGAACGCCTGCCCAGTGCCGACTCACGCCACACCTGGCTGGCCTTGCTGGTGAGCCACCTGCATGGCCTGGGCCATGCCCGGCTGGATTTGCCCACCCTGCACGCCGCGCCACAGCAGATGCTGCCCACCTGGCCAGACACCGCACGCGGCCTGTTGCCGCCCGGCCTGGACCTGGCCGCCGACACCTTGCCCTGGGCCGGGCGTGGTGACGGCACCGAGCCACTGGTGCGGCAAGGCAGCGCCCTGTACCTGCGCCGCGCCTGGGTGGCGGAACAGCACATCCTGGCCTCGCTGCAGCAGCGGCTGACACTGGCGCAGCCTGCTCCTGCCCAGCTGCCGCCCTTGCTGAACGAGCTGTTTGGCCCAGTGGTCCAGGGCAAGGTGGACTGGCAGCGCGTGGCCTGCGCATTGGCCGCACGTGGCAAGCTGCTGCTTCTCACCGGCGGCCCAGGCACCGGCAAAACCACTACCGTCGCCCGCCTGCTGGCCATGATGCAGTCCCAGGCCGTGGCCGCTGGCGTACCCTTGCGCATCCACCTGGCGGCACCCACCGGCAAGGCCGCCGCGCGGCTGGGCGAATCCTTGAGCGCTGCGCTGCAGCGCCTGCCCACAGCCTATGGTCAGGCTCTGCAAGCCTACCCGCCACAGGCCCCCACCACGCTGCACAGGCTGCTGCGCCTGAGCCCCACGGGCGACCACCCGCCCGCGCAGCCGCTGGCCACCGACCTGGTGGTGGTGGACGAAGCTTCCATGATCGACCTGGAAATGATGGCCCGCCTGCTGGCCTGCGTGCCAGAACAGGCGCGGCTGGTGCTGCTGGGTGACAAGGACCAGCTCGCCTCTGTGGAGGCGGGCGCCGTGTGGGCCCAGTTGTGCGAGGGCGCGGAACAGGGCGGCTACGACGCCAGTACCGTGGCCTGGCTGCGCGAACAGGCTGGTTGCGACGTGACGGCCTGGCAAACACAACCACCCCAAACCACCGCCAGCCCCGCCCAGCGCGGCCTGTGGGACGAGCCCGCGCCCGCGCAAGCATCATCTCCCTGGGCGCAACACACTGTCATGCTGCGGCACAGCCACCGCTTCAACGCCCAGGGCGGCATTGGGCAATGGGCGCAGGCGCTCAACACGGGCGACGTGCAGCAGGTGCACACGTTGTGGCAGGCTTTGCCCGCCTGGGCACCGGGCGAGGCTGCAACCATCACCCGGCTGGACAGCACCGCTACCCGTGGCCAAGCCTGGACGGCATACCTGCGGCAAGGCTGGCAAACCTGGCTGGCCGCCATGGAGCCCTGGCGTGCTTGGAGCGACAACGCCACGTCGCACAATGCGCCGCAGGAAGGGGTGGATGACACCCAAGCCCGCGAACTGCTGGACGCCTTTGCGCGCCTGCAACTGCTGTGCGCCGTCCGCGAAGGCCCCTGGGGCGTGCAGCAGGTGAACCGCGCCGTGGCCCAGGCCCTGCACCTGCCGCTGGACGGCTGGTACGCCGGGCGGCCCGTCATGGTCACCCGCAACGACAGCGCCCTGGGCTTGATGAATGGCGATGTGGGCCTGTGCCTGCCGCACCAGGGCCGCCTGCGCGTGGCCTTCCCGCAAGGGCAGGTTGGGGTGCGCTGGGTGGCCTGCGCCCGGCTGGAAGCGGTGGAAACCGTCTTTGCCATGACCGTGCACAAATCGCAGGGCTCCGAATTCGACGCCGTGCTGCTCATCGTGCCCGACCGCATCAGCCCGCTGCTCACGCGGGAGCTGCTCTACACCGCGCTCACCCGCGCCAAGACGCGCGCCACCTGGCTGGCAGCAGCGCCAGACGTGCTGGTGCAGGCAGCCGGGCAGAGGGTTTGGCGCAGTGGCGGCCTCGGGCACAATCCCTAGCCTTATGGCCCACGACCCGTCCCCCAAGCAGACCGAACGCGCCCGCGCGCTGCGCGAGCAGCTCAACCACCACGCCCACCTGTACTACGTGCTCGACGCACCGGCCATCCCGGACGCCGAGTACGACCGCCTGTTTCGCGAGCTTCAGGCCCTGGAGGCCGCGCACCCCAGCCTTCTCACACCCGATTCACCCACCCAGCGCGTGGGCGGGCGTGTGCTCGACGGCTTTGCGCCCGTGCGCCACCGCGTGCCCATGCTCAGCATCCGCACCGAGACGGACACCGAGGCCACCGGCGCCCAGGCGTTCGACACCCGCGTGCGCAAGGAGCTGGAGCTGGATGCCGCCACACCGGCCGTGGACTACGTGGCCGAACCCAAGTTCGACGGGCTGGCCATCAGCTTGCGCTACGAAAACGGCGTGCTGGTGCAGGCCGCCACGCGCGGCGATGGCGAGCAGGGCGAAGAGGTCACGCAGAACATCCGCACCATAGGCCAGATTCCCTTGCGCTTGCTGGCGGGACAGGGCACCCACCCCGTGCCCCCCGTGGTGGAGGTGCGCGGCGAGGTGTACATGCGCCGCGACGACTTCGAGGCGCTGAACGAGCGCCAGCGCGAGCGCATTGCCGCAGGCGCCAAGGGCGAAAAGACTTTCGTCAACCCCCGTAACGCCGCCGCCGGGGCCGTTCGCCAGCTTGACCCGGGCATCGCTGCACAGCGGCCCCTGAGCTTCTTCGCCTATGGGCTGGGCGACATCACGCCAGCGGCCGAAGGCGGCCCGGCCTTCACCAGCCACATGGAGGTGATCCAGACCCTGCGCGCCTGGGGTCTGCCCGTGTCCGACCTGGTGCAGACCTGCCAGGGCGCGGAACAGCTGGTGGCCTACCACCGCCGCCTGGGCGAGCTGCGCGACAGCCTGCCGTTCGACATCGACGGCGTGGTGTACAAGGTCAACCGCCTGGATTGGCAGCGCGAACTGGGCTTTGTGACCCGTGAACCGCGCTGGGCCGTGGCCCACAAATACCCGGCGCAGGAGCAGATGACAACCGTGCTCGCCATCGACATCCAGGTGGGCCGCACAGGCAAGCTCACGCCCGTGGCCAAGCTGGCCCCGGTGTTCGTGGGCGGCGTGACGGTGACCAACGCCACGCTGCACAACGAGGACGAGGTGCAACGCAAGGACGTGCGCGTGGGCGACACGGTGATCGTGCGCCGCGCGGGCGACGTGATCCCCGAAGTGGTGGCCGTGGTGCCCGCTGGCGGCCCAGGCATGACCGGGGTGTTGACTGACGAGGCCAAGGCTGACGAAGCACTTGCGGGACCAGCCAACGATGCGCAGCCGGGCCTGTTCGACCCCGCGCCCGCACCCATGCGCGGTGCCGTGTTCCATATGCCTGCCACATGCCCGGTGTGCGGCAGCGCCGTGGTGCGGGAGGAGGGCGAGGCGAACCACTACTGCACGGGCGGCCTGTTCTGTTCCGCGCAGCGCAAGCAGGCACTGCTGCATTACGCCCAGCGCCGCGCCATGGACATCGAAGGCCTGGGAGACAAACTGGTGGACCAACTGGTGGACGGCAGCGTCGTCCACACCCTGCCAGACCTCTACAAACTCGGCCTGACCAGCCTGGCCGCGCTCGACCGCATGGCCGAGAAGTCTGCCCAGAACCTGCTGGACGCGCTCGAAAAGTCCAAGAACACCACGCTGCCGCGCTTCCTGTTCGGTCTGGGCATCCGCCACGTGGGCGAGGCCACGGCAAAGGAATTTGCAAGACATTTTGGCAGTCTTGACAATATCTTGCAGGCATCTGTTGAGCAACTGCTTGAAGTTAGGGATGTGGGCCCGGTGGTGGCCCGCAGCCTGCACACCTTCTTCCAGCAGCCACACAACCGTGAGGTGGTGGAACAGTTGCGCGCCTGCGGCGTGCACTGGCCTGAAGGCGAGATGGCCCCCACGGCTCCGCAAGTCCTGGCGGGCAAGACCCTGGTGCTCACCGGCACGCTGCCCACCCTCACGCGTGACGAGGCCAAGGCCATGATCGAATCGGCGGGTGGCAAGGTGAGCGGTTCGGTCAGCAAAAAGACCGACTACGTGGTGGCGGGCGCCGAGGCGGGCAGCAAGCTCGACAAGGCCCAGGAGCTGGGCGTGGCGGTGATCGACGAAGCGGGCCTGCGGGAACTGCTGGCCGCTGGAGCTACTTGAAGCGGTAGTGGTCGCGGTTGAGCACTGCGGCCACCGCCGTCACCTCTTCGGGGAACAGCTGCAGGTTCAGCGTGACGCTGCATTGCTCCACCATGCCCCGCAACAGGCCAGCGGTATTGATGCGCCCCATCGGGCGGTAGATTCCGCTGCCGTCACCGCCCACCTTCTGCGCGTGGCACTGGCTGCAGCGGTGCTCGGCGATCAGCCGTTCGCCGAGCGCCAGATCGGCCTCGCGAAAGATTTGCGGCGTTTCAGCGAGGGCGCCTTCGCTCAAGGAAAGGCTGGCCGCCAGCAAGGCCCAACGCCAAGGGTTTCCAGAGGTGGCCGCCGTGCGCCCGCTGCCGCGCGTGGATGCTGTGTTCATGGCAACTCCTTTGCTGTCACTCTACACAACTTCAGGGCGGATTGAGAAGAGGGCATCTGAATGCGGGGCAGCACCAGACTGTCGGGTTCTTGACAGTCAGCGGCAACGAGCGTACCTAGGATGAGCGCCGTTGCCCCGATCAAACAGGAGACAGACATGGACACGAACACCGCACTCCTGGTGCAGTACGCCCGTTATCACCGCGACCCGCGCAACATCGCCACCCACTTCGTGGGCATTCCCCTGATCGTCTTCGCCGTGTGCGCCATCCTGACGCCACTGCGGGCCACTGTGGGCGGCCTCACGGTAAGCGCTGCGGTAGTTGCCTGGGCGCTGGCCACGCTGTGGTACACCCGGACCGGCCAGCGCAGCCTGCCCATCGTCACCAGCGTGGCGGTAGGCCTGCTGGTGCTGTTCGCCGAAGCGCTTTTTCAGGTGAACGCCGTTCCGTGGTGGCCCATGGCCATCGGCAGTTTTGTGGTCGGCTGGGTCTGGCAGTTTGTCGGCCATGTGTACGAAGGCCGCAAACCCGCTTTCGTCGACGACATCCGGGGCTTGCTCGTGGGCCCGATGTTCATGGTGGCGGAAGCGGGCTTCGCGGTTGGTGTCTGGCAGACCTTGCGCGACACCATCGAGGCCGAAGCTGGGCCTGTGGCCCGGCAGCAGCGGCGCACCAACCATGCAGGCTGATCTGGCGGCACGCCCGCCCACACTCAACCGTTGCCTTCAAGCACGTCCAGCAACTCGGTCTCGATTTCGATCTGTTCGCGCGTGTACTGCAAGGCCGCGCCGCTGATGAGGAAGGTGTCCTCCACCCGTTCGCCCAGCGTCATCACCTTGGCCAGCTGCAGGCTGATCTTGTGCTTGGCGAGAACACGGGCAATGCTGTAGAGCAGGCCCACGCGGTCGCTGGCTGAGACGCTCAGCAGCCAGCGCTGCGCCTTTTCGTCGGGGTGCAATTCCACACGGGGAATCACGGGGAAGCTCTTGACCCGCCTGGACAAGCGGCCCTTGCTCGGCGTGGGCAGCGGCGCACGTGTGTCAATCGCCTGTGTCAAATCCTTCTCGACCATCGCGATGAGCTCACGGTAGTGATCGGACAGGGTGGGTGCCACCACCTGGAAGGTGTCGAGCGCGTGCCCGTCCAGGGTGGTGTGGATCTTGGCGTCGAGAATGCTGAACGAGGCCTCTTCGAAGTAGCCGCAGATGCGTGCAAAAAGGTCGTTCTGGTCGCTGGCATACACCAGCACCTGCAACCCTTCGCCCACCGGCGACAGGCGGGCGCGCACCAGCGTGTGCAAAGGCACCGTGGCGTCGGCACGCTGCGCCAGGGGGCGGGAAAGCTGCCGGGTATGCCACGCGATTTCTTCGGCCTGGTGCCGCATGAAGTAGCTCACGTCCAGCTGGTCCCACAGCGTCTTGTGCGCCATGTGGGGCAGGGCATGCAGCGCCAGAATGCTCAGCGCCTCGCGCTTGCGGGCCTCCACCTCGGCATGGGGGTCGGGGGCGCCACCGCCCAGCGCGCGCAGCGTGTAGCGGTAAAGGTCCTCCAGCAGCTTGCCCTTCCAGGCGTTCCAGACTTTCGGGCTGGTGCCACGGATGTCAGCCACGGTCAGCAGGTACAGCCCCGTCAGCCGCCGCTCATTGCCCACCCGCCGGGCAAACGCGGCGATCACGTCCGGGTCGCTCAGGTCCTCTTTCTGGGCAATGCGGCTCATGGTGAGGTGTTCCCCCACCAGGAAGCGGATCAGTTCTGCGTCGGCCTTGGCAATGCCGTGCTGCCGCGCGAAGGTCATCACGTCTTTGGCGCCCAGGTCGGAATGGTCACCGCCACGGCCTTTTGCGATGTCGTGGAACAGGGCCGCCGCGTAAAGGATCCAGGGCTTGTCCCAGCCCGCTGCCAGCCGTGAGCAGAACGGGTATTCATGGGAATGTTCCGGAATGAAGAAGCGCCGCACGTTGCGCAGCACCATCATGATGTGCTGGTCCACGGTGTAGACGTGGAACAGATCGTGCTGCATCTGGCCCACCGTGTTGCGGAAGATCCACAGGTAGCGGCCCAGCACCGAAGTCTGGTTCATCAGCCGGAAGGCGTGGGTGATGCCTTCCGGTTGACGAAGTATGTCCATGAACGTGGCACGGTTGACCGGATCGCGCCGGAACGCGGCGTTCATGATCGGCCGCGCGTTGTAGAGCGCGCGCAGCGTGCGCGCCGACAGCCCCTTGATGCCCAGTGTCGTCTGGTACAGCAGGAAGGTCTCCAGGATGGCGTGCGGCTGTTGCACGTAGAGGTGGTCGCTGGCCACCTCCAGCATACCGCCCTTGTCGAAGAAGCGCTCGTTGATCGGCCGCAGGGGAACCGGGTCGCCCCTTTCGTCACTGTCCAGCCGCTCTTCGATGTTGAGCATCAGGATCTGGTTGAGCTGGCTGACTGCCTTGGCCGCCCAGTAGTAGCGCCGCATCAGCGCTTCGCTGGCACGCCGTGCACCGCGGGCGCTCTGGTGGGCACCGCTGCCGTGCGCAGGCTGCGGCGGTTCGGGCCGGAAACCGAACGACTCGGCCAGCGCCGACTGCATGTCGAACACCAGCCTGTCCTCGCGCCGCCGGGCCAGCAGGTGCAGCCTGGCGCGCAGAAGACTCAGCAGGGCCTCGTTGGCCTTGATCTGGCGGGCTTCAAGCGGCGTGGCCAGCCCGCGGCGCGCAAGTTCGTCCCAGCTGCGGCCCAGACCAGCCGCCTTGGCCACCCAAAGGATGACCTGCAGGTCGCGCAGCCCGCCAGGGGATTCCTTGCAGTTGGGCTCCAGCGCGTAGGGAGTGTTCTCGAACTTCTGGTGGCGCTGGCGCATCTCCAGCTTCTTGGCCACGAAAAAGGCTTTGGGGTCCAGGGCCTCTGCCAGTTCACCCACCAGCGTCTGGAAAGCCTTTCGCTGGCCTGCCAGCAGACGGCACTCCAGCAGCGACGTCTGGACCGTCACGTCAGCGGCGGCCTCGGTCACACACTCGCGCAGCGTGCGAACACTGGAGCCGATCTCCAGACCGACATCCCAGCAGTTGCCGATGAAGGCCTCCACCTTCGCCTTGAGCCCTTCGTCCTGTTCCAGCGCCACTCCCTCGGGCAACAGCAGCAGCACGTCCACGTCGGAGTAGGGGAACAGTTCGCCGCGCCCGTAGCCGCCCACGGCCACCAGGGCAAAGTCACGCGGAAACCCGGCGAGCGCCCAGAGCGCGCGCAGCACCCGGTCCGTCAGCCGTGCCAGGTCCTTGAGCTTGCCATGCACCGCGCGTGTGCTGGCTGGCAGCGCGGCAATCTGCCGCAGGACTTCTGCCTTGCCTTCACGGTGCTCCTGGCGCAGGAGATTCAGCGCTTCACGCGCGGCGGCATCAGCCATGGCAGGCTCACTCAGCCGGGGAGGGGCTGCGCTGCTGCACAAACGGCGGCGGCGCAGGCGTACCGGCGGAAACGGTCATGACCTCGTAGCCGGTTTCGGTACACAGCACGGTGTGCTCCCACTGCGCCGAAAGCGAGCGGTCCTTGGTGACGATGGTCCAGCCGTCGCCCATCTCCCGGATTTCCCGCTTGCCCTGGTTGATCATCGGCTCGATGGTGAAGATCATGCCGGCCTGGATCTCCATGCCGGTGCCGGGCTTGCCGTAGTGCAGGATCTGCGGGTCCTCGTGAAACTTCTGGCCAATGCCGTGGCCGCAGAACTCGCGCACCACGGAATAGCCCGCCGCCTCGGCGTAACGCTGGATGGCATGGCCAATGTCACCCAGGCGCACGCCGGGACGCACCATCTCAATGCCCTTCCACATGCATTCGTACGTGACCGCGCAAAGCCGCTTGGCGGCAACCGACGCTTCCCCCACCAGGAACATGCGGCTCGTGTCGCCGTGCCACCCATCCTTGATGACGGTGATGTCGATGTTGACGATGTCGCCCTTCTTCAGCGGCTTCTCGTTGGGAATGCCGTGGCAGATCACCTGGTTGACCGAGGTGCAGATGCTCTTGGGATAGGGGATGTAACCGTTGGGCGCGTAGTTCAGCGGCGCGGGAATCGCCTGCTGGACGTTGACGATGTAGTCGTGAGCGAGCTTGTCGAGCTCGTTGGTCGTGACGCCGGGGCGAACAAAGGGCGTGAGGTAATCAAGCACCTCGGCGGCCAGGCGGCCCGCCACTCTCATGCCCTCGATGCCGATGGCGTCCTTGATGGTTACAGTCATGTTGCTTCGCTGAAATGGTGCGCCCAGCGCCAGTGCGCCAGGTCGTGGAACCTGTGACATTCCGAAGCAGCTTATTGTCCCCGAATTCCGCCGGACACTGGTGAATGTGACATTCACCCCTGACCACTCCAAGGCAAAGCAGCCCGGCAGCCGCTGAGCGGCTGCCGGGCATCCCTCCCAAGAGCAGCCGGGTCACTGGCCGGCAACGGTTGTCGGCTTACCCGCTTCCCCCACGAACACGACGAGCAGCTTGCTTGGCCCCGCAGCCACGTTGAACGCCTGGTGTTTGCGGTTCTGCGACTCGATGAACGCCTCTCCAGCCTTGTAGCGCTGAGGCTGCGCACCGTCGGTCCGTAACTCGATTTCGCCTTCCAGGATGTACACGTAAACCGGAACCGGATGCATGTGCAGCGGTGTGCGTCCATCCTTCTCCAGGGTACCGATCACGGAAATCATCTCGGGATTGGCCATTGGGTAGCGAATCGGCTCGTTGTCACGGGTCATCCCGGTCTTGAGCAGCGGCTGGGTGGTAAACCCCGCAGGCAGAGGGCTGTCCTGCGCCTGGGCGGCGAAGCCCACGCCTAAACAGAGCAGGGTGGTCAGGGCGATTTTCTGGCTGGTTTTCATGGCATTGCTCCTTGGCACACGATGGGGTTCGCCCTTTCAGGCGACCTGCTTCAGGATTTCCCACCGGGTGGAGCCAGACACGAGCAGCGGCTCTACCCGTTGCGCGAACGCCTTGTGTTCGGCGAACCGGGCCAGCTGGTCCCACTGGGCCTCCAGCTCGGCCATGTCCTGGCAGCGCACGTCCACGGTCACGAGTGACTCTGCGGCCCCGACGCTGCCCGTGAGGATGGTGATGTCGGTCTGACCGATATCGCGTCCGATGGTGGACCACCAGCTCTTCAACTCTTCGATCAGTTCCTGCTTGTGCCCGAAACGGGCATTGACTTGCCAGCGTGCGACGATCATGATGTCCTCCTGTTGGAATGAGGTGGGTTCATCTTGGCGCGCAGGCGCCCCGCCGTCCTTGAGAAACGCTTGTCTTTCTCTGGACTTGTGCTCCACGCCCAGCCGGACCCTCGCCCCACGCGCCATGGACATCTTGTTCGAGGACTTCGTTCTGGACCCGGCACGACGCGAATTCACCAAGAATGGTGCCGAAGTCTTGCTGGAGCCCCAGGTATTCGACCTGCTGGTCTACCTCGTGCGTGAACGCGAGCGAGTGATAGACAAGGACGAGCTGGTCCACCATGTCTGGAAAGGGCGCATCGTTTCGGACTCCACCATTGAAAGCCGCCTGTCCGTCCTGCGAAAGGCGCTGTGCGACGACGGCCGCCGGCAACGGCTCATAAGAACCTACGCGCGCAAGGGGGTCCGGTTTGTTGGCTGCGTGCAGGAAAACCGCCCAGACGGCGAGCTTTTTCCGCTAGCCCCGCCAGTCGGCGCAGTGGCAGATGACAAGCCCCCCGGGCCGCCGGACGCCCGGCCTTCCGTGGCCGTCATTCCCTTCAACAACCTCGGCGGCAACCCCACGCAGGACCATCTGGCGGAGGGTATCGCAGCAGACATCATTGCACTGCTTACCCGCAGCCGCATGCTGTTCGTGCTGGCCCGCAATGCGAGCTTCGGCCTCAAGCATGCCGACCCCGCCAAAGCTGCGGCCATGCTGGGCGCCGACTATCTGGTCGACGGCACCATTCGCTGCGCCCAGGGGCGCCTGAGGATCACCTTCCAGCTGGTCGACACCACACAGGGATACGTGATCTGGGCAGAGCATTACGACTGTGAGGTCAATGACATCTTCGAGGTGCAGGACGACATCGCCGAAAAGATCGTCGGACGCATCGAACCCGAAATAGGTCGCTACACGCGTAGCCGGATCCTGCGGCACCCCCCCAGTTCGCTGCAGGCCTGGGACCACTTTCACCTGGGCATGTCCCACCTTTACCGGGCAACCCCGGGCGACAACCAGACCGCCCAGGCCTGGTTCCGAAAAGCCCTGACCCTGGACCCCAGGTTTGCCCTGGCACACGCCTTCCTGTCCTACGCAGTCGTCCTCAGCATGATCTACTTTGACGCCGAGCCTGTGCCGCGACTGCTGGACGACGCCCTGGGCCTGGCCAAGCGGGCCGTGGAACTGGACGGCGAGGACGCGACAGTGCGTTTTGCCCTTGGCCGCGCGCTCACGGTGCTGCAGCGGTACGACGACGCCATCGCCGAGATGACGATCGCCACCGAGCTCAACCCCGCGCTGGCAATTGCCTGGTGCGGACTGGCGGACTCCTATGTCTATGTCGGTCAGTTTGAGCGGGCGTACCCGCTTTTCCAGCACGCCATCAGCCTGAGCCCGCACGACCCGATGCGCTGGGCGTTTCATGCGTACTGCGCGCAGGCCCACCTGTTTGCGCGGGACTTCCTGGCGGCGGATACCCACGCGCAGCAGGCCGTGCGAACCCCCAGCTGCCACTACTGGCCGTTTGCCCACCGGGTTGCTGCCCTTGGCCACCTGGGGGCGGAGCCGGCAGCAACGTCTGCCGCAAGGGAGCAACTGCTGAATATCAAGCCGGATTTCAGCTGCGGCTGGGCCCACGCAAGGCTTTTCTACGTGCGAGACCCCGAGCAGCGGGAAATCTACATCGATGGCCTGCGGCGTGCGGGCTTGCCGGCTGCCTGAACACCTTGCCTGTACCGGGAATGGGCCCGCAAAAATGCCCTCAGGGGCTTGAGGTGCCTTCGCCGGGATACACCTTCGCCGTTTGAAGTGCACCGCTCTGCACCAGCGAGACAGCAGCGGCGCAGGCCAGCAGTGCCGGTCCCAGCCAAAGGCCTGCCTCAAGATGGCCGGAGGTGTCGGCGATCCACCCTGCCAGCAGCGGTCCGATGGACTGCCCCAGGGAAAACGCCGCGGTCAAGGCACCCAGCCCGCCTGCGAGCTGCTGGTACGGCAGGAGCCTCTGCGCCACCAGGCTGACGGCGGCAGGACCCGCCATGAAGCTGGCGCCAAAAACAAGCGCCGAGAACGCCAGCGACGGCAGGAGCGGCGACAGGATGACAGGAACAGACCCCACGGCAACGCAGACGCAGACCACGGCAAAACCATGACCGTTGCGCAAACGCGCCAGCCCCTTGCCCCATGCCGGCGTGGCAAGCAACGACGCCAAGCCCAGCCCGCAGAAAAACAGCGAGGAAGTGGTAGCGCTGTAGCCTTGCTGGCGCAGCAGCGCGATGACGAAGGTGGTGTAGCCGACGTAGCCCGCGCCGAACAGCGCGTTGGCCGTCAAGCTGGGCCAAAGGGCTTTCAGGCTGCCTTTTCCTTGCTCCAGGAGTGACGGGCTCTTGGCCTTTGGCAGGGACTTGGCCGCTGCGGCGCTGACAAATGCCGCCAGCAGGGAAGCGATGCCCATCAGCAACCAGGCCGTCTGCCAGCCTTGCGCGCTGGCGTCCACCCAGTGCGGGAGCACGCTGCCCGCCAGCACCATGCCCATGCCGGAGCCACCAAAGTAAAAGGCGAGGGCGGTGGCCGGCCGCTGTGGCATGGCCCGCGTTGCCAGTGAGGTGCCAAGTACAAACGTCACGGCAGTGCTTATTCCACCCAGGAAACGCACGGCCATGAATGTGTGCCAGTCGTCCACCAAGCCACTCAGCAACAAGGCCATGGCGCTGACCAGCATGCCTGCACCAAAGGCCTTGCTTTCGCCCCAGCGGCGCCCGGCCCAGGCCGAAGCGCCCGCGCCTATGAGGTAGCCCAGGCCGTTGGCCGTGTTCAACGCCCCGGCCTGAGACAGGCTCCAGCCCAGATCGCTCTGCATGGCGGGCAGCAACAGCGCATATGAAAAGCGAGAAAAACCCAGGGCAACCAAGGGCGCCAGCGCCAGTGCCAACACCTGCAACAGGCCGCCAAGCCTGCCACTGACATCCTGCCTGCCCGGGGTATCGCTCGCGGCGCTCATGCCCGCTTGCCAAACAGTTTCAGGAAGTCGACATCCGTGGATGGGGGTTCCAGCCTCAGTTTCCGCTCGGCGCTCTGCAAGTGCTCGTCCATCAGGCGGCAGGCGAGTTCCGCGTCGCCTGCGGCAATGGCATCCAGTATGGCGGTGTGCTCCTCGAACGAGCACACGTTGCGCCCCGGGGCAATGTAGAGCGCCTTCATCAGCGTGGTCCGGGCGACCAGGGCGTTCATGATCTCTTCCAGCTCGTGGTTGCCCAGGATGCGCGCCGCTGCCAGGTGGTACTCGCCGGAAAGGCGTATCCAGTTCGTGCGGTCACCCTGCTGGTAGGCACGGGTCTCGTCCTCCACCAGGCGGCGCAGGCCGGTGATGTCGGCAGACCGGGCACAGCTGCACAGGCGGCGCATCAGCCCCCCCTCGATCAGCCGGCGCACCTCGAACACTTCATGCATTTCGGACTGCGTGGGCTGGGCCACCGCGGCGCCCTTGTTGTGCTGCAGCTCGACAACCTTTTCGTTCGCCAGCCGCACCAGCACCCGCCGCAGCAGCGAACGGTTCACCCCGAAGGCCTCGCACAGCGGGGTTTCCACCAACCGCGTACCCGGCGGAAGTTTTTGTGACAAAACAGCTTCAACGATCGCCTTGTGCACACGCGTTTCGTCGGCCAGTTCCTGTGACTGATCGGCGTCATCGGCGTTTGCAGCGGGCGCTATCTGCGGGGGCTGGGTCTTGGGGCGTGCCATGTTGGTCCCTGTGAGAAAGGCTGAATTGTGCCATGCGGCCTCTCATGGTAACAAAGCCAAGAATTTTTGTTGCAAAAACTTATTTTTATGTGACAATAAATCCACGAATCGGCACAAGATGTCGATCGAACTGACCAACCCCGTAGAGGAGACATCGTGAAACAGCATCTTTTTTCCCACGGCCTTGCGGCCCTGATCGCGGGCTTCGGCCTGCAAACCGCCATGGCGCAGGCACCTGCCCAGGCGCTGACGTGGTCCGCCAACCTGGACGCGCTGTCCATGGACCCGCACTCGACCAACAACAGCTTCACCAACGCTTTCGTGAGCAACATCTACGAGGCGCTCGTGCGTTTCAACGACAAGCTGCAGATCGAGCCCGCGCTGGCCACGTCCTGGAAGGTGATCAGCCCCACGGTCTGGCGCTTCACGCTGCGCCAGGGGGTGAAATTCCACAACGGCGAGACCTTCGACGCCGATGACGTCGTGTTCTCCTGGCAGCGTGTGAACACCCCCGGCTCGCTGGTCAAAGGCAACCTCAGCGACATCAAAGACGTGCGCAAGGTGGATGCCTACACGGTGGACGTGGAAACGCACAACCCCATGCCCATCCTGACCAACGAGCTGGTGCAGCTTCTGGTCATGGACAAGGGATGGGCCGAGGCCAACCGTGCCACCGAGGCCAGCGATCTGCAAAAACAGAAGGAAAACCACGCCAACCGCAACACCAACGGCACCGGCCCCTTCATGCTGAAGCAGCGTGACGTCGACACCCGCACGGTGCTGGCGGCGTTCCCTGGCTGGTGGGACAAACCCAGGCACAACCTGGGCGAGGTGACCTTCATGCCCATAAAGTCCGACGCAACCCGCACCTCGGCCCTGATCAGCGGCAGCATCGACGTGTCTGTCAGCGTGCCGCTGCAGGACGTGCCGCGCCTGCAGTCCAGCGGCGTAGACGTGGTGCAGGGCCCCGAACTCAGGACCATCTTCCTGGGCATGGACCAGCACCGCGACGAATTGCTCTACAGCGACGTCAAGGGCAAGAACCCCTTCAAGGACAGGCGTGTCCGCCAGGCGGTCTACCACGCCATCGACATCGAGGCCATCAAGCGCTCGGTGATGCGCAACGCCTCATGGCCTGCGGGCACCCTGCTGTCGCCATACCTCAATGGCGCGCCCAACGCCCTCAACAAGCGTCTGCTGCCGTATGACCAGGCCGCCGCGAAGAAACTGCTGGCCGAGGCGGGCTATCCCAACGGGTTCACCGTGGGCATGCAGTGCCCGAACGACCGCTACGTCTATGACGAGGCGATCTGCCTGGCCATCTCGTCCATGCTGGCACGTGTGGGCATCAAGACCTCGCTGTCGATCGAGCCGACTGCGCGCTGGAGCGTTCGTCTCAACACGAATGACGTGTCTTTCTACATCGTCGGCCACGCCGGTCTGCCGATGGCAGATTCCTACGGCCTGCTCAAGGACGTGGTGCACACCCGCACCCAGAGGGAAGGCTCCCTGAATGCCGGCCGATACAGCAACCCGAAGTTCGATGCCTACCTGCCCCGCATCGCCGCCGAAATCGATACGGCCAAGCGCAACAAGCTGATCGAGGAGGCCGTGGCGCTCGAGCGCGATGACGTCTCGCACGTGCCGCTGCACCAGCAGCCCATCACCTGGGCGGCACGCAAGGGCGTTGAACTGGCCCAGGCACCCGACAACCAGATGCGTCTGTGGCTGGTGCGCGCACCGGCCAAGTAAGACTGTTGCCACCGATCACGGTTCACTCAAATGATCCGCTTCATTACAGCCCGGCTGGCCAATGGCCTGCTGGTGATGGCTGTCGTCTCTCTGCTGGCCTTTGGCCTGTTCAACTTCATCGGCGACCCGGTCAACAACCTTGCGGGCGAAAACGCGACCGCCGAAGAAAAAGCGGCCCTGCGTGAAAACCTGGGGCTGGACCAGCCGCTGCCGCTGCAGTACCTGCGCTTCGTGGGCAGGGTGTTGCAGGGGGAGTTTGGTGTCTCATACCGCAACCTGGAACCGGTGGCACAGGTCATCGCCGGGCGCCTGCCAGCCACGCTGGAGCTGGCGCTGGTGGCAGCAGTGCTGGCGCTGGCCGTGGGCATTCCTCTGGGCGTCTACAGCGGCATACGGCCACGCTCTGCCGGGGCGCGCGCCCTGCAGGTGGCCTCACTGGTCGGGATTTCGGTCCCTTCCTTCGTGACCGGCATCCTGCTCATCCTCGTGTTTTCCGTGGGGCTGAACTGGCTGCCCGCGTTTGGCCGCGGTGAGCTGGTGCAGGTGGGTGGCTGGAGCACAGGGCTGCTGACGGCAAGCGGCTGGGCATCGCTGGTCATGCCCGCCATCACGCTTGCGCTGTTCCAGCTCACGCTCTTCATGCGGCTCACGCGCACCCAGATGATGGAAGTCATGCGTACCGAGTACATCAAGTTTGCCCGGGCGAGGGGCCTGCGTGAGCGTTCCGTGCACTTCAAGCACGCATTGCGCAACACGCTGATCCCCATCATCACCGTGGCAGGCCTGCAGATCGGCGCGATGATCGCTTTCTCGATCATCACCGAGACCGTGTTCCAGTGGCCTGGACTCGGGCTGCTCATCATCCAGGCCATCACCTTCAGCGACGTGCCCGTCATTGCCGCATACCTGCTGCTGATTGCACTGCTGTTTGTCGTCATCAATACCGTGGTCGACCTGCTGTACTTCGCCGTCGACCCGCGCCTGCGCACCTCGCGCTGACAGGAGCCCGTCCCATGAACACGCTTGTTTCGGGCTTGCGCCGTGCGCGCAACTCCGAGTTGATCTGGCATCTGCGCCGCTCACCCGAGGCCATGCTTGCAGCCTTTTTGCTGGTGGCCTACGCCGTGATGGCCCTGACTGCGCCCTGGCTGGCGCCACAGAACCCGTTTGACCCAGCGGCGCTGGACGTGCTGGATGCACGTCTTCCCCCGGTCTGGCTGGAAGGAGGGCAGTGGCGCTACATCCTGGGCACGGACGGCCAAGGCCGCGATCTGGTTTCCGTCATGCTCTACGGCTTGCGCATCTCGCTGCTTGTCGGTCTGGCATCCACGGCGGTGGCCATGGCCCTGGGGGTGGCGCTTGGCCTGCTGGCGGGCTACAGCGGCGGTCGGCTGGACGCGCTGATCATGCGCGCGGCCGACGTCCAGCTGAGCTTTCCCGCCATCCTCGTGGCGCTGCTGATCGACGGCCTGTCTCGCACGGTGATGCCGCGCGAGGTCTATGAAGAAATGTCCCTGTACATCGTGGTGCTCGCCATCGCGCTGGCCAACTGGGTGCAATACGCCCGCACCGTGCGCGGCCTGACGCTGGTTGAAAAGGACAAGGACTACGTCAACGCCGCACGGCTCATCGGCATGGGGCGCATCCTCATACTGTGGCGGCACGTTCTGCCGAATGTGCTCAGCCCCGTGCTGGTCATCGCCACGCTGTCCATCGGACTGGCCATCCTCACGGAAGCCACGTTGAGCTTCCTTGGGCTGGGCGTGCCCGCGAGTTCGCCTTCACTGGGAACGTTGATCCGCATTGGCAACGAGGTGCTGTTTTCCGGTGAATGGTGGATCACCGTCATGCCCGGGCTGCTGCTGGTGGGCCTGGTGCTGGGTGTGAACCTGTTTGGCGACTGGCTGCGTGACGTTCTCAACCCTCGGCTGAAATGACATGGAGGAACCAGACATGAATGCTTCTCCGTTGCTGTCGGTGCGCCACCTGCGTGTGGAGATTCCGACGCGGCACGCCCCGCTGATTGCGCTCGATGACGTGAGCTTTGACATCGCGCGTGGCGAGATCCTGGGTTTTGTCGGCGAATCCGGTGCTGGCAAGTCACTCACCGGCATGGCGGTGCTGGGGCTGCTGGACGCCCCCGCCCACGTGGCCTCCGGGCAGATCATCTTCGACGGCGAGGCCATCCAGGCCTTGCCGCCAGCGCGCATGCGTTCGCTGCGCGGCCGCCGCATAGCGGCTGTTTTCCAGGACCCGCTGCTCAGCCTCAACCCGCTGCTCACGGTAGGAGACCAGCTGATCGAAACCCTGTGCACACACCTGCCACTCACCGCTGCAGAGGCCCGGGAGAGGGCGATTGACTGGCTGCGCCGCGTCGGCATCCCGTCACCCGCAGAGCGGGTCGATGCCTACCCGCACCAATTCTCTGGCGGCATGCGCCAGCGTATCGTGATAGCGCTGGCCCTGTGCGCCGAACCGGACCTGGTGGTGGCCGACGAACCCACCACGGCGCTGGATGTGTCGGTGCAGGCACAGGTGCTGGAGCTGTTGCGCCGCCTGTGCCAGGAGCGCGGCACGGCGGTGCTGCTGGTCACGCACGACATGGGCGTGATATCGGAAAACGCCGATCGCGTGGCGGTGATGTACGCCGGCCGCATTGCCGAGATTGGCCGAGTCGAGGATGTAGTGGGACGCCCCTCGCACCCTTACACACACGGTCTGATGCGCTCGATTCCGCCGCTGGACCACACGCCCGATCAGCTCAAGCAGATCGACGGAGCCATGCCACGCCTGTCAGCCCGCCCTGACGGCTGCGCGTTTCACCCCCGCTGCGAACACGCCACCGACATCTGCCGCCAGGAGCGTCCGAAGCTGGTGGAGCACCGCGGTGTCTCGCTGGCGTGCTGGTCCCCGGTGTTTGAACTGCCACCCGTGGCGGAGGCTGCCTGATGAACGCGAATACCCAACCCATGCTGCAGGTGTCGGATCTGACCCGCCAGTTCCAGGCGCAGGGCCGAAAGGTGCGTGCGCTGGCAGGCGTCAGCCTGGACGTGCCTCGCGGCACCACCTTCAGCCTTGTCGGCGAGTCAGGCTGTGGCAAGACCACCCTTGCCCGCATCGTTGCGGGGCTGGACCGCGCCTCATCCGGGAGTGTCCAGTTCGCAGCCGGGCAGGGCGCCCGGCCACCCCGCGTGCAAATGGTCTTCCAGGACCCATACGCTTCGCTCAATCCGCGCTGGAAGATTGGCCGCACGATCGCCGAACCCATGGTGTTCCAGAACCTGCGCCCGGCCGGCCAGACCGCCGCCCGCGTGGCCGAGCTGCTGCAGCGTGTCGGTCTGTCAGCTGCCGATGCAGAGAAGTACCCTCACGAGTTTTCCGGCGGTCAACGCCAGCGCATCTCCATTGCCCGGGCCTTGGCGGGCGAGCCAGACTTCCTGGTCTGCGACGAGCCGACATCGGCGCTGGACGTGTCGGTACAGGCCCAGATCCTCAACCTGCTCAAGCGGCTGGAGGCCGAAGACGGCTTGACCAGTCTCTTCATCAGCCACAACCTGGCTGTTGTGCGTTTCGTCTCCACGACGGTGGGGGTCATGTACCTGGGGCGGCTGGTGGAGGTCGCGCCGACCGAGACCTTGTTCGATGCCCCTCGGCACCCCTACACCCAATTGCTGCTGGGGGCCATTCCACGCGTGGGCCAGGGCCGCCGGGAGGCGGCCGTTCCGACGGGCGATCTTCCCAGCCCGCTTGCCCCGCCTTCCGGATGCACGTTCCATCCCCGCTGCACGATCGCGGCCGAAGTCTGCAAACGGGAAGCTCCCGAGCTGCGCCGCCTGCCCAGTGGCGGGACGGTCGCCTGCCACGCCGTCGCTGGCAGCGTCCAGCCCGTGCGGTTTGTCCCTCGAACCCCTGTGGCCGCCTAGCCTGACCACGTTCCACCCAGAAAGCCTTGACCCATGACCGCCCATCCCATTGACCTGCTGATCGACAACGGCACCGTGTTCACGCTAGACCCGCAGCGCCGCGTTCTGGAAAACGCCTCCGTCGCCGTGAACGGCAACCGCATCGTCGCCATCGGCGACGCCACTGAACTGCGCACCCGTTACCAACCCCGCCAAACGCTGAACGCCCGCCGCAAAGCCGTGCTGCCCGGCTTGATCGACAGCCACGCCCATGCCGGGCACGGCATGCTGCGCACGATCGGCACTGGCGCCGGCACCGGCGCATGGATGCAGGCGGCGGCCAAGGTTTACACGGCTGCGTCCGACGAACAGTTCTGGCACGCGGAAGCCGCACTGGCCTCATTGGAGAAACTGAAGGCAGGCGTGACCACCGGGGTCTCGCTGTTCGGTGGCGGCGATTCCATCATGCGTGTTGACGACCCCAAGTACGCACGAGCCCACTGCGACGCCATAGAAGCCGCCGGCACACGCGCGGTGCTGGCGATAGGGCCCTCCCGGCCCTCGGCGCCGCGCCGGTACACGGACTGGTCTGCTCAACCCCCGACCGAAAGCGAGATCACGCCGGAAACGATGATGGCCGTTTGTGACCAGATCGTGCGCGACAACCACCGCCGCGCCGATGGCCGCCTGCAGATGGCCGTCAACCTGGCAGTCTTTGCGCCCATGCACGACCCAGGGCACGAAGCTCTGCGCCCCCAGTTTGAGCAACAGGCGGCTGATGGGGTCGCACTGGCCAGCCGTTATGGCCTGGGCCTGACACAAGACGGGCATCGCGCGGGCACCATCGCACTCGCACGTGAACTGGGCCTGCTGGGTCCCCGCTCCTTCATGTCCCACAGCATCGACCTGACGGAAGCGGACATCGCTGCAGCCCTGGAAACCGGCACCCACATCGTGCACAACCCCAGCGCCATCATGTCCATCCTCGGGCGCTGCCCGGTGCCCGAACTGATCGAGCGAGGCGTCAATGTGGCGCTCGGCTCCGACGGGTCGGCCCCAGACCGCGGCTACGACATGTTCAGGCACATGTTCCAGGCCATGCACTACCACCGCCGCCATTTCCGGGACCCCGACGTGCTGCCCCACGGCAAGGTGCTCGAGATGTGCACCATTGATGCCGCGCGCGCACTGGGCCTTGCGGACGACATCGGATCGCTGGAAGTCGGGAAGAAGGCCGACATCATCCTGGTCGATTTGTTCAAGCCTCACATGATGCCGATGAACATGCCTTTGACCCGGCTGACCTGTTTTGCTAACGCAGCCGACGTTGACACCACCATCGTCGATGGACGCATCCTGATGCAAGGGCGCCAGGTGCTCAGCGTCGATGAAAACGAGGTGCTTGAACAGGCGCAGGCAGCCTGCGACCGCATGCTCGACCGCAGCGGACTGCGCCATCTGACCGAAATACCCGAGCGCACTTGGGGGCAGGCGCATTACTGAACCAACCACACTCGCTCCCCAACGCGCGCCCTGACAAGGCCGCGTTCGTGAGCACTGCTTCAGGTTCCGATTTGACCGCCAGATTTCACCCCAAAAATCAAATCGACATATATGATATGTTTTTCTTCTCTTAGGAGGAAAACATGAACCAGCTAAAGATTTCGACTCGCCTGGGAGTATTGATTTCAGTTCTTCTGTTGGTCTTGTTGGCTGTGGGCGCTGTGGGTTTGCGTGGAATGCAAAGCGCGAACGCAGGCCTTGAGACGGTCTACGAAGACCGAACGGTTCCCATGGGGCAGTTGCTCGATGTGCAGCGCCTGTTGTTGCGCAACCGAGGGTTGATCGCCCATTCCATCGCACTAGGCACCCCCGAGGTGATCAAGGCCGACGTGGAGCAGGCGAAGCAAAACACCGCCGAGATCAACCAAGTGTGGCAGGCCTACATAGCGACCAAGCACACGCCGGAAGAAGCCAAGACTGCACGAGCCTTTGAGGCGGCACGTGCAGCTTACATACAAGGCTTTCTGGGCCCAGCCCAGGAATTGTTGCTTGCAGGCAATCTGGATGCGGCCCGCGAGCTGCTCAAGGAAAAAGACGAACCCTTGTACGCGGCAGTGCGCAAAGAGATAACTGGGCTGACAGCGTTGCAGCTGGAGGTGGCCAAGCAGGAGTACGAAGATGCGGTCAAGCGCTATCAGTCATCGAGGCTGCTGTCGTGGGCCATCTTCCTGCTCGGTGCGGCGTTTGCGGTGGGCTTCGGTTTGCTGTTGGTGCGTGGTATCAACCAAGGACTGGGCTCGGCCATTGATGCGGCCAACGCGGTGGCTCAGGGTGACTTGACCCGCTCCATCCAGGCCCAGGGCAAAGACGAAGTCGCCCAACTGCTGCAAGCCCTGCAGTCCATGCAGACCTCGCTCGTTCGGGTGGTTGCCTCGGTACGTCAAGGCAGCAATTCGGTCTCACTGGCCAGCGCCGAGATCGCACAGGGCAACCAGGACCTGTCGGGGCGCACCGAGAACCAGGCCAGCGCGCTGGAAGAGACGGCCGCGTCGATGGAAGAGCTCAGTTCCACCGTCAGGCAAAACGCCGACAACGCCCAGACGGGCAACCAGCTGGCGCAGAACGCCTCGGCGGTGGCGGTGCGCGGCGGTGAAGTGGTGTCTCGGGTGGTGGACACCATGCGGGGCATCAACGACAGCTCGCGCAAGATCGCCGACATCATCACGGTGATCGACGGCATAGCGTTCCAGACCAACATCCTGGCGCTCAATGCAGCGGTGGAAGCGGCCCGGGCGGGCGAACAAGGGCGAGGCTTTGCGGTGGTCGCGGGCGAGGTGCGCAGCCTGGCGCAGAGGAGCGCGGAGGCGGCCAAGGAGATCAAGGCGCTGATCGGCGACAGCGTGGAACGGGTGGAGCAGGGCAGCGCACTGGTGGACCAGGCGGGCACAACGATGCAGGAGGTGGTATCGAGCATCCGGCGGGTGACGGACATCATGGGCGAGATCAGCGCGGCCAGCCGGGAGCAGAGCGAGGGCGTGGGGCAGATAGGCGAGGCGGTGCAGAGCATGGACCAGGCGACGCAGCAGAACGCAGCGCTGGTGGAGGAGATGGCTGCAGCAGCCACGAGCCTGAACGGACAGGCGCAGGAACTGGTGCGGGCGGTGTCGGTGTTCCGCCTGGCTCAGGGCACCGGCCAGGAAGCCTGAGTTGCAAGGCCGCGGTGACTGGAATGCATTTTTCCCCTGAAACACCGTTGCTCCAGCCTCAACCACCCGGGGTGTGTTGTCATTACCGGAGGTTGGACAAATACAGGCGCAGCGCGCACACTTTCGCTCAGCCATGTTTGGCGGGACACCTTGCAAGGAGACGCAATGACAACGCAAACGTCGCCTCTTGCACAGCTTGGAGCAATGCCTTTTCTGACAGATGGAGGACTGGAAACCACGCTTGTCTTTCGGGATGGATTGGACATCCCCCTCTTCGCTGCTTTTGGCCTTCTGCGAACGGAGGAGGGGCGTGGCGCACTTTCCAAATACTTCATTGAGTATTTGCGAATTGCCGAGCGTCACGGCTGCGGGATCATCCTTGAAAGTCCGACTTGGCGAGCCAACCCAGACTGGGGATGGCGGCTGGGTTACACGCTCGACGAGTTGGCTGCAGCCAATCGCGATGCGATCAACTTGTTGGGCGACGTCATTGAGCCATTTCGCAACGTGGCGGGCGCCCGCATACGCAGTGGTTGCATAGGGCCTCGTGGCGACGGGTATGTCGCCGATCATGTCATGCCGGTGGCCGAAGCCCAGGCCTACCACTCGTGGCAAATCGGTATCTTTGCCACCACCGAAACAGACATGGTTTGCGCAATGACCATGACGACCGCAGAAGAGGCTTCCGGTGTTGCGCTCGCGGCGAAGAAGCATGACATGCCTGTGGCCATTTCGTTTACCACCGAAATTGACGGGCGTTTACCCAGTGGCCAGGCACTCGGAGAAGCCATCACCCAGGTCGATGCCACCACGGCAGGCTATCCGGCGTACTACATGGTCAACTGCGCGCATCCAGACCATTTTCGGTTTGCCCTGGAATGCGGCGAACCCTGGCTTGAGCGGCTGCGCGGTGTTCGGGCCAACGCTTCTCGGAAGAGCCACGCAGAACTAGATGCCTCTGAAAACCTCGATGATGGCGACCCGGTTGAATTTGGGAAGATTTACGCCGAGATGCGCGCCCGCCATGGGCGCCTCAGCATCCTGGGCGGCTGCTGTGGCACCGATGCGCGACATATCGAAGCCATAGCAACGGCGTGCACACCGTTGTTCACGCGACTTCTGAACTGAGATCTGTTGCGGGGCGAGTAGCAACCGACGGGAATTCACGCGCCCCCACTATTTAACATAATATACATTGTGGAAATTACAGGCCAAGCCGCCACGGCGGGCCTGTGACCCGCAAACCCGCGCCATGCAAGGAAAACGCTTCCGCTACATGTACACCCGCCTGGGCTATACGGCCGCAGACGTGGCGAAGTTTTTGCAGGTGTCTGAGCGCACTGTTCATAACTGGGTGGCGGGATCTGTGCGGGTGCCCCACGCGGCCTACAAGCTGCTGCGCGTCCACCTGCGCTACGAGCTGCCGGGCGATGGCTGGCAAGGCTGGCACTTCAGCGCTGGGAAGCTCTGGACGCCTGAGGGCCATAGCATCCACCCGGTTGAATGGTCTTGGTGGTCGCTGATGGCACGCAAGGCAGCTTCGTTTGAGAAGCTGTACCACGAGAATGGCCTGCTCAAGGCCGAACTGGAGACTTTGCACCACCGACTTCAAGACGGAAACAGCCGGGGGGCCTGCGAGCCGATGAATGACACACGGTGTCATCCAGCGGCACGCTGGCGCGGCAGGAGGGGCCCCGCTTGCGGGGTGGCGCCTGCCGACGCGAAGCGGCGGCTAGATTTATCACTAGGACACTTTGGAACATCACCAGCAAAAGCGGTGGGTTCTCACTCTGAAGAACAACCGGGGGCCCCACTTGTGGGGGCTGGGGGGATGGGGGTGCAGAACCCCCATGCCAACGGTGGCCAGCCAATGACCGTGGCCACGAAGTCCGGGGTCTCTGCACGTCACCGTTTGAACCGTTCCCAGGGAGGCAAATCATGAGTACGAAACCCGCCATCGCGGCCAACCTTCCCCCGGTCGTGACCCGTCAGGACTGCTATTCGTGGCTGTCTGAGGAGGATTTGCAGGCTGAAGTCTGGGTGGCCCTGCGTGGTGCTATCCGCTACATGCAAGAGGAAGACTTCAGTGATCCAGACGATGGGGTCTCGCTGCAGCCTGGGACCGTCTTGGATGCGTCGGATGGTCAACCGCGGGTTGATCGGGCCTATTTCTTTGGGCAACTCATCGAGTTTGTGTACTGGCGTCTGCACCGGTATGCTGAGGCTCAGGGGCTGCGCATGAACGGGTTCACGGATGTGTCTGTGCGTCCTTATGCCTTTGGGGAGCTTCGGGATCGTCTGGACGCCCATCCCTATGGCAAGTACGTCAGTGGCGATGTGCAAACCTTTCACTTCGACACTGAGCGTGAGATGCGGGCCTTCATGAGGGCGAACGGCTTGGCCCGCAAAAAGAATGCCCCCACTGCTGGTTGCAACAGCACGGGGGCGGTGACCAACTTTGGTAGGAGCAAAGCTGATGGAACGGATTGTAGATCGTGACCTCCTTCGTGGGGTGCCTGGCGGCGGATACGACTTCGTGCGCCGGGATTTGGGCAATGGCCACCATGAGTACCGGATACAGGAACTGGTGACCTGGGAGCATGTCGACGTGCTCTCTGATGAGGCCTACGCGGCCTACCTTGAGCAGCGGGAAGCCACGGCTGAGGAACGGCGTCAGGCCAATCTTGAGCGGGCGGCAAAGCGCGCCAAGACCCGTGTGCGGCACCTGTGCAAGGCGTCGGGTGTGGACACCCTCCTCACCCTCACCTATCGGGCCAACATGGTCGATCGGGAGTTGCTCAAGAGGCACGTCAAGGAATTTAACCGGCGCATGAAGCGGTTGATCCCTGGCTTCTTCTATGTGGCTGCATACGAGCAACAGGAGCGTGGTGCATGGCATGTCCACATGGCGGTGCACAGGCTTCCCAGGGAGCTTCAGGCCAGGCCAGGTGTGAAGGTCAAGAGCTTCAACGTCGTCAGGGCTGTGTGGCGTGCGGTCGTGGGTG
This sequence comes from Hydrogenophaga aquatica, assembly GCF_054780915.1. NCBI lineage: Bacteria > Pseudomonadati > Pseudomonadota > Betaproteobacteria > Burkholderiales > Comamonadaceae > Hydrogenophaga > Hydrogenophaga aquatica. Next base: position 231,086 of record NZ_BAAGVK010000011.1, on the reverse strand, counting down.
AGTTGGGCGGCAACATCGACGTGTCAGCTCACAAGCGCAACAGCAAGCGGGCTCCTTCCAAGGTGGCGGCTTACCTGTCCAAGTACATGGTCAAGGCGTTTGCTGATGGTGATGCGTGGTCCAACCGCTTCAGTTCTAGCAAGGGTGTCACGGTGCCCAAGCCTGAGCGCATGCGGTTTGTCGGGTACAGCCTTTGTGAGGTGCTTGAGCTGGTCTTCAATGACCTTCCCCACTACGTAAGCGACCAGCTCACGTGGGGCATGGGGCGGTTCAAGGACTGTGTCTGGCTGATGATTGACCGGAATATCCGAATACCGGGCTTGGCGGCGCTGGATGGCGTGCCATGTGACGAATTCGGCAACCTTGCGTAATTGAGACGGGCTGATCACTGACGGGAACGTCGGTGGCTCGGGTCGTATCACGCCTCGGGTGTAACCGCGTTACCTTCAAATATGGTCAATTCGATCCACAATTGCGCATTTAATTGACCCATGAATTGAAAGAATTTCGGTATGATGCCAATTAATTCACGATATACATTGTAGAAATAATATGGACCAACACAAACAGAAACGGGACCCTCAGGTCCCGTTCCATCTGTCACTTGCAGATACGCTTCAGGCTTCGCCAAAATCCTTGGCCCGTTCATTGGCCCGCAGCTGCTGCTTCAGCACAGACCACAAGGTCCACAGCACCAGGGCCGCACAGAACGCCAGGAAGCCGGCACTGATCGGACGGTCAATGAACGTGGACATGTCACCGCGCGACAGCAACAAGGCGCGGCGCAGGTTTTCCTCCATCAACGGGCCCAGCACGAAGCCCAGCAACAGCGGCGCCGCCTCAAAGCGCAGCACAGCCAGCGCGTAGCCAGCGGCACCGATCAAGGCCACCATGAACACGTCGAACGTGTTGTTGTTCACGCTGTAGACACCCAGCGCGATGAACACCAGGATGGCGGGATACAGCACGTTGTAGGGAATGCGCAGGATAGCCACCCAGATACCGATCAGCGGCAGGTTCAGGATCATCAGCATGATGTTGCCGATACCGAAGCTGACGATCAGGCCCCAGAACAGGTCCGGCTGCTGCGTCATGAGCAGCGGGCCCGGCTGAATGCCGTGAATGATCAACGCACCAAGCATCAGCGCCATCACCGCGTCACCGGGAATGCCCAGAGACAGGGTCGGCACGAATGCGGTCTGCGCGGCGGCGTTGTTGGCGGACTCAGGGGCGGTCACCCCTTCGATGGCGCCATTGCCGAAACGGCTGGGGTCCTTGGCCACTTTCTTCTCGACAGCGTACGAGAAGAAAGACGCGATGGAAGCACCGGTTCCCGGCAGAGCACCGAAGAAGCTGCCAATGCCCGTGCCACGCAACATGGGCATGACGGAGTCCTTGACGTCCTTCTTCGTCGGCATCATGTTGCGCATGGTGATCTTTTCACGCACCTTGGATTCGCGCGGCTGGTTGATGCTGCCGATCACCTCGGAGATGCCGAAGACACCCATGGCGAGAGCCACCAGGTTGATGCCGTCCATCAACTCGGGAACACCGAAATCGAAACGGGCCACCCCGGAGTTCACGTCGGTGCCGACCGTGCCCAGCAGCAGGCCGAACACCACCATGGCCATGCCCTTGGCGGGAGAACCCGACGCCAGCGTGGACGCCGCGACCAGCCCCAGCAACATCATCGAGAAGTACTCCGCCGGGCCGAACTTGAGCCCAAGCTCCGCGATGCTGGGCGAAAACAGCACCAGCATGAGGATGCCCAGCATCGAGCCGACAAACGAAGCAATCGTCGTCATGAACAGCGCCACACCCGCTCTGCCCTGCTTGGCCATGGGGTAACCGTCCAGACAGGCCACTGCCGATGACGGCGTGCCCGGCAGGTTGAGCAGAATGGAGGCCGTGGAGCCGCCGTACTGCGCACCGTAGTAGACGCCAGCGAGCATCACGATCGCGGCGGTTGGCGGAATGTGGTAGGTCACCGGCAGGAGCAGCGAAATGGTCGCCAGCGCGCCGATACCCGGCAGAACACCGATCAGGGTGCCCAGAAAAACGCCTATGAAGCAGTACAGCAGGGTCACGGGCTGCATCGCAGACTGCAGACCGACCCAGAGGCCATTGACTATGTCCATGTTTGTCTCGCGTTGAATTGAACGTTATTGTGAAAACGGCCTGAGACTCAAGGGCTCCAGGGCCAGGTCGGCAGGGTCATGCCCAAACCGAAACTGAACACACCCCAGGTGATTGCCGCCACACCCACGGCAACCAGCACACGGGCACGCCACGTGATCTCGCGGTCGGCCAACGACGACACCAACACCGAGGCGACGGTCGCGAGCACCAGACCGGCTGTCTTGAGCAGGAAGGCAAACACGACAATGCTCAGGGTCACAAGAGCAAAGGTCTTCCACTCGACCTGAATGGCCTCGCCTCTGCGCAACATGGCGGGCAGCGCGATCAGCACGCCCAGCACGGCCAGAACCAGGCCCAGAGCCACCGGGAAATAGCCCGGCCCCATGCGGTGCAACTCACCAAACTCGTAGTTCTGGCTGGCATACCAGGCCGCGAACAGGCCCGCTGCGGTCATCAGCCACCCTCCGACGATGTCCCGTGTGTCTTTGTGTGTCATGTAGTCTCCTGTTGACGTGCTAAGACGTGCCTGAATTGGACAGGCAAACACCCTGGAAGTCTTTACGTAATTGCACGTATCGGCTGAGGCGGGGGTTCATCTTCCCCCAAACCGACCGCGCTTACCAGCTGCCGCGGGGCTGCTGCTTCCTGACGAAGGCCGCAATCGCTTCGGCCACTTCTTCGCGCCCCACGCTGTGGGCGAAGTCAATCGCGCTCAGGCCTTTCTGGTTCCTCAGAAGGGGGTCGGCCCCCTCCTCCAGCAGCAGCTGAACAACCTCTGCGCGGCCGTAGCGTGCGGCCATCATCAGCGGCGTGGAGCCGTTGGGGGAGGCCGCATCGATGTAGGCGTGGCGTTCCAGCATCAGCCGGGTGATCTCCAGCGCCACCCGCTCGCTGTGGGTGGCCGCATAGTGCAAAGGGGTCCAGCCGGGCTTGTTGACGTGGGCCTTGCGGTCGATCAGCGCCTGCACCAGGCGCAATTGCCCCTTGAGAGCGGCCATCATCAGGGGGCTTTCGTCAGCGGGGCTGCGCGCTTCCACGTCCACCGATGGCTGCGCCGCCAGATACCCGGCCACTGCATAAGATTCCTTGGCAATGGCCAGGTAGAGAGGCGGCTCCAGATCGGGGCTGGGCGTGTTGAGGTCGAACCCCAGTGCCTGCAGGCGCTGGACCGTCCTGACGTCATCACGCTCCAGCGCGCGGAAGAAAGCTTCGTACGAACCAGCGCCAGCCGCCGGAAAAGACCCAAGAAAAAACACAACAAAAACAAAGTTTTGAAGAATTTTCTTGATGTATTTCATGCGATTTGAATCTGTACTGGATCACGCTGCGGCCAAGGGGCGCGTGGCACTGAACAGGGCATGGAAGTTGCCGGTGGTGACCCTGGCCACCTCCTCCACCGGGACGCCCTTGATCTCGGCCAGCTGGGCCGCTACGAAAGGCACCAGGGCGGGCGTGTTGGTCTTTCCCCGGTATGGCACGGGCGCCAGGTACGGGCTGTCGGTTTCAATGAGGCAACGCTCCAGCGGCACGAATCCCGCCACTTCGCGCAGATCGGCAGCATTGCGGAAGGTCAGAATGCCCGAAAACGAAATGTAGAACCCAAGATCCAGCGCGGCGCGCGCCACGTCCATCGACTCGGTGAAACAGTGGAATACGCCTCTGGACACAGGCCGGGCCCCGGCGCCGCCACCGCCAAAGCCCCCCTCTTCCCGCAGGATGGCCAGCGTGTCGTCGGACGCGCTGCGGGTGTGGATCACGAGTGGCAAGTCGGTGATGCGCCCTGCCCGGATGTGCACGCGAAACCGCTCGCGCTGCCACTCCATGTCGGCCAGGGTGCGGTCACCCAGGCGGTAATAGTCCAGCCCCGTCTCGCCAATGCCCACCACGCGCGGCAGCGCGGCATGCTGCACCAGTTCGTCCACGGTTGGCTCGTGCACGTCTTCGTTGTCGGGGTGCACACCCACCGTGGACCAGAGCCGGTTGTTCTGCGTGGCAAGGGCATGCACCTGGGGAAATTCCTCCATGGTGGTGCAGATGCACAGGGCTTCGTCCACCCGTGCGGCGCTCATGGCATCCAGGATCACGGGCAGCTGGGACGAGAGCTCGGGAAAGCTCAGATGGCAATGGGAATCGACAAACATGAAAAAGAATCAAACCGTCTGTGTCGGCCGGTCGGAGGCCAGGTGAGCACCCAGGATTTCCTCGATGCGGGCCTTCAGCATCCTGGACTTGTCATCAGAGGGAAACCGTATGCCTATGCCCTGCGTGCGCGAACCGGTCGTGCCTGCAGGCGTGATCCACGCCACCTTGCCTGCAATGGGGTAGCGCTGCGGGTCGTCCGGCAGCGTAAGAAGCACGTAGACATCCATGCCCAGGCGGTACTCGCGCGCCGAAGGCACGAAGATGCCGCCGTCGGAGAACATCGGTATGTAGGCCGCGTACAACGCGCCCTTTTCCTTGATCGACAGCTGTATGACCGTGGGGCGCGCAACCGAACCGGCAGCGTCATGGGTGCTCATGCCGGTTAGTGTAGCGCCAGAGCGTCGCGGGCGCGGACGGCCCAGGCTTCCTGCAACAAGGCCGCGCTGAAAGGATGCTCCAGCGTCCGGGACGCCTGGCGCAGCCACCGGTGCCACTCGTTCAGTGCCGCCGCGGCCGGTACGGGCGGCAGGTCATCGGTTGCAAAAAAGCGGGGCACCCCGCCAGCGCCCGCCACCATCAGGTCGTGGCAGACCTTCTGCATCACATCCATTTGCCGTGCGGGCGACCAGGACGCCATGAGGGAAAAGTCCCCTTCGGCCAGCGCCTTGGGCAGGCGGGCCCAGACCGATGCGGGCACGCCCTGCCGCACCCAGTCCAGCGCATCGTCGGGGCGGCCGCCAGCGGCACGCAGCCACACTGCCAGGTCTGCGGCCGAAAGCTTGGCCCCGGCCTGCTCCGCCGCACTCAGCAGCCATGCCGACGCCTGCTGCGCCGAAGGCCAGAGCATCGTGTGCGTCAGGCACCGGCTGCGAATGGTGGGCAACAGGGCGTGGGCAGCCTCGGTGGCGAGGATGAAGCGCACGGCGCCCGGCGGCTCCTCAAGCGTTTTGAGCAGCGTGTTCGCCGATTCGACGTTCAAACGCTCGGCCGGGTAGATCAACACCACCTTGGTATCGCCCCGCGAGCGTGTGAACTGGGTGAAAGCCACCGCTTCGCGCGTGGCGTCCACGCGAATGAACTTGCTGGCCTTGATTTCCTTCTTGTCGATCTTGTCCTGGGTCTTTTCGTCCAGCGGCCAGCCCAGCTCCATGCAGAGTGTTTCCGGCATCAGGACGAACAGGTCAGGGTGTGTGCGCACGTCGATGGCATGGCAACTGGCGCACACCCCGCAAGCGCCGGTGGACGTGGGGCTCTCACACAGCCAGGCACGTGCCAAGGCCAGGGCCAACGGGTATTGCCCCAGCCCCGGCGGCCCCGACAGCAGGATCGCGTGCCCGCGCTGCTGCCTGAGCTGGTCCAGCTGCGCCTGCAGCCAGGGCGCCAGCACCCCGCCGTCAGCCGCTTCGGCGGTTTCGCCGGTCATGCCAGCAGCCCCCGCTGTCGGCACACCGCCAGAACCGATGCCCACACCTGCTCCACAGACTGGCGGGCGTCGATGCGCGCAAAGCGTGCCGGGGCCTGCGCCATGCGTTCGCCATAACCGCCAGCCACGCGGGCAAAGAAGGCCTGCGGCTGGGCCTCGAACTTGTCTGGGTTCCGCACACCGGAAAGCCGCGCGGCGGCCACGTCAGGCGAAACGTCAAACCACAGCGTCAAGTCGGGCTGAAGGACGCCATGGCCATCCGCGCGTTCCTGCACCCAGCCCTCCAGGGCACGCAGAACATCCAGGTCAAAGCCCCGCCCGTAACCCTGGTAGGCAAAGGTGGCGTCGGTGAAGCGATCGCACAGCACCACATGCCCTTGCGCCAGTGCGGGCTCAATCACCTGGCGCAGGTGTTCGCGCCTGGCGGCAAACATCAGCAAGGCCTCGCTCAGCGGGTCCATGGCTTCGTGGAGCAGCAGCTCCCGCAACTTCTCGGCCAGCGGCGTTCCCCCGGGCTCCCGCGTCAGCGTCACGGCATGGCCCTGCGCCCTGAAGGCCTCGGCCAGAGAGGCAATGTGCGTCGACTTGCCTGCGCCGTCGATGCCTTCGAAAGTGATGAAGCGTCCGGAATGGGTCATGAGCAATCTCGGGTCAGCGGCCAAGGATGTAGCGGCGCACCGCCGCGTTGTGTTCGTCCAGTGTGCTGCTGAACTGGCTGGAACCGTCTCCGCGCGACACAAAGTACATGGCATCGGTGGAGGCGGGCTGCACGGCCGCCAGCAAAGACTCCATGCCCGGCATGGCGATGGGCGTGGGGGGCAGGCCCGCGCGCGTGTACGTGTTGTACGGGGTGTCGGTGTCCAGGTCGCGGCGGCGCAGGCGGCCGTCGAAGCTCTCCCCCAGGCCATAGATGACGCTGGGGTCGGTCTGCAGGCGCATGCCGATGCGGAGCCGGTTGGCGAACACGCCAGCGATCTGCGCCCGGTCGCTGGCCATGCCGGTTTCCTTTTCCACGATACTGGCAAGGATCAGCGCCTCCTCGGGCGTGCGCAGCGGCACGTTGCGCGCACGCTGCTTCCAGGCTTCATCCAGCCGCCGCTCCATCGCAACGGCGGCCTGCCGCAACACGCTCGACGCCGTGGCGTGCTTTGGGTAGACGTAGGTGTCCGGGAAGAAGCGCCCCTCCGGGTGCCCGGCTGCAAGCCCCACCGCACGGGCAACGGCGCCGGGGTCGGCGGGCAGGTCATAGCGCAGGTGCTCGGCGTTGCGCAGCGCCTGCAGCACCTGCCTGTAGTTCCAGCCTTCCACCAGGGTAACGCGGCGCACGGCCTGCTCGCCGCGCACCAGCTTGCCAAGCAGTTCGCGCGGCGTGGTGCCCGGGGCCAGCTCGTAACTGCCGGCCTTGATCAGATGGGCCTGGCCAGACAGGCGAAACCACAGAAACAGCAACCCTTCAGGCTGACTGACGCCACTGGCCACCAGCGTGCGCGCCACACCCCGGGCAGAGGTTCCCGGTTCGATGACCAGGTCGAGCACTGGCTCGCCACGCAGATTCATGGGCAGGGGACGGTGCAGCCACACCAGCGTGGCGGCAACACCAGCCAGTGCCAGCAGCACGCCACCCCAAAGCAGCGATTTCAACAATCGGAACACGGACTCGGCGCCTCTGGGAAAATACAAGCACCCGATGATAAGTGAGACCGTCCACCCCTCCTGCACATGACCTCTCCAACCCTTGCCCCCGCCTCCCCCCAGAACGTTCCCTCGGGCGTCAGCCCCGCGCAACTCCAGGGGGTTGCGCCCCTGGCGCACCTCGGCATCATCCGCGTCCAGGGTGAAGACGCCGCCAAGTTCCTGCACAGCCAGTTGACACACGACTTCGCCCTGCTGGGGCATAGCGAAGCCCGGCTGGCCGCTTTCTGCAACGCCAAGGGGCGCATGCAGGCCAGCTTCATCGGTTTCAAGCTCGCGGCTGACGACATTGCCCTGGTCTGCTCGCGCGACCTGCTGCCCCAGACCCTGAAGCGTTTGAGCATGTTTGTCCTGCGGGCCAAGGCGAAACTGACGGATGCCACCGCCGAATTCGCCCTGTACGGGGTCAGCGGCGACGCCGTGGCTAGCGCAGGCCTGGGCGACAAGTGGTGGAGCAAGGTGGACCGGGACGGCGCCCACTGGGTCCGGCTGCCCGATGCGGCTGGCGTGCCGCGCGCGTTGGTGACCGCACCGGCAAATGCCCCCGCACCCGCTGGCACACCGCTGCCAGAGCCTGTGTGGCAGTGGTTGGAGGTGCGCAGCGGCGTGGCCACCCTCACCCAGCCGCTGTTCGAGGCCTTCGTGCCGCAGATGCTCAACTACGAATCGGTGGGTGGCGTGAACTTCAAGAAAGGCTGCTACCCCGGCCAGGAGGTGGTGGCCCGCAGCCAGTTCCGCGGCACCCTCAAGCGCCGCGCCTACCTGGCGCACGCCGAGGTCGTGCCCGCCGTGGGCCAGGATGTTTTCCACGCCAGCGACGCCGAGCAGCCCTGCGGCACCGTGGCGCAGGTTGCGGCCCACCCTGCTGGCGGCTTCGACGCCATCGTCTCCATGCAGATCAACGCCGCCGACGGCCAGCCCCTGACCCTGGGCACACCTGACGGCACCGTGCTGACCCTGCTGCCCTTGCCCTACGAACTGCTCGCCGACATCTGAGCCCACTGCCGCCACGGCCATGTGCCTCATCGCCTTTGCCCTGAACATGCGGGAAGACTGCCCGCTGTTGCTCGCGTCCAACCGCGACGAGTTCTGGGAGCGCCCCACCCTGCCGCTGGCCCAGTGGACGCTGCCGGGCGGGGCCACGGTCTACAGCGGCCGTGACCTGCGGGCCGGTGGCACCTGGCTGGGCTTTTCGCCCAGCGGGCGGGTGGCCATGCTTACCAACGTGCGCAACGGCGAACCCGACCTGGCACCGCGCAGCCGGGGCGAACTGGTGACACGCTGGCTGGCCGGCCCGAGGGAAACGCCCGACTGGCAGACCCTGACCACGGGCCACCAGGCTGGCGACTATGGCGGCTTCAACCTGGTTCTGGGCGAGATGAACGGCCGCGACTGGGTCTGGCTGAGCAACCGGCCTGGCCACACCGATTCAGGGGGCGACCCTTTGCCCGTCAACAGCGGGTGGCATGGGCGGCGGCTGCGCCCGGGTGTGTACGGCCTGTCCAACGCTGGTCTGGACACGCCCTGGCCCAAGACCCGCCAGCTGAAAGCGGCCACGGCGCAGGCGCTGGATCTGCTGGGCCACACCGCGCCGGAGGCGTCGGAGCACTGGCGCCACACCCTGCTCGACGCCTTGCTGGACCGGCGCCTTGCCCTCGATACCGAGCTGCCCCGCACCGGCATTCCCCACGAGCGGGAAAAACAGCTGTCCAGCCCCTTCGTCCACATGCCCGACGCTGGTTACGGCACGCGCAGCAGCCTGATTGCAAGGTGGCACGCACCCGCCAAGGGAGGCCAGCTGGAACTGGAGGAATGGACACACGCGCCAGGGCTGGCACCAGCCAGCGATGCAGGCAGCGCCGACAACGCCAACAGTTCCACCCATTGGCCGCTGGCGGCCAGCACTTACAGGCGGGTTTCCATGTCCACGTGGGGAATGCCCACTTCCTCGTAAGTCTCGCCCACAGGCTGGTAGCCCAGGCGGCGGTAAAACCCTTCGGCGGTGCGCTGCGCGCTCAGGCGAATGGTGTGGTCGCCCCGCTCGCGGGCTGCGGTGGTCAATGCGCTCACGATCTCGCGGCCCACGCCGGTACCCCGCAACACACGGTGCACGGCCATGCGCCCGATCTTGCCCACCCCGGGCCCACCCTGCAGCAGCCGCCCGGTGGCTACCGGCTGACCCAGGTGGTTGTAAGCCACGGCGTGCAGGCAGGCTAGGTCGGCCTCGTCCCACTCGTCCTCACGGGCAATGCCCTGCTCTTCAATGAACACGGCGGTACGCACCTGCCGGGCGTCATCGCCCAGCTCGCTCCAGGCGCCTGTGCGCACTTCGATCACCGGCTCGCCCGCCTCGTAACCCTGCAGCAGCGCCCGCAGTGGCGCGGGGATGGGTTTTGAAGTCTGCGTCGCCGGGTCGGCAAACACGTAGATCAGCTCACCGCTGATCAGGTGCTCCTCGCCCCGGAAGATGGCGCCGGTCATCGTCATGGACGAATTGCCAATGCGGCTGCACGTGAAGGCCACGTCCAGCATGTCGTCCATGCGGGCCGAGGCGTTGAACTCCACCGATGCCTTCTTCACGTACAGTTCGCCGCCCAGCTGGTGCATGGCGTCTTCGTAGGGCAGCGCCAAGGCGCGCCAGTACTCGGTGATGGCCACGTCGAAGTACATCAGGTAGTGGGCGTTGAAGACGATCTTTTGCATGTCGACTTCGGCCCAGCGCACGCGAAGACGGTGAAAAAAGCGGAAATCCTGGCGTTTCATGGACAATCTAGGGTTGGCTTGAAAATCCGCATTATGTTGCCCCACCAGCTCGAACTCCTGTCACCCGCGCGCGACGCCGACATCGGCATCGAGGCCGTCAATCACGGCGCCGACGCCGTCTACATCGGCGGCCCATCGTTCGGCGCGCGCGCCAGTGCCGACAACTCCGTGGCCGAGATCGAGCGGCTGGTGCGCCACGCCCACCGCTTCCACAGCCGGGTGTTCGTCACGCTCAACACCATCCTGCGCGACGACGAGCTGGAACCCGCCCGCAAGCTGGTGCGCCAGCTCTACAACGCCGGTGTGGACGCGCTGATCATCCAGGACATGGGCCTGCTGGAGCTGGACCTGCCGCCCATCCAGCTGCACGCCAGCACACAGACCGACATCCGCACCCCCGAAAAGGCCCGCTTCCTGCAAGACGCGGGCCTGAGCCAGATCGTGCTGGCCCGCGAACTGACGCTGCCGCAGATTTCCGCCATTCACCAGGCGCTGGGGCCGGTGGATGCGCCCAGCCGCGCCGTGCTCGAATTCTTCATCCACGGCGCCCTGTGTGTGGCCTACAGCGGGCAGTGCTACATCAGCCACGCCCACACGGGCCGCAGTGCCAACCGGGGCGACTGTTCACAAGCCTGCCGTCTGCCCTACGAGGTGAAGGACAGCCAGGGCCGCATCGTGGCGCACGACAAGCACGTGCTGTCGATGAAGGACAACAACCAGAGCGACAACCTGCGCGCCCTGATCGACGCGGGCGTGCGCAGCTTCAAGATCGAAGGCCGCTACAAGGACATGGGCTACGTGAAGAACATCACCGCCCACTACCGCCAGCTGTTCGACGAAATCCTGGAAGAGCGCCCCGAACTGGCACGCGCCTCCAGCGGCCGCTGCACCTACACCTTCACGCCCGACCCGGACCAGAACTTCAACCGCGAGTTCACCGATTACTTCGTGCAGGGCCGCAAGGAAGACATTGGCGCCTTCGACACGCCCAAGAACCCCGGCCAGCCGATCGGCTGGGTAACCCGGGTTGCCGCCGACTCCGTGGAACTGGAAACCGAAGACCCCACCACCGAGCTGCAAAACGGCGACGGCCTGTGCTACCACGACCTTCAAAAGGAACTGGTGGGCCTGCAGACCAACCGCGTGGAAAAACTCGGCCCCGGCAAGGATGGCGGCACCGTCTGGCGCGTCTTCCCCAAAGACCCGATGAGTGGGTTCAAGGACCTGAGGCGCGGCACCACCGTGAACCGCAACCGCAGCATGGACTGGGTGCGCACGCTGGAGAAGAAATCCGCCGACCGGCGCATCGGCGTGTGGATGGCGCTGAGCGATTCCCCTGCGGGCCTGCAGCTCACGCTGACCGACGAAGATGGCCACGTGGGCAATGCCGAACTGGCGGGCACCTGGGAACGGGCCAAAGACCCGGCCCAAGCTGCGGACAAGCTGCGTGAACAGCTGGGCCGCCTGGGCGACACGCTTTTCCAGGCGAGCGACATCCAGGTGCACCTGTCACAGCCGTGGTTCGTGCCCGCGTCGCAGCTCAATGCCTTGCGGCGCGATGCCGTGGCCGACCTGGAACGGGCCCGTTCCCAGGCGCTGAAGCGCCTGCCGCGCGCCGTGCCGGTGGAGCCGCCCGTGCCCTACCCCGAGGACACCCTCACTTACCTGGCCAACGTCTTCAACCAGAAGGCTCGCGACTTTTACAGCAAGCATGGCGTCAAGGTGATTGCCGCCGCCTACGAAGCGCACGAGGAAGAAGGTGAAGTCAGCCTGATGATCACCAAGCACTGCGTGCGCTTCTCGCTCAGCCTGTGCCCCAAGCAGGCCAAAGGCGTGACCGGGGTCCAGGGCACTGTGCGCGCGGAGCCGCTGCAGCTCATCAACGGCAAGGAAAAGCTGACCCTGCGCTTCGATTGCAAGCCCTGCGAGATGCACGTGGTGGGCAAGATCAAGCGCAGCGTGCTCAACAGCACGCCGGAAAGCCCCATCCAGTTCTACAAGACGCGCCCACAGGCACACCCGGTCCACTGAGGACCGGGAAGCCGCCCGTCAGACGTAACCCGCTACCGGCGGCACCGAGTGCCGCATGTGCAGAGACAGGCCCAAGGCTGCCATGTGGTTGGCGTTGCGGCCGAGGATGGTCTGCGACAGCGGCAGGAACTCGGCTTCCTCGTACTGGGCGTGGGCCCGGTACTGCGTCACCAGGCGCTGGATGGCGCCCACGTCGATGTCCGTCGCCTGGCCCTTGGCCACCTTCTTCAGGCCGGATTCCAGCTGCTTCCAGACACCTTCCAGCTCACGGTGCTCGTTCGTCAGCCGCTTGACCATGGCCTGGACACGTTCGTGCTCCGCGCCCTTTTCGGCGCTGGCCAGCACAGCGGGAAAGAGCTCCCGTTCTTCGTCCAGATGGTGTTCGAAGATTGCCTCGCGGAAGAACTCCAATGCCTTTTCGGCGATCTCGCGGGCACGGGCGGCGGGCTCCAGCAAGGCGGGCAGTTCGCCCAGCATGTCCAGCTTCTTCACGATGCCAGCGTGGCAGTGCGAGAAGTCCTGGATGGGGGCGTTGTCAACGGTATTCTGGGGGGCGTTCATGTCGTCTCCGAACAGTGGGATCACAAGTCGTCAGTCTAGTGATCATCTGCCCGGAGACTTTGACGCCGGTCAACAGTTGTGGGGGTTCACCCCACCCACTTGCGCGCGTTGCGCCAGATGCGCATCCACGGGCTCAATTCGCTGGCATTTCCGCTGGTCCAGCTCATCTGGATATTGCGAAACACGCGCTCGGGGTGCGGCATCATGGCCGTGAAGCGGCCATCGGCGGTGGTCACCGCGGTCAGGCCACCCGGGCTGCCGTTGGGGTTGAACGGGTAGGCCTCGGTGGCCGCGCCGGTGTTGTCGACGTAGCGCATGGCGCCAATGGCTGCATCGCGGTTGCCGCGGTGCTTGAAGTTGGCGTAACCCTCGCCGTGCGCCACAGCGATGGGCAGGCGGCTGCCTGCCATGCCCTGAAAGAACAGGCTGGGTGACTCCAGCACCTCCACCATCGACAGGCGGGCCTCGAAGCGCTCGCTCTGGTTGGTGGTGAAGCGCGGCCAGGCTTCGGCACCGGGAATGATGTCGGCCAGCTCGGCAAACATCTGGCAGCCGTTGCACACGCCCAGGCCGAAGGTGTCGGGGCGGGCAAAGAATGCCTGGAACTGCTCCGACAACACGCGGTTGAAGGTGATGGACCGTGCCCAGCCGATGCCGGCGCCCAGCGTGTCACCATAGCTGAAGCCGCCACAAGCCACCACGCCCTTGAAGTCGCGCAGATTGGCTCGGCCGGACTGCAGATCAGTCATGTGCACGTCGAAGGACTCGAAGCCCGCGCGATCGAAGGCGTAGGCCATTTCCACGTGCGAGTTGACACCCTGCTCGCGCAGGATGGCCACCCGAGGGCGCGCCAGGTTCAGGTACGGCGCTGCCACGTCTTGCGACGGATCGAAGGTGAGCGCCACGTGCATGCCAGGGTCCGCAGGCACGCCAGCCGCGGCGTGTTCGGCGTCGGCACAGGCGGGGTTGTCACGCTGCTGGTTGATCTTCCAGCTCACGCTGTCCCACACCTGGTGAAGGTCGTAGAGGCTGGCACTGAACACGGCCTTGGTGTCACGCCACACCTGCAGTTCGCCCTTGCCCACGTCCATGGCAGAGCTGGCCGGGCGCGTCTTGCCCACGAAGTGGCTGTGCTTGCTCAGCCCATGCTCGCGCAGCACCTGCATCACCTCGTTGCGCTCGGCCGTGCGCACCTGCAGCACCACGCCCAGTTCTTCGTTGAAGAGCGCCTTGAGGGTCAGTTCCTCGCGACGGGCGCTCACCTGCGACGCCCAGTTCTTGGCGTCGCCCGTGTCCATGCGGCTGTCGGAGATGCCGTCGCCCTCGGTGACGAGCAGGTCCACGTTCAGGGCCACGCCCACGTGACCGGCAAAGGCCATTTCGGCCACGGTGGCCAGCAGGCCGCCGTCGCTGCGGTCGTGGTAGGCCAGGATCTTGCCCTGCGCGCGCAAGGCGTTCACGGCGTTCACCAACGCGATCAGGTCTTGCGCGTCGTCCAGGTCGGGCACGGCGCCGCCGGGTTGATCCAGCGTCTGCGCCAAGATGGAGCCGCCCATGCGGTTCCTGCCTTTGCCCAGATCGACCAGCACCAGGGTGGTGTCTTCTTCCTGTGCGTCGAGTTGCGGCGTCAGCGTGCCGCGCACGTCAGGCAGCGAGGCAAAGGCGCTGACGATCAGGCTCACGGGCGATGTGACCTTCTTCTGCTCGCCGTCCACCTTCCACTGCGTGCGCATGGACAAGCTGTCCTTGCCCACGGGAATGCTCACGCCCAACGCCGGGCACAACTCCATCCCCACAGCCTTGACGGTAGCGTACAGCGCGGCGTCCTCGCCTGGCTCGCCGCAGGCGGCCATCCAGTTGGCGCTCAACTTCACGCGCGGCAGTTCAATGGGTGCGGCCAGCAGGTTGGTAATGGCTTCTGCCACGGCCATGCGGCCGGAAGCAGGGGCGTCCAGAGCGGCCAGCGGGGTGCGCTCACCCATGCTCATGGCCTCACCGGCAAAACCGGCGTAGTCGGCCAGGGTCACGGCGCAGTCAGCCACGGGCACCTGCCACGGGCCCACCATCTGGTCGCGGTGGCTCAGGCCGCCCACGGTGCGGTCGCCAATCGTGACGAGGAAGCGCTTGGAAGCGACAGTGGGGTGGCTCAACACGTCGATGACGGCCTTTTGCAGGTCCACGCCCGTCAGGTCCAGTTCGGCTGCCTTGCGCTCCACGGTTTTCACGTCGCGGTGCATCTTGGGCGGCTTGCCCAGCAGCACGTCCATGGGCATGTTGACTGCAGCCCCCACGCTCCCCACTGCGTGTGGTTCGCTGCCCCCCGAGGGGGCCCTCGCGGCTTGGGACGGCCCGGCGCCGCTCACGCTATCTTCATCGGTCAGCACCAGCTGGCGCTGCTCGGTGGCCACCCCCACCACGGCGAAGGGGCAGCGCTCGCGTTCGCAGAAGGCCTTGAACTGCTCCAGCGACTCGGGGCCAATGGCCAGCACGTAGCGTTCCTGGCTCTCGTTGGACCAGATTTCCTTGGGCGACAGGCCGGACTCTTCCAGCGGCACTGCACGCAGGTCAAAGCGCGCACCGCGCCCAGCGTCGTTCGTGAGTTCGGGGAAGGCGTTGGACAGACCGCCCGCACCCACGTCGTGGATGGCAAGGATGGGGTTCTTGTCACCCAGCGTCCAGCACTGGTTGATGACTTCCTGGGCGCGGCGCTCGATCTCGGGGTTGCCACGCTGCACGGAGTCGAAGTCCAGATCGGCCGCGTTCACGCCGGTGGCCATGGAACTGGCCGCACCGCCGCCCATGCCGATGCGCATGCCAGGCCCGCCCAGCTGGATGAGCAGCGTGCCTGCGGGGAATTCGATCTTCTTGGTCTGCCCGGCTTCGATCTGGCCCAGGCCACCCGCGATCATGATGGGCTTGTGGTAGCCGCGCTGCACGGTGTCGGCGTCGGTGGCCACGGTCTGCTCGTACTCGCGGAAGTAGCCCAGCAGGTTGGGCCGGCCGAACTCGTTGTTGAAGGCCGCGCCGCCCAGCGGGCCTTCGGTCATGATCTGCAAGGGGCTGGCAATGTGCTCGGGCTTGCCCCCTGGCTGGTCGGACCAGCCGCCCCACAGCTTGGACACGGTGAAGCCCGTCAGGCCCGCCTTGGGCTTGGAGCCCCGGCCAGTGGCGCCTTCGTCGCGGATTTCACCGCCCGCACCGGTGGAGGCGCCGGGGAACGGGGAAATGGCCGTGGGGTGGTTGTGTGTTTCCACCTTCATCAGCACGTGGTGCTGGGCACGCTCGGCCACATAGGGCGTGGCGGCGCCGCTCTGGGCACGGGCCACGAAGCGTTCCAGCTCGTGCCCTTCCATGATGGAGGCGTTGTCCGAATAGGCCACCACCGTGTGCTGCGGGCTGGTCTGGTGGGTGTGGCGGATCATGCCGAACAGGCTCTTGTCCTGCGCCACGCCGTCAATCGTGAACTGCGCGTTGAAGATCTTGTGGCGGCAGTGCTCGCTGTTGGCTTGAGCGAACATCATCAACTCCACATCAGTGGGGTTGCGCTTGAGGTCGTTGAAAGCCTTGACGAGGTAGTCGATCTCGTCGTCCGCCAGCGCCAGGCCCCAGGCGACGTTCGCCTTTTCCAGCGCTGCGCGGCCACCGCCCAGCACGTCCACGTGCTCCATGGGGGCGGGTTCCAACTCGGTGAACAGGTGGAAGGCGTCTGCGCGGCTGGCCACAGCGCTTTCGGTCATGCGGTCGTGCAGCACAGCGGCCACTTGCTGCCACTGCTGTGCGCTCAATTCGGCCTTGCCAAGCAGGCCAGCTTTCAGTGTGAGCCGGTATTCGGTGATGCGCTCCACCCGCTTGACAGCGAACCCGCAGTTGTGAGCGATGTCCGTGGCCTTGGACGCCCAGGGCGACACCGTGCCGATGCGCGGCGTCACCACCACCAGCACACCGCCCGTCTCGCCCTGGTAAGGTTCGCCGTAGGTCAGCAGCGCCTGCCAGTCCTTGAGCTGAGCATCCGTAAGCGGCTCAAGCGTGTCCACCAGGTGCACGAAGCGGGCAGAGACGCCGACGATCCGGTCATGGATGGCTTGCAGGCGGGGAAGGAGTTGCTGGGCGCGGAAGTTGCCGAGGGCGTCGCCCCCCTCGATCGGGGTGATGTGCTGGGTCACGGTGTGGCCTGGTGTGGGGAAAGACCCATGATTTTACTTGGGCTGGGACGCCCGCCTCCCCCACCCGTCAGGCCACCCTGCGGCAGCCTGCTGCATCAGGGTTTACCTTAGGGCTCTCCCTACATGCAATGCAGTATATTGCATACGAAAGAAGGCAGTTTAGTTCATGCCATGTGGCAGCCGGACTGCAGGAACGCGAGACAAATGAAACTGAAAATCCTGGTGGGCACCACCACCCAGACCGCAGAATGCGTGGCTCAGGCCATCGAGCTGGATTGCGCTGATCTTGTGTCCGAGATCGAAGTCACGCTGATGGACAACCTCACGCCCGAGGTGTTCGACGAACCCGCCCTTTTCCTGATCTGCTGCGCCACCTATGGCTCGGGCGACGTGCCCGACAACGCACAGGCTTTCTACGCCGCCCTGCTTTCCCAGCCGCGCTATCTGGGCCATGTGCGCTATGGCGTCATGTCGCTGGGTGACCAGGGCAGTTACCCGATGACGTTCGCCCGGGGCGGCCGCAACTTTGACGAGTGCCTGCAGGACCAGGGCGCCCGGCGCCTGGGTGACGTCTGGACCCATGACGCCAGCAGCGGCATCGAGCCCGAGGCGTCTGGCATCGAATGGTGCCGCCAGTGGCTGAACACCTACCTGCCCGAGCTGGAGCGGCAGGCAGCCGCGACGTGAAGCCAAGAAAGTTGATTGATGAAAAGTTTAAGCCTAAACTAAGGGTAATTCTGGATCGCCCTTCACTGGCAACCCGCCTAGCATCTTGAACATCCATACAAACAGGAGACAACCCATGACAACCCGCCGCCTTGTCCTCACCCGTGGAGCCGCCGTGATCGGCGCCGCATCCTCCGGCCTGCTGCTGCCGCAGATCGTGCGCGCCCAGTCCGAAAAGGTCCGCGTCGGTTTCATGCTCCCCTACACGGGCACGTTTGCCCAACTGGGCGTGGCCATTGAAAACGGCTTCCGCATGGCGCTGGATGAGCAAGGCGGCAAGCTGGGCGGGCGCGAAGTGGAGTTCTTCAAGGTGGACGACGAGTCCAACCCCGCCAAGGGTATCGAGAACGCGCAGCGGCTGGTCCAGCGCGACAAGGTGGACGTGCTCGTGGGCACGGTGCACTCCGGCGTGCAGATGGGCATCCACAAGGTGGCCCGTGACACTGGCGTGCTCAACCTTATCCCCAACGCCGGTGTTCACGCCGCCACCCGCAACCTGTGCGCGCCCAACGTGTTCCGCACCAGCTTCTCCAACTCCCAGCCCACGCTGGCGCTGGGCAAGGCCATGGTGGACCGCGGCCACAAGAAGGCCGTGTGGATCACCTGGAACTACGCGGCGGGCGACGAAGCCTTTGAAGGCTTCGAGCAGAGCTACACGGCAGCGGGCGGCACCATCATCAAGAAGTTGGGCCTGCCCTTCCCCAACGTCGAATTCCAGGCCCTGCTGACCGAGATTGCCGCTCTCAAGCCGGATGCCGTGGCCTGCTTCTTCGCGGGCGGCGGCGCGGCCAAGTTCCTGCGTGACTACGCGGCAGCCGGCCTGAACAAGAATATCCAGCTGTACGGCTCGGGCTTCCTGACCGAAGGCGTGCTCGACGCTGCGGGTGCGTCCGCAGAAGGTGTGCTGACCACCATGCACTACAGCGACCTGCTCGACACCCAGCGCAACAAGAGCTTCCGCCTGAACTACGCGAAGACCTTCAAGCTCCAGCCCGACGTCTACGCGGTCCAGGGTTACGACACCGGTCTGCTGCTCGTCCAGGGTGCCAACGCCGTCAAGGGTGACCTGAACAACAAGAAGGCCCTGTACGCCGCCATGGAAAACGCCACCATCGACAGCCCGCGCGGCAAGTGGACCATGAGCAAGTCTCACAACCCCATCCAGGACATGTACCTGCGCCAGGTGGTGGGCAACCAGAACAAGGTGATCGGCATCGCGGCCAAGGCCGTGGCCGACCCCGGCACAGGCTGCCGCATGGGCTGATCGCCAACGCGGTCAACCCTGCTGCGAACCGGCGGCGTCAACGCTCCTTTGAGGGTGTTCGCCGCCCTTTTTTCGCCCAAATTTCCACCGAACATGGATTTCGCCAACTTTCTGATCCAGTTGCTCAACGGTCTGCAATACGGCTTGCTGCTGTTCATGCTGGCTGCGGGCCTGACGCTGATCTTCGGCATCATGGGCGTGGTCAACCTGGCGCACGGCAGCTTCTACATGCTGGGCGCCTACATGGCCTGGTCCCTGACCGCAACCTTCAACAGTCTGCTGCTGGCCATCGTCGTGGGCACGGCGTTGTCCGTGCTGCTGGGGCTGGCACTGGAATGGGTGCTGTTCCGTCACTTCTACAAGCGCGACCACCTGGACCAGGTGCTGCTCACCTTCGGTCTCATCTACATCTTCGAGGAAGTCCGCTCGCTGCTGTGGGGTGATGACGTGCATGCCGTGCAGGTGCCCGATCTGCTCAACTGGTCCATCCCGCTCACCGAGAACCTGTCCTACCCCATCTACCGCCTGGTGATGTCGGGCATCTGCGTGCTGCTGGCCATCGGCCTGTACCTGCTCATCTCCAAGACCCGCCTGGGCATGAAGATCCGCGCCGGTGCATTCAACCGCGACATGACGGAAGCCCTGGGCATCAACATCCGCCTGATCCACGCAGTGGTGTTTGCCATGGGCGTGGGCCTGGCGGCCATTGCCGGGATGATCGCCGCCCCCATTTCCAGCGTGTACCCGAACATGGGTGGCTCAGTGCTGATCATGTGCTTCGTGGTGGTGGTGATCGGTGGCATTGGCTCGGTGCGCGGCGCACTCATCTCTGCGCTGCTGGTGGGCCTGGTGGACACCTTCGGCAAGGTTCTGGTCCCTCAACTGGCTGGCATGCTGGTCTACATGCTGATGGCCGCTGTGCTGCTGTACAAGCCCGAAGGCCTGTTCAAGCAATGAGTTTCTGCGTATACGGATAAGAACATGTCTGCCGCCTCCTCGCACATCGAACAACTGCCACGCAGCCTCCAGCTCACCCTGGGCCTGGGGGCACTGGCCCTGGCCGCCTTTCCCATACTGGGACTGGAAAGCCGGGATTACTACCTGCAGATGCTCACCCAGATGATGATCCTGGCCATCTTTGCGATGAGCCTGGACCTGCTGCAGGGCGTCACCGGCATGGTCTCGCTGGGCCACGCGGCCTTCTTCGGACTCGCGGGCTACGCGCTGGCGTTCATCACGCCCGACAGCCAGCCTGTGAGCCTGTGGTGGAGCCTGCCGGTCGCGGCGCTTGGCGCGGGCCTGGCGGCGCTCGTCATCGGCTTCTTCGTGGTGCGCACCCACGGCATCTACTTCATCATGGTCACCATGGCCTTTGCGCAGATGGTGTTCTTCCTGTTCTTTGACAACAAGTCGCTGGGCGGCTCGGACGGCATCTACGTCTACTTCAAGCCCAGCACCGCCCTGGGCGGCCCTGACAGCGGCGAACTGTTCGACCTGGAGAACAAGACCGTCTTCTTCTACTTCACGCTGGGCATGCTGCTGGCGGTCTACGCCTTTCTGCGCCGCGTGCTTTTCTCGCCCTTCGGGCGCGTGCTGGCAGGCATCCGCGTCAACGAGCACCGCATGCGTGCCATGGGCTTCGGCACCGTCTGGTACAAGCTCACGGCCTTCACGCTGGCAGGCACGCTGGCGGGGGTCGCCGGTTACCTGTGGGCCGCGCAGACCGGCTTCGTCAACCCAGAGCTGATGGGTTTTCACCTCAGCGCGCACGCCATCATGATGGTGATCCTGGGCGGCATGGGCAACTTCGCAGGCGCTGTCGTGGGAGCCTTCGCCTTTGAATACCTGATGCATGTGTTCAAGGACATGACCAAGCACTGGCAGCTGTTGATGGGCGGTTTCATTGTGCTGCTGGTGATATTCGCGCCGCGTGGCATTCTGGGCCTGGGCCAATCGTTGCTCGACAAGCTCGCTGGCGGCAAAGGAGGCAAACATGAGTGAGGTGCTGCTTCAAGCCAGTCAGGTGACCAAGCGTTTCGGTGGCCTGGCGGCAGTGAACCAGGTGTCGGTGAACCTGGTGCGTGACCAGATCCACGCCGTCATCGGCCCCAACGGCGCGGGCAAATCGACGTTGACTAACCTGCTTTCGGGCGACCTGCCGCCGACCGAAGGCACCATCACCCTGGGCGGCCGCGATGTGACGGGCAAGAGCATGCAGGAGATCTCTCGCATGGGCCTGGGCCGCAGCTACCAGAAGACCAACATCTTCCAGCCTTTCAGCGTCTGGGAGAACGTACGGCTGGCCGCACAGTCGCGCACCCCGCATGCCGCCCGCTGGCTGACACGGGCCACCACCCTGCGTGACATCAACGAGCGCGCCGAGCGAGCGATCGAACTCGCCGGGCTGCGCCACCGCACCAAGTTCGCTGCCAGCGCGATCAGCCACGGCGAGCAGCGACAGCTGGAAATCGCCATGACGCTGGCCACGGCGCCCCAAGTCCTGCTGCTGGACGAACCGCTGGCAGGCATGGGCCATGCCGAAGCGGAACGCATGGTCGAATTGCTGCTGGCCATCAAGAAAGACCACGCCATGATGCTGGTGGAACACGACATGGACGCCGTTTTCACCCTGGCCGACCGCCTGACGGTGATGGTCAACGGACAGGTGATTGCCAGCGGCACGCCCGCGGAGATCCGGGCGGACGCGGGTGTGCAGGCAGCCTACCTGGGTGAGGAAGCATGAGCGCGAACAAGGAAATGCTGATCGAGGCCACGGGCCTGCACACGCACTACGGTGCCAGTCACATTCTGCATGGCATCGACTTCCGAGTCGGCCGTGGCGAAACCATTGGCCTGATGGGCCGCAATGGCATGGGCAAGAGCACGCTGCTAAAGTCGCTGATGGGGCTGGTCAAGCCCAGCGGCGGCAAGGTGCACATCAAAGGCGAAGACCGCACGGGCGCCGCCACCTACGATGTGGCGCGCATGGGCATCGCCTATGTGCCCGAAGGCCGTGGCATCTTCGGTAACCTGAGCGTGCGAGAGAACCTGGTGATGGCCGCACGTCCGGGTGCGCGAGGCCAGCGCGACTGGACCTACGAGCGTGTGCTGGAGACCTTCCCCCGCCTGGCCGAGCGTCTGAACCATGGCGGTCAGCAGCTCAGTGGCGGCGAACAGCAGATGCTGACCATCGGCCGCGCGCTGATGACCAACCCCGACGTGCTGATCCTGGACGAGGCCACCGAAGGCCTGGCCCCGCTGATCGCACGTGAAATCTGGCGCATCTGCGCGGTCATCCGCGACAGCGGCATCAGCAGCGTGATCGTGGACAAGAACTGGAAGCACGTCACCCAGATCACCGATCGCAACGTCATCCTGGTCAAGGGTCAGGTGGTGTTCGAGGGCAGCTCGGCAGAGCTGATCTCGCAGCCGCAGATTCTGGAGCAGCACCTGGGCGTGTGACGCCGAGTCACAGCAGGGGGCGCAACTCACGCGCCGCATCCTGCAGCAGCGGCAGAAGCTCCCGCTGGACCGCACCGCTGTGCAGGCGGCTGTGCGGCACCACGGCGTTGAGCGCGGCCACGGTCTTGCCGTCCAGGTTGCGCAGCGGCACGGCCACCGCAAAAACGCCAAGTTCATGCTCCTCGCTGGCGATGCAGTGGTCTGCCTGCCGCACGTCGGCGATGACCTGACGGAAGGCTTTGGGTTCCACCACGGTGTAGGGCGTCAGCCGCGCCAGCGCCCTGCCCTTGAGCCAGCCATTGAATTCGGTCTTGGGCAGCGCCGCCAGCAGCACACGCCCGGTGGAAGTGGCGTGTGCAGGCAGGCGCGCGCCCAGATGCAAACCGTAGGCCAGCAGGCGCACGGGCGCGCTGCCTGACAGCGTCGCACTCCCCAGCGAACCGCCGTCCCAATCGCCCACCGGGCCTGCCATGGCCACGCTGCGGGCAACGATGACCACGGCGTCGCCCTCCAGCACGGCCACCGAAAAGGAGTCACGCGTCTGCGCAGCCAGCCGGTTGAGCGTGGGCTGCACAGCCCGGGGCAGGCGCGCACTGGACAGGTAGCTTCCGGAAAACCGCAGCACCTTGGCCGACAGCCAGAAGTAGCTGCCGTCTGTCTCCAGGTAGCCCAGGTGCGCCAGGGTCAGCAGGTGGCGGCGCGCCGCCGCCCGGGTGATGCCCGCCCGCTGGGCGGCCAGCGTGGCGTTGAGCCGCTGGCGCTCGGTGTCGAAACTTTCCAGCACAGCCATGCCCTTGGCCATGCCCTCGATGAGATCGGCCTTGGCGATGCTCATGGCCGGATTGGTTGAAGTTGCGCGATCATCGCGCAATTGTTCCACTGATCGCGCAAACCCGCAATCACCGGGGTGTGCAGGCTGGCCACCGGGGTCTAGCATGAACCCATTCGCATTGCTTCACAGGAGACCTCCATGCGCACCCAAGTTGCCATCATCGGCGCAGGCCCTTCTGGCCTGCTGCTCGGCCAGCTGCTGTACAAGGCTGGCATCGACGCCGTCATCCTCGAACGCCAGACGCCCGACTACGTGCTCGGCCGCATCCGCGCCGGCGTGCTGGAACAGGTGGCCACCGACCTGCTGGACGAGGCAGGTGTGGGCGAGCGCATGCACAAGGAAGGCCTGGTGCACACCGGTTTTGACATGCTGTTCAACGGCCAGCGCCACCGCATCGACCTGGAAGGCCTGACGGGCGGCAAGAAGGTGATGGTTTACGGCCAGACCGAAGTGACCCGCGACCTGATGGACGCCCGCAAGGCTGCTGGCCTGACCAGCATCTACGAGGCGGCCAACGTGCAGGTGCATGACTTTGACACCACCAAACCGCGCGTCACCTACGAAAAGGACGGCCAGACCCACACCATCGAGTGTGACTTCATTGCGGGCTGCGACGGCTTCCACGGCGTGTGCCGAGCCAGCGCACCGCGCAACGCCATCAAGGAATACGAGAAGGTTTACCCCTTCGGCTGGTTGGGTTTGCTGTCGGACACCCCGCCGGTGCACCACGAACTGATCTACGCCAACAGCGAACGCGGTTTTGCCCTGTGCTCGCAACGCAGCCACACCCGCAGCCGCTACTACCTGCAGGTGCCGCTGACCGACAAGGTGGAACAGTGGAGCGACGACGCCTTCTGGAACGAGCTGAAGCTGCGTCTGGACCCCGAAGCAGCTGAAAAGCTGGTGACAGGCCCCAGCCTGGAAAAAAGCATTGCGCCGCTGCGCAGCTTCGTGACGGAGCCGCTGCGCTTTGGCCGCATGTTCCTGGCGGGCGACGCCGGGCACATCGTGCCGCCCACCGGTGCCAAGGGTCTGAACCTGGCCGCCACCGATGTGAAGTACCTGTCCAACGCCATCGTCGAGTTCTACCAGGACAAGACCGAAGCGGGCATCGACAGCTACTCCGAGCGTTGCCTCAAGCGCATCTGGCGCGCGGAGCGTTTCAGCTGGTGGTTCACGTCGATCATGCACAACTTCCCGGACGAAGGCGCCATCAACGCCAAGCTGCAGCAAGCCGAGCTGGACTACCTGATGCACTCCGAATCCGGCCTGCGCACGATTGCCGAGAACTACGTGGGCCTGCCGCTCGATTTCGGGCAATAAGGCACCCAGGAGAAAACGCGGTCTGAGGGCCGCGTTTTTTTTAGGCGGGCAAGTCAAGCGTCCGAAAGCAGGCTTCGCCATCTGAGCCGAACACGTGGATCAGGTCTGCCGGCCATTGGACGTGCACGGTCTCCCCCACCCGTTCGGTGGCCGTGCCCGGCACACGCACGGTGATGGCAGGCAGCGCCTGCCCCACATCTACATAAAGCAGCGATGCCTCGCCCAGCTTCTCGACGTGGCTGACCTGCCCGCTCAAGCTGTTGGCCGAGCCGGTACTCACCAGGCGCATGTCTTCAGGGCGGCAGCCCACGTGCAGCGCCTCGCCCGGCTGGATGGCCTGGGCATCCACAGCGGCCTCCAGGTCGACACCTGCCAGTTTCACCGTGGCCGTGTCCGGCGCCGCGCGGACCAGTTGACCCGGCAACACATTCATCTTCGGCGAACCGATGAACTCCGCCACAAACAGGCTGGCCGGACGGTGGTACAGCGCCATGGGCGAGCCCACCTGCGCAATGGAGCCATGGCTGGCAATGCGGTCACCTGTGTGCAACAGCACAATCTTGTCGGCCAGCGTCATGGCCTCCACCTGGTCGTGCGTGACATAGATCATGCTGGCCGAACCGATGCGCTTGTGCAGCCGTGAAATCTCCAGGCGGGTCTGCACGCGCAAAGCAGCGTCCAGGTTGGACAGCGGCTCGTCGAACAGGAATACCCGCGGCTCCTTGACAATGGCACGCCCGATGGCAACGCGCTGGCGCTGTCCGCCCGAAAGCGCCTTGGGCAATCGGTCCAGCAGATGGGTGAGCTGCAGCACCTCGGCGGCCTCGCGCACCTTGCGATCGATTTCGGCCGCGTTGGCACCGAACACCTTCAGGCCGAAGGCCATGTTCTCGCGCACGGTCATGTGGGGATAGAGCGCGTAGCTCTGGAACACCATGGCCACGCCACGGCGGGCGGGCGCCAGGTCGTTGACGCGCTCGCCGCCGATGAGGAGGTCACCGGAGGTGATCTCCTCCAGCCCTGCAACCATGCGCAACAGCGTGGACTTGCCACAGCCTGAAGGGCCGACGAACACACAGAACTCGCCGTGCTCGATGGTCAGGTTGGCGTCGTTGATGGTCAACGTCTGCGGCGTATAGCGCTTGCTGACGTTGCGGAACTCGATCTTGGACATGGCATGTGCTCCTTCAGCAGGCGGCGTGCAGCCCGCCCCAGGGTTCGAAACGGATGGTGCCGTCAACGATGCGCGCGCCCTCCAGCCCGCTGCCTGCCAGCGGGGCGGCCGACGCCACTTCCGCGGGCAGCGTCCAGACGGCGGCTTCGTTGCTGAAGTTGAACGCGCACAGCACCCGTTCGCCACCATGGCTGCGCACGAAGGCCAGCACCTGATCATGCGCGGGCAACATGGCCATGCTGCCCTTGACCAGAGCAGGCCGGGTGCGGCGCCAGTGAAGCAGTTGCGTGTAGAAGGCCATCAGGCCGCCAGTCCCTTGCCGGTCCACCGCCAGCGGCAGGTGGGCCGGTGACACGGGCAACCACGGCTGGCTGGGCCCGAAACCCGCGTGCAGCGCGCCAGAAACCCAGGGCATGGGCGTGCGGCAACCGTCGCGCCCCTTGAACTTGGGCCACATCGTGATGCCGAAGGGGTCCTGCAGTTGTTCGTAGGCGATGTCGGCTTCGGGCAGGCCCAGCTCGTCACCCTGGTAGATGCAGGGCGTACCCCGCACGGACATCTGCATGGCTGCGGCCAGGCGCAGCAGGCGCCCATCAGGCTGGTCGCCACCCCAGCGGGTGGCCAGCCGCACACAGTCGTGGTTGGACAGCGCCCAGCAGGGCCAGCCGTCGCCCACGATGTCCAGAAAGCGGGTGAACAGCGCATGCAGGAACGGGGCACTGTGCTGCTTGCCGAGCAGGTCGAAGCAGTAGGCCATGTGCAGCTTGTCGCCGCCGCTGGTGTACTGCGCCATGCGGGCCAGCCCGTCGTCGTCGCCGATCTCGCCGACCATGGTGGTGTCGGGGTATTCGTCCAGCAGCGCGCGCAGGCGGCGCAGGAAGTCCAGGTTCTCGGGCTGGCTCTTGTCGTGCAGGTGGCGCTGCCAGCCGTAGGGGTTGTTGCGGTCCACCGCCGGGTCTTCGCCTTGCGGCATGCCGCGGCCCGGGTTGTCGCGCAGCTGCTTGTCATGGAAGTAGAAGTTGGCGGTGTCCAGGCGGTAGCCATCCACGCCCAGCTCCAGCCAGAAGCGCACGTCGTCCAGGATGGCCTGCTGCACCTCGGGGTGGTGGAAGTTGAGGTCCGGCTGGCTGGTGAGGAAGTTGTGCATGTAGTACTGCAGGCGGCCGGTGTCCCACTGCCATGCACTGCCGCCAAAAATGCTCAACCAGTTGTTGGGCGGGTTGCCGTCATCCTTGGCATCGGCCCACACATACCAGTCGGCCTTGGGGTTGTCGCGGCTGGCGCGGCTCTCCTTGAACCAGGGGTGCTGGTCGGACGTGTGCGACAGCACCTGGTCGATCATCACCTTCAGACCGAGCTCATGGGCGTGCTTCACCAGGGCGCGGAAGTCGTCCAGCGTGCCGAACATCGGGTCCACGTCGCGGTAGTCGCTCACGTCGTAGCCGAAGTCCTTCATCGGGCTTTTGAAGAAGGGAGACAGCCAGATGCCGTCCGCGCCCAGCCGGGCCACGTGCTCCAGCCGGGCCGTGATGCCGGGCAGGTCGCCGATGCCATCGGCATTGCTGTCCTGAAAGCTGCGCGGGTAGATCTGGTAGATGACGCCGCCGCGCCACCATTCGTTGTTGGGAGCCTTGTGTTTCATGTATGAGCCGTGAGAGAAAAGGAGTCAACCCTTGACCGCGCCAGCCGTGAGGCCCGAGACGATCTTTTTCTGGAAGAGGAGCACCAGCGCCACCAGTGGCAGCGTGACCAGCACGGACGCAGCCATGATGTTTCCCCAGGGGATGTCGTACTTGCTGGCGCCCGAGATGAGGGAGATGGACACCGGCACGGTGCGCTCGTTGTTGTCGAGCACAAAGGTGAGCGCGAAGAGGAATTCGTTCCACGCGGCAATGAAGGCCAGCAAGCCCGTGGACACCAGCGCGGGCCACAGCAGCGGCAGGAACACGTCCTTGATGACGCGCCAGGGGCTGCAGCCGTCCATGATGGCGGCCTCTTCCAGTTCCTTGGGCAACTGCTTCATGAAGGTGGTGAGCACCCACACGGTGAAGGGCAGCGTGAAGATCATGTAGGGCAGCACCAGGCCGAGCGCCTTGTTGTACAGGCCCAGCCACTGGATGAGTTCGAACATGCCGGCCAGCACCGCCACCTGCGGGAACATCGACACGCCCAGGATGGTCATGAGCAGCAGCCCCCTGCCCTTGAAGGAAATGCGCCCCAGGGCGTAGGCCGCCGTCACGCCCATGAAGAGCGAGAGCCCCACCACCAGCACCGCGACCATGATGGAGTTGACGATGTGCCTGCCGAAAGGCTGCTCTGCCAGCGTGAAGAGCGAGATGTAGTTGCCCAGGGTGACCGAGCTGGGCCACAGGCGGGGCTCGAACAGCGCCGCCCCCGACTTGAACGAGGTGGAGATGGCGTAGATGAAGGGAAACACCGACAACGCCACCACCAGGGCCGCTGCCAGATACAGCGCCGAGCGCGCGTACCAGGGGGATTTCATGTTCAGTCCTCCGCCAGCTTGAGCCGGCCCAGGCGGATGTAGGCGACCGTGCACAGGCCGATGATGAGAAAGAGCGCCGTGGAGGCCGCAGAGCCATAGCCCATGTAGCCGTTTTCCACCATCTCGCGCCGCACGAAGCCAGACATGCTGATCGTGCTGTTGTTGTTGGACGTGAGCACGTAGATCAGGTCGAACACGCGCAGGGCATCGAGCAAGCGGAAGATCACCGCCACCATGAGCGCGGGGCGGATCAAAGGCAGTGTCACGCGCCAGAACACGCGCAGCGGGTGCACACCGTCGACGCGAGCTGCCTCGTAGCAGTCCTTGGGCAGCGTCTGCAGTGCCGCCAGGATCAGCAGCGCCATGAAGGGCGTGGTCTTCCACACGTCCACGGCCACCACCGTCCACAGGGCATAGGCAGGGTCGGCCGTCCAGGCCACCTTCTCGGCCAGCAGGCCGGCGTCCACCAGCCACTGGTTGACGACGCCGAACTGGTCATGCAGCATCCAGCCCCACATCTTGGCTGACACGATGGTGGGAATGGCCCACGGCACCAGCACGGCCGCCCGCACCCAGGCCCGGCCACGGAACTCCTGGTTGAGCAGCAAGGCCACGCCCAGGCCAAAGGCAGTCTCCAGCGTCACCGACACCACGGCGAACTTGAGCGTGTTCAGGATAGACACGCCCCAGTCGCTGGCCCAGAAGCCGTCGGTGTGGGTGGGGTTGGCGAACAGGCCGTACTCGCCCAGGTAGTTTTCCAGCCCCACGAAGCGGGCCACGCCGATGTCGTTGATGTTGGCATCGGTGAAGCTGAACCAGATGGTGCGCCCCAACGGCCAGGCGGCCACCATCAGGAGCACCACCACCATGGGCGCCAGGAACAGCCAGGCGGTGCGTGTCTTGTTGTTCATCATGTCGATTCCGGGTCAGGCCAGGCTGGCACGGCTCACCACTTGTTGCGGCGCACCTGCTTGAGGCGCGCCTCAAGCTTGGTCAGCGAGTCCTCGGCGGTGGCCTTCCCGGACAGCACGTCGTGCGTCGCGTTCCAGAGCGCGGCACTCACCTCGGGGTACTTCAGGCCGGTGGGCGTGGACGGCCGGGGCACGGCGCTCACGAACACGTCGAACAGGCTGTAGAAGAAGGGGTTGGCGTCCAGGACCGCCTTGTCCTTGTACAGAGAGACGATGGTGGGGTTGTAGGAGCTGGTGATGGCGCGCTCGCGCTGCACCTCGGCACTGGTCATGTACATGACCAGGTCGGCCGCAGCCTCGGGGTTCTTCGAGTACTTGGACACCGCGAGCTGCCAGCCGCCCAGGGTGGCGGCGTTCTGGCCATCGACCCCGCCCTTGGGCAGCGGTGCAACGCCGACCTTGCCCTTGATCTTGCTGTCGGCACCATTGGCCAGCGACCAGGCATAGGGCCAGTTGCGCATGAAAGCGGCGTTGCCGTTCTGGAAAACGCCGCGCGCCTCTTCCTCGGCATAGTTGAGCACCCCACGTGGCGCGATCGTGCCCACCCAGGAGGCGGCCATCTTGAGTGCCTTGACGGCGTTCGGGTTGTTGACGGTGATATTGCCGCTGGCATCGACCACATTGCCCGCGTTGTAGCTGTGCAGCCATTCGATGGCGTCACACGTCAGGCCTTCATAGGCCTTGGCCTGGAACACGAAACCGTGGAAGTCGGCATTGCCCGCTGCGCGCTCGCCGTCCTGCACCTTCTTTGCCACGGCGCTCAGCTCTTCCCAGGTGGCCGGGGGCTTGGCGCCGTACTTTTCCAGCAGGTCCTTGCGGTAGTAGAGCAGGCCCGCGTCGGTGAACCAGGGCATGGCCAGCAGCTTGCCGTCCACCGTGTTGTTGGCCACGATGGCGGGGAAATGCTCTTTCTCCACGCCCTTGGAATAGGGTTTCAGGTCCAGCAGGTGGTCCTTGATCACGCCTGGCCACACCACGTCCACGTTGATCACGTCCAGGTCGGTCGACTTGGCGGCAAACATCTGGCGGAACAGCGACAGGATGTCGGTCGTGGAATTGGGCACCGTGAACAGCTTGACGGTGTGGCCCGTTTTCTTGGACCAGGCCTCCGTGTGCTTCTTGCAGTTCTCGAAGTCCTGCCCCACGGAGCCGCAGGAGATGGTGATGGTCGCCGCCTGGGCGCCTGCCAGGGCACCGGCAGTCGTCAGGGCCAGCAGCCCGGCTTTGATCGCCACGGCACGGGATTGGATACGCATGTTTGCCTCGCAAATGTTGTTGATCGCTGCCCACCCGACACCAGGTTCCACGGTGGCCGCAAACGAATTGCACCACTTACGCAAACGATTGCATTACAGGGTTTACCCGATCTCGCTGAAATTTGTACCTGGAACGTAACCCGAAACGGCCTCAGCCGCCGGTGCTGTCGCGAACGATGAGCTCGGTCGGCAGCGTCACCATGCGCCGGGAACGGTGCGCCACCGACTCAAAGAGCAGCTCCACCAATGCCTTGCCTGCCAACGCTGCAGGCTGGCACACGGTGGTCAGCGACGGATGCATGTGCGCCGAGAGCAGGATGTCGTCGTAGCCGACCACCTTCACGTCCCCGGGTACGGAAACACCTCTCTCGCTCAATGCACCAATGATGGAGATGGCCGTGACGTCACTGTTGGCAAACACCCCGTCAAAAGCGACGTTCTGCCCCAGCCAGTCGTCGATCACGTGCCGCACGCGGGTATCCCCAAACAGGAAGGACTGCTCCAGCCTGGGGTCTGCCTGAATGCCGGCCTCGTCCAGGGCACGCCGGTAGCCCTGGTAGCGGAGCCCGGCCTCGGGGTGGGCCTTGTCGCCGAAGAAGGCGATGCGCCGGCAACCGCGATCCAGCAGATGTCGCGTGGCCAGGTAGCCGCCCCGCTCGTTGTCGCCCCCCACCACGGAATACATGGCGTCAGGCAGGCAAGCGCCCCACACGGCCATGGGCACCCCTTGCCGGGCCAGTTCGTTCAGGTGCTCGTGCCAGGTCAACTGGCCGATGACGATGAGGCCGGCCACCTGCCCGCTGGCCACCATGGGCGCCATCAGGTGTTTGCGGTCGTCCTTGAGCCGGCTGAGCAGCAGGTTCATGCCTCGCTCGTCCAGAGCGTCGGCCACGGCACCCAGAATGCTCAGCAGGAAGGGGTCGGAGATGGCCTGCATGCTGTCACCCAGGATGGTGACCCCCACCGTCTGCACGTCGCGCTTGCGCAGATTGGCAGCGCCAACGTTCACGCTGTAGTTGAGCGAACGCGCCAGTTCCGCGATACGGCTGCGCGTTGCCTCGGGAATCTGTGAGCTGCCGCTGAGCGCCCGCGACACTGTGGACACCGACACCCCCGCGAGCCGCGCGATGTCGGTCATCTGCATGCGTTTGCGGGACGGAGGCGTTGCCTGCGGCACCGCATCTTGCGGCTCGGCGGCGGCACGCCGGGGGGAGGAACGTTCGGGCATGCGGCGATTATTTCATCCCCCGGCCGCCTACCCCGCCGGTAATGAAAAAGGCCCGCAGCCTTGCGGGCCGCGAGCCAAAAAAGAACCCTGAAAAAACGCTCAGAACGCGTAGTTCAACCGCACGCGAACGGCGGTCAGACCGTCCTGACCGGTATGCGTAGAGTGGCTGATCGCGGGAGTGACGGTGGCACCTTTGACGCCAAACAACGGGAAGCTGTAGGCAGCGTAATAGGTGTTGGACTTGCCGGCAGCGGTCTTGTCGTGGATCAGGCCCACGCCAGCAGCACCAAACGTGGCGTTCAAACCGAAGGAAGACGCGTTCACGTCGCTGCTCTTGGCGTAGCTCGCGTTGACGTAGCCATCCTTGCTCACGGCGTAACCGGCCGACAGGCCGTAGCCGGTCTGGTTGCCATCACCGCGGTCAAAGTGCTCGATGCCTGCACGCAGGGTCAGCGCGCCGTTGGTGTACACGGCCACGGGGCGCACACCCTGCTCGACGATACCCGTCTTGTCGCCCTTGTAGGAGATCAGCCCCAGCTCGAAGCGCAGGTTCTGCCCGGCGTTGAGGCCGACGGCGCCGTGGAACTGGTCGTCCTTGAAGCGCCCGCGCAGGACGTTGGCGCGGTAGGTACCCGAAGCCACGCTTTCCACGACAGTGTCCTTGCCCAGCGGGAACAGATCGACAGCCTCGAAGCGGCCGAGCTTGAAGTCCCACGTGCTGTTGCCGAACTGAATCCACGCATCGTCGATGCCAGTGTCGGCGTTGAGACCCAGCAGCAGCGAGCCACGGGCGTTGACGAAGAAGTCGCCCTGGCGCAGCAGTTCGGCGTTGGCGTTGATCTCGATGCGCCCGCCGTTGTCGAAGGTGCTGGCGGCAGCCGGGTTGTCGCGGCTGGACTTGTAGGTGGTGTTGGTCTCGATGTTGGCGTCGAACTTCACATCGGCTTGCGCGCCCAGGGAACAGAGCGCCAGCATGGCGGCAATGGCGGACGGCTTGAGAAACTGCTGCATCGAATATCTCCGGGTTTTGATGGTTGGTTTGCTGCCTGAAAGGACCTTTTCGGCAACCTAACTGAGGCGAGCGGATTGAATCATTTGAACAATCGTTTGCATGAAGGTGAAAACCCTAGCTTTTCAGGACTTTTTGGTTACGTAACCATCTTTTAGGGCAAACATCACAAATATTCACAAGACTCCATGCAAACGTTTTTATGATTCAGTACCATGCCCTGATAACTCATGCCCCAAAACATGTCACGCGAGCCCGTCCCTCCACCATCCATCACCGCCACTGCTGGCCATTGGCGCCGCGCCCGCTGGGCCACCCGCGCCCAGTTCATCGGCCTGGGCGTGACGGGAGGTGCGTGGGGAGTGCACATCCCCTCGGCCAAGTCCACGTATGGCCTGACCGAGGGTTCGCTGTCCCTCGTACTGCTGACCATTGCCATGGGTGCCATCGCCTCCCTGCTGGTCGCTGGGCGCATGGTTGCGTGGCTGGGCGTGCGCGGCGCGGTCCAAGGGTGCGCGCTGGGAATGGCGCTTGCGCTGGCCAGCGCGCTGTGGTGGCCCGGGCTGTGGGGGCTGCTGCCCGCCATGTTCCTGTTCGGCGCGGCCATGAGCCTGTACGACGTGGCGATCAACACCGAAGGCTCCATGCTGGAAGCGCATGCCGGACGCCCCATCATGGGAAACCTGCATGGCAGCTTCAGCGTGGGGGGCATGGCTGGCGCCATGTTGGCCGCCGCGCTGCTGCGCACCGGTCTGTCGCCCGCCTGGCAGCTTTCGGGCATCGGCTTGCTGGTGCTGGTCTGGGTCGCCATCACTTCGGGCAGCCTGCTCAATGCACCCTCTGAAACGGCCCCTGGGGCCCCTGCCGCACGGCGACGCCATTTGCCCCATGGCCAGCTGCTGGTCCTGGGGTTGCTCATCTTCGCTGGCATGAGTGCCGAGGGAGCCATGTACGACTGGAGCGTGCTCTACCTGAAGCAGGAGGTCGGCATGCCTCAGGACCGCGCGGCCATCGGCTATGCCGTCTTCTCCGCCGCGATGGCGCTGGCGCGCTTCGGGGGCGACGCCCTGCGCCACCGTTACCCCGAACGCGCCTTGCTGCGCGCGGGCGGAAGTGTCAGCGCCACTGCCATGGCGGTGGTTCTGCTGTCCGGTTCGCCTGTGCTGGCATTTGCGGGTTACGCCCTGGTTGGCGCAGGCCTTGCCATGGTGGTGCCCATTCTTTACAACGCTTCCACGCGTGTGCCGGGAACCACACGCGCCTCGGCCATCGCCGCGGTGTCGTCCATCGGCTACAGTGGTTTCCTGATCGGCCCCCCGCTCATCGGCGCCATCGCCGAGGCGTGGTCGCTCACCTGGGCGCTGGGCCTGGTGGTCGTCACGTCTGCCACGCTCGCCTGGGGCTCGCGCTTCGTGCCCGCCCCGCCTCCTCCATCCACCCATTGAGGTTCACGCCATGTACCACGCCGCCTCCGACCGATACCAGGAAATGACCTACCGCCGCTGTGGCCGCAGCGGCCTCAAGCTGCCCGCCATCACGCTGGGCCTGTGGCACAACTTTGGCGGCACCACACCGCTGGAAACGCAACGCGCCATGCTTCGCGCGGCGTTCGACCTGGGCATCACCCACTTCGACCTCGCCAACAACTACGGCCCGCCCTACGGCAGCGCCGAAGCCAACTTCGGCGAGCACCTGCGCCGCGATTTCCGCCCCTACCGGGACGAGCTCGTCATCTCCACCAAGGCGGGCTACGACATGTGGCCAGGCCCCTACGGACAGGGTGGCGGCTCGCGCAAGTACGTGCTGGCCAGCCTGGACCAGAGCCTCAAGCGCATGGGCCTGGACTACGTGGACATCTTCTACTCCCACCGCTTCGACCCTGACACGCCGCTGGAGGAGACCATGGGCGCGCTGGCCAGCGCAGTGCAGCAAGGCAAGGCCTTGTACGTGGGTATTTCCAGCTACTCCGCAGGCAAGACGCGCGAAGCCGTGGCGCTGCTCAAGGACATGGGCGTGCCGTGCCTGATCCATCAGCCTTCCTACAGCCTGCTCAACCGCTGGATCGAGGAAGAACTGATCGACACCCTTGACGATCTGGGCATGGGCTGCATTGCCTTCAGCCCGCTGGCGCAAGGGCTGCTCACGGGCAAGTACCTGCAGGGCGTGCCACAGGACGCGCGCATCAACCGGCCTGGCGGTGGTTCTTTCAAGCCCGAGCACCTGAGCGAGCAGAACCTGAAGCACGTGCGCGCGCTCAACGGCATTGCCCAGGCACGCGGCCAGAGCCTGGCCCAGATGGCCGTGGCCTGGGTGTTGCGCCACCCGGGCATGACGTCCGCCCTCATTGGCGCCAGCCGCGCAGAACAGATCGTGGAACTGGCGGGCGCGCTCAAGCGGCTGGACTTCAGCGCCGAGGAGCTGGCCGCCATCGACCAGCATGCCATCGACGGCGGCATCAATCTGTGGAAACGCCCGTCCACCGACCAGCGGCTTTGAAGCAGACACCATGCGCATCGCACTGATTGCCCACGACGGGCGCAAGGCCGACATGGTGCTGCTGGCCCGCGAGTTCCGCGACTGGCTGAGCCGGTGCACCCTCTGCGCCACCGGCACCACGGGCGGCCGATTGGAAAGCGAAGCAGGTCTCAGCGTGGAAAAGCTGCTCAGCGGCCCGCTGGGCGGCGACCTGCAGATCGGTGCACGTCTGGCCGTCGGCGACATCGATGCCGTGGTCTTCCTGCGCGATCCGATGACCCCCCAGCCGCACGAGCCGGACATCAACGCGCTGGTGCGCGCCTGCGACGTGCACAACGTGCCCTGCGCCACCAACACCGCCACGGCGCGGCTGATGCTCCGGCAGCTGCAAAGCCAAGACTGAGCCCCGGGGCCTGATTAAGATGAGGGGCATGAAGCCCCTCAAACCCCTGCGCGGTGTGCGCGTGCTCAGCCTTGCCCTCAACCTGCCCGGCCCGGCGGCCCTGCAGCGCCTTCGCGCCATGGGTGCCCGCTGCACCAAGCTGGAAGCGCCCGCGCCCGCAGGCGGCACCAGCAGCGACCCCATGGCGCAGTACAGCGCCACGGCCTACCAGGCCCTGCATCAGG
This sequence comes from Hydrogenophaga aquatica, assembly GCF_054780915.1. Taxonomy (NCBI): domain Bacteria; kingdom Pseudomonadati; phylum Pseudomonadota; class Betaproteobacteria; order Burkholderiales; family Comamonadaceae; genus Hydrogenophaga; species Hydrogenophaga aquatica. Next base: position 195,322 of record NZ_BAAGVK010000011.1, on the reverse strand, counting down.
GCATCCGCCGGGTCAGCGCCAACCTCAAGACGGACACCGGACAGGCCAGGCTGCGTCAATTGCTGGGAACCACCGACGTGCTGCTCACGTCGTTCCGCCCGTCCGCGCTGCGCAAGTTGGGGCTGGACTGGAAGACGCTGCGCAAGTCGTATCCGGCGCTGTCCATGGTGGCCATCGTCGGCAGCCCCGGCGAACGCGCCGAAGAACCCGGGCACGACCTCACCTACCTGGCCGATGCGGGCCTGATCAGCGGTCTGTCCATGCCGCCCACCCTGTTCGCCGACATGGGCGGCGCACTGCTGGCCAGCGAAGCTGTGCTGCAGGCCACGCTGACCGCGCAAAGCAGCGGCCAGGGCAGCTACCAGGAAGTGGCCCTGTCGGACGCCGCCGCCTGGCTGGCCCTGCCACGCACCTGGGGGCTCACGTTGCCCAACGCCGCCGTGGGGGGCGCGCACGCCGGCTACCGCGTCTACCCCTGCAAGGACGGGCGCGTGGCCCTGGCAGCGCTGGAACCGCACTTTGCCCAGGCGCTGTGCCAGGCCGCAGGTGTCGCCGTCCAGGGTTACGCCACCCTCTTCGAGCCTGCCACCCACGATGCCATTGCGGCCTTCGTGGCAGGCCGTACCCGGCGGCAACTGGAGCGGCTGGCCCTTCAGAAAGACATCCCCCTGCACACCCTGCCGTTGTAAGCGGCCGCCAGCGGGCGCCTATCAGTCAGCCAGCGCGAAATCGACGGCGGCCATGGCGTGCAAGGCCGTGGTGTCGAACATGGGCAGGACGCCGTCGCCTGGGCGCAGGATGAGCGGCAGCTCGGTGCACCCCAGCACCACCCCTTGGGCACCGCGCGCCTGCAGGCTGCTCATGCACGATTGCAGCCAGACGCGGGAAGCGTCGAGCACCTTGCCCTGGCAAAGCTCTTCGAAAATGATGCGGTGGATTTCCGCGCGCTGGTCCTCGTTCGGCACCACGCACGCAATGCCACGCTGCGCCAGCCGCTCCACGTAAAAGGGCTGCTCCATGGTGAAGCGCGTGCCCATCAGGCCCACCGTGCCCAGACCCGCGCGGACGATTGCGTCGGCGGCCACGTCGGCAATGTGCAGCAAGGGCACATCGGTGGCGGCCTGCACCTCGGGGGCCACCTTGTGCATGGTGTTGGTGCCGATCAGCACACAGTCGGCGCCCGTATCCTGCAAGCGGCGGGCCGCCCCGGCCAGAATGCCCGCCATGCCCGGCCAGTCGCCTTCGCGCTGGCGCTGGGCGATGTCCTGGAAATCCAGACTCACCAGGCTCAGCCGGGCACTGCTCAGTCCGCCACGGCGGCGCGCCACCTCGCGGTTGATGATCTGGTAATACAGCGCGGTGGACTCCCAGCTCATGCCACCGATCAAACCAATCGTCTTCAAGACAGGCCTCCGTTCATGGACGTTCGAATGCCCTGAAGTGTGCTCCAGACCCTGGAAAAATGGGTTGTCAAAATTCCATAGATAAACCGGATAATGAGGAAAATTTTCTACTTACAAGAATGAAAAAGAAACTGGACACCACTGATAGGAAGATTCTTGGCATTCTTCAACAAGACGCCGAAACCCCGCTGGCCGACCTGGCCCAGGCGGTGAACCTGTCCACCACACCGTGCTGGCGGCGGGTACAGCGGCTGCGCGAACACGGTTTCATCGCCCGGCACGTGGCGCTGGTGGACCCGCGCAAGGTCAACCTGGGGGTCACGGTGTTCGTGTCCATCCGCACCAACCAGCACAGCCAGGCCTGGTTCGAACGCTTTCGCGACGCGGTGCGCGCCATTCCCGAAGTGGTGGAGTTCTACCGCATGAGCGGCGACGTGGACTACCTTCTGCGCGTGGTGGCGCCCGACATCGCCGTCTACGACCAAATCTACAAGCGGTTGATCCGCGAGGTGGACCTGTCGGACGTCAGCGCCAGCTTCGCGATGGAGGAGCTGAAATTCACCACCGCGCTGCCGCTGGACTACGCGGACTGAACCAGCCGCGAACCCTGCCCGTCAACGGCCGCCAGAGGGTTTGGTGCCGCGCTTCTGGCCAGCGCCATTGGCGCCATTGGCGCCATTGACCCGGGGCGGCAACCCCGTGTGCTGCGTCAGGATGCGCCCGCGCTGTGGTTGTGCGCCGCCCTTGCCAGCCTGCACCGGCTTGGCCGCACCGCTTTTCTCGGCTGGCGTGCTGTTCTTGCGGCGAGCGCTCTGGTAGCCACCGTCGGTCAAGGGCTGGAAGGTGGGAATCAGGTGCTGCTTGCCGTTGCCGATCAGGTCGGCACGGCCCATGGCCTTGAGCGCCTCGCGCAGCAACGGCCAGTTGTTCGGGTCGTGGTAGCGCAAGAAGGCCTTGTGCAGGCGGCGTCGGCGTTCGCCCTTCACCACGTCCACGCGTTCGGCCCGGTCGTCCCGGTGGATGCCCTTGAGCGTGTTCAACCCCGAGTGGTACATGGCCGTGGCCGTGGCCATGGGGCTGGGATAGAAGGTTTGCACCTGGTCGGCACGGAAGCCGTTGCGCTTGAGCCAGAGCGCCAGGTTCATCATGTCCTCGTCGCTGGTGCCGGGGTGCGCGGCAATGAAGTACGGAATCAGGTACTGTTTCTTGCCCGCTTCCTCGCTGTACTTCTCGAACATCTGCTTGAAGCGGTCGTAGGTGCCTATGCCCGGCTTCATCATCTTCGACAGCGGCCCCTGCTCGGTGTGCTCAGGGGCGATCTTCAGGTAGCCGCCCACGTGGTGCTGCACCAGTTCCTTCACGTACTCGGGGCTTTTCACGGCAAGGTCGTAGCGCAAGCCAGAGCCGATCAGGATCTTCTTGACCCCCTTGAGCTGCCGCGCCCGCCGGTACATGTGGATGAGCGGGTCGTGGTTGGTGTTGAGGTTCTGGCAGATGCCGGGGTAGACGCAGCTGGGCTTGCGGCAGGCGGCCTCGATCTCGGGGCTCTTGCAGCCCAGGCGGTACATGTTGGCCGTGGGGCCGCCCAGGTCGGACACCACGCCTGTGAAACCGGCCACCTTGTCGCGGATGTCCTCGATCTCCTGGATGACGGAGTCCTCGGAGCGGCTCTGGATGATGCGGCCCTCGTGCTCGGTGATGGAGCAGAAGGTGCAGCCGCCGAAGCAGCCGCGCATGATGTTCACGCTGAAGCGGATCATCTCCCACGCGGGAATCTTCGTGGCGCCGTCGTGGCTGCCGTTCTCGTCAGCGTAGGCAGGGTGCGGGCTGCGCGCATAGTGCAGGCCGAACACGTAATCCATCTCGGCCGTGGTCAAGGGGATGGGCGGCGGGTTGATCCACACGTCGCGCGCAGACGTGCCACTGCCGTGCGCCTGCACCAGCGCCCGGGCGTTGCCGGGGTTGGTCTCCAGGTGCAGCACTCGGTTGGCGTGCGCATAGAGCACCGGGTCGGCCTTCACCTGCTCGAAACTGGGCAGGCGGATCACCGTGCGGTCACGCGGGGCCTTGCCCTTGGAAGGCAAGGCCGGGTTGGCCACGAAGTGCAGCGGCTGCATCTGGGCAGCCTGTGCCTTGTGCCCGGTACCCTGGCCGCCGACGGCCTCCAAAGCCGCATTGGCCTCGTCCGCCTCGGCCTGGGCTTCGTCCTCGCGGGCACAGGTCTGGCCCTGAGCCTTGGCCTGTTCCGACACCATCAGGTAAGGGTTGATGTGCGCATCCACCCTGCCCGGCTGGTCCACCTCAGTGGAATCGATCTCGAACCACCCGTCAGGCGTTTCACGCCGCACGAAGGCCGTGCCGCGCACGTCGGTGATCTGCTCCACGGGCTCGCGCTTGGCCAGGCGGTGTGCAATTTCCACGATGGCGCGCTCGGCGTTGCCGTACAGCAGGATGTCGCACTTGCTGTCCAGCACCACGGAGCGGCGCACGGTCTCGGTCCAGTAGTCGTAATGAGAGATGCGGCGCAGAGAGCCTTCGATACCGCCCAGCACGATGGGCACGTCCTTGTAGGCCTCGCGGCAGCGCTGGCTGTACACGGTGGCCGCGCGGTCCGGGCGCTTGCCGCCCACGTCCCCCGGGGTGTAGGCGTCGTCCGAGCGGATCTTGCGGTCCGCCGTGTAGCGGTTGATCATGGAGTCCATGTTTCCCGCCGTCACGCCCCAGAACAGGTTGGGCTTGCCCAACGCCTTGAAGGGCTCGGCGCTGTGCCAGTCGGGCTGGGCAATGATGCCCACACGGAAGCCCTGCGCCTCCAGCACGCGGCCGATCACGGCCATGCCAAAGCTGGGGTGATCCACGTAGGCGTCGCCGGTGACGATGATGACGTCGCAGCTGTCCCAGCCGAGCTGATCCATCTCTGCCCGGCTCATGGGCAGAAAAGGCGCGGTACCGAAGCGCTTCGCCCAGTACGGGCGGTAGCTGGTAAGGGGCTTGGCAGCGCGCGGAAAGAAGGAGACGTCGATTGGGGCGTTCATCGGGGGCGGGGAGTTGGCGCGCGATTTTAAGGCGCCACCCGGGTTTTCACCGAGCATCGCCTGCGCAGCCCTGCCCTGCCAGGGGTCAAGAGCCGGTTTGCGGAGCGGACTCGCCAGCGCCAGCCACGAGTTTTTCCAACAGGCGCTGCAACTCCTGCACCTCCTGCGGTGCCAGCGGTGCCACCAGCCTCTGCTGCGAATCCCCGATCGGGCCGTTGAGCTGCGCCACCACTTCACATCCCGTGGGCGTCACCCACAGGCGGCGGCGGCGGCGGTCGCTCTCGTCCAGCTCACGCTTCAACCAACCCTTCGCTTCCAGCCGGCCGATCACCGACCCCGACGTGGCCGCGTCCATGGCCACCTGCTGCGCCAGGCTCACCTGGTCAATGCCTGGGCTCTCGATCAGCGCGTTGAGGATGGCGAACTGCACGGGGGTGATGTCCAGTTGCGCGGCCGCGTCCATGAAGATGGCGACCGATACCTGATGCGCGCGGCGGATAAGATAACCCGGCGCATTGCGGAAATCGAAGCTCTGTGGGTGAACGTTGCTTTCGGCCATGCGCGCAAGTGTAGCGAGCACGCCACCCGGGTTCCCCCCTATGGTCAGGCGTTGATTCATACGCATACTTACAACATACACAACGTCGTTGAAGGAGTACCCCAACATGATCCAACGCCGCACCCTGCTGCAATCCGGCGCAGCCGTGGCCCTGGGCGCCCCCGCACTGGTTGGCTTTGCCCAGCAGAGCGTCACCCTGAAATTCCATACCTTCATGGCGCCCATGTCCAACGTGTGGCTGAACATGCACAAGGCATGGATGGACAAGGTCGAGAAAGACTCTGGCGGCCGAATCAAGTTCGAGGCCTACCCGGCCATGCAACTCGGCGGCTCGCCGGTCCAGCTGTTCGACCAGGCCAAGGACGGCGTGGTGGACATCGTCTGGACGCTGCCCGGAAACACCCCGGGGCGTTTCCCGCGCACGGAAGTGTTCGAGCTGCCCTTCATGATGAGCAACGCCGAGGCAACGTCCAAGGCCTTCTGGGAATACATCCAGACCAAGGCCCCGGACGAGTACCGTGACGTCCAACCGCTGGCGCTGCAGGTGCACGGCCCTGGCATGTTCCACACCAAGGGCAAGCAGATCCGCACGCCCGACGACCTGCGCGGCCTCAAGCTGCGCGGCCCGACCCGCCAGATCACCAAGATGCTGGGCTACCTGGGTGCCACGCCCGTGGGCATGCCGCTGCCGCAGATCCCCGACTCGCTGTCCAAAGGCGTGATCGACGGCTGCGTCATCCCCTGGGAAGTTGTGCCTTCGGTCAAGGTCCACGAGCTGACCAACTTCCACAGCGAGTTCGCCCCTGCGGGCGGCGCCCTGTACACCACCACCTTCGTGATGGGCATGAACAAGGCCAAGTACAACTCGCTGGCGCCGGATCTCAAGAAGATCATCGACGACAACTCCGGCATGGCAACGTCTGCGTTCCTGGGCCGCGTGCAGCAGGCCGGTGACGTCCCGGGCCGCAAGGCCGCCGCAGACCGTGGCAACACGATCTACACCATCTCCCAGGCCGACGCGCAGGAATTCCGCCGCAAGGCACGCCAGGTCGAAGTGGAATGGGTGCAGGACATGGACCGTCGCGGCTTCAACGGTCGCGATCTGCTGGATACCGCCCGCGCACTGATCGAAAAGCACACCAAGACCACCAAGTCCTGATCTTCAGGCAACTTGTGGCCAGCCAGCCGAAGAGCCCACGGGCTCCGGCTGGCTTTTTTACGGGCCTGGCCAGCCCGCTACACTGTCCAGCATGTTTCGAGCCCCCATCAAGCACTGCCGCAACTGTGGTTCCCAGGTGGAACACCGCATACCCGACGACGGCGACACCAAGACACGGGCGGTCTGCCCCGCCTGCGGCACCATTCACTACGAAAACCCGCTGAACGTCGTCGGCACGGTTCCCTACTGGGGGGAACAAGGCGAATGGGTGCTGCTGTGCAAACGCAACATCGAACCCCGACTCGGCAAATGGACGCTTCCCGCGGGCTTCATGGAACTGGGCGAGTCGACCGCGGAAGGCGCGCTGCGCGAAACCATCGAGGAAGCTGGCGCGAAGATCGAGATGGAAGGCCTGTTCACCGTCCTCAACGTCGTGCGGGTAGGCCAGGTTCACCTGTACTACCGTGCACGGCTGCTCAGCGACCGCTTTGACCCGGGGCACGAGACTCAGGAAGCCCGTCTCTTCCGGGAGGAGGACATTCCCTGGGAGGAAATCGCATTCCGCACCGTCAAGGAAACCCTGGAACGCTACTTTGACGACCGCCGCAAGGGCTGTTTCGGCATTCACTCGGCTGACATCAGCTAAAAATACTATTTAAATCACTTTAAACGCAAAACAGCCACAAATTTTTGAGGGTTTCTGGCAAACACGCTTAGAATGCAACACTTCTTTTCGCATCTTTTCGCCGTGTCCGAAGAACTTCTCAACATCGACGCTCTGGATGACCTTCGCTCCGTGCTGGGAGACGAATTCTTCGATCTGGCGCAAATGTTTGCACGGCAGCTGCAGGTGGAGGTCAAAGCCCTGCTGCAGTGCCACGAGCGAGGCGACATGCCCCAGTTGAAGCGGCTGGCGCATTCACTCAAGGGTGCCAGCGCCAACATGGGAGCGTTGGCCCTGGCGCAGCTGGCAAACGCCATTGAGCGTGCTGCCCTGGCCGAAGACAAAGCGACCGTCGACTCGCTGATGCCGCAGCTCACCGCGCTCGCCGACCAGTCGCTGGAAGCGATGCGGTCAGCTGGCTACCTTGTGAACGAAGGTTAACTGAAGAGGCGCCGGGCCAGCGCAGAGCCTGCCGCCAGTTCACGGCTGTCCAGCGTGTTGTAGAGCGTTTCCAGATCGGCACCAATGCGGTCCATGGTCTCGGGGTGCAGCGGCTGGCCGGAGTCGTCCGTGACCACGCCTTCCATGGCCTTGGCCAGGGCTGTGGCGCATTCCCGTAGACGCACAAACGGCGATTCACTGCGCGGCACGTGCGGCACATCCAGCGTCAGGTGGAATTCCCTCAGGGCACTTTGCTCGGGATCTTCGGCCAGAGCGGCCTGGGTCTCGAACTGGAGCACCAGCACCGGCGCCCCACCGGGGTGCGACGATGGCAGCACCATGCGCCCGGGCAGAGCGCCCGCCACGAAGCCCTGCTGGGCCGCATGCTGCGCCAGGTAGCCAGGGCTCCACGCCGCACGCCGGGCGCGAACCGTGAAGCCAAGCTGCGCGTCATGCGCACTGGCAAACTGATCCAACTCCCGGCCGCGGGCCACCTCCTGCATCATCTCTGGGAAATCGGGCGCAGCGGACACGGCGTCGGCAAAGGCCTGCACCTTCACCACGAACTCGGAAAACTCGATCTCGTTGAGTGCACCCATGCGGTTGGCCAGCTGTATGCCTGCCTGCAGCGCCGTGTAACGCTGCCCCACGCGGGGCAACTCCCAGTCCTGGGTCACGGCATTGAGCCCTTCCACCAGGAAGGGCTTGCTGCCGACACGACGCGTACCGGGCAGTGCGGCCAGTACGGCATCGCCAGACACCTGATGCTCGAGGTTGAGCGCGGCCACGGCGTCGATGAGAGGATCCAGTTGGGCTGCCTTGGCAGGCAGGATGCCTGCCACGGCCGCGGGTGGCGCTTCCGCAGCACCAACATCCCCTGAGGTATCCGCGGTAGCGTCACCGGCGTCGGGCTGCGCCTGAGCGGCCAGGGCATCGCCCAGCACCGGCTCCCTGCGCTGCCCCACGGCCTCCAGCAGGCCTTCAGACGGATCAAGGGGGGCCACACCGTCACTGGCGCCCGTGCCCTTGACCGCCGACCGGCGCGGGGCGCTGCGCCGCGTTGTCCACTGGTTGTAGGCAAACACTCCAACGATCACCAGCGCGCCGATGAGCATCAATCCGATTTGCAGGGAACTCATGGTCAGGAGGTCTCCATCATGCCTGCGGCGGTTTCCATGTCGACCGCGACGATGCGCGAGACACCCTGCTCCTGCATGGTCACACCAATAAGCTGCTTGGCCATCTCCATGGCGATCTTGTTGTGGCTGATGAAAAGGAACTGCGTGTCGGTGCTCATGCTGGCCACCAGTTTGGCATAGCGCTCGGTGTTGGCGTCGTCCAGCGGCGCGTCCACCTCGTCCAGCAGGCAGAACGGCGCAGGATTGAGCTGGAAGATGGCGAACACCAGCGCGATGGCGGTCAGCGCTTTCTCACCGCCAGACAGCAGGTGAATGGTCTGGTTCTTCTTGCCTGGGGGCTGCGCCATCACTTGCACACCCGCGTCCAGGATTTCTTCGCCGGTCATCACCAGCCGAGCCTGGCCGCCACCGAAAAGTTCCGGGAACATCTTGCCGAAGTGGGCGTTGACGGTCTCGAAGGTGTTGCCCAGCAAGTCGCGCGTTTCGGCGTCGATCTTCTTGATCGCGTCTTCCAGGGTGCGGATGGCTTCGTTGAGGTCGGCAGACTGCGCGTCGAGGAACTGCTTGCGCTCGCGTGCCGAAGAAAGCTCCTCCAGCGCCGCCAGGTTGACAGCCCCCAGCGCCGTGATTTCGCGCTGGCAGCGGTCGATCTCGCCTTGCAGGCCGTAGAGTTTGACACCCTCGGCCTCGATGCCCTGCTCCAGCGCTTGCAGGTCGGCCCCTGCTTCGGCCAGCCACTGGTTGTATTGCTCCAGGCCCAGTCGGGCAGCCTGCTCCTTGAGCTGGAATTCGGTGATGCGCGAGCGCAGCGGATCGAGTTCGCGTTCCAGCTGCAGGCGCCGCTCGTCGCTGGCGCGCAGCTTGGCCGTGAGGTCGTCGTACTGGCTGCGCTGCGCTGCCAGTTCCTGCTCGCGCTTGAGCTTGGCGTCCAGCGCGTCCTGCAGGCCACCTTGCGCAGCCGCATCGGACAGGCGGTCCAGCTCGCCCTGCGCGCGCTGCTGCTCGTCGGCCAACGCCAGGGCCTGCTGCCGGGCCGTCTCGATGGTGCGCTGCAGTTCGCCCCGGCGCGCCTCAAGGCTGCGTTGCGAGAAGGTGGCCTCCTGCGCCTGCCGCTCCAGCGCGCGCAACTGCTCACGGGCCTGGTTCAAGCGGCGCTCGGCGTCGATCACGCCGTCTTCCAGCTGCGCATGGCGCTCCTGGCCGTCGGCCAGCTGCATGTCCAGCTCCTCGAAGCGCGCCTCGGCGGTCACGCGGCGCTCCTGCAAGGCTTCCAGTTGGTCGTCCACCTCGGCCAGGTCCTGGCTGAGTTGTTCGCTGCGTGCGCGGGCCTGTTCGGCCAGTTGCGTCAGGCGCAGCGCCTCGACCTGCAGTTCATGCACGCGGGACTGCTGTTCGCTCGCTTCGCGGCGCGCGGGCTGAAGACGCTGGGCCACGTCGCCGTAGGCGGCCTCGGCACGGTTGAGCGCCGTGCGCGCCTCGTCGGCGATCAGCGACTGGGCACGCAGCTGCTTTTCCAGGTTCTCGATCTCGTGGGCACGGGCCAGCAGGCCGGCCTGCTCGCTGTCGGGCGCGTAGAAGCCCACATGGTGAGCGGTAACGCAGTGTCCTTGGGGCGTGTAGATGGCCGCACCGGCGGGCAAGGCACCGCGCGCGGCCAGCGCCTCTTCCAGCGTGGCAGCGCAGTAGCCGCCGTGCAGCCACTCCTCCAGCAGGGCCTGCAAGGCGGCGTCGTGCTGGCGCAAGCGTTGCGCCAGCGGCGTCAACCCGGGCACCGCTGATGCGCCTGCAGCAGCCCCCGCCACTGGCGGACTGAAGAACGCCAGCTTGGCAGGCGGCGCATCGGCCGCAAAGGCCCGCACCATCTCCAGGCGGGACACCTCCAGCGCCCCCATGCGCTCGCGCAAGGCTGCCTCGATGGCGTTTTCCCAGCCGGACTCGGTCTGCAGGCGGCTCCACAGCGCACCCAGGCCGTCCAGTCCGTGCTTGGCCAGCCAGGGTTGGAGCTTGCCGTCGGTCTTGAGCTTTTCCTGCAGGGTTTTGAGCGCGTCCAGCCTGGCCGACAGTTCGGCCTGCGCCCGGCTTTCCGTATTCACGGCAGCCTGGGCCTGGCGGCGTTCCTCGTCCAGTTGGGGCAGCAGTTCCTGCAGCTCCTGCAGGCGGGCATCGGCCTGAGCCTGGGTTTCCTGGGCGGTTTCCAGCTGCTCGCGCACTTGAATCAACCGCGTTTCGTCGGGCGCGGTCATGGCATTGCGGTCGGCGCTCAGGCGTTCGCGGCGCTGCTGCAACTGCCGCGATTGTTCCTCAATGCCCCTCTGCTCGGCTGCCAGCACCTGTATGGCCTGCTGCACCTGGGTCACGGCCACCCGCTGCTCTGAGGCCTTGCCCTGGGCCTGGCGCAGGGCATCTTCGAGCCCGGGCAGCTGCAGTGCCTGCTCCTCGACCTGGGCCGCCAAAATCTCGCTGTGCTCGGCGGCGGATTCGTTCTGCTCGGCCAGGGTTTCCAACTCGGCCTCGGCCGTTTCCTGGCGCTGCGCCCACTGTGCCACCTGCTCCTGCAGCTGCACCATGCGCTGCTGGACGCGCTGGCGCCCTTCCACCACGTAGCGGATTTCGGCTTCCAGCTTGGCCACCTCGGCGCCCGCTTCGTACAGGCGGCCCTGCGCCTGGTTCACCTGGTCGCCAGCGTCGTAGTGCGCCTGGCGGATGGCCTCCAAGTCAGCCTCCACGCGGCGCAGGTCGGCCATACGGCTTTCCAGGTCGTTGACGGCCTTGAGCCCATCGGACTGCACGCGCGCCAGCTCCACGTCGGCGTCGCGGCGCTTCAGGAACCACAGGCGCTGCTGGCTCAGCCCCACCTGCGCCTGCAGCGCGTGGTAACGCGCTGCCACCTCGGCCTGCTTTTCCAGCTTGTCGAGGTTGGCGTTGAGTTCGCGCAGGATGTCTTCCACGCGCGTCAGGTTCTCGCGCGTGTCGTTGAGCCGGTTCGCAGTTTCGCGCCGGCGTTCCTTGTACTTGGAGACCCCCGCCGCTTCCTCCAGGAACAGACGCAGTTCCTCGGGTTTGGATTCGATGATGCGGCTGATGGTGCCCTGGCCGATGATGGCGTAGGCGCGCGGGCCCAGGCCCGTGCCCAGGAACACGTCCTGCACGTCGCGGCGACGCACTGGCTGGTTGTTGATGTAGTAGCTGCTGGTGCCGTCGCGCGTGAGCACGCGCTTGACGGCGATCTCGGCAAACTGGCCCCACTGGCCGCCCGCGCGGTGATCGGCGTTGTCGAACACCAGCTCCACGCTGGCGCGGCTGGCCGGCTTGCGGTGCGTGGTGCCGTTGAAAATCACGTCCTGCATGGACTCGCCGCGCAGTTCGCTGGCCTTGGACTCGCCCAGCACCCAGCGCACCGCGTCCATGATGTTGGACTTGCCGCAGCCGTTCGGCCCCACCACACCCACCAGTTGGCCGGGCAGGTTGAAGGTGGTGGGTTCGGCAAACGACTTGAAGCCGGAGAGTTTGATCGTATGGAGACGCACGGCGCAGTGGCGGGTCGGTGACGCAGGAACAAAGACCCAAGTTTACAGTGCGGCCCGTGCCAGGGCTCCCGCCCCCACGCTACGCTGCCCCCCAAGGGGGCCTTCGTCGCCTTGGGGCGGCCCGGCGGCGACTTTTATGCCCCCACGCTACGCTGCCCCCCAAGGGGGCCTTCATCGCCTTGGGGCGGCCCGGCGGCGACTCAGAGGTCGCGCAAGGCCCGCTCGATCTGCTCGCGCATGGCCTGCGCGCTGCCCAGCGCCTGGGCGTTGAGCAGGGCCAGTTTCACCAGAAAAAGTTCACTGCGCTCGGGGCCTGCCTGGTCAATGGCCTGGGCCAGCGCGTCGTACACGTCCTCCAGGTCGGCGATGCTCAGCTGGGTGTCAACGGTGGGGTTCATGTTCAGGCTCCCAGGTTGGAAAGTGTGGTCTGCCCGGCGCTGGGCGCCAGGGCGTTGGTCAGGGCAGCGCGCAGGCGCTCGGCATCCAGGCTCATCCAGCGGGCACAGACGTGCTGGTCCGGCCGCAGCAGGTACGCGGCCCCGCGCGCCGTCACGCCGTAACGCGCACGCAGCTGGCCACGGACATCAGCCAGCACGACATCGGCCCCCTCCACCGGTGCGCTGGCACCCACCGCGAGCACCCGCAGCGGCACCCCGCGCACCCGGAAGTCCTGCACCACCTGCCGCAACGCTGGCGGCACCTCGGCCGCATCGGTGAAGTACAGCAACTGGAAGGCATGGTCCAGCCGGTCCAGCAGGTAGTCGTCCGGGCCCAGGCACACGTTTTGCGGTGGCGCCCCCCTGCCCGGCCCGCACTTGAACAGGGCGTTGTCATCGCCCAGGCTGTTCAGGGCGGAGTGCGTGTACTCATGGGGGCGCGAGGTGCGCCAGTGGTAGAGCGGCCCGACGAACGGCTCGGTGAGCGAGAGCGACAGAACCGCATCGCGCAGCAGGCGAAAGCCCCGCGTGGGCGGCGTCATGAAGCGCGTGCTCTTGCCTGCTTCGTCGATGATCTCGCGGGCGGCGCCCACGCGCTCCTGGCTGTAGGTTTGCAGCAGCTGCGCAGGCGCCACCCCTTTGACGACCAAGGCGAGCCTCCAGGCCAGACCCTGCGCATCCTGGAACCCGGTGTTGGCACCGCGCACCCCGAAAATGGGCAGCATGTGTGCCGCGTCGCCCGTGAACAGTACCCGCCCCAGCACGTAATCCGGCAGGGTGAGCGCACGCGCTGAATACACCGAGCACCAGTCCATCTCCCACGGCACCCCTGGGTGGCCAATCATGGCCAGCTGCGCGTCAATGCGCGCCTTGAGCGATTCGGGCGCCAAGGCCTGTTCGGGCGTCTCGTCGGCCGGGAGCTGGTAGTCCACCCGCCAGATGCCGTGCGGCTCGCGGTGCATCAGCACCGTGTTGCCCGGGTTCCATTCCGGATCGAAGAAGGCCAGGCGTTCGGTGGGCAACGGCAGATCCACCCGGATATCGGCGATCACAAACCGCCCTTCGTAGGATGCTCCTTCGAGCTTCAACCCCATCATGGAGCGGATGCCCGAACGGGCCCCGTCTGCGGCCACGACCCAGCCAGCAGGCAGGCTATAGGGGCCTTCGGGCGTGTCCACCTCCAGAGTGGCGTGCTCTGCCCCCTGGGTCAACGCGGTCACCCGGTTGCCCCAGCGGAAGTCGATGAGCGGGTGGGCCAGGCAGGCGTCCACCAGGTATTCCTCCAGGTACTGCTGCTGGAGGTTGATCATGGGGAAGAAGCGGTCGTCCGGGTCGTGCGGCCCTTCCATGCGAAACACCCGCTGCCCCCGGTAGAACGAGTTGCCGAACCGCCAGGGCAAGCCGTTGGCGGACACGCGGTCGGCCACGCCCACCTGCTGCAGGATTTCCATGGATCGCCTTGTGAACACGATGGCGCGGCTGCCTTCGGACACCTGCAGTTCCGACTCCAGCACCACGCAATGCACGCCCTGTTGTGCCAGCGCAAGGGCGGCTGTCAGCCCCACCGGGCCGGAGCCCACGACGACGACAGGAACCTGTTCGGGCGCCGGGTGCGCCGACGGCAGCCACGGCTGGAACACCTGGTAGCGGTAATAGATGGAACGCCGAGGCTCGGCATGGGGCTGGTGCATGGCTTGTCTCCGTACTGTGCTGGCACACAGTGTAGGCAAGCCCCCCGCCCCGCATGTCCCCTCGTGGGGACAAATCAGTAGTCGTCGGACACCGTGTAGCTGGCCAGGCTCTCGAAGCGCGTGAGCATGTTCAGGAAGGCCAGCTTGACCGTGCCCGTGGGGCCGTTACGCTGCTTGCCGATGATGATTTCGGCCACCCCCGGCTCCTTGCACGCGTCCTTGGTGTAGTACTCGTCACGGTAGATGAACATGATGATGTCCGCGTCCTGCTCGATGGCGCCGGATTCGCGCAAGTCCGACATCATGGGGCGCTTGTCGGTACGCTGTTCCACCGAACGGTTCAGCTGTGACAGGGCAATCACCGGGCACTGCAGTTCCTTGGCCAGCATCTTCAGGCCCCGGGAGATTTCACCCAGCTCGGTGGCGCGGTTATCGCCATCCGACGAGGTGCCGCTCATCAGCTGCAGGTAGTCCACCACGATCAGGCCCAGCTTGCCGCACTGGCGAGCCAGGCGACGCGCGTTGGCACGCAGTTCGCTGGGTGTGAGGCCCGGCGTTTCGTCGATGTGCAGCGACACCGTGCGCAGCCGCTCGATGGCTTCCGTCAGGCGTGGCCATTCATCGTCCGTCAGCTTGCCGGTGCGCAGGTGGCCCTGGTTGATGCGCCCGATGGAGCCCACGATACGCACCGCCAGCTGGGCGGCACCCATTTCCATGGAGAACACGGCCACGGGCAGGCCTTCGTTCAACGCCACGTGCTCGGCAATGTTGATGGCGAACGCCGTCTTGCCCATGGAGGGGCGCGCCGCCAGCACGATCAGGTCACCCGGCTGCAGGCCAGCGGTCATGCGGTCCAGGTCGATGAAACCTGTGGGTACCCCTGTGATGTCGTTGGGGTTGTCCGCCATGTCTTGCACGCGGTCCAGCAGGTCCACCACCAGGGAATCCATCGACTGGAAGCCCTGCTTCATGCGGCTGCCTTCTTCGCCGATGTTGAAGATCTTCTGCTCGGCCTCGTCGAGGATGTTGGCCACCGCCTTGCCCTTGGGGTTGAAGGCCTGCGTGGCAATGTCGTCGCTCACGGAAATGAGCTTGCGCAGGATGGCGCGCTCGCGCACGATCTCGGCGTAACGGCGGATGTTGGCTGCACTGGGCACGTACTGCGCCAGGGAGTTGAGGTACGGCAGCCCACCCACCTCGTCGGCCTTGCCCTGGCTCTGCAGCTGCTCGAATACCGTGATCACGTCCGCCGGCTTGTTGCCGTTGATCAGCACCGCAATGGCGCCGAATATCAGCTGGTGTTCGTGGCGGTAGTAGTCGTCGGCACTGACCAGGTCGCCCACGCGGTCCCATGCGCCGTTGTCGAGCAGCAGCCCACCCAGCACGCTCGATTCGGCCTCGACGGAGTGCGGCGGCACACGCAGCTGGGCCACCTGGCGGTCGTTGCTGAACTCGATCGGGGACTCGAAATCTTCTTCAATGGGGAAGACGGCGGACATGGGTTTCCTTTCAACCCGGAATCTTACGTTTGCAGGCAGGCAATGTCATTGCACAACCCTGTGGACAACCCGTGGATCGCCTGGGGAAATGCGGTGGATGACTTGCCGGTCGCCAAAAACAAAACAGCCGGCACGCGGCCGGCTGTTGTGCGTGTGAGGAGACAGCCTATCAGGCGGTTTCGCCCAGCACGGAGACGTTCACGTCCACCACCACGTCGGTGTGCAGACCGACGGAGACGGTGTAGTCGCCCACATTCTTCAGCAGGCCGTTGGGCATGCGAACTTGAGCCTTGGTCACGGCGAAGCCTTGCTTGACCAGTTCGTCGGCGATGTCGTGGTTGGTGACGGAGCCGAACAGGCGGCCGTCAACGCCAGCCTTCTGGGACAGCTTGACGGTGAAGCCGTTGAGCTTCTCGCCCAGGGCTTGGGCTTCGGCCAGCTTGGCGGCAGCAGCCTTTTCCAGTTCAGCGCGGCGAGCTTCGAATTCGGCCACGGCGGACTGGGTGGCACGGCGTGCACGGCCGGCGGGGATCAGGAAGTTACGGGCGTAGCCGTCCTTGACCTTGACGATATCGCCCAGGTTACCCAGGTTGACAACTTTGTCGAGCAGGATGATTTGCATGGTCGTGGCTCCTATCAGACGCGGTGCTGGTCGCTGTAGGGCAGCAGTGCCAGGAAGCGTGCGCGCTTGATGGCGGTGGTCACCTGGCGCTGGTAGATGGCGCGGGTGCCGGTCAGGCGAGCGGGGATGATCTTGCCGTTTTCAGCGATGAAGTCACGCAGGACGTCCACGTCCTTGTAGTCCACTTCCTCAACGCCAGCCACGGTGAAGCGGCAGAATTTCTTGCGCTTGAACAGCAGCGATTGGGTGTTGCGCTTGGGGCGCTTGTCTTTGTTGAAACGCTTGGGTGCAGCCATGATGGTGCTTCCTTAAGTCTGTTTGAAATCTTGGATGTGAAACACGACGCCTTTGCCGTTGCGGGTGTTGGTCAGGAACCCCTCGAACCCGAACACGCTGCCCAAGGGCTGGCGCGCCAGGGTTTCTGCCTGTGCACCGAAGGCCACGGCCCTCAGTTCCAGGTTGACCCTGCGGGTCTGCCCCATTTCCTGCTGCTCGGACTCATGTGCGAGCGTCAGGTCCAGGGCGGGTATGCCGGCGGGGGTGTAACGCAAGGCGGCCGTGTGGGCCAGCGTCGCGTGCATCACCAGCCGGTTCATGGTTCAACCGACCTTGACACCTGCAGCAATTACGCCGCGGCCTCCTGCTGCTGAGCCTTGCGAGCTTCTTCGCGCTCGACGGCCTTCATCATGGAAGAAGGAGCGGTTTCGGCTTTCTTCTTCTGCACGGTCAGGTGACGCAGCACGGCGTCGTTGAACTTGAAGGCGTGCTCCAGCTCGGCCATCACGGCCTGATCGGCCTCGATGTTCACACACAGGTAATGAGCTTTGGACAGCTTGTTGATCTGGTAGGCCATCTGGCGGCGGCCCCAGTCTTCCACGCGGTGGATCTGGCCGCCACCGTTGGTGATCATGCCCTTGTAACGCTCCAGCATGGCCGGAACCTGCTCGCTCTGATCCGGGTGGATCAGCAACACGATTTCGTAATGACGCATGGACTCTCCTTTTGGATGACACGCCCGCATTGAGCAAGGCGCTTTGAGAACAGCCGCCCCCTGCGTCAGGTAGGGGTACGGCAAGGCAAGCCCGCAATTATAGTCTGAAACCCGGCTACGTTCCAGGGGTCAGCGTATGCCGGGCTGCCGGGGGTGGCGAACGTGATCCACCAGCGCCTGTACCGCTGGCGGCGGCGCAGGCGTGATCAGGCTGACGGCGATGAGCACGGCAAAGCCGACAGGCACACCGAACACCCCGGCAGAAATGGGCTGAATCCCCCACCAGAGTTCCACCGGGCCGTGCAGGCCGAACACCGAACGCAGCCAGGGTTGCGTGGTGGCCATGTAGTAGAAGGTCACACCCAGGCCGCTGAGCATGCCCATGACGGCCGCGGGGCCCGTGGCACGCTTCCAGAAGATGCCAAGCACCAACGCCGGGAAGAAAGCCGCAGCGGCAAACGAGAACGCGGCGGACACCAGGAACAGGATATCTGCCGGCTTTTGCGCCGCCACATAGGCCGCGGCCAGCGCCACCATCAGCAGCAGCACCTTCGAGATGGTGACGCGCCGCGCGGTGGAGGCGTTCGGGTCGATCATCTTGTAGTACAGGTCGTGGCTCAGGGCATTGGCAATCGTCAGCAGCAGGCCGTCGGCGGTGGAGAGCGCCGCCGCCAGCCCCCCGGCCGCGACCAGCCCGGCAATCACGTAGGGCAGCCCGCCGATCTCGGCGGTGGCCAGAACGATGATGTCGCCGCCTATAGATATCTCGTTGAGCTGCAGGATGCCGTCGCGGTTGACGTCGCTCACGCTCAACAGCGAAGGGTCCACCTTGTTCCACGCGGCCACCCAGGACGGCAGTTCGTAGAAAGGCGTGCCGACCAGCACGTTGAATATCTCGAACTTGACCAGCACCGCCAGCGCCGGCGCGGTGAAATACAGCAGGCTGATGAACAGCAGCGACCAGGTGACCGACTGCCGCGCCTGGCGCACGCTGGGCACGGTGTAGTAGCGCATCAGGATGTGCGGCAGCGCCGCCGTCCCCAGCATGAGGCAGAACACCAGGGCCAGGAAGTTGCGCCGCGACGTGTCGAACTCCGCGCGCTCCTGTGGCGATCCGTCGGGGTCCCCGGCAAACTGCTGGGCATGCGGCAGCATGCCGTTGAGCGGGCGGGACTTGCTTTCCGCCTCTTCCAGCTGGCGGCTCCAGAGCGCCCGGGCAGCCGCCTCGTCCTTGGGCAGGCGGGAAAGCTCCCGCTCGGCGGCAGCCACCTCGGCCGGCAGGCCGTTGAAGTCGCGCAGGGCGTCCAAGTAGGCCGCCGCCAGCGCCCGGTCCTGCTGCAATGCCCTGGCGGGGTCATCCAGCTTGTCGCGCAGTATCCCGGCACGGTGGGCCGCGATCATCCTCACTTCGATTTCCGCCGGGTCACCGGCCAGCTCACGCTCCCGCTCCGAGACCTTTTCCAGCTGGGCACCGTACACCAGCTGCGGCACCGGCACACCGGTCTGCTTGACCGACAGCCAGACCACCGGCAGCAGGTAGGCGATGATCAAAACGATGTACTGCGCCACCTGCGTCCAGGTCACCGCCCTCATGCCCCCCAGGAACGAGCAGACGAGGATGCCACCCAGGCCCAGAAAGACGCCCAGTTCGAAGGCCACCCCGGTAAGCCGGGAGGTGATCAGGCCCACGCCGTAGATCTGGGCCACCACGTAGATGAAAGAACACAGGATGGCCGCCCCGATACCCAGGAACCTGGGCCAGTGGCCGCCGTAGCGTTCGCCCAGGAAGTCGGGGATCGTGAACTGGCCGAACTTGCGCAGGTAGGGCGCGAGCAGCAGAGCCACCAGGCAATATCCGCCGGTCCAGCCCATCACAAAGGCCAGGCCGCTGTAGCCGTGCATGTAAAGCGTGCCCGCCAGCCCGATGAAGGATGCCGCGGACATCCAGTCGGCAGCGGTGGCCATGCCGTTGTACATGGCTGGCACACGTCTGCCCGCCACGTAGTATTCGGTGGGATCGGTGGTCCGGCTCATGATGCCGATGGTGGCGTACAGGCCGATGGTGGCCAGCAGAAAAACCATGCCTATCCACTGGCGTGACAGGCCCATCTGCTCCAGCACGGCAAGGCTGAGCACGAACAGGAAAAACCCCCCGGTATACCAGAGGTAGACGCGGTTGAGCTGGCGCCGAAACAGGGTGTCGTTCTCTTTGCTCATGCGAGTCAGTCACCGTCCTGTTCGTCTACGCCGTGATGCTTGTCCAGCCGGTTCGTGTACCAGGCGTAGAACGCAACGATGCAGCCATAGACCAGCATCGACCCCTGAGCCGCCATCCAGAAGCTGAACGGCCAGCCAAAGAACCGGAAGTTGAGGTCGCGGGCGAAGTAACTGACGCCAAAGGTGACGGCGAACCACACCAGCAGCAGGACGGCGGTCAGGCGCAGGATGGCAGACCAGTAACGGCGTTGGACTTCGGTGGGTGGCATGGGGTTGTTGTCTGGATCCGTATCTACAGGGCTCAGGCGGCGCCAGCCCACTCCACGCCCAGCTCCCGTGCCAGCCCCAGCGCCACCTTGGGCTCGAAGCTGCCCAGGTGCTGCACCGTCTGGCACGCCTTCTCGAGCTCACCGCGCCGGGCCTGCAGACGTGCCAGCTCGACCCAGGCATGGGGGCTGAAGGGTTGGCGCGCCGTGTTTTCCTGGAAAGCGCGGACCGCCTCGTCCAGGCGGTTCTGCCGCTCAAGCGCACGCCCCAGGCCATACCAGGCCTGATCCAGCCTGTCGTTGATGGCCAAAGCCTGGCGGAACGCATGTTCGGCGCGTTGCGCGCACTGCCCCGCCTGGTCCAGCAGAAAGCCGAGGTTGTACCAGGCCGCTGCGTCGCCCGGTGCCAGGTCGACGGCACGCTGCTGCAGCAACAGCGCCTGCGTCATCTCGCCCTCTGCGGCCGACAGGTGCGCCAGGGTTGCAAGCGCGTGCGTGTCGTGCGGCAGTTGGGCCAGGAGCCTGGTGAAACAGCTGCGTGCCACCACCGTGGCGCCCAGCATCAGCGCCAGCCTGCCGCCAGACCGGAGCCAGGCCGTGCTCAACGACACGCCTGCACTCCCAGGTCCAGACACATGACGATCTTGGCCACCGTTGCGGCGCACCAGGTGAACATCAGCAGCAGGAACGCCACCAGCGCGTGGTGCTGCCGCAAGACAAAACGGGGGGTGATCCACTGGACCAGCCAGAGGAAAGGCTTGCACAACGCATCCAGCACCCACAGGAAGAGGTTGCCAGAGGCGCCATCAGGCGCCGTTCGCTGAATCCAGGCGCCCAATACCCAGCGGCCCACCAGCGCCATCAGGGCAATCTCGGCGATGAGTTTGACGGTCGTCACCAGAAGCAGCATGCTGCAATAAGGGGAAAGAGGAATATTCGGGGAAGCTTAACAACATCCAGCCAGCGCACAGGGCAAAACCACTCAGGAAAACCCTGAGAAACGGGCGCAGCGTCAAGCGCTATTGACGCTGCGCAAGGTTGCGGGCCGGAGGTTGTGTAGCATGGGCGATATTACCCAACCGCAGCGCCCCCATGCCCAGCCAGCCACTGCCCCGTAGCGCCGACAACCATGTCAACCTCATCACCACGCCGGTGTCGGCGCTGGTCAAGCGCCAGGCGGTGTCGCTGCCGCCCAATACCACCATCCGTGAGGCGGCGCAGGTCATGCGCGACCAACGGGTGTCCTCGGTGCTGATCGTGCAGGACGGCGTGCTGTTCGGCCTCATCACCGACCGAGACCTGCGCAACCGCGTGGTGGCAGCGGGTCTGGACACGTCACGGCCGATCATGGAAATCGCCACGCTGGCCCCCATGACCATCGGTCTGAACAGCCACGCCTTCGATGCGCTGCTGATGATGGCCCGCCACAACATCCACCACGTGCCGGTGATGGACGGGCAGCAGGTGGCCGGCATGATCACCAGCACCGACCTGACGGAGCAGCAGAGCAATTCGGCCGTCTACCTTGCGGGAGCCATCTACAAGCAGACCTCGGTGGAGGGCCTGATCGAGACGAGCCAGCGCATCAAGCAGCTGCAGCAGAACCTGGCAGCCGCCGAAGCCAGTGCCTACAGCACGGGGCATATCGTCTCGGCGATCACGGACGCACTGACATCGCGGCTTTTGCAACTGGGTGAATTGCGCCTGGGGCCGCCGCCCGTGGAATACGCCTGGGTGGCCGCAGGGTCGCAGGGGCGCAACGAGCAGACCGCCAAGTCGGACCAGGACAACTGCATGGTGCTGGACGACGCCTACGACGAGCAGCTGCACGGCGAATACTTCCGCGAACTGTCACGCTTTGTCTGCGACGGCCTGAACGCCTGCGGCTACGTGTACTGCCCCGGCGAGATGATGGCCATGACCGACCAGTGGCGCCAGCCGCTGCGCCAGTGGCAGCATTACTTCCGCAACTGGATCGACCAGCCCGACCCCAAGGCGCTGATGCTGACCTGCGTGTTCTTCGACCAGCGCTTCGTGTATGGCAAGCGGGAGTTGCTGGACACGCTGCGCGAGGACGTTCTTTCCCGCAGCAAGGAGCAGAGCATCTTCCTGGCATTCATGGTGGGCAACGCGCTGACGCACCAGCCGCCCTTGAACTGGCTGGGCAACCTGTCACTGATCAAGAGCGGCGAGTACGAAGGCACCATCGACCTGAAGCACACGGGGATCGTCCCGATCATCGATCTGGCCCGCGTCTATGCGCTGGCGGGCGGCTCGCCCGCGGTGAACACGCGCGACCGCCTGGAGAACGCAGCCGCCAGCGGCGAGATCACCGAGCAGCGGGTGCGCGACCTGCTGGACGCGCTGGAATACCTGAGCACCTTGCGCATCCAGCACCAGGCCAGGCGCATGTCGGACGGACACGCCGCCGACAACTACCTGCGGCCCGACGAACTCTCCAACCTGGAGCGCAGCCACCTCAAGGAGGCTTTCGCGGTGGTCAAGAGCCTGCAGGGCGTGCTGGGCAACCGCTACCAGGCCGGGCGTTTCTGAGGGCAAGGCGCAGGCGCCCCGCCCTCAGTACCTGAGCCGCGCGTAGTAGGTGCGCTGCGCAGCCTCGCGCGCCTGCCCCAGCGTGTGTATGCCCTTTTCCGCCAGCAGCGGAATGAGCTTCAGGAACACCTCCGCCGTCACCATGGCGTCACCCATCGCGGTGTGCCGGCCAATGACCGTGACGTTGAACCGCTCGGCGATCGCCTCCAGCCGGTGCGAATCCTGGCTGGGGTGGATGAGCGCCGACAGCAGCAGGGTGTCAAGCACCGGCTGGTCGAAGCTCAAACCGGTGGTTTTCTCCTTGAGCTGAAGGAAGCGCATGTCGAACGCGGCGTTGTGCGCCACCAGCACCGTGTCCTGTGCAAAGGCATGGAACGCAGGGAGCACCTCCAGGATGTCGGGCTGCCCTTCGACCATGTCGGGCGTGATGCCATGGATGGGAATGGACGCTGGAGGAATGGTCCGGCGCGGGTTCACCAGTTGTTCAAAACTCTCCTGCCGCAGCAGCTTGCCGTTGACGATGCGCGTCGCACCGATCTGGATGATCTCGTCGCCCTGCGACGGATTGAGCCCGGTCGTCTCGGTATCGAAAACGGTGTAGGCCAGCTCCGTCAGCGGCACGTCCTCCAGCGCCTGGCTGCGCGCTGATGTGCGGAAGAGGTCGAAGTCGTAGTATTCCGGGCGGCTCTCGTTGCGCACGAAGGTGGCCACGTCCAGCTGCTCCTGCGGCTGCGCCGTGGGCAGCAGGAAGCGGAAGAAGGCCCTGTGGCTGGCGCGATCCCGCTCGAACCAGAAGGCGCCGCCGTGGCGCTCCACGACGTCCCGCACCGTCAGGGACGAGGCGTCACCCGCCACGCGCATGGGGTCCATCTCCCAGCTCATCACGGTCTCGGTGCTGATGGCGTGCCCTGACCAGATCAGATCGAGTTCGGCGCGCTGCTGCCCCTGCGTGGCGGGCTGCAGGCGCAGGGAAACGTAGCGCACGTCGAACTCATCCTTCAGCCTTGCGCTGAGGTAGACCAGCGCCTGCATCAGCGAAAAGCTCTCGACGCGCAGCCACAGCGCGTTGTCGACGTCGACATCCTTGACCGGTACGCCCGCGCCTTCCTCGATGCGCCGGCCCACGGCGGACAGCAGATCGGACGCCAGCATGTCCTCCAGCGGCCAGCGGGTCTTGAGGCCACTGGCCGACCGGCAGGCCAGGTCCTGGATGCGCTGCCCCATGGCGCGCACCTCGTCCCTGACGACGTTGAGGAAACGCTCCCGCATGGAGGCTTCAAGGTCGGGGTAGTCGAGCATCTCGACCGCCGCCTGGATGTTGGCCAGCGACGCCCGGCTGCCTTCGGTGAGGCCCAGCAGAAGCTGGTCGCGCTCGGCTTCCTCCTCGTACTCGCGGGTGATGTTGTCCAGCATCAGCACGTAACCTGCAAGTGCCATCGGCGAGTCCGCCTCGCCTTGCGCATGCACCTGCCGGACCGGCGCCATCTGCACGCGCAGCAACTGGCCCGCCCGCGTGGTGGTGACGAATTGTGCTGATGGACTGGCAACGCCCCGGCGCATGCGCTGCTGCACGCTCTCCAGCGCATGTGACACCAGCTTGCGGTCGAACACGGCGTAGATGGAGCGCCCCAGGCCGATCAGCTCGGCGCCATCGGCCAGGCGCGGCGCACTGGACAAGGCGCGAAACTGCACCCTTGCCCGGTTGTTGTAGAGCAGGATGCGGCCGTCCAGGTTGCACACCACGACGCTCTGGGTCAACTCCGACATGAGCGCCGCCAGGCGAGACTTTTCCTGCTCTATGCCCTGAGCGGCTTCGCGCACCTTGGCGTCCATCTCGGCGCGCAGGTTTTCCCTTTGCTCAACCAGCTGGTTGACCAGCACGGTGATGGCCCGCGTCTCGCGGTTGCCTGCCGGCTCCAGTTGGCGGACGACGTCGGTGCGCAGGAACACCTGGGCGTGCTCGACCAGTTGTGCCGATGGCATCACCCAGTACTGGAACCACTTTTGCAGCCCCCAGGCGAGCAGACCAGCCCCTGCCAGCCAGGCCAGCAGCAGCAGGGGCGCGCGCCCGGCCAGGATGTCCTGGAACAGCCTGGACTGCTCGCCCTCCAAAGTACTGGCCACCAGCCAAAGGGCCAGCACCAGCCACACCGCCAACCCCAGGGCACCTGCCAGCAGCAAACCCCAAACGCGCCGGTCGGCGCGCCGCTGGCGGCTCACTCGCCAGCTCCCAGCATCTCACGCACTTTCTCCACCAGTTCCTTGGTGGAAAACGGCTTGGTCATGTAGGCATCGGCCCCTAGGGCCAGCCCCTTGGCCACGTCGGTGTCGCGCCCCTTGGCGGTGAGCATCAGGATGCGCGTGCCGCGGATGTCTTCCCGCGCACGGACCTCCTGGCACACATCGAAACCGCTCTTTCGCGGCATCATCACATCCAGCAGCACCAACGCCGGGCGGTACGCCACGATGGCGTCCAGCGCCTCCTGGCCATCACGTGCAACCTGCACGTCGTAGCCCTCTCGCTTCATCAGAAACTCCAGCGAGATGAGGATGTTGGGTTCGTCGTCGGCGATCAGTATGGTCGCGCTCATGGTCATGTCTCCTGTTTGGTACCGGGGAAGCCGCCACCGTCGGCCATGGCCGGCAGGAGAAAGCCGAAACAGGCCCCCTGCCCGGGCACCGACCGCAGCCACATGCGCCCCCCGAAATGTTCAACGATCTGCCGGCTGATGGGCAGCCCCAGGCCGGTTCCCTGCGGGCGGTCAAGGCTGCTGCCCCCCTGCCGGAACTTCTCGAACACCTGCTGCTGCTCTTCCGGGCGGACACCCGGGCCGTTGTCCTCCACCTCCACGGTCACCCCCTGCTGCCGGCGGTCCACGCGGACCTGAACCAGCCCCTGCCCCGCCGGCACGAACTTGGCGGCGTTGGACAGGAGGTTGAGCATCACCTGCGTGAGGCGGTCCGCATCGGCCCGCACCATCACGGCTTCGGACGGCGCGTGCACCGTCACCTGGGCACCCCGCTCCCGCAACAATTCCGCCGTCGTCTGCACCGACTGCCTGACCAGACTGACGATATCCAGCTCGGAGTTGTGCCATTCGGCGTGGCCGGACTCGATCTTGGCCATGTCCAGGACCTGGTTGACCAGACGGGTCAGGCGCTCCGTCTCGGAAACGATGATTGCAAGGAAACGCTGGCGTTGGACGACATCCATGTCTGCATCATCCACCATGAGTTCAGCCAGCGCCCTGATCGACGTCAAGGGCGTTCGCAACTCGTGCGTCACCGAGGACATGAAGTCGTCCTTCAGCCGGTCCAGGCTCTGCAATTGCTCGTTGGCGGCCCGCAGTTCCGCGGTCGCCAGTTCGAGCGAACGCGATTTTTCCTCCAGCTCGTGGGAGTGCAGGCGCAGCCGGTTGGCTTCCTCCAGAATGCCCATCACGTCGTTCAGATCAAGCGATTCCTCCTTGACCACGGACGCCACCATCACCCGTGCAGACGCACTGCCGATGGCACCTGCCAGCTGCGTTTCAACGAATTGCACCAGTTCCGGCGTGGCCTGCAACTGGTCTACGGATGCCACCCCCTGGGCCTGGGCGTAGGTGCGGAATAGCTGGTTGGCGCGCTCCACGCCCAGGAAGCGGCCAGCCAGGGGCAGCAAGGCCGCCACGCTGGCCTGGCCGCGCCAGAACACCGGGTGCCGCGAGCTGGGGCGGTCACTGCGGTCAAACACGTCCACGAACAGCAGCGCCTGGCTGGTTTCCCGGGCCGAAGGCGTGCGCCAGACCGACACGACCACATAGGCACCAGCGTTGAACAGCATGCTCCAGAACAGCGAATGGGTCAGGTTGTCCAGCCCCCTCAACCCGAAGAGTTGCTCAGGCATGAGCAGCGCCACACCCCAGGGTCCGTGCTCCAGGAAATCGGCGGGCAACCAGCCGGACTTGGCCAGCGAAGGCAGCATCAGCGTATAGCTCCACAAGGCGAACCCCAGGAGCAGGCCAGCCATGGCCCCCTGCCGCGTACCGCCCTTCCAGTACATGCCCCCCAGCAGCGCTGGCGCAAACTGGGCCACGGCCGCAAAACTGATGAGGCCGATGCTGACGAGCGCGTACGCCTCACCTGCCAGGTGATAGTACAGGTAGCCCAGCAGCAGGATCAGCAGGATGGCCAGGCGGCGTATGTACAGGAGCAGCCGGGTCAGGTCGCTGCCCTGCGCACGCATCCAGCGCTGGGTGCGCAGCAGCACGGGCATGACCAGGTCGTTGCAGACCATGGTGGAAACCGCGATGGCCTCGACGATCACCATGCCCGTTGCCGCCGAAAGCCCCCCGACGAAGGCCAGCAGGGCCAGCGCGCTCTGCCCGTGGGCCAGCGGCAGGGTCAGCACGAAGGTTTCGGGGTCCACCGTGCCGCGCCCGAAGTCGAGCAAGCCGCCGAGCGCGATCGGCAGCACAAACAGGTTGATGAGCAACAGGTACAGGGGAAACACCCAGACCGCGCGCTTGAGGTGGCGCTCGTCGACGTTCTCCACAACCATCACCTGGAACTGGCGCGGCAGAAGGATGACCGACAACATGGCCAGCACCGTCATGCCGAACCATTGCGCGTAGGCAAACGGCTTGCCCTGCCCCAGCGTCAGCAGCTGCGCCAGCTCGGGCACGGCACGCACGCGCTCGAAGATGTCCCCCACCCCCTCGAAAAGCCCGTAGGACACGAACAGGCCGACGGCCAGAAACGCCAGCAGCTTCACCACCGACTCGAACGCGATGGCGGCGACCATGCCCTCGTGCCGTTCGGTGCTGTCAAGGTGGCGCGCACCGAACACCATGGTGAAGCCCGCCAGCGCCAGCGCCAGGTAGAACGTGCTTTCCTGCCACCAAGGCTGCGAGGACATCAGCGGCTCCCCCGGCGGGGTGGTCATCACAGCGTAGCCGACCGATATCGCCTTGAGCTGCAAGGCGATGTAGGGAACGATGCCGACAACCGTGATGAGCGTGACGGCACCGGCCAGCACAGGGCTCTTGCCATAGCGGCTGGAGATGAAGTCGGCGATGGAGGTGATGCGGTAGGTCTTGGCGATGCGAATCATCTTGCGCACCACGAGCCAGGCGAGGATCATCGCCAGCATGGGCCCCAGGTAGATGGGCAGGAACCACACCCCCGAGCTGGCCGCGCGCCCCACGCTGCCGAAGTAAGTCCAGGCAGTGCAATACACCGCCATGGAAAGCGCGTAGACCCATGCGCTGCCGATGACGGAGCGACCTTGCGCCGCCCGCCGGTCGCCCCAGTACGCCACCGCGAACAGCAGCAGCAGGTAGGCAAAAGAGACCGAGACGACCAGCAGCGCAGACACGGCAACGTCACTCCGGCTGTCGCTCGACGATCCAGGCCAGCAGCGCTATCAGGCTCCCCCACACGATGAAAAGCGCCAGCGGAAACAGCGGCAGACCGAACCACTGCACATCGCGGTCCCAAAGGGCGATGAGCGGAAAGTTGAACAACAGCCCACCAGCGAAAAACAGCGCCAGCAGGCGTTGGGACACCAGCGTCTGGTTCATGGTTTGCCTCCTCTTGCGCCGGTGCAGCCAGACCGGCCACCCTATTGTGCTCCCAAGGGGCTTACCAAGCACTTACCGGGCGCAGATGAAAAAAGGGCCGTTGCCGGCCCTTTTTGTGGTCGATGCGTGAACCCGGTCACTTGGCGGCAAGTTTCTGCCAGGTGTCCACCACGGAATCGGGGTTCAGGGAGATGGAGCTGATGCCCTCGTCCTTGAGCCACTGGGCGAAGTCGGGGTGGTCGCTGGGGCCCTGGCCGCAGATGCCGATGTACTTGCCCTGCGCGCGGCAGGCCTTGATGGCCTGACTGATGAGCGCCGTGACAGCGGGGTCGCGCTCGTCGAAGTCGTGGGCCAGCAGTTCCAGGCCGGAGTCACGGTCCAGACCCAGGGTGAGCTGGGTCAGGTCGTTGGAGCCGATGGAGAAGCCGTCAAAGAACTGCAGGTACTGCTCGGCCAGGATGGCGTTGCTGGGGATCTCGCACATCATGATGAGCTTGAGATCGTTCTCGCCACGCTTCAGACCGAACTTGGCCAGCAGGTCCACCACACGCTCGGCCTGCTTGAGGGTACGAACGAAGGGAACCATCACCTGCACGTTGGTCAGGCCCATGTCCTCGCGCACGCGCTTGAGCGCCTCGCACTCCATGGCAAAGGCTTCGCCGAAGTCGTCGCTGATGTAACGAGCGGCGCCACGGAAACCCAGCATGGGGTTTTCCTCGTCCGGCTCGTAGCGGCTGCCGCCCACCAGCTTGCGGTACTCGTTGCTCTTGAAGTCGCTCAGGCGCACGATGACCGGCTTGGGCCAGAAGGCCGCGGCGATGGTGGCCACGCCCTCGGCAACCTTGTCGACATAGAAGGCGCGCGGGCTGGCATGGCCACGGGCCACGGATTCCACGGCCTTCTTCAGGTCGGCGTCCACCTGGGGGTAGTCCAGGATGGCCTTGGGGTGCACACCGATGTTGTTGTTGATGATGAATTCCAGACGCGCCAGGCCGACGCCGCCGTTGGGGATCTGGGCGAAGTCGAAGGCGAGCTGCGGGTTGCCCACGTTCATCATGATCTTGACGTCCAGCTCGGGCATCTCACCGCGCTTGACCTCGGTGACCTCGGTTTCCAGCAGACCGTCGTAGATGTTGCCGGTATCGCCCTCGGCGCAGCTCACGGTGACGAGCGTGCCATCCTTGAGCGTGTCGGTGGCGTTGCCGCAACCCACCACGGCGGGGATGCCCAGTTCACGCGCGATGATGGCGGCGTGGCAGGTGCGCCCGCCGCGGTTGGTGACGATGGCGCTGGCGCGCTTCATCACGGGTTCCCAGTTGGGGTCGGTCATGTCGGTGACGAGCACGTCGCCGGGCTGGACCTTGTCCATTTCGGAGATGTTGTGCACCAGGCGCACCGGGCCAGTGCCCACCTTCTGGCCAATGGCGCGGCCAGAGGCCAGCACGGTGCCCTTGCCCTTGAGCTTGTAGCGCATTTCCACCTGACCTGCCGCCTGGCTCTTCACCGTCTCGGGGCGGGCCTGCAGGATGTAGAGCTGGCCGTCGTTGCCGTCCTTGCCCCACTCGATATCCATGGGGCGGCCGTAGTGCTGTTCGATCACGATGGCGTACTTGGCCAGCTCGCGCACGTCGGCATCGGTCAGGCTGTAGCGGTTGCGCTGCTCCACCGGTACGTCGATGGTTTTGACGAGCTTCTTGGTGGCGGCCTTTTCCTCAGGGGTGCTGAAGACCATCTGGATCAGCTTGGAGCCCAGGTTGCGGCGGATGAGCGCCTGCTTGCCCGCCTTGAGCATGGGCTTGTGCACGTAGAACTCGTCAGGGTTCACAGCGCCCTGCACCACCGTCTCACCCAGGCCGTAGCTGGAGGTGATGAAAACCACATCCTCAAAGCCACTTTCGGTGTCGATGGTGAACATCACGCCAGCGGCGCCCAGATCGGAACGCACCATGCGCTGGATACCGGCGGACAGCGCCACTTCAGAGTGGGTGAAACCCTTGTGCACGCGATAGCTGATGGCGCGATCGTTGTAGAGACTGGCGAACACTTCCTTGATCTTGTGCAGCACCTCCTCGATGCCGTGCACGTTCAGGAAGGTTTCCTGCTGGCCAGCGAAGGAGGCGTCGGGCAGGTCTTCAGCCGTGGCGGAGGAACGCACGGCGTAGGTGGCGGTGGTGCTGTCGCCGTTGAGGGTGGCGTAGCCGTCGCGGATGGCCTGCTCAAGATCGGCCGGGAACGGCTGAGCCTCGACCATGGCGCGGATCTCGGCGCCGACTTCGGCCAGGGCGCGCACGTCTTCGGTGTCCAACGCTGCCAGTTTGGCGTGGATGCGCTCGTCCAGGCCGTCGGCCTTGAGGAACTCGCGGAACGCGTGCGCCGTGGTGGCAAAGCCCGTGGGCACCCGCACGCCTTGCGGCAGTTGCGAGATCATCTCGCCGAGGCTGGCATTCTTGCCGCCGACGGCTTCGACGTCGCTCATTCTGAGTTGTTCAAAGGGCACGACCAGAGCGGTCGGGCTGAACAGTTGGGACATGGTAGGACTCCTAAGTTAAAAAACCGGGAGCCACCCCGCCACCACCACCCCGATCGTTGTTGTGTTCTGGGAGGTGCCGGAAGCCAGGCGACAAATCTGGATAATGGGCGTGATTGTAGGTCCTTGGCTCCCTGACACCATGCCCCACCGCACAGCCTTCTTCATTTCCGACGGCACCGGCATCACCGCCGAAACGTTTGCCAAGGCCATCCTGGCGCAATTCGAGATCGACCCCAAGCGTGTGCGCCTGCCCTTTGTGGACGACGCCGACAAGGCCTGGCAGGCCGTGCGCCAGATCAACCACGCCGCCGAGGTGGACGGTGTGCGCCCGCTGGTCTTCACCACCGTGGTGAACATGGAGGTGCTGGCCGTGCTGCGGGCAGAATGCAAGGGCATGCTGATCGACATGTTCGGCACCTTCATCTCGCCCCTGGAGCACGAGCTGGGCATGAAGTCCAACCACCGCGTGGGGCGCTTTTCGGACGTTTCCAAGAGCCAGGAGTACCACGACCGGATCGAGGCCATCAACTTCGCACTGGAACACGACGACGGCCAGACCAACAACAACCTTGAACAGTCCGACGTGATCCTGGTGGGGGTGAGCCGCAGCGGCAAGACGCCGACCTCGCTGTACCTTGCCATGCAGTTCGGGCTGAAGGCGTCGAACTACCCGCTGATTCCGGACGACTTCGAGCGCCGCCAGCTGCCGCCGCCGCTGGTGCCATTCAAGAAGAAGCTCTTCGGCCTGACCATCCAGCCCGAACGGCTGAGCGAGATCCGCAACGAGCGCCGCCCCAACTCGCGCTACGCGAGCCTGCAGAACTGCCGTTACGAGGTGTCTGAGGCCGAGGCCATGATGCGCCGCGCGGGCATCCGCACGCTCTCCACGACGACCAAGTCGATCGAGGAGATCGCCACCATCATCCGGCAGGACCTGAACCTGGAGTGACCAGGCGGCTGAACCGCTGGCTTACATGGCGCCCGGGCGGGCATGCACGGGCGAGCGGTAGAAGTGCAGGATGCGCTGCACGTAGTTCTGCGTCTCGGCATAAGGCGGCACGCCGCCGTGTTTTTCGACAGCGCCTTCACCCGCGTTGTAGGCCGCTGACGCCAGCGCCACGTTCCCGTTGAAACGCTCCAGCAGCCAGCGCAGATAGGCCAGCCCGCCGCGCACGTTCTGCTCCGGGTCAAAGGCGTTGCGCACGCCGAAACGTGCCGCCGTGTCGGGAATGAGCTGCATCAGCCCCTGCGCGTTCTTGGATGACACCGCCGCCGGGTCCAGGTTGGACTCGGCCCGGGCAATGGCCAGGGCCAGCCGGAAATCCACGTCGAAGCGCGGCGCCAGGCGCCGGATCAGCAACGCATGGCGCTGCTTGTCGCGGGGGAGCGTCAGCATGTAACGCTCGACCACCTCGAGCGGCACGGCGGGTTCAACGGCGGGCTCTTGACGTGCCAGTTCGAAAGCGGGTGCACGCCCGGTCAACAGGCACTCCGGCCACAAGTCCATGTGCCGCTGCTCGCCGAGCAGCTCCCTCGCCTTCTCGTGGCCGCGCTGCGCAGCCATGGCCAGCAGCGTCAGGCCTTCCTGCCGCCCGCTGTCGTCTGCACGCTCCAGGAAAAGGCGGCCAAGGCGGTATTGCGCCTCGATGCTGCCAAAACGCGCCGCGGCGCAAAAGCGCTCTGCGGCCAGAACGGGGTTGCGCTTTCGCTGGGCGTCGTAGCCCTCCTCGATCCAGCGCGACAGCCTGGGCGGTTCATCGCTCCACTCAGGCGGGGCATCCTCGGGCAATGGCATGGCCACGGCGCACAGGCTTGCAGCCCATACCCCCAGCACCGCCAGAACCCGAACGGATTTCATGTCTTTTGTGCTTTCTTCTTGCTGAAGTCGATGCCATGCGCATGCCGGCTCAGCGCAAACGAGGCGAATATCTTCATCCACAGCGTCACGCCCGCGGTAGCGATCCAGTCTTCGCGGGCCATGGCCTGGAACCCGAGGACAGCGACGAGCACCCCGACCAGCACCACCACCCCGATCAGGTTGATGACAAGTTCGTACGGCGCATAGCGCTCTGGCTGGGCGGGCGGGACCCCTTTCTTCAGGGCAACCTCGGAAAAATCGCGCTTGACGAGAATGCGCCACACGCGCCTTCCCCAGAAAAATGACACCGGAAACAGGGCCAGCAAAAAGACCCAGTCCAGTATGGCAATGCTTACACCCCAGTCCATCTTGAATATCCCACTTCCGTAACTCACTCTGGCATTCTCTGCCAAAGTCAAGAGATTGTCCAAAGGGCGGTGGCGACCGCCCCTGTCCCCAGAAAAAGAAAAACCCCGCCGGCCCATGACCGGCGGGGTTTCAGGAGCTCAGTTCACACGGACTCAGTGACCGGTGGCTGCGCCTGCGCCCTTGGGCACACGCACGGACTCCACCAGTTCCTGAATGTTGTGCGGCACCGGTGCGGACACCTTGCTCACCAGGAAGGCCACCACGAAGTTGACGATGGCGCCCACGGTACCGAAGGCTTCCGGCGTGATAGTGAAGAAGCTGTTCGCGCCACCGATCAGGTCGGTGTACTCGGTGCCCTTCACAAAGAACAGGCCCTTGTGTGCGAACACGTAGAACAGGGTCACGAACAGACCGGCCAGCATGCCTGCGATTGCGCCCTTGTCAGTGATGGTCTTGCTGAAGATACCCATCATGATGGCGGGGAAGATCGTAGAGGCGGCAATACCGAAGGCCAGAGCCACCGTACCGGCCGCGAAGCCAGGGGGGTTCAGACCCAGGTAACCTGCCAGCACGATGGCACCTGCCATGGAGATCTTGCCTGCCAGGAGTTCACCCTTCTCGCTGATGTTGGGGTTGATGGCACCCTTGATCAGGTCGTGGGAGATGGCGGACGAGATGGCCAGCAGCAGACCGGCAGCGGTGGACAGAGCGGCAGCCAGACCACCCGCAGCGACCAGGGCGATCACCCAGTTCGGCAGCAATGCGATCTCGGGGTTCGCCAGCACGATGATGTCGGCGTTCACGGTCAGCTCGTTGCCTTTCCAGCCTGCGGCCTCAGCCTTGGCCTTCACGCCTTCGCTCTTGTCGTTGTAGAACTGGATGCGGCCGTCGCCGTTCTTGTCTTCGAACTTCAGCAGGCCGGTCTTCTCCCAGCGCTTCATCCAGTCAGGACGCTCGTCGTACTTCAGGCTGGCGTCAGCGGCGAACAGGTCGCCATTCGCCTTGACGACGTCGGCCTTCACCACCATCTGGCCAGCGGCATTGGTGCCCAAGCCCACAGCGGTGTTGGTGGTGCCGAACAGGTTCAGGCGAGCCATGGCGCCCACGGCCGGAGCAGTGGTGTACAGCAGCGCGATGAAGACCAGGGCCCAGCCAGCGGACGAACGGGCATCAGCCACCTTGGGAACGGTGAAGAAGCGAACGATCACGTGCGGCAGACCGGCGGTACCGATCATCAGCGACACGGTGTAGAAGAACATGTTCAGCGTGGAGCCAGCCGAAGTGGTGGTGTACTTGCCAAAGCCGAGGTCGGTCACGACCTGGTCGAGCTTGGCCAGCAGGGACACGTCGGTGCCCGCCAGGGTGGAACCCAGGCCCAGCTGCGGCAGGAAGTTGCCAGTCAGGTTCAGAGAGATGAAGAAGGCAGGCACCAGGTAGGCCAGGATCAGCACGATGTACTGTGCCACCTGGGTGTAGGTGATGCCCTTCATGCCACCGAACACGGCGTAGGCGAACACGATGGCCATGCCAAGGTAGATACCCATGTCGCTCGACACACCCAGGAAGCGCGAGAAGGTCACGCCCACACCGGTCATCTGACCGATGATGTAGGTGATGGAGGCCACCAGCAGACAGACCACGGCAGTGGTGCGCGCAGTCTGAGAGTAGTAGCGGTCGCCGATGAACTGGGGCACGGTGAACTTGCCGAACTTGCGCAGGTACGGTGCCAGCAGGCAGGCCAGCAGCACGTAGCCGCCGGTCCAGCCCATCAGGAACACGGCACCGCCGTAGCCCATGTTGGAGATCAGGCCGGCCATGGATATGAACGAGGCCGCCGACATCCAGTCAGCGGCCGTGGCCATGCCGTTGGTGATGGGGTGCACGCCGCCGCCAGCGACGTAGAAGTCGGAGGTGCTGCCCGCACGCGCCCACACGGCAATGCCGATGTACAGCGCGAACGTGGCACCCACCACGAGATAGGTCAGGGTTTGCAGATCCATTTTGTGGTGTCCTCTCGATCAGTCTTCCTGCATGCCGAACTTGCGGTCGATCTCACCCATCTTCTTGGCGTACCAGAAGATCAGTGCGATGAACACATAAATGGAACCCTGTTGCGCAAACCAGAAACCCACCGGGTAACCGCCCAGATGGATGTTGTTGAGCGCTGGCGCGAACAGGATGCCTGCGCCGTACGACACCAGGAACCAGATGACCAACACTTTGGTCAGCAGCCCCAGCGTTGCGGACCAGTAGGCCTTAGCATTGCTTTCACTTGACATGAACGTCATCTCCTCGGAGTGATGCTTTTCTTCGGCGGTTTGACCCACCACGCTTGAACACCGCAAGGGAACTCGCGATATTGCAGGGGGGACTGTCAGCGCCGTTGCTTACAGTGAACTTATGAAATGGCGCCCCGCCATTGAACCTAGGGAAAGTCCTAGTGAGTCTGGTGGCCGGGTTGCAGCTCGCCGGATTCCCGCTGGGCCACGCCCGCCGATTCGAAGCTCGCCATCTCGCGCAAGATCGCGGTGGCAGACACCAGGAGCGGCCACGCCAGGGCCGCGCCAGACCCTTCGCCCAGCCGCAACCCCAGGTCCAGCAGAGGCTGCGCCTTCAGGTGCGCGAGCATGAGTGCATGCCCGCGTTCCCCCGACTGGTGCGCAAAGACGCAACGCTGCAGCACATGCGCTTGCAGCTTGCTGGCCACCAGCACCGCTGCGGACGCGATGAACCCGTCGACCACGATGACACGCCGCTCAGCGGCGGCCTGCAGCACGGCGCCGGTCATTGACGCGATCTCGAACCCGCCCACGGCGGCCAGGGCATCCAGGGGCGCTTGGGCATCGCCATGGTGCTGCAGAACGTCGCGCAGTATCCCGACCTTGCGCTGCACGGCAGGCGCGTCCAGGCCGGTGCCTGCGCCGGTGCAGTCGACGATGTCCAGCCCCGTTAGGCGGGCCATCAGCATGGACGCTGCCGATGTATTGCCAATGCCCATTTCCCCCAGCAGCAGGACGTTGCCGGGCAGCTGCCGCACCAGTTCGCCGCCGTTGGCAAGCGCCTGGGCGCACTGGGCCGCAGTCATGGCAGGCTGCACGCTGGAGTCTGCGGTGCCATGGGCCACCTTGCGCGGGTGCAGACCCGCTCGCGGCGCAAAGTCGTGACGCACGCCACAGTCCATCACGGTCAGGCCGATGCCGTGCTGACGCGCCAGTACGCTCACCGCCGCACCGCCTGCCAGGAAGTTCTCCACCATCTGCCAGGTGACGTCGCTGGGGTAGGCGGACACCCCCTTTGCTGCAAGGCCATGGTCCCCCGCGAAAACCACCAGCTGGGGGTCGCCAAGCATGGGGGCTTCCGTGCCCAGAATCAGGCCCAGACGCAGGGCCAGGGCCTCCAGGCGGCCAAGCGAACCCAACGGCTTGGTCTTCTGGTCAATCTTGTGCTGCAACGCCTGCGCCAGTCTGGTGTCGGTGATGTCTGCAATGACGGGGGGAAGGTAGTTCATGTGGACTCCAGCAAGGGGGTTGGACAGAGACGGCATCAGCCGCCCGCTAGAAGATCGAGCACGCCCAGCTGGGTATGCTGCGCCAGGAAATCGGCAAGCTGATCGAACACGCCATCCAGCGTGGGCGTCTGGGCGCCGAACAACGCCCGCACCACCGCCTCGTCCTCGAACAGGCCGTGCATGTACAGGCCCAGCACGTTGCCAGCCTGGTTCTGCCACGCCAGACCGGGCAGGACCTCATGGGCCAGAGCGCCCTGGGCCAGCATGCCAGGGTGCAACGCGGTCTGGCCATGGTGTATCTCGTACCCGCTGACGGCCACCCCGTTCAGCGCGCTCAGGGGCCCTGCGGGCACCGACAGCCGCCCCTGGCTGGGTTTCACGGTTTTTTCTGCGGCGAACACCGTGACCAGCGGCAGCAGCCCCAGCCCGGGTGCGTTGCCCGATTCAATGGACTCTATGCCATGGGTGTCGATGAACGCCTCGCCCAGCATCTGCAGCCCGCCGCAGATGCCCAGCACCACCCCGCCCCGCTGCGCATGCGCAGCCACGGCGTGATCCAGGCCCTGCGCGCGCAACCACGCCAGATCAGCGCAGGTGTG
Organism: Hydrogenophaga aquatica; assembly: GCF_054780915.1. Taxonomy (NCBI): domain Bacteria; kingdom Pseudomonadati; phylum Pseudomonadota; class Betaproteobacteria; order Burkholderiales; family Comamonadaceae; genus Hydrogenophaga; species Hydrogenophaga aquatica. The sequence continues at coordinate 158,694 of NZ_BAAGVK010000011.1, read as the reverse complement.
TTTGCTGCCTGGCAGAACCACCCAGTCGGCTCCGGCAAGATCGGCCGGGCTGCGCGCCCACACCAACCGCACGCCGGGCACGTTCTTCAACGCCTGGAACTCGTCAAGGTTGCTGATGCGCGGATACGCCACCACGGCCACCGTCAGGCGCAGGGCACCTGCGGTGTGGGTACGGTCGTCGAACACGCCGTCCTCCTCTGGCAGGCCGTGGCCGTAGTACATGGGCAGGGTGGCCACGGTGGGCACGCCGGTCAGCTCCTGCAACATTTGCGGCGCGGGCGCAAGCAAGCTGGCGTCGCCCCGGAACTTGTTGAGCACGAAACCTCGTATCAGCTGGCGCTCCTCGGTAGGCAACAAGGCCCAGGTGCCATACAAGTGGGCAAAGGCACCGCCCCGGTCGATGTCGCTGACCAGCAGGCAGCGGGCCTGGGCGTGGCGGGCGACGCGCATGTTGACGATGTCACTCGCGTGAAGGTTGATCTCTGCTGGCGAACCCGCTCCCTCGATGACCACCACGTCGTGGCTGTCGCGCAGTTCGTCCAGCGCCTGCCGGATGTGTGGCCACACGTGCTCGCTGCGCCCGCTCCAGGGCATGGCGCTGAGTTCGGGGTGAACCCGGCCCATCAGCACGACCTGGCTGCGGGTGTCGGCCTCCGGCTTGAGCAGCAGCGGGTTCATGCGGACATCGGGCACGGCCCGTGCGGCCAAAGCCTGAAAGTACTGCGCGGAGCCGATCTCGCCCCACTCGAAAGCGTCGCCCTGGCGCTGACCGGCAACGACACGGGCGTTGTTGCTCATGTTCTGCGCCTTGAAGGGGGCCACCTTGAGCCCTTGGCGCGCATAGTGGCGGCAAAGCGCCGTGGTGAGCCAGCTCTTGCCAGCGCCACTGGTGGTGCCCAGCACCATGATGCATTTGGCGGTCATGTTCGGTGTTGTGCGGTGGATGTTGGAGCGGCGGCACCTTGCAAGGCCGCCACCAGCGCTTGCTGCGCCACGGGCGGCTGCACGCTCAGGCGCCAGTAGCCGGGCAGGCCGAAGGAAGTGGCATCGCGCAGCTTGATGCCCTGGCTGCGCAAGGCGTCCGCGTCTATTGACGTCGGCGGCCGTGCGCAGAAGAAATTGGCTTGGCTGGGCAAGCAGGACCAGCCCAGGGCCTCCAGGGTGTCCCGCTGACTCGTGCGCCACCGCCGCAGCACATCGCGTGTAGCGGCGAGCCAACGCTGAGTGGCCGGTTGCGTCCAGGCACGGAGCATCGCCACGGCATGGGCGCCCAGTGGCCAGGACGGCCCCAGGGCCTCCAGCTGCCGGGCGCCGGCCTCCGCCCCCACGGGGGCGATCAGGTAAGCGCCGCGCACGCCCGTCAGCCCCAAGGCCTTGTTGGGGGTCCACAGCTGCCACACCTGCTGCAGCTCACTCTCGTTCAAGGATGGCTGACCGTCCAACCGCAGCGGCTCATAGGCCCGGTCCAGCACGGTCACACCTGACTGCCCAACGGTAGCATGCGGCTGCCAGGCCTGGCCCAGGGGGCTGCTCGGCTCACAACCCCAGCGCAGGTCTGCCGCATCACCAGTCTGCAAGGCCATGCCCCAGGCCTGGGCAAGCTGAGCGTAGTCGCCAAACGCATGCTCCGGCACGCTGACCCGCCGCCCCCCCCGCCTGGCCACCCAGGCCGTGACCCGCGCGATGGCCTCGCTCCCGCTGGCGGCAAGAACAATGCGCTGCGAAGCAACTCCATGGAATTCCGCCAGGGCTGCGCGAAGGCTGCCATATGCAGGGTCCGGGTAATGCGTGGGCTCTACAGCGCGCACGGCTTCCAGCGCCATGGTGCACGGCCCACAGGCATTGGCGTTCGTGGAAAAGTCCCAGGCGGGAATGCCCAGTGTGTCGGGGCCACCGTGCACACGGCTCATGACAATGCTCCCATCCAAATCGACAGGGCGGCAAGCACGCACAGCGCCACGCCCCATCCCACAGCGCGGCCAGCCATACCGAGCGCGCGCTCCATGTCCCTGGTGCCAGGCTCAGCGCCCATGGCATTGAGCACATAGACGCCGGGCTTGCCCAAGCGAACGCCCAATGCCATGGCCATGGTGGCCATGGGCCAGCCGCCGTTGGGTGAAGGTGTGAACGCGGCCTCATTCGGCAGGCGAGACCACCGGACGCTCTCGCCCCCTGGCCCATGGCTCGCCGCCCACAGCAGGCCTGCCGTCAGGCGCGCGGGCAGCCAGGAAAGCACGTCGTCGGTCCGCGCCGCCCACTTGCCTGCCCAGGTCCAGACGCGCCCTTGCCGCTCACCACGGTAACCCCACATGGCGTCGGCCGTGTTGGCCATGCGGTACAGCGCCGCGCCCGGCAAACCGGCCACGAGAAACCAGAAAACGGGCGCCACCACCGAGTCGTTCAGGTTTTCGGCCAGCGTTTCGATCGCCGTCTCGCGCACTTCGCTTTCGGTGAGCTGGCTCACGTCGCGGCTGCACAGCCACGACAGGCGCTCCCGGCCAGCCTGGAGGGACTGTTCCAGCGCAGCCTCCACCGCCGCCACTTCTGATCGCAGCATGCGCCAGGCCAGCAGCGGCTTGAGGCACAGGCCCAGCAACAAGGCCTGCGCCCAGACGGGCCACTGCAGCAGCCAGAACTGCAAGCCCAGTGCCACGGCGCACACGGCCGCCGCAAGGCACAGCCACGCCAGCGCCCCGCGCACGAAAGGCCCAGCCGCCGCTTCGGTGCCGCCGTCGCCTCTGGCTGCAGGCGCCGCCCAGCGGCCCAGGTGCTCCAGCGCTTTGCCCATCCACACCACGGGGTGCCAGCGCACGGGCGGCTCGCCCCACCAGCGGTCCACAGCCAGCGCCACGGGAACGGCAGCGGCCAGCGCCAAGGCATCTGGCAAAAACGGGCCGCCGACCATCACTTCGTTACCTCCTTCTGCGCGCCGCAGGCGAACAGTTGGCTCACCTCGCCCCAGACATCGTCGAACACGAGTGCCTCCAAGGGCGCACGGCAGGCCCAGCGCTCCTGCTCCAGCATGGGCTGCGCATAGTAGCCCTGCACCGGCCCCAGGCAGAGAATGGCGATGGGTTCCGCCCCCTCGGGCAGGCCCAGCAAGGTGGCCAGATCCGCCGGTTCGAACAAAGACACCCACCCCATGCCCAGTCCTTCGGCACGGGCCGCCAGCCACAGGTTCTGGATGGCGCAGGCTGCGGACGCCAGGTCCATCGCAGGCATGGTCCTTCGGCCAAAAACGTGCTTGTCCCGCCCGTCGGCCAGCGACACCACCAGCACCTCGGCGGCGTCCAGCACGCCTTGCACCTTCAAGCGCATGAACTCGTCCTGCCGCGCCCCCAAGGCCTGGGCGGTGCGCTTGCGCTCGTCCTCCACCAGCCCATGCAGGCGCTCGCGCATGTCGCGCTGCGTGACCCTGATGAACCGCCACGGCTGCATGAAGCCGACACTGGGCGCGAAGTGGGCCGCCTGCAACAGACGGCGCAGCACGTCCGGTGCCACCACGCCCCCGCAGAAATGCCGCATGTCGCGCCGCTCGCGGATGGCGCGGTAGACGGCGTCGGCGTCTTGCGCGGAAAACGGTTGTGCCGGTCCCCACTGCAGGGCGTTGGATGTCTGCTGCTGGGCGCTCACGGCAGGGAGGGCGCCAGCGTTGGCGGCAGCTTGGCGAGAATGCCGTTGCGCAGGCCCTCAGGCCGCTCGCCCCGCGCAAGCGTACCGTCCGGGGCGTCAGCGTGCAGGCGGGCGCAGGCCAGCACCTGCTCGGCAAGTCCGGCAACTGGCGTCAGATCGCCAAACAGGTAGCTGTGCTTGCCAGGCGCCTGGAAGGCCACGGTACAAGCTCGCGAGCAACCGCTCATGCATGCCATCCCGCGAACCCGCACCCGGCTCCACTGGCCTGACGCATCCGCGCTTTGTGCCGCCTGAACCGCGTCGAACAACAAGGCACCAGCCGCTGGTTCGTCTCGTGAAGCCCCAGGAGGCCTGCAGGTGGTGCAGACGATCAACTCTGTGACAGGAAAAGAAGACGTTTGTGTCATGGGAGTCCGGCTTGTTGGCCGCGTGAGTCAGTCCTCGATGCCGCGCTGCGCGGGCACACCAGCCTGGAAGTGGTGCTTGACCAGCGTCATCTCGGTCACCGTATCGGCCAGCTCGACAAGTTCGGCAGGTGCGTTGCGTCCGGTCAGCACCACATTGACGTGCGACGGCCGCTCCCGCAGACAGGCCAGCACTGGCTCCAGGGGAATCCAGCCGTAACGCAGCGGGTAGGTGATCTCGTCCAGCACCACCATGAAGTGCTCGCCCGCACGGATCGTGGCCTCGGCCCTGCCCCAGCCCTCCTGCGCCAGCTGTGCGGAATGATCCAGGTCACGGCTCTTCCAGCTGAACCCGTCACCCAGTCCTTCGATGGGAATGCCCAACTGGTCGAAAACGCGGTGCTCGCCAAACCTGGCCGTGGGCACCTTCATGAACTGATAGACCTTCACGGCTTTGCCACGGCCATGGGCCCGAACAGCCAGCCCAAAGGCCGCCGTGCTCTTGCCCTTGCCGTTGCCGGTGTGAACGATGACCAGGCCCCGGCGCTCACCCTCAGGTTTTTCGTAGCGTTTGTCGGTAGGCGGTGTTTCGATTTCCATCTTATGTTCCTGTGTTTTGTTCAGCGCGGTAGAGCAACCCACTGGCCCTGCAGCGGCAGGATGCTGATGCGATGATCAAAAACCGCTTCCAGCGCCCGGTGGGTTTGCGGGTCGTCGCAACGCCCATGGCAACACATCCGCCCCTGGGCCATCACGACCATGTCGTCGGCGTGCAAGGCGAACGATATTTCGTGCAGCACGCTCACCACAGTCTTGCCCTCGTCCACCAAGCCCCTAACCAGTTTCAGCCAGTCAGCCTGGTGCGGTGGGTCAAGGTTGGCCAGCGGTTCGTCCATCAGCAGCACCTGGGCCTCCACCGCCAGGGCCCGGGCCAGCAACACACGCTGGCGTTCGCCGCCAGAAAGCGCCGCCAGAGGGCGGTCACGCCACTCCCACGCCTGGGTGGCGCGCAGCGACCGCTCCGCGGCGGCCAGATCGGCCGCGCTGGGTGGGGCCAGCCACCCCTGGTGCGGCAGGCGGCCCAGCATCACCACGTCGTGCACGGTCAGGTCGTCGCTGGCCGATTCGTTCTGGCCCAGCCAGGAAAGCTGCCGCGCGCGCTCACGGTGAGGCACTTCCTGCAACGGCCGGCCCAGCAGATGCACCTGCCCGTGCGCCACACCGTGCGGCAACAGACCGGCCAGAACTTTGAGCAACGTGGACTTGCCTGCACCGTTGGGTCCCACCAGCGCGGTCCAGCGCCCTTGTTCAATCGCCAGATCAATGCCGTGCAGCACCTCTGAGCGGCCCAGCTTGGCACGCACACCTTTGGCTTCAATCGCAAGGCCGCTCATCGCCAGCCTCCCCGCCCTTGCCCGCGGTACATCAACCACAGCAGGTAGCCGCCACCCAGCACCGCCGTCAGCACACCCACAGGCAATTCCTGGGGGGCCAGCACGGCGCGCGCCAGCACGTCGGCCCCCAGCAGCAAGGCGCCACCCGCCAACGCGGACAGCAGCACCAGCCGGTTGTGGGTCGTCTTCACTACCGAGCGCACCAGGTGCGGCGCCGCCAGGCCAACGAAGGCGATCAAACCCGTCTGGGCCACTGCGGTACCCGTGGCCAGCGCCAGCACCGCCACCAGCGCGGCACGCATGGGCGCCAGCGGCAAACCCAGGCTCTGCGCCGTGGCCTCGCCCAGGCTCAGGCCATCCAGCACACGGCTCAAGCCCACCGCCGCGACCACACAAAGCAGCAGCAGCACGGCCATCACACCCGCCGCGCTCCATCCTACAAAACCGGTGGAGCCCAACATGAAGGCCTGCATGGCCTGCAACACGTCCGGGTGGGTGAGCATGACGAGCGACGTCATTGCCCCCAGCACCACGCCCACGATGACGCCTGCCAGCAACAGGCGCAGGCTGTGCTGCACGCCTTGCGCCAGCACCAGCGTGAGCAGCACCGCCGCCACGGCACCGGCAAACGCCGCCCCGGTCAAACCCAGCCGCAACACCCAGGCGGTGGCGAAGGGGCTGCCACCAAAAAGCGCCAGTGCCAGCGCCACGGCCAAAGACGCGCCCGAGGCGCTGCCCAGCAGGTAAGGATCTGCCAGCGGGTTGCGGAACAAGCCTTGCGCCACCGCTCCAGCCAGACCAAGGAGCGCGCCAGCCAGCCAGGCGCCCAGCGAGCGCGGCAAACGGATGTCCCAGACGATCTGCGCGGCCACCGGGTCTTGCCACATGGCCCGCAGGCTGTCCAGGCCCGTGCTGCCCACACTGGTCCCCAGAACCATGAGCATGGCTGCTGCAGACACCAGAACGGCGCTCAGCCACCACGCTCGGCGAGCCATCGGCGACACCCCGTTCACGGCTGGCCCTTGCCCTGCGGTGCGGGCCGCCGCACATCGCCCGTGGCGCCTGGCGCCTTGTCCGCCAGGCAGGCGGCCATGATGCGGGCCGCCTCTGCCATGCGCGGGCCCGGCCGCACCAGCAAGTCGGCCTCTGCCGAGGGGAACACACACAGGCGCTTTTCGCGCACCGCGCGAATGCCCGCCCAGCCCGGCCGGTCGGTCATACCCGCGAAGTTACGGTCACCCACCATGATCACGTCTGGGTTGGCACGCACCACGAACTCGGGGTTGAGCTTGGGAAACGGCCCCAGCGCCGCCCCAACGATATTGCGCGCGCCCAGCCGTTGCAGCGTCTCGCCAATGAAGGACGATTCGCCCGCCGCGTAAGGCGCGCGATTGACTTCGAAATACACACGCGTGCCCCGCGCCGCCGCAGGCAGCGATTGCGCCGCCGCCGACACGGCCGCATCGATGTGCCTCCATACGCGCTCGCTGTCGCTCACGGGCAGGCCCAACACCTGCGCCACTTTGCCCAACACCCGGCGCACATCGGCATGGGTCTTGGGCTCCAGTGCCACCACCTTCAGGCCCAACGCCTGCAGGCGGTCGCTGGCACGCGTGGCGGTGCTCACCAGAACGACATCGGGCCGCAGCGCGACGATGGCTTCAATGTTCGGATCCAGTCCGCCTCCCAGCTGTGGCAGCCGCGTCACGGCCTGCGGCCAGTTGGAATAGCGGTCCACACCCACCAGGCGATGGCATTGACCCAGCTCGCACACGGTCTCCGTCAACGACGGCAGCAGAGACACGATGCGCTGCGGCGCCTGCTCCCAACGCACCATCTGGCCACGGTCATCGGTCACTTCCAACGGCGCCGCGTGCAACGCACTGCCCGCCCAGCACGTGCCAAGCAACACAAGGGTCAGCGCGCGGTGCCACGCCCTGGTCAAAACGCTGGTCATGTGTTTCCTTTCAGCACCATGGGCAGCCCCGCCGCCATGAGGATGGCGCGCTCGCACACCCCGGCCACGCGCTGGTTCAGCCGCCCCAGCGCATCCACAAAGGCGCGCACGTCGCGACCCATGGGAATCACGCCCAGCCCGATCTCGTTGCTGACCAGCACCACCGGTCCAGGCAGGCTTTCCAGCGTTTCCACCAAGCTCGCCAACTGGGCATCAAGCTCATCGGCAGACCAAGGCTCACCAGCCATCGGCATCAGGCCTGCCGTCAACCACAAGGTCAGGCAGTCCACCACCAACAGCGTGTCCGGGCGGCTCTCGCGCACCAAGGCCTCTACCAGGCCAGCCCCCACCTCCAGCGTGGCCATGCCCGGCACCTTCTCTGCCCTATCACGCTGGTGGCGTGCAATGCGCTCGCGCATCTCGTCATCCCAGGGCTGGGCTGTGGCCAGCAGGCACGCACTGTGGCCGGGCTGCGCCAGCCACGCACGCGCCAAGTCTTCCGCCCGGCGCGACTTGCCGCTTTTCTGCCCGCCCAGGATCAACTCGGACCTGGCAATGCTCATGCGCTCAACCATGCGTGACCATCCATTCCGCAACGATGCGGTGCAACTGCTCCAAACCATCGGTCAACGCTGCCGGGCCAGGCTGCAGGATGTCGGCCGACTTGATCTCGAACAGCTGGCCATGCTTTACTGCGGGCACGTCCTGCCAGCCTGCACGGGCTGCCACCTTTTCGGGGCGAAACTTCTTGCCGCACCACGAGCCGATCACGATGTCCGGCGCACGCCGCACGATCTCTGCCCCATCGGCAATGATGCGCTGCTTGCCCATGGGTTGCTGAGCCAGCTCCGGGAAGATGTCATCGCCGCCGGCAATGCCCATCAACTCGGACACCCAGCGGATGGCGCTGATGTGCGGCTCGTCCCACTCCTCAAAGAACACGCGCGGCCTGCGCCGCCCCTGTGCCTGCAACCTCTTCACCGCCACCTCGATCTGTGCGATGCGTTCACGCCGTTGCGCGACCCACTGCTGCGCCTGCGCCTCACAGCCCACCATGGCGGCCACCTGGTAGAGCACGGAAAAAATCTGTGCCACGCTGCGCTGGTTGAATACCGTCACCTGCACACCTGCGCGTACCAGTGCCGCCGCAATGTCGGCCTGCAGGTCGGAGAACCCGAACACGCAATCGGGCTGCAACGCCAGGATCTTGTCGATCTTGGCGTTGAGAAAGGCGCTGACCTTGGGTTTTTCCTCCCGCGCACGCCGGGGCCGCACGGTGTACCCGCTGATGCCGACGATACGGCGCTCCTGCCCCAGCAGGTAGAGCCACTCGGTGGTCTCTTCAGTCAGGCAGACGATGCGTTGTGGCCCAAGGTCGGTGCTCATTGGGGCTCCCCTTGTGCCGTGGGCAGGAACAGGCTGGCCGCCGCCGCTGGCGCCGACGCGAACCAGGCGTGGAAGTAGCTGGCACGCACGCTGCCAAGTTGGTAAAGCGCCTCCCCGGCGTCGGGTACGGGCTCGGCGTCAGGGCGAGCGGTGCGGGTCAGCACCTTGGCACTGGTTGCGGCCGTGGAGTAATGGAAGGTGTGACCACGCAGCGTGCCTTGCGACAGCGCCAGTTGCTGCGGCCCCAGCGCGGCCAGTCGCTTTTGCATGGTGACCCGGCCGGGTAGCAGCCCCCACATCGCATGCACCTCACCCTCGCGCGTTTCCAGTTCGTCAAACAGCGCCATCATGCCGCCACATTCGGCCCAAACGGGGCGCCCAGCCTCCACATGGGCCAACAGACTGTCACGCACAGCGTGCTGCGCGCCCAGCGCCTGCGCATTCAGTTCCGGGTAGCCCCCGGGCAGCCACAGGGCGTCGCAAGCGGGCACCGCCTCACCCGCGAGCGGTGAGAAGTGCACCACTTCGGCCCCCAGCGCCCGCAAGGTATCCAGGTTGGCGTCGTAGATGAAGCAAAAGGCACGGTCCCGCGCCACGGCCACCTTGCGGCCAGCCAGCAACTGAGGTGGGGCAGACAGCTTTGCAGGCGGCGCGAAGTTGACCGCCCAACGATGCAAGTCTTCCGGGCCCATGCGCCCCAACGGGGTGTCGCTCAATACGTCCGCGGCAGCATCCAGCCGCTGCAATGCGTCGTCTATCTCCCCGGCCATGGTCAAGCCCAAATGGCGCTCCGGCAAGGCCCAGGCCGCGTCGCGCCGCAGCGCACCCAGCCAATGCGAAGGATCGTCCAGCGAATCCTGCAACATCTGCGCATGCCGGTCGCTGCCCACCTGGTTGGCCAGCACACCCGCCCAAGGCAGCCCCGGGCGGTAATGCTGCAGGCCATGCGCCAGTGCACCGAACGTCCCTGCCATAGACGACGCATTGATGACGGCCAGCACCGGCAAACCAAAGCGCCGCGCCAGATCGGCCGCGCTCGGTTCGCCATCGAACAACCCCATCACTCCTTCGACCAGAATCAGATCGGCCTCTTGCGCCGCTGCGTGCAGGCGCTCGCGGATGTCTTCCTCACCCGTCATCCACAGGTCGATCTGGTGCACCGGCGCGCCGCTGGCCAGCGCGTGCCAGTGCGGGTCCAGAAAATCTGGCCCGCACTTGAACACGCGCACCCGCCGCCCGGCACGGGCATGCAGGCGCGCCAACGCTGCGGTCAGCGTGGTCTTGCCCTGGCCGGAGGCAGGGGCGGCGATAAGCAATGCCGGGCATTGGCTATTCGCCGCAGCCCGAGCCTCCCGAAGGGTGATGTCCGTCTTCATCACGACTATCTTCTCAGATCAGCGCGCCATTCTGGGTTGCCACCTGACGCCCACATAGAGCGCTCTGCCAGGCTGGTTATATCCCTTGGCCAACTCGTAGGGTTTGTCCGCCAGATTGTTCAACCTGAAATCCAGCCGCCAGTCGCTGGAAAGTTGCCTGGAAGCGTAAAGATCAAGTGTTGCGAAACCAGGCAGGCGAACGGTGTTGGCCGCATCGTCATAACGGTCTGACAGCAGCAGCAGACTGCTGCCCCACGTCCAAGTACCCGCCCGGTACTCCAAGGACGACGTCAGCTGTTGCTCCGCGCGGCGGTTCAGACGCCGACCGTTGACCACGTTACGGGCGTCCAGCCAGTCAAGTTGATTGCGCAGGGACCACTTGCCCAAGTCGCTGGAATGGCTGAGCGTCCACCCGCGCATCCTGGCCTGCGGAACGTTGGCAACAGCCGGCTGCAGCGTGATGAACCCACGAACGCGGTTATCGTAGTAAACCATCTTCCATTCGTGGCTCCCCAAGCTGTAAGCCATCCCCACTTCCCTGTTGCGCCCCCGCTCGGGCTGTGTGGTTGGGTTGCCCTGGAAAGTGGGGGAACTCCAGTACAACGTATTGAATGAAGGCACTTTGAAAGTCGTGCCATATGCGCCATGGACGCGCCAGTGCTGACTCAGCTGGTACCCGTAGCTGACAAGCCCCGTACCGGCCCGGCCGAATTGCGAGTTGCGGTCCTGGCGCAGATTGACCTGCCACACGTGCGATCCGGCCAAGCCATTCAAGCCGACGAACCAGGAATTGGTCGAGCGCTGATTAACCGCATAGGCCTGGGTGCTCTCCACCTCCTCCTCAAGCCTCTCAAAACCTGCCAGCCAAGTACCCAGAACTGTCCGCCACTCGCTCTGCACCCCCCACTGCGTATGGGTGGTGTCAAACGCAGACGTTTTCGTCGCAGAGCCGAAATCGGTCGACAGGTCTTTGCTGGTCGACCAGCTCAAGCGTGTGGAGACATCATCATCCCATTTCCTGGTCAGTCCAGCGCCAAGCACCTGTGTCTTGCTATCCGATCGCACATCAAAGGCCCCCGGCCCTCCGTCGTAGCGACTGGTGCCTTCGGCGTGCAACAGCCGTGCGTCTGCCCGCCAGCCCGCGGCAGGCGTCCACTGCACCGATGCGGACAGGCTGTCCTGATCGAAACCATCGCGATCCGGGTTGTAACGATTGAATGAAACACCGGGGTTGGTAGACGAAAATCCGTCCTCATGCAGATGGGTGACATCCAGCGAATAAAGTACCTCTGGCGTTCCTCCGCCAATACCCGCGCCAATCTTGCGGTAGCCTTGGCTTCCTAGTGAGAAGCCAGCCGAAGGCTGAAACCCGGTCACGCCTCGCTTGGTGAAGATCTGGACCACACCGCCCACAGCGTCGCTGCCATACAACGCCGACGCAGGCCCCTTGAGCACCTCGATGCGCTCGATCATCTCGAGGGGAATGTTGTCCCATGAAGCCGAGCCCTGGGTGGCCGAGCCAAAACGGACACCATCGATCAGCAAGAGAACATGCCGTGTTTCGGTTCCTCTGACAAACAGACCTGACTGTTTGCCCAAACCACCATTCGACGTCATCTGCAAACCCGCCTGACGGGTCAAGACCTCGGAAAGACTTCGGCCGCTCGACCTCTCGATGGTCTCAGCGTCGATCACCATCACATCGCTGAGCAGAATGTCCGCCCGCGTGTCCGTGCGCGTGGCTGTCACCACCGTCTCGACAAGGCTACCACCATCCTGTGCCCAGGCGGGCACCAGACAACCTGGAACGGCCAGGGACAGCGCGGCCACGGGCACGCGCAAATTGCACTTCTTCATGATTGAGAAACAAGCATTGCTGCCCTCACTGCCTTCCCCGACAGTGCATGAGCGACACGGTGATGCTTCTGTGTGCACAGTGGCACCACCACCTTGTTGGCCGGTATCCGGGCTGGTGGAGGCGACCTTCAATGCCTTCCCAGGTAAATGCAATTACCCAGTGGCGATGGATTGAAAGCGGAGCCCGGTCTGAAGAGACAGGGCCCGTCCACTTACCGTTGCGGGGGCAGCGCTGGTTAGAAATCGGCTTGCAGGCCCATTTCCCCCAGCTTCCCGTTGAACTGCAGCGCAAGAACCACGCCGCGAGCACCAACAAAGCACATTGTAGTGATGTCGTCTTACAAGCGACCTACAATGGACGGCAAATGGCTGCCCAGAACTACATAGACCAGATCGCCGAGCGCATTGAGCGCCTGCTGCTGCGTCACGAGGAACTCCAACGCACCAACGCCCTGCTCACCCAGCAGGTGCGTCAGCTCACCCAGGAAAGAGACCACCTCAGGACCCAGACCCAGGCTGCACGTGCGCGGCTCGATGCCCTGCTGCAGCAACTGCCCGACGACCTGGGAGACAACGCGACATGAACAAGCCCGGCATCAAACAGGTGGAAGTCCAGATCATGAGCCAGACCTACATGCTGGCTTGCCCCGTGGATGGCGAACCCGCGCTGCGCGAAGCCGTGGCCAAGGTGGACAGCGCCATGTGCCGCATCCGCGACGCAGGCAAGGTCAAGGCCCGCGACCGCATCGCCGTGCTGGCGGCACTCAACATCGCGTTCGAGCTTTCCCAGAAGGACACGGGCGCGGCATTCCGCAACTCCTCTTTCGGCAACACCGAATCGGGCGAGACGGCGGAATCCGCCGCCGCGTTGCTGGGGGCAGACGAAACCCGCCTGCGCGCCCTGATCGAGAAGCTCGACAACGCGCTGGCCGAAGACGGCCGCCTGATCTGACAGGCGGTCATTGCCAGGCGCGTACCCACCTGGCGCGGGCGTACAATACCAACCGTCTGCCGCTGTGGCCGGGCTTTATATTTCCTTGAACCAATGCTCTCTGAGCCCGGGCTTGGTACATTGCGCAGTGGGTGTGATCGTCTCGCGTCAGACGAACCCGAAGCTGCGTTGCCCTCGCCCACCTGAACCCCCACGTTCAGGATGCCGGTCCGGTTCTGCGGCAGACACCCCCACCCCTCTCTCCCCTCACCATGCTTGAACCCCAGCTGATTGTGGAATTGGCCTTGCTCGGCCTGTGCACCGGCTTTCTCGCTGGCTTGCTCGGCATTGGGGGCGGCATGCTCATGGTGCCCTTCATCACCCTGATCATGACCGGCCGCGGTGTCTCGCCCGATCTGTCGGTCAAGGTGGCGATCGCCACCTCCATGGCCACCATCATCTTCACGTCCGTGTCCAGCGTGCGGGCGCATCACAAGCGCGGCGCCGTCAGGTGGGACGTCGTCTGGCGCCTGGCCCCCGGCATCGTGATGGGTGCCGCGCTGGCCAGCATGGGCGTGTTCTCCGTGCTCAAAGGCAGTTCGCTCGCGCTGTTCTTCGCATTGTTCGTGGCTTTCTCTGCCACGCAGATGTTGCTCGACCGCAAGCCCGCACCCAGCCGCACCCTGCCAGGCACAGGCGGTCAACTGGTAGCAGGCGGCGTCATCGGTTTTCTGTCGGGTCTCGTGGGCGCAGGCGGCGGCTTCGTCAGCGTGCCATTCCTCACCTGGTGCAATGTCGTCATCCACCAGGCCGTGGCCACCAGCGCGGCGCTGGGCTTCCCAATAGCGCTGGCCAACGTTGTGGGCTACATCATCGCAGGGCAATCCGTCGAAGGGCTGCCCAGCGGCGCGCTAGGCTATGTGTACCTGCCCGCACTGGCCGTCATAGCCACTGCCAGCGTGTTGATGGCCCCCTTGGGCGTCAAGGCGGCGCATGCCATGCCGGTCAAACAGCTCAAGCGCGTGTTCGCCTTCATCCTTTACATGCTGGCGGCCTACATGCTCCATCGCGGCCTGACCGCCTGACCCCACCGGAACAGATCAGGTCAGCGGCACGTCGGACACGACGATCCCGTCCTCGTCCGCGTACAACCAGTCACCCGGGCGCACCCAGACTCCTTGAATCTGCACGGCCACGTCGCGCTGGCCTTCGCTGCGCTTTTCGGTGGGCAGCGGCATGCTCGCCAACGCGCGAATGCCCGTGTCGCAAGCAGCCAGCTCCACAACGTCGCGCACGCAGCCGTCCACCAGCACGCCGGCCCAGCCATTGCGCGCCGCCGCGGCCCCCAGGTTGCCACCAACCAGCGCGCGCCGCAAAGATGCGCCGCCATCCACCACCAGCACCCGGCCTTCGCCAGGCGAGTCCACCGCGGCCTTCACCAGGGTGTTGTCTTCGAAACACTTCACCGTGCTCACACGTCCCGCGAAACGGCGCCGGGCGCCGAAATCACGGAACACCGGTGGCAGCACACGAAATGCGCCAGACGAGTTGTTCTTGTGCACATCGCACAGGTCACAGGTGGCGAACGCCAGCTCTTCCCGCTCCATCTTTGCTTCCTCTCAGGTGGTTGTCGCAGCGCAGCAGATCATAGTGGTGTCTCCTTGGCGCCTCGCTGACACCGGGAAAACCCAAAAAAATCCCAAAAATCACTCTCATCAGTCTAGGAAACGCCCATCTTTCAGATTAGGATGGCGTTGCCCCGCGAAAGCCCCTCTGGCTCCACGGGCGAGAATTCAACTTCCAGAAGGATTTCACACATGGCAACTGCGAAAAAAGCCCCCGCCAAGAAAGCTGCTGCACCCGCTAAGAAAGCCGCCGCACCGGCCGCCAAGCGTACGCCCAATGCCGCCTTCATGAAGGCGATGACCCCCAGCGCCACGCTGGCCGCCATCGTCGGCGCCAAGCCGCTGCCGCGCACCGAGGTCACCAAGAAAATCTGGGAATACATCAAGAAGAACAAGCTGCAGGACGCCGCCAACAAGCGCATGATCAACGCAGACGCCAAGCTGAAGGACATCTTCAAGAAGCCTCAGGTCTCCATGTTCGAAATGACCAAGCTGGTCAACGAACACCTGTCCTGATTCGTCTCGGGCACGAAAAGCAAAAGGCCGCATCAGCGGCCTTTTGCTTTGGTACCTAATACAGGCTCAGGCCTTGGCCGTGCGGCGCCCAACGCCGATCGCTGCGTAGACGGACAGCAGCAGCACGCAGCCGGCGCCCGCCAGCGTGGCGGCATACCAGCCACGGTCCATGAACACACCAAAAATGAGCGGTGACACGGCGAAACCCGTGTCAAGCCCGGAATAGACCGTGCCATACACACGGCCGGTGGCGCCCTTGGGTGTGGCACGCTTGATCATCATGTCGCGGCTGGGCCCACCCACACCCACGGCAAACCCTGTTGCAGCCAACACCACCATGGTCCCGGTGCCACCCAGCCATCCCGTGGCGCACAACAGCAGCAACGCCGCACCCGCAGCCATGGCCGCAGCCACCACGCGGTCGGTCTGTCGTGTGTGGCTTGCCACGAAGCCTCCCACCAACATGCCCAGCGCGCTCGACAGCATGTATGCCGTCAGCGTGAACGTGGCAGCCTCCAGACTCACGGCATGCATGGCCTTGAGAATGGAGGCGGAATAGGTCTGCACCACGGCCAGCGTCATGGTGGAAAGCAGGAAGAAGGCGAAGCACCACCACACAACTGGCAGCTTCATGAAGGCCACGTCGGAATGCGGATGGCTGTCCGGATGGCGCACCACCACCTCGGTTCGCAACTTGTCACGCTGCCAATACAACACCGCAAACACACCAACGTAGAGCAGCACCGCAGACTGGTAAGCCACCCGCCAGTCCGACAGCGCGGAAATGCCCACGAGGAAAACGGGTGACAAGGCCCAGCCCAGGCTACCCGTCAGCCCGTGCACGCTGAAGGCGTGACCCAGCCTGGGCGCAGAGACGCGCTGGTTGAGGATAGAAAAATCCACCGGATGGAACGGCGCGTTCCCCAGACCTGCGAGCAGCGCCGACAGCATCAACATGCTGTAGCCATCAGCCATGGATGCGGTGAGCGCCGAAAGCATGAAAAGCACGATCGACGCAAACAAGACGGGGCGGGCCCCCACCCTGTCCACCAAAAAGCCCGCCGACGCCTGCCCGACGCCGGACACGACAAAGAACACGCTCATGAGCAGGCCGACGTCGGAGTAGCTCAAGCCGAAGTCGCGCATGAACACCGGAAACAGCGGCGGCAGCAGCAGGTGGGAAAAGTGGGAAGTCGCGTGCGCCAGGCCGACAAGCCCCATGACTGCGGCATCCTGGCGCAGTGGAACGGCAATGGGAGGGGCGCTCGCGCCCAGGGTGGTGGAGGTCATTCCCCGAATGGTAAGACACGCAACATCTTGTGTCTGTCTCGGGGGCTTGTCCGTGACGTACGCATGCGTACAGGCACAATAGTGCGATGAACATCGTGATCCTCGACGACTACCAAGACGCCGTGCGCAAACTGCCTTGCGCAGCGAAGCTGGAACCCTACCCCGCCAAGGTGTTCACCAACAACGTCAAGGGCGTCGCCCAGTTGTCGGTCAGGCTGCGCGATGCTGACATTCTGGTGCTCATTCGGGAACGCACCCAGGTGCCCCGGCAACTCATCGAAAAACTGCCCAAGCTCAAGCTGATCGCGCAGACGGGCGCCGTCGGCAAACACATCGACGTGCAGGCGTGCACCGAACATGGTGTAGCCGTTGCCGAGGGCGTCGGCTCCCCCATCGCCCCAGCGGAACTCACCTGGGCACTCATCATGGCGGCCATGCGGCGCATTCCGCAGTACGTCGCCAACCTCAAGCACGGCGCCTGGCAGCAGTCAGGTCTGAAGTCCGCATCGATGCCCGCCAACTTTGGCATCGGCATGCTGCTGCACGGCAAGACGCTGGGCGTTTGGGGGTACGGCAAGATCGGCCGGCTCGTCGCGGGTTACGGCAAGGCCTTCGGCATGCGTGTGATGGTCTGGGGCAGCGAGGCATCGTGCCAGCGCGCGGCCGACGATGGCTATGACACGGCCGCGTCCAAAGAAGCCTTTTTCAGCGCCTGCGACGTGCTGAGCCTGCACCTGCGCCTCGCCGAAGGGAACATCGGCTGCGTCAAACTGGAAGACCTGGCCTTGATGAAACCCACGGCCCTGCTCGTCAACACGTCACGCGCGGAACTGATCCAGCCCGACGCGCTGGTGGGAGCGCTCAACCGGGGACGCCCCGGCATGGCGGCGGTGGACGTTTTCGAGTCGGAACCGATCTTGCAAGGGCATGCCCTGCTGCGCCTGGAGAACTGCATCTGCACACCCCACATCGGATTCGTGGAGCAGGACAGCTACGAGAAGTACTTCTCTGCGGCGTTCGACAACGTCGTGAATTTCATCAAGGGCACGCCCACCAACATCGTCAACCCTGGCGCCCTGCACGTGCGAAGGTAAGGCGGCCCGTAGTCCGCCCTCCTGGCTCAGGACTTGGACGAGCCCTTGCTGCCGTCCGGCTTGTCAAAGTCCAGGAAGTCAAAGTCCAGCGGCGCCATGTCGGGCTTCGCTGGCGTCTCCGACACCACGGGTTTGGCCGATTCAGCCTCGCCGTCAGCCTGATCGAGCGTCGCCCAGCCAGAGACATGAAAAGGCATGGCCGCCTGTGGTGCGGGTGCAGCCACCTCCGGCGCTTCCGGTTGCGTCTGAAGGACGTCCCACAGACCACACAGGGTGATCAGGTCGTCGAAGGCGTGGACCGTACGCACCACCAGGCCCGACGCCGCATCGCCTGGCTGCGACAGCAAGGCCTGTTCAAGAAGCCGCCGCGCCTCGTCCTGCGGCCACACGTCGGCCAGTTTCGTGGACAGCGTGGTGTCGTCCTCCAGCCCCAACCCCGCGCCACCGGAAGTGACATTACCGGGGATCAAGCGCTGGTAGTGGTGTTCATAGACCGCCTGGGCCCGCTCGAACATACCCGCCACGCCCAGCTCGGACGTCAGCTTCAGCAGGCGCAGGTACGGCGCCTCGCTGGCGCGCGGATGCTCCTGCACGAATGATTCGAGGGCCTGGGCGGCATCCAGACGCTGGCCAATCGACTCGAAGAAGTCAACCTGCTGCCAAAGGTCGAGCAGCACGCCCACATCCACCCTGGCTATCGGAACTTCCTCGAAACGGGAAGCGCCGGCCTCTTCGACTTCGATGCCTTCAACGCCGGAAACATCGTTGCTCACCGCCATTGGCGCCACGACGGGCTGAACGGCTGTCTTGGGAGGCGCTGCAGGCATGTCGGCAGGCATGACCGAATCGGGGCCGGGCACAGACACCGTCCACCACGGAGCGCTTGCCGGATCGATCGCCGCCTCGGCGCGCCAGCGCCTGCGAACCATCCACAGCAGGCCACCGAGCAATCCCACCACCAGGGCGCCCAGGCCGTAGACCACCGGATTGGCATACCGGTCCTGCTGCGCCTGGGCCAGCTGTGCATTCATGGTCTCGACGGCCAGCCGCAGACGCTCCTGCTCCTGCCGCAATGTCTGCAGTTCCTGTTGAACCGCCGACGCCTGCGGCGCCTGCGCATCGGTTCCCGCACCCGAGGCGGCATCCGCGTCCGCTGGCGCAGATGCCGACGCTGGCGGCGGCGTTTCCGCCGTGCCGGCCTGAAGCACGGCGCCCGTCTGCTCTGAGGTCACATCCAGCGGGTCCAGCTTGAGCCGTGCCCCAGCCGGGGCGGCTGCGGGCGCCTCCTTGTTCGGGGTAGGTGCAGACGGCGCTGCCGAATCGTCCTTCACCGCCTCGGGCGCCTTGACAGACACGGGCGCCACCTTGCTCTTGATACCGCTGACCCCCGTGGGGCGCGGGCTGGGTGCGCTCAGACGGACAGGGGTTTCCTCCTTGGGCGCGGCAGGAGTGGCTGGCGCTGCGCTGACCGCCCCACGAACTGGCTGTGCGGGCACAACACTCTGGGCGGGCGAATCGGCGCGCGCGGGGCGCGTGCCTGTGACGGGCTGCGTCACGACCGGCACGGATCGCTCGGCCACGGGGGCCGCTGCCGCAGGCAGCGGCTCGAAGTCGGCCAGCAGGGAATAGCTGCGGCGGAACGTCTGCTGGCAACCAGCCTTCAGCATCACCGTGACGATGGGCTCGTTGACGGGCTGCGTCACACGCACCCTGAGCGCACCGGATCCGTCCACCCCGACCCTGTGTATGGCCGTGGTGATGGCTGACGCCGGTATCCGCGCTTCGCCGTACAGCACCTCGGCCTCCAGGCACAGCCCCGAAGCGGCATCCTCCGCGTCGATGTTGCTTTGCACCAGAATGTCGAGCGGCCGACCGATAATGACGCTGCCTTGTGTGCCCCCCAACGACAGGGCAACACAATGAGTGGCTGTCACGAGCAGTGCACTTCCCACCGCGAACTTCAACATGCTGCGTTCCTTGCTGTAAGGAGTTTTTTTCTTCTATACGACGCGGCATTTTGTCACAACCGATACTTCAACAAACGAGAGACATCGCATATGAGCAGCAACTTCCAGAACGTGGGCATCGTGGGCGTGGGCGCCATGGGCCGCGGCATCGCGCAGATCGCCGCCCAGGCCGGCAGCACGGTCTGGCTCTACGACACACAGGCACCGGCCGTGGAAGCCGCATACCAGGCCCTGGTCGACCAGTGGGACAAGCTGGTTGGCAAAGGGAAAATGCCACAGGAGCAGCGCGACGGCTGCGTGGAGCGGCTGCGGCGCGCCAGCCAGCTTGCCGACCTTGCAGTGTGCGACCTGGTGGTCGAAGCGATCGTGGAACGGCTCGACATCAAGAAAAACCTGTTTGCCGAACTCGAAGGCCTGGTCGCCGAAACGGCGGTTCTGGCCACCAACACCTCGTCGCTGTCGGTCACGGCCATTGCCAACGGCCTGCGGCGGCCCGCCCAGCTGGCCGGGTTCCACTTCTTCAACCCGGTGCCGCTGATGCGGGTGGTCGAAGTGATCGCAGGGCTCAAGACCAGCCGCGACGTCTGCCAACGGCTGAGTGCGTACGCCCGTGAAATGGGCCACACCCCGGTGACCGCGCAGGACACGCCGGGCTTCATCGTCAACCACGCAGGACGCGGGTACGGCACCGAGGCGCTGCGCATCGTGGGCGAAAGCGTTGCCGACTTCGCCACGGTGGACCGCATCCTGCGCGACCAGATGAGCTTCAAGCTTGGCCCGTTCGAACTGATGGACCTGACCGCACTGGACGTTTCGCACCCAGTGATGGAGTCGATCTACCACCAGTACTACGAAGAACCCCGCTACCGCCCCAGCGTCATCACGGCGCAACGCCTGGCAGGCGGCGTGGTTGGCAAGAAGGTGGGCGAAGGCTTTTACCGCTACACCAACGGGCAGGCCGAAGTGCCTGCAGAGCCCGCCGTGCCGCAGGTAGTCGAACTGCCCCCCGTGTGGGTTCCGGCTCGCGCCGCGCGCCGGGCCGAGTTGTACCAGTTGCTCAAGGACCTGGGCGCCACCATCGAGACCGCACAGCAGCCGTCCGACCGCGCGCTCATCATCGTGGCACCGCTCGGACATGACGTGACCACCGTGGCGGCCGTGGAGCGGCTGGACGCCACGCGCGTGGTGGGCATCGACCTGATGCTGCCCGATGCCGCGACCCGCCGCCGTGTGCTCGCCACCAACCCCGCCACCCGACCCGACATGCGTGACGCCGCACACGCGCTTTTTGCCCGCGACGGCAAGGCCGTCAGCGTGATCCGCGACAGCGGCGGCTTCGTCACCCAGCGCGTGGTGGCCACCATCGTCAACATCGCCACCGACATGTGCCAGCAGGGCATCTGCACGCCCCAGGACCTGGAAACCGCCGTGACCCTGGGCCTGGGCTACCCCGCCGGCCCGCTGGCCATGGGCGACCGCGTGGGCCCGACCAACTTGCTGGAGATCCTCTTCAATCTGCAGACGGTGTATGGCGACGCCCGTTACCGCCCCTCGCCCTGGCTGCGCCGCCGCGGCGCGCTGGGCCTGAGCCTGACGCACGAGGAAGCATGACATGACAGCCTCGCTGAAAAGCCACAGTGAAGGCGGCACGCTGGTGCTGACCATCAGCAACCCGGACATGCGCAACGCCCTGGGTCCGGAGATTTACGCCGCAGGCGTCGAATCCATCATCGCCGCCGACGACAACCCGGAAGTGCACTCCGTCATCATCACCGGCGAGGGAGGCAACTTCTGCGCCGGGGGCAACCTGCAGCGGTTGCTGGCCAACCGCGAGAAACCCGCCGAAGTACAGGCCGAAAGCATTGAAGGCCTGCACAGCTGGATCGAAGCCATCCGCAGCTTTTCCAAACCGGTGGTCGCGGCGGTTGAGGGCGCGTGCGCTGGCGCGGGTTTCTCGCTGGCCCTTGCCTGCGATTTCCTGGTGGCCGCGCGCGACAGCGTGTTCGTCATGGCCTACGCGAACGTTGCCCTGTCGCCGGACGGCGGCGGCAGCTGGAGCCTCACGCGCAACCTGCCCCGCGCCACCGCCATGCAGCTGCTGATGCTGGGTGAACGCATGGGGGCCGAGCGGCTGCAGCAACTGGGACTCATCAACCGCGTGACCGACCCCGGCCACGCGCTGGACGAGGCCCGGCGCCTGACGGACAAGCTCAACGCCAAGGCGCCCAACACCCTGGCGAGCATCAAGGAACTCGTGAACGAGGCACCAGCACAGTCTCTCAACAGCCATCTGAAAATGGAGCGGGACTTTTTTGTGAAGAACCTTCACCACCCCAATGGCGGCGAAGGCATCAGAGCGTTTCTGGAAAAGCGAACGCCTGGCTACCTCTGACGCCGCCGCCCGAGGGAGGTCGCGCGGGTGACAAAACCACTGCCAACCAGTCACACATAAGACAGACGATGGACGAACCGATTCTGACAATGGAAGAACGAGAGGCGATCAACAGCGGTCGCTGGTTCAGCACTCTTTCTCCATCCCTGCGTCACGACATACTTCGATGCGCTTACGTCAAACGTTTCAAGGACGGCGACCTGATTGTTGCCCGGGGCGACCCGCCGACCGAATGGACCGCGGTGGCCAAGGGAGCCGTCCGCGTGAGTTCGACGTCGCTTTCGGGCAAGCAGATCACGCTGACGTACGTGGAGCCCGGGGTGTGGTTCGGCGATGTGGCCATGTTCGATGGCGACCAGCGAACGCACGACGCCTACGCCCACGGCGCCACCACGCTGCTTTGCGTGGCACGCAACGACTTCCAGAAGATTCTCTCGCAGCACGTAGAGCTGTACGAGGCCCTGATGCGCCTGCAGGCACGGCGCATACGCAACCTGTTCGGCCTGGTGGAAGACCTCAACACCCTGCCGCTGCGTGCCCGTCTGGCCAAGCAGTTGCTGCATCTGGTGCGCAGCTATGGTGTTCCCTGCCTGTCCAACAGCAGCGAAACGCGCATCGGTCTGCAACTGGCGCAAGAGGAGCTGGCGCAGATGCTGGGTGCCTCCCGGCAGCGGGTGAACCAGGAACTCAAGACGATGGAGCGCGAGAACGCGATCCGCATCGAACCCGGTGGACTGGTGGTGCGCGACAGGTCTGTTCTGATGCGCATCTCGGAAGCGGACAACTGACCCCTACGATGAGGCAAGGCCATGAGTGAGCAGCAGACATCCGGCGACAACACCATGGCCCCCCTGCCCTTCGAGGTCGAAGCGCTTGAACGCTGGCTAGGCGCACACCTGGAAGGGTTTGCTGGCCCGCTGAGCGTGCACAAGTTTCCCGGCGGGCAGTCCAACCCGACCTACAAGCTTGTCACCCCGGGCAAGCTCTATGTCATGCGGACCAAGCCCGGGCCTGTCGCCAGGCTGCTGCCGTCGGCGCACGCCATCGAACGTGAATTCAAGGTGATGCGCGGTCTGCACGGCACCGGTGTGCCCGTGGCTCGCATGCACGTGCTGTGCGAAGACGAATCCGTCATCGGCCGTGCCTTCTACGTGATGGAACACATCGAAGGCCGGGTGCTTTGGGAACAATCGCTTCCTGGCATGACACGCAGCGAACGCCGGGCGATATACGAGGAAATGAACCGTGTGCAGGCCGCGCTGCACAAGGTGTCACCCGCGGCCGCGGGGCTGGCCGATTTCGGCAGACCGGGCAACTACTTCGAACGCCAGATCGGACGCTGGAGCAAACAGTACCTGGCTTCGGTCACCCAGCCCATTGCGGAAATGGACCGACTGATCGAGTGGCTGCCCAGCCACATTCCGGCGATGGCGCTGGACGAATCCCTGGTGTCCATCGTCCATGGCGACTACCGGCTGGACAACCTCATGTTCCACCCGAGCGAGCCGCGCGTGCTGGCGGTTCTGGACTGGGAACTGTCCACGCTGGGCCACCCTTTTGCCGACTTCAGCTACCACTGCATGTCCTGGCACATTCCCCCGCAGATGTTCCGTGGCATCGCGGGCCTGAACCTGGACGACCTGGGTATTCCCAGCGAGCGTGAATACGTCGAGATGTATTGCCGGCACACCGGCTTTGCAACGGCCGAAGCCCTGCTTGCCGACTGGAACTTCTACCTCGCCTACAACATGTTCCGCCTGGCGGCCATTCTGCAAGGCATTGCCAAACGGGTCGAGGACGGCACCGCATCCAGCGCACAGGCCCGCGAGTCGGGCGCCCTCGCCCGGCCCATGGCCGAACTCGCCTGGAGCTTTGCCCAGCGCGCCTGAGCCTGCCACACCGCTTTCCCGCAACACAGAGGACCTTTCCATGAATTTCGACTACACGCCCAAAGTGAAGGAGTTGCAGGCCCGCCTGCTGGCTTTCATGGAAGAGCACATCTACCCGAACGAAAACCGCTTCTTCGAGGAAATCGCGGCGAACCGCGCCAAGGGCAATGCCTGGGTTCCCACGGCGTTGATCGAAGAACTCAAACCCAAGGCACGCAAGGCGGGGCTGTGGAACCTGTTTCTGCCCCATTCCAAAAGGGCGCCAGAAGGGCTGAGCAACCTGGAATACGCACCGCTGTGCGAAATCATGGGCCGCGTCCCGTTCGCAGCAGAAGTCTTCAACTGCTCGGCGCCCGACACCGGCAACATGGAAACCCTGGAGCGCTACGCGTCCGAAGCGTTGAAGGACGAGTGGCTGGAGCCGCTGCTGCGCGGCGAGATCCGTTCCGCATTCCTGATGACCGAGCCAGAAGTGGCTTCGTCGGATGCCACCAACATCCAGTGCCGGATCGAACGGGACGGCAAGGACTACGTCATCAACGGCCGCAAGTGGTGGTCCTCCGGCGCCGGTGACCCGCGTTGCGCCGTCTACATCGTCATGGGCAAGACCGACCCTGAGGCCCCCCGCCACTCCCAGCAGTCGATGATCGTGGTGCCTGCCAATGCCCCAGGTGTCACGGTGCTGCGTCCGCTGTCGGTTTTTGGCTATGACGACGCCCCCCACGGACACATGGAAGTGCTGCTGGAGAACGTGCGCGTGCCGGCGGAGAACATCCTGCTCGGCGAGGGGCGCGGGTTCGAAATCGCACAGGGCCGCCTGGGCCCGGGGCGCATCCACCACTGCATGCGGTCCATCGGCGCGGCAGAGCGTGCGCTGGAACTGATGTGCAAGCGGCTCAACAGCCGGGTTGCCTTCGGCAAGCCCGTGGCCGCGCAATCGGTGTGGCATGAGCGCATTGCGGATGCGCGCTGCATGATCGAACAGGCCCGGCTGCTCACGCTCAAGGCCGCCTACATGATGGACACCGTGGGCAACAAGGTTGCCAAGGCCGAAATCGCGATGATCAAGGTGGTGGCGCCCAACATGGCCTGCCAGGTCATCGACTGGGCCATCCAGGCCCACGGCGGCGCGGGAGTTTCGCAGGATTTCCCCCTGGCCTACAGCTATGCCAACCAGCGCACCCTGCGCCTGGCGGACGGTCCCGACGAAGTGCACCGCAACGCCATCGCCAAGCTGGAGCTGGCCCGGCACATCGCCGTGAACCAGGACGTGGAGATGCCCGTTACCCGGGGTTGCTGAGCAACCCCGGCCAGGGGTCAGACGTTGCTGGACGAGCGAACCTCGGCCAGACTGGTCAGCCCCTGGAGCACCTTCTCGATGCCGTCCTGGCGGAGCGTCAGCATACCGTCGGCCATGGCGGCCTGCTGCAACTCGGCGGGCCGCGCACGGTGCTGGATGAGCTGGCGCATGCGCGGTGAGGTGACCAGCAATTCATGCAGCGCCACCCGGCCACGGTAGCCGGTCTGCGCGCATTTCTCACAGCCCGGTGCGCTGCATGCGTGCAGCTGGCCGTTTTTGCCGAACCGTTGTACCCAGTCGGCACGCAATGCGTTGGCGTTCTTCTGCGGATGGCCTTCGGGCAAGACCTGCAGGTAGTCGTCGAGCAGCTCGTCCACCTGATCCGGGTTGAGTGCCTCGCTGCGCACGCAGTCCGGACAGAACCGCCGCACCAGCCGCTGGGCCAGAATGCCTTGCAGCGAGTCGGCGAACGAGAACGGGTCCACCCCCAGATCGATCAGGCGGACAATGGTCTCAGAGGCCGAGTTGGTGTGCAGCGTGGACAGCACCAGGTGCCCCGTGAGCGACGCCTCAATGGCCATCTCCGCGGTTTCCTGGTCACGGATCTCACCCACCATGATCACATCCGGGTCGGCACGTAGCAAGGCGCGCAGCGCCGAAGCAAACGTCCAGCCGATCTTGGGGTTGACCTGTATCTGGCGCAGGCCGCGCTGCGTGATTTCCACGGGGTCCTCGGCCGTCCAGATCTTGCGGTTGGGGGTGTTGATGAACTGCAGCCCCGAGTGCAGTGTCGTCGTCTTGCCCGAACCCGTGGGGCCCGCGCAAAGGAACAGTCCGTAAGGACGCTGGACGATCTTCTCGAAAGACCGGACGATGGTCGGACTCATGTTCAAGGCCTCCAGCGGCAGGGGCTTGAACGAAGACAGAATCCGCATCACCACGTCTTCCAGGCCGCTGGCCGTGGGAATGGTGGCCACGCGCAGCTCAATGCCCAGCCCACCGAACTTGGCGAAGCTGATCTTGCCGTCCTGCGGCTTGCGGCGCTCTGAGATGTCGAGGTCGCACATGATCTTGATGCGTGCAATCAAGGCATTGCGGTAGCTGGCTGGCAACTCCAGGTAGTGGCGCATCTCGCCGTCCACGCGAAAGCGTATGACCAGCTTCTCGCGGCCCGGGTAGGGTTCGATGTGGATGTCCGACGCGCGCTGGTAATAGGCCTCGGTGATCATGGAGTTGATCAGCTTGACCAGCGTGTTGTCGGACTGCTCGACTGGCCGCTCCTCGGTAGGGTCGTTGGTCGCCTCGCCGGACAGTTCGACCGCCAGCTGAAAGGCGTCCACCGCATCCCCGGCAGGTACCTGCAGCTCGCCCGCGGCCGGCTCGGGGCGCGAGGACTCGCCACCCTCTCCCATCCCGATGTCGCGGTAGGACTTGGTGATCTGCGCGAGCAGATCGGTGCTGGTCGTGACCACCGGCACGACTTTGCGCTGGGTGGAGAATTCAAGTTCTTCAATGATCTTGAACTGCAGGGGGTCCTGCATGGCCACCACGACCGCCGTTTTCTGGTCAAGCAGCGGCAACACCTTCAGGCGTTTGGCAGTGGCGAACGGCACCAGGCGCAGTGCGGCCGTGTCGACCGGAAACTTCTTGAGGTCGATGAACGGATAGCCCATCTTGCGCGCGAAAGCGGTCTGCAGATCGGCCGGGGTCACCAGGCCCATCTCGACCAGCATCTGCCCAAGCGGCAAGGACTTCTTTTCCTTCTGGCGCCGCAGCGCATCGGCCAGCTGGTTCGGCGTGATCTTTCCCAGCCCCATCAGGGCCTCGCCAATCGGCACGGGCTTGAGCCGGTTCTGGTTCTCCAGCGCCTCCTTGAGCTGTTCACGCGTTTCGACCATCGAGCTGCCCGATCCCAGGGCAGCCTCGATGCCCATGCTCTCGATGTCGCCGATGACCGTGTCTTCGAAGTCGGTGTCGTTCAACACACCCAGGCCATCGCCCTTGACCTCGAAGCTGTTGATCCCGCTCTTGGGAATGAAGACCCGAAACGGCTCGTCGTCACCCGAGGTCTTGGGAAAGATCCACAAGCCATAAGACTCCTTGCGGTGGGCGTGTGCAATGCCGGAAAACAGTGCCCCGTCGCGCAGATGCACCACGAAAGTCTGGGGCGTTCTTTCGCCATCGCCCGAAGGAAATCCGGTGGGCAGGAAGTCGGTGTCCAGGTCTGGCTGCAGATCGATCTTCAGCCGCTTGACCTGGTTGAACTTGAGCAGCACGCCCCTTTCCTGCCCGAAGGGCTGGATCTTCAGCGAACGCTGCTCGGGCGAGAAATCGATCAGGTGCCCGGAAATGGTGTTTGCGTTCCAGCCTTCTGCGGTGCAGGTGAGCTTCTTCTCGCCGACCGTGAACGTGTCTTCGTGGTTCCAGTTCGGAACCGTAAATTGCGCGTTTTTCATGGGCTCCCCAACGTTTCCCTACGCTGGTATCAGATGTCCAGCATCCATTTGATGAAATTCTTGGCCAGAAATCCAAGCATGCCCAGCGACAGCACCAGAAACAAGATGAACGTCCCGAACTTGCCAGCCTTGGACTCACGGGCCAGATTGAACACGATGAACAGCATGTACAAGACGAAGGCGCCAACGCCAAACGTCAAGCCAAACTGCGCGATCTGTGCCTCGGAATAACCAAACACGGTACCTTCCATGCCTGCCACCCGCCTTACAGAGCCTGGCCGCCAGCGGGCGGGGGCAGCAGATCCCGGTATGCGTGCCAGCTGGCATGGGCCAGCACTGGCACGACCACGATCAACCCGAGAAGCAGCGTCAGCATGCCGAGCGCGACGAGCACGGTGATGACCATCGCCCAGAGCGCCAGCGGGCCGGGGTAGTTGCCGACAGCACGCCAGCTCTGGGTCACCGCAACCCACAAAGGCATGCGGGTGTCAACGAGCAAAGGCAGGGTAAGCACGCTGGAAGCGAACATGGGCGCCACCAGCAACGCGCCCAGGAGCAGCCAGACCTCGAAAAGACCGGGCGACTTCGCCAGTACCACATGATGGAGGAAGTCCGCGGGCCGCCTGATGGGCACCTCGGACCAGAGCGTGATGAGACCGGCGGAAGTCAACACCCACCCGGTTCCAGCCAGCCCCAGCAACACACCAAAGGCAATGAGTCGACGGTCACCAGACATCCAGATGGCCAGCACCTGGGCAAGACCGATGTTGCGCCCCTGCTCCCGTGCCAGGCTGACGGCATACAGACCGGTGGCCAGAACGGGCGCGACGATCAGGAAACCGGAAAACGCCCCCACGAGCAGCCAGAAGTGGTCCCGCGCGCCGAAGAACAGAATGGCACCAAAAAGCGCCAGAACGAAGCCGTGCAACAAGCCAGGTGCAGGATTGGCCCGCAGGTCTTCCCAACCCAGCGCAAGCCACCGCCAAGGGGATGCCCACGTCACGGGGGCAGTCTCATGCCGCATTTTCACCACTTTCAGGAAAGTCAATTACCCAGAGATTGGATCACAACAGTTCGGCCGAGGCTTGCAGCAATTGCCGCGTGTAGCTGTGGGACGGGGTGCGCATCACGGCATCGGCCGGCCCAGACTCCACCAATTGGCCGTCTTTCATCACGACCACCTCGTGCGCCATCGCCCAGATGACGTCCACGTCATGGGTGATGAGCAAGTAGCTCAGTTGCCTGGTGTGCTGCAACTGCAGGAGCAGCTCGATGACCTGCTTCTGCACGGTCACGTCCAGCGCGCTGGTGGGCTCGTCCAGCACCAGCATGCGCGGCTTGACGATCAACGCCCGGGCAATCGCCAGCCGCTGACGCTGCCCGCCCGAGAATTCATGGGGATAGCGCATGAGCCAGCGTGCCTGCATACCGGGGTCTGTTTCGGGCAGCAGCCCCACCTCGCGCAAGGCCTGGAGAATCCGCTCACGCCGCTGCGGTGCGGTCAACGAGGGTTCGTGCACCTCCAGCCCTTCACCAACGATCTGCTCCACCGTCATGCGGGGCGAAAGGGATGAGAACGGGTCCTGGAACACCACCTGCACCTGCCTGCGCAAGGCGCGGTCGCTCACCGTGCCACGGTGCTGCCCGCTCCAGGCCTGTCCCAGGATGTTCAGCTGCCCCTCGTGCGGAAGCAGCCCCAGTGCCGCCAGGGCAAGTGTCGACTTGCCGGAGCCCGACTCGCCAACAACGCCCAGGGTACGGCCAGCAGGCAGGTCCAGCGCCACGGACCGGACCGCGTCAAAGCGCCCCTTCCTGAACCAACCCTTCACGCCGGGCAAGGGCGTGGCGTAGGACACCGTGAGCTGCCTGGCCTGCAGAACAGCCTGCCCACCGGACTGGCCCTGCGCGCCAGGCGACAGTCGCCGCCGCAGGCGGCTGTCCAGCAACTTTCTGGTGTACGCGTGGCTTGGCTGGGCGAACACGTCTGCCACGGCCCCCTGCTCCACCAGGTAACCGCGCTCCATGACCGCAACGCGGTCGGCAAAGCGTCGCACCAGGTGCAGGTCGTGGGTGATGATGAGCACAGCCATGCCCATGCGCCGCTGGAGCTCGCTCAGCAGGTCCAGTATCTGGCTGCGAAGACTGGCGTCCAGGGCGGTGGTGGGCTCGTCGGCGATCAGCACCTTGGGCTCGCTGGCCAAGGCCATGGCGATCATCGCCCGTTGCCGCTGGCCGCCGCTGAGCTGGTGCGGAAAGGCGCCAGCGCGGCGCTCGGGCTCGGGTATGCCTGTGGCGCGCAGCAGCTCCAGCACCCGCTCGCGTGCCTGCTCGCCCGACAGCCCCTTCTTCAAGGTCAGCACCTCGGCAATCTGGTCGCCGACCGTGTAGAGCGGGTTCAGTGCCGTCATCGGCTCTTGGAAAATGCAGGCCACGTCGTCCCCCCGCAGGCCTCGCAGCTCACGCTCGCTGCACCGAAGCAGGTCTCGCCCCCCCAGCAGCACCGAACCGCTGACCTCCGCCTGCGGCACCAGGCGCAGCAGGCTCAGGGCAGACACCGTCTTGCCAGAGCCGGACTCACCGACCAATGCCAGCTTTTCGCCAGCACGCAGGGTGAAGTCGATGCCGTGGACCACGCTCTGCCCGCCAAAGGCGACGCGCAGACCACGCACTTCCAGCACAGGGGCGTTGTTCATGCTTCAGCCTTTCGCGGGTCCAGAGCATCGCGCAGCGCGTCGCCCATGAAGGTAAGCAGCAGCAGCGTGACCACGAGCACACCGAAGGTGGACATGGATATCCACCACGCATCGATGTTGTTCTTGCCCTGGCTGAGCAGTTCCCCAAGCGATGGCGTGCCCGGCGGCACACCCAGCCCGAGGAAGTCCAGCGACGTCAGGGCCAGGATGGAGGCACTCATGCGGAAAGGCAGAAAGGTGACCACGGGCGTCAGGCTGTTGGGAAGGATGTGGCGCCAGATGATCTGGCCGTTGGTCAACCCCATGGCGCGGGCGGCACGCACGTAGTCCAGCTGGCGATTGCGCAGGAATTCGGCACGCACGTAATCGCTCAGGCCCATCCAGCCGAACAGGCTGAGCAGGGCCAGCAGCAACGCAATGCTGGGCGCGAACACCGCGCTGAAGATGATGAGCAGGTACAGCTCCGGCATGGAGCCCCAGATCTCGATAAAGCGCTGGAAAGCCAGATCGGTGCGGCCGCCAAAGTAACCCTGCACCGCCCCTGCTGCCACCCCCACCAAGACGCCAATGGCGGTCAGGGCCAATGCGAACAGCACGCTCACCCTGAAGCCGTAGATCAGCTGCGCCAGCAGATCGCGGCCCCGGTCATCCGTGCCGAGCCAGTTGTCGCGCGAAGGCGCAGACGGATTGGGCTCCTTGGCAAAGTAGTTCAGCGTCTTGGGGCCATAGGGGTTGAGCGGGTAGATGGCCCAGTTGCCGCCAGCGCTCAGGCGCTCCCGGATGTACGGATCGAGGTAATCGGTGGGGGTTTCGAAATCGCCACCGAAGACCGTCTCGGGGTAGTCGTGAACCAGGGGGGTGTAGAACTGGCCCTCGTACCGCACCAGCAGCGGGCGGTCGTTCGACAGCACCTCGGCAAAAAGGCTGGCTACCACCAGCACGCAGAACACGATCAGGCTGACGAAACCCAGGCGGTTGCGCTTGAAGCGCAGCCACGCCCGGCGCGACGGGGACAGAGGCGAGTCGCCCTTGGGCGCCATGGCCACAGGCATGGATTCAGTCGAACTTGACACGGGGGTCCACCCAGACGTAGCAGAGGTCGCTGATCAGCTTGGTCAGCAGGCCGATCAGTGTGAACAGGTACAGCGTTCCCAGCACCACGGGGTAGTCGCGCCGGATCACGCTCTCGTAGCTCAGCAGGCCCAGGCCGTCTAGCGAAAAGAGCGTCTCGATGAGCAGCGAGCCTGCGAAGAACGCGCCGACGAAGGCTGCCGGAAAGCCCGTGATGATGGGGATGAGTGCGTTGCGGAACACATGCTTCCACAGCACCTGGCGCTCGCTCAGGCCTTTGGCGCGGGCGGTCAGCACGTACTGCTTGCGTATCTCTTCCAGGAAGGAGTTTTTCGTCAGCATGGCCGTGACGGCAAAACTGCCCAGCACCATGGCCGTGACTGGCAAGGTGATGTGCCAAAGGTAGTCCACGATGCGCGCACCCCACGACAGTTCTTCCCAGTTCGCTGACGTGAGGCCGCGCAGCGGGAACCACTGCAACTGCCCGCCAAAGATGACCAGCAGCGCCACCCCCAGCACGAAGCCCGGAATGGCGTAGCCCACCAGCACCAGCAGCGTGGTGACCAGGTCAAAGCGCGAACCGGCACGCACCGCCTTGGCCACGCCCAGGGGCACCGCGATCAGGTAGCTGATGAAGAAGGTCCACAACCCCAGGCTGATGGACACCGGCAGCTTTTCCACGACCAGTCGCGAGACGGCCTTGTTCTGGAAGAAGCTGGTGCCCAGGTCAAACCGGGCGAACTGGCCCAGCATCTGGAAGAATCGCTCGTGCGCCGGTTTGTCAAAGCCGTACAGCGCCTTGATCTGCTCCAGGCGTTGCGGGTCCACCCCTTGCGCGCCCCGGTAGACCGAGCCGCCTTCCGCGCCGCCCACCGCGCCCGCACGGGCTTCGGCCAGGTACTGTTCCACCGGCCCGCCGGGCACGAACTGGATGACGACGAAGGTGATGAGCAGGACCCCGAACAAGGTCGGAATCATCAGCAAGAGGCGTTTGAGGATGTAGGCCCACATGAATTGCACTCCCCGTCACTTGGTGCTGGCAGCCGGTTTGGCCCACCAGGTGTCAATGGCCCAGCCCTCGCCCGACGCGTAAGGCGGCATGTCCTTGGGGCGTTCCAGCCGCCAGGCGTTGTAGGCCATGCGGTGCGTGGTGGCGGACCATTGTGGAATCAGGTAGTGGCTGTGGCTGATGACGCGGTCCAGCGCCCGGCAGGCCGCCAGGAACTCGGGTTTGCTGCGCGCGTCCGTCATGCGCGTAACGAGCGCGTCCACTGCCGGGCTTTTCACCCCGGCAAAGTTGCCAGAATCCTCGGTGCGTGCCGCCTCGCTGCCAAACAGGTCGGCGTACTCGGCGCCCGGGTTGTGGGTGCCACCATAGGCGATGGAGATGATCTGGAAATCAAACGTGCGCAGGCGCTGCTGGTAGAGCGCGAAATCCACCGGGCGGAATCGCAACTCGATGCCCAGCTTCTCCAGGTTGCGCGACCAGGGTGTGACCACGCGCGCGCCGGTCTCGGCACTATCCAGGTACTCAAGCACCATGGGTTCGCCTCTTGCATTGCGCAGCTTGCCATCCTGCACGGTCCAGCCTGCCTCGCGCAGCAGTGCCTGGGCACGGCGCAGGTTGGCGCGCAACGAACTGTCGCCGTCGGTGCGCGGCGGCTCATACATGGCGCCGAACACCGCTGGCGGCAACTGCTTGCGCCAAGGCTGCAGCAGCGCCAGCTCATCCTCATCCGGCGCACCTTGAGGTGAGCACTCCGTGTTGCCGAACAGCCCGCGCACCCGCTGGTAGCTGTTGTAGAACATCTGGCGGTTCATCCACTCGTAGTCCAGCGCAAGGCCCAGCGCCTCGCGCACGCGAATGTCGTCCAGCGGCGCGCGGCGCGTGTTGAGCACGTAGCTCTGGAAGCCCGTGGGCAGGCGGTGCGTGAATTCGCCCTTGACGAGTTCGCCACTGTCAAACCGCTTGCCGTTGACGCGGCGCGCCCAGTCCCCTGCGGAAAAGAAGCGCATCAGGTCGAACTCCCCCGCCTTCAGTGCCTCCAGCCGGGCAGTGTTGTCCTTGTAGATCTTGACGGTGATGCGGTCGAAGTTGGCCGTACCCCTGCGCACCGCCAGGTCGCGGGCCCAGTAGTTCGGGTCGCGCACGTAGGTGATGTCCTTGCCGAAACGCACCGGCCCGATCCTGTAGGGCCCGCTGCCGATGGGAATGTCCATCACCACCTGATCGAACGTCTTGCGCTGGCCGGTCTTGGGGTCGACCTCGTTGCCCCAGGCACGGCTGAACACGGGTAGCCCACCCACCGTGAGCGGCAACTCCCGGTTGGGCTTCTTGAAGCGGTAGCGCACGGTGCGCTCGTCCAGCACGTCCAGGCCCGCCACGTCGGCCAGGATGGTCTTGTAGGCAGGCGAGGTATGCGGCCCCATCAGCGTGTCGTAGCTGAACTTCACGTCGGCCGCCAGCACCGGGTCGCCGTTGTGGAAGCGCGCCTCACGCCGCAGACGGAAGGTGACGGACAGGCCATCCGGTGAGGCGGTCACGTCCTCGGCCAGCAGGCCGTAGGCAGCGCCGCTTTCGTCGGCGGCACCAGTCAGCAGGCTGTCGAACATCAGGTCCGACAGGTACGCTGGCGCATTGCCGCGCAGCGTGAAGGGGTTGTACTTGTCGAAGGTGGACACCCGCAGGTTGCTCACCAGCCGCAACTCGCCGCCCTTGGGCGCGTTCGGGTTCACATAGTCGAAATGGGGAAATCCCGCGGGGTACTTCAGTTCGCCCCACAGCGCGTAACCGTGGGCCGCCCAGGCACCGGGCGCTGCCAGCGCCACTACAACGGCCAGCACCGGCGCCAGCAAGCGCCCCGCCGACGGGAACCAGGAAAGGCGGCGGGTACTGGAAGGGTGGGCGCGCATGCGACAATTCTGCAGGATTTTTTCTGGAGATTGACTCATGGGTTTTCTGGCTGGCAAGAAATTGCTGATCACGGGCGTGCTGTCCAACCGTTCCATCGCCTACGGCATCGCCAAGGCCTGCCACCAGCAAGGTGCGGAACTGGCCTTCAGCTACGTAGGCGAGCGCTTCAAGGACCGCATCACCGAGTTCGCGGCCGACTTCGGGTCCAAACTGGTTTTCGACTGCGATGTGAGCGATGATGCCCAGATCGAGAATTTGTTCCGCGACCTCTCCGCGCACTGGCCCACTTTCGACGGCTTCGTTCACAGTATCGGCTTTGCGCCGCGCGAGGCCATCGCGGGCGACTTCCTGGAAGGCCTGAGCCGCGAATCGTTCAAGATCGCGCACGACATCAGCGCCTACAGCTTCCCCGCCATGGCCAAGGCCGCGCGCCCCTACCTGAACGACAAGTCGGCCCTGCTGACCCTGACCTACCTGGGCGCCCTGCGCACCATCCCCAACTACAACACCATGGGCCTGGCCAAGGCCAGCCTGGAAGCCAGCGTGCGCTACCTGGCCGAGGCGCTGGGCCGCACGGCCGACGGCCGCAGCGTGCGCGTCAACGGCATCAGCGCCGGCCCCATCAAGACGCTGGCTGCCAGCGGCATCAAGGATTTCGGCAAGCTGCTGGGCATGGTGGCCGATGCGTCGCCCCTGCGCCGCAACGTGACCATCGAAGACGTGGGCAACGTGGCCGCCTTCCTGATGAGCGACCTGGCCAGCGGTGTCACCGCAGAGATCACCTACGTTGACGGCGGCTTCAGCCAGACCGCCGGCATCAGCCGCGACAGCGAACAGGTGGCCTGAGGCACCCACCCCTACACGGGGTGCGGCCAAACAAAAAGGCAGCTCAACGAGCTGCCTTTTTGCTTTCTGAACAGAAGGATCACTTCTTCTGCGGCGGCAAGTCCGTGCACGAACCGTGCGCCACCTCTGCCGCCATGCCGATGCTTTCGCCCAGCGTGGGGTGCGGGTGAATGGTCTTACCGATGTCCACCGCGTCGGCGCCCATCTCGATGGCCAGCGCGATCTCGCCGATCATGTCGCCCGCATGGGTGCCCACGATGCCACCGCCCAGGATCTTCCCATGGCCATGCGCCTCGGGGCTGTCGTCGAACAGCAGTTTGGTGTAGCCCTCGTCACGGCCGTTGGCAATGGCGCGGCCCGAAGCCGTCCACGGGAACAGGCCCTTCTTGACCTTGATGCCCTGCGCCTTGGCCTGGTCCTCGGTCAGCCCCACCCAGGCCACCTCGGGGTCGGTGTAGGCCACGCTCGGGATCACCCGTGCGTTGAACGCGGCAGCCGCCAGTTCGGCGTTGCCTTGCAGTTCACCGGCAATCACCTCGGCCGCCACGTGCGCCTCGTGCACCGCCTTGTGCGCCAGCATGGGCTGGCCCACCACGTCACCAATGGCGAAGATGTGCGGCACGTTGGTGCGCATCTGGATGTCGACGTTGATGAAGCCCCGGTCCGTCACGGCCACACCGGCCTTGTCGGCGGCAATCTTCTTGCCGTTGGGCGTGCGGCCCACGGCCTGCAGCACCAGGTCGTAGGTGCCTTCGCTCTTGGCGCCGTCCAGGCCCTCGAACTGCACCTTGATGCCTTCAGGCGTGGCCTGCGCACCCACGGTCTTGGTCTTCAACATGATGTTGTCGAAGCGGTGGGCGTTCATCTTCTGCCACACCTTCACCAGGTCGCGGTCGGCGCCCTGCATCAGGCCGTCGAGCATTTCCACCACGTCCAGGCGCGCGCCCAACGTGCTGTACACCGTGCCCATTTCCAGACCGATGATGCCGCCGCCGATGATGAGCATCTTCTTGGGCACTTCCTTGAGCGCCAGGGCACCCGTGCTGTCCACCACGCGCGGATCGTCGGGCATGAAGGGCAGGCGCACGGCCTGCGAACCGGCCGCGATGATGCACTTCTTGAACGCCACCACCTTCTTGGTGCCGGTCTTATCCTGGCCCGTGCCCGTGGTTTCTTCCACCTCCACGTGGTTGGGGCCCACGAAGGCGCCGTAACCGCGCACGATGGTGACCTTGCGCATCTTGGCCATGGCCGCCAGGCCGCCCGTGAGCTTGCCGATGACCTTTTCCTTGTGGCCGCGCAGCTTGTCCACATTCACGGTGGGCGCGCCGAAGTCCACGCCCAGGTCGGCCATGTGGCTCACTTCGTCCATGACGGCTGCCACGTGCAGCAGCGCCTTGGACGGGATGCAACCCACGTTCAGGCAGACGCCACCCAACGTGGCGTAGCGCTCGACGATCACCACCTTCAGGCCCAGGTCGGCCGCGCGGAAGGCTGCGGAATAGCCGCCAGGGCCGGCGCCCAACACCAGCACGTCGCATTCCACGTCGGCACTGCCGCCGAAGCTGGCGGCCACGGGGGCCACCACCGGCGCTGCTGCTGAAGCAGCTGGGGCGGCGGGCGCAGGCGCGGCAGCCGGTGCCGCAGAGGCAGCAGCCTCACCCGCCACTTCCAGCGACAGCACCACCACGCCCTCGTTCACCTTGTCGCCCAGCTTGACCTTGAGTTCCTTCACCACGCCAGCGTGGCTGGAGGGAATCTCCATCGAAGCCTTGTCCGACTCCACCGTGATGAGCGACTGCTCGGCCTTGACCGTGTCGCCCGGCTTGACCAGCAGCTCGATGACCGCCACGTCCTTGAAGTCGCCAATGTCGGGAACCTTGATGTCCATCAGTGCCATGTTCAGGTTCCTTTACAGCAACACGCGGCGGAAGTCCGCCAGGATCTGGCCCAGATAGGCGTTGAAGCGCGCTGCAGCGGCGCCGTCGATCACGCGGTGGTCCCACGTCAGCGACAGCGGCAACATCAGGCGCGGCACAAACTGCTTGCCGTCCCACTTGGGTTCCATCTGGCTCTTGCACACACCCAGAATGGCCACCTCGGGCGCGTTGATGATGGGCGTGAAGTAACGCCCGCCAATGCCACCCAGGCTGCTGATAGTGAAGGTCGCACCGCTCATGTCGGCGGGGCCCAGCTTGCCGTCGCGCGCCTTCTTGGCCAGCTCGCTCATCTCCTGGCTGATCTGCAGCACACCCTTCTTGTCGGCGTCCTTGATCACAGGCACCACCAGGCCGTTGGGCGTGTCTGCCGCAAAGCCAATGTGCCAGTACTGCTTGTAGACCAGGGCGTCGCCGTCCAGGCTGGAGTTGAACTCGGGGAACTTCTTGAGCGCTGCCACGCAGGCCTTGATGAGGAAGGCCAGCATGGTCACCTTGACGCCGGACTTCTCGTTCTCCTTGTTGGTGGACACGCGGAAGGCTTCGAGGTCGGTGATGTCGGCGTCGTCGTGGTTGGTCACCGCCGGGATCATCACGGCGTTGCGCAGCAGGTTGGCGCCACTGATCTTCTTGATGCGGCCCAGCTCCTTGCGCTCGATGGGGCCAAATTTGGCGAAGTCCACCTTGGGCCAGGGGATGAGGCCCAGCTCGGAGCCGCCACCCGAAGCCGCAGGCGCCTTGGCAGCCTGCGCTTGCGTCTGGATGGCACCCGCCATCACCGACTTGGTGAAGCCCTGCACGTCTTCCAGCGTGATGCGGCCCTTGGCGCCGGAGCCCTTGACCTCGGCCAGCGGCACGCCCAGTTCGCGGGCGAACTTGCGCACCGAAGGCGACGCATGCGGCAGGCCCAGCGCCGGGGTGGCGGTGGGGTTGTGCGCGGGGGCCGACACAGTGGCCGCAGCAGGTGCCGCAGCAGCGGCAACAGGTGCAGGCGCAGCGGCCACCGGCGCGGCTGCGGGTGCTGGTGCAGCAGGGGCAGCCCCAGCGGCGACGGCACCTTCCAGAATGGCCAGCAGGTCGCCGATGTTGACCTTGTCACCCAGCTTGACCTTCAGCTCCTTGATCACGCCTGCGTGGCTGGAGGGAATCTCCATCGACGCCTTGTCGGACTCCACGGTGATCAGGCTCTGCTCCACCTTGACCGTGTCGCCCGGTTTGACGAACACCTCGATCACCGCCACGTCCTTGAAGTCGCCGATGTCGGGCACACGGACTTCAATGCTGCTGGTAGCCGCAGGCGCTGCCACAGGAGCCGCAACAGGCGCAGGCGCAGCGGCAACGGGGGCTGCCGGTGCGGCGGCAGGAGCGGGTGCGGGTGCAGCGGCACCTTCGGCCTCCAGCACCAGCACGGCGGAGCCCTCGCTCACCTTGTCGCCCAGCTTGACCTTGAATTCCTTGACCACGCCTGCGTGGCTAGAGGGAATCTCCATCGACGCCTTGTCGCTCTCAACCGTCATCAGCGACTGGTCCACGGCGACGGTGTCACCCGGCTTCACCAGCAGCTCGATGACCGCCACTTCAGAAAAATCCCCGATGTCCGGGACCTTCACTTCGATCAGTGCCATGTTCTTGTCTCCGGTAAATCAGGCGTACAGGGGGTTCACTTTGTCCACGTTGATGCCGTACTTGGCAATCGCCTCGGCCACCTTGGCCACTGGCACCGTGCCCTCTTCGGCCAGCGCCTTGAGCGCGGCCACCACGATGTAGTGGCGGTTGATCTCGAAGTGCTCGCGCAGCTTGCTGCGGAAATCGCTGCGGCCAAAGCCGTCGGTGCCCAGCACCTTGTAGGTGCGGCCCTTCGGGATGAACGGGCGGATCTGGTCGGCGAAGGACTTCATGTAGTCGGTGGAAGCCACCACCGGGCCAGCGTGCTTGTCCAGCTGCTGCGTCACGAACGGCACGCGCGGCGCATCGGTCGGGTGCAGCAGGTTCCAGCGCTCGCAGTCCTGGCCGTCGCGGGCCAGTTCGTTGAAGCTCGGGCAGCTCCACACGTTGGCGGCCACGCCCCACTCTTTCTCCAGCAGTTCCTGGGCGAAAAGGCTTTCGCGCAGGATGGAACCAGAACCCAGCAGCTGCACGCGCGGCGTCAGCTTGGCGCCTTCCTTGCACAGGTACATGCCCTTGATGATCTGCTCTTCGGTGCCAGCGGTCAGGCCGGGCATCGGGTAG
Source organism: Hydrogenophaga aquatica (assembly GCF_054780915.1). NCBI lineage: Bacteria > Pseudomonadati > Pseudomonadota > Betaproteobacteria > Burkholderiales > Comamonadaceae > Hydrogenophaga > Hydrogenophaga aquatica. Next base: position 119,537 of record NZ_BAAGVK010000011.1, on the reverse strand, counting down.
TTTTCGTTCAGCAGGGTCAGGTAGTAGAAGACGTTTTCCTGCTTCTCCACCATGCGCTTCAAGCCATGGTGGATGATCACGCCCACTTCGTGCGCGAACGTCGGGTCGTAGCTCACGCAGTTGGGAATGGTGCCCGCCATGATCTGGCTGTGGCCGTCCTCGTGCTGCAGGCCTTCGCCGTTGAGCGTGGTGCGCCCGGAGGTGCCGCCCAGCAGGAAGCCGCGCGCCTGCATGTCGCCCGCCGCCCAGGCCAGGTCGCCAATGCGCTGGAAGCCGAACATCGAGTAATAGATGTAGAACGGCACCATGATGCGGTTGTTGGTGCTGTACGACGTGGCCGCCGCGATCCAGCTGGCCATGCCACCTGCCTCGTTGATGCCTTCCTGCAGGATCTGGCCGGCCTTGTCTTCCTTGTAGTACATCACCTGGTCTTTATCCACCGGGGTGTACAACTGGCCCTTGGGGTTGTAGATGCCGATCTGGCGGAACAGGCCTTCCATGCCGAAGGTGCGTGCCTCGTCCACCAGAATGGGCACCACGCGCGGGCCCAGCGCCTGGTCGCGCAACAGCTGCGTCAGGAAGCGCACGTAGGCCTGGGTGGTGGAAATCTCGCGGCCTTCGGCCGTGGGCTCCAGCACCGACTTGAAGGTCTCCAGCGACGGAATGGTGAAGCTCTCGTCGGCCTTGGTGCGGCGGTGCGGCAGGTAACCGCCCAGCGCCTGGCGGCGCTCGTGCAGGTACTTCATCTCCGGCGTGTCGTCGGCCGGCTTGTAGAACGGCACCTTGGGCAGTTCGCTGTCGGGAATGGGAATGTTGAAGCGGTCGCGCATGTAGCGGATGTCGTCATCGCTCAGCTTCTTGGTCTGGTGGGCGGTGTTCTTGCCCTCGCCAGCGCGGCCCATGCCGTAGCCCTTGACGGTCTTGACCAGCAGCACGGTGGGTTGGCCCTTGGCGTTGTGCGCGCGGTGGAAGGCAGCGTACACCTTCTGCGCATCGTGGCCGCCACGGCGCAGCGCCCAGATGTCCTCGTCGCTCATCTTCGACACCAGCTCCAGTGCCTTCGGGTCGCGGCCGAAGAAGTTCTTGCGCACAAAGGCGCCGTCGTTGGCCTTGAAGGCCTGGTAGTCGCCGTCCAGCGTGTCGAGCATGATCTTGCGCAGGGCGCCGTCCTTGTCGCGGGCCAGCAGCGGGTCCCAGTTGCTGCCCCACAGCAGCTTGATGACGTTCCAGCCAGAGCCGCGGAACTCACCTTCCAGTTCCTGGATGATCTTGCCGTTGCCGCGCACCGGGCCGTCAAGTCGCTGCAGGTTGCAGTTCACCACGAACACCAGGTTGTCCAGCCCTTCGCGTGCCGCCAGGCCGATGGCACCCAGGCTCTCGGGCTCGTCCATCTCGCCGTCGCCACAGAACACCCACACCTTGCGCTGGGAAGTGTCGGCAATGCCACGGGCGTGCAGGTACTTCAGGAAGCGTGCCTGGTAAATGGCCATCAAGGGGCCCAGGCCCATGGACACGGTGGGGAACTGCCAGAACTCCGGCATCAGCTTGGGGTGCGGGTAGCTGGACAGGCCCTTGCCGTCCACTTCCTGGCGGAAGTTCAGCAGCTGGTCTTCCGTCAGGCGGCCCTCCATGAAAGCGCGGGCGTAGATGCCGGGCGCGCTGTGGCCCTGGATGTAGAGCAGGTCGCCGCCGTGCGTGCCGCCCTTGTCGGTGTTGTCGGCGTGCCAGAAGTGGTTGAAGCCGCAGGCAAACAGGTGAGCCAGCGACTGAAAGGAACTGATGTGACCACCCAGGTCACCGCCGTCGGCCGGGTTCAGGCGGTTGGCCTTCACCACCATGGCCATGGCGTTCCAGCGCATGTAGGCGCGCAGGCGGCCTTCAAGCTCCAGGTTACCCGGGCTGCGCTCTTCCTCGTCCGGGCTGATGGTGTTGACGTAACCCGTGTTCGCCGAGAACGGCATGTCTACGCTGTGCTCACGCGCCTCTTCCAGCAACTGCTCCAGCAGAAAGTGAGCCCGTTCGGCGCCCTCCTTCTCGATCACCGCGTTCAGGGCATCCAGCCATTCACGGGTTTCCTGGTGGTCGATATCGGGCAGGCCAATGCCTTGCGCCGGGTTGGGGCTCGAGGACATGTTTGTCTCCTAAAGGTACGTCAAGGAAGGTTAGGCGATTTACACGCCATGCCGCAAGTGTCTCACGAAAATTCTCATTTTTCAACATGTGCCTATCGCTTTCTTATTATGAAATATCGCAAGCCAACCGGAGGTTCAATCGGCCTTCGCCTCCGATAGACTCCACGGCATGTCCAACACCCCTCCGCCCGCCAAACAGCGACTGAACCTTGCAAACCGCTGGAAGATCTGGTGGCGCAAGCTGTCTCCTGCGCGGCAGGACCGCATCGCCACACTAGGCCCGTTGCTGTCGGTTCTCCTGTTTCTTTCGGCCATCGTCGCCGCCATCACCTACTTCACCCTGGAAGAGGTGGAGCGCGAACAGGAAGCCGTGACGCGCGATGTCGAATACGCCCAGCAACGCTTGCGGCTGCGCCTGCTGGAACGGCAGGAACAGCTGATGCGCATTGCCCGGGACATCTCGAACAAGGAAATCGAAGAAACCGAATTCACCTTCCAGGGCGAATCGCTGGTGGCCCAATACCCAGAGGTGATGGCCGTCACCTGGGTGAATGCGCGCCGCGAGGTGGTCACGGCTTACGCCTCTCCCAGTGCCCCGGAAGCCCTCAGCCGCCAGGCAGGCACGGTGCTGCAGGCCAACGAGACCGAAGGCAGCTTCGACCTCTCACGAGACCTTCGCCAACCCATCTACTCACGCCCGCTGGGAGGCCCCGGGGAAACCAAGCTGCTCATGCTTGTCATTCCGCTCAACGAGCAGGGCCGCTTCAGTGGCGCACTGGTCGCGGAATACGCCATTGAAGGGCTGCTGCGCTTTGGCGTGCCCCCCGAGGTGATGGCGCGCTACGCGGTGGCATTGCTCGACGAACAGCAGAACGTGCTGGCCGGCACCGTGCATTTCGACACCGGTGGCAGCCCCCGTCGGCTGCCCTGGTCGATCAAACCCCAGTCCCACGACATCCCCGTCTCTCCCGTAGGCAACAGCCTCGTCATCAGAGCCGTGGGCTACCGGACATCCAAGGACACGATGGGGGAGGCCTTCTTCTGGATGGTTGGCGCCCTCAGCGTGTTGACCGTCTGGATGCTGCTGGCCAACATGAGGCACACGCGCCGGCGTTTGCAGGCGCAACGCGCGCTGGTGGCCGAAACCAACTTTCGCCGAGCAATGGAAAACTCCATGCTCACCGGCATGCGCGCCCTCGACCTGGCAGGCCGCATCACCTACGTCAACCCGGCGTTCTGCAGCATGACGGGCTGGACCGAGGCCGAACTGATCGGCTGCGGGGCGCCCTTCCCTTATTGGCCGGAGTCCGAGCACGAGGTACTCGCCGCAAGGCTGGAAGAGGAAATACAAGGCCGCTCGACGCCTGGCGGGTTCGAGGTTCCCGTCAAGCGCAAGAATGGCAGCATCTTTTACGCACGGATGTACGTTTCCCCCCTGATCGATCCGCAAGGACGCCAGACCGGCTGGATGACGTCCATGACGGACATTACCGAACCCAAGCGCATACGCGAGGAGCTGACCGCCTCCTACGAACGCTTCACCACTGTGCTCGACAGCCTGGATGCCGCGATTTCCGTGGCGCCGCTGAGCAGTTCCGAACTGCTGTTCGCCAACAAGATGTACCGCACCTGGTTCGGCACCAGCGGGCATGGCCACCGCGTGATGGTCGACCTGGCTTCCAACCTGCCCGCCACCAACCACGCCGAGAACGGCGACCATGTCGACGTGCTGGCAGGCCTGCCCACCAACGCACTGCTGGAGGCTTCGGCAGAAAACGCCGAGGTCTACATCCCCGACCTTGACAAGTGGCTCGAGATGCGGACCCGCTACCTCACCTGGGTTGACGGCCGCCTGGCCCAGATGGTGATCGCCACGGACATCACGGCCCGCCGCCATGCCGAGGAGCAGGCGGCCCTGCAGGCCGAGCGCGCCGAAACCGCCAGCCGCCTCATCACCATGGGCGAAATGGCATCCAGCGTCGCCCACGAACTGAACCAGCCGCTCACCGCCATCAGCAACTATTGCAGCGGCATGATCTCGCGGCTGCACAAGCAGCAGATCGAGCAGGACGACCTGCTCAACGCCCTGGAGAAGACCGCCAGGCAGGCACAGCGGGCCGGACAGATCATCCAGCGCATCCGCGCCTTCGTGAAGCGCAGCGAACCCAACCCCACGCTATCGGACGTGGCGCAGATGGTCAGCAACGCCACCGAACTGGCCGACATCGAACTGCGGCGCCACATGATCCGGCTGAACACCTACGTCGCCGCGCGCCTGCCCTACCTCATGGTCGACCCGATACTGATCGAACAGGTGCTGATCAACCTGCTCAAGAACGCTGGCGAGGCCATCCAGGACGCCAAACGGCCGCCGTCGCAGCGGCACATAGAACTGCGCGTCACGCCCAGGCACGTGGATGGCGTGGAAGTCATCGAGTTTGCAGTGCAGGACAGCGGCAGGGGCGTGCCGCCGGAAATGCTGGAGCGCATCTACGAAGCCTTCTACAGCACCAAGGCCGAAGGCATGGGCATCGGCCTGAAGCTGTGCCGCTCCATCGTCGAGTCGCACCACGGGAGACTGCAGGCGCGAAACCTCTACAATGGCGAAGAGATCACAGGCTGCGAATTCAGTTTCTGGATTCCAGTCTCGGCGCAGGTCAAGGCGTGACGATCCTGGCATACAGGCCGGAGTCATGCCGGCCAGACAACGAGAAAGAGTGAGATGAGCTTGATTCCGAAACGAGGCACGGTGTATGTGGTGGACGACGACGAAGCTGTCCGGGACTCACTGCAGTGGCTGTTGGAGGGCAAGGACTACCGGGTCCGCTGTTTCGAATCCGCCGAGGCGTTTCTCAGCCGCTACGACCCGCGCGAAGTCGCCTGCCTGATCGCTGACATCCGCATGGGCGGCATGAGCGGCATGGAACTCCAGGAACGTCTGCTGGAACGCCAGTCCCCGCTGCCCATCGTCTTCATCACCGGTCATGGCGACGTTCCCATGGCGGTGGAATCGATGAAGAAAGGCGCGCTGGATTTCATCCAGAAACCCTTCAACGAAGAACAGCTGCTCGGCCTCGTCGAGCGCATGCTCGAAAAAGCGCGTGAAGCTTTTGCCGTGCACCAGCAGGCCGCCAACCGCGACGCGCTGCTGGCCAAGCTCACCACACGCGAATCCCAGGTGCTCGAACGCATCGTTGCAGGCCGCCTCAACAAGCAGATCGCCGACGACCTCGGCATCAGCATCAAGACGGTCGAGGCGCACCGCGCCAACATCATGGAAAAACTGGCGGCCAACACCGTGGCCGACCTGCTCAAGATTGCCTTGGCACCCAATCAGCCCAAGGCCTGACCTGCTCTCTGTACATCAATGACCGCCCAACTGATCGACGGCAACGCCCTCTCGCGCCAACTGCGCGCCCAAGTTTCGGAACGTGTCGCTGCCCTCAAGGCGCGCGGCGTCACCCCCGGCCTAGCCGTCGTCCTGGTGGGTGACAACCCCGCCAGCCAGGTCTACGTTCGCAACAAGGTCAAGGCCTGCGAAGACACCGGCATGCATTCGGTGCTGGAGAAGTACGATGCCTCCATGTCCGAGGCCGAGCTGCTGGCCCGCGTGGACGCACTCAACAACGACCCAACGATCCATGGCATCCTGGTGCAGTTGCCGCTGCCCGCGCACATCGACGCGCACAAGGTGATCGAGGCCATATCCCCTGCCAAGGACGTGGACGGCTTCCATGTGGCCAGCGCGGGCGCGCTGATGGTCGGCCAGCCGGGCTTCTGGCCCTGCACGCCCTACGGCTGCATGAAGATGCTGGAATCCATCGGCTACGACCTCAGGGGCAAGCACGCCGTGGTCATCGGCCGCAGCAACATCGTGGGCAAGCCCATGGCGCTGATGCTGCTGCAGAAGAACGCCACCGTGACCGTCTGCCACAGCGCCACGAAAGACCTGAAGGCCATGACGCTGCAGGCCGATGTCATCGTGGCCGCCGTGGGCAAGCGCAACGTGCTCACCGCCGACATGGTCAAGCCAGGCGCCGTCGTCATCGACGTTGGCATGAACCGCAACGACGAAGGCAAGCTCTGTGGCGACGTGGACTTTGACGGCGTCAAGGAAGTCGCTGGCTGGATCACCCCCGTTCCGGGTGGTGTCGGGCCCATGACCATCACCATGCTGATGGTCAACACGCTCGAATCCGCCGAGCGCGGGCTGCCCCAGGCAGCCTGAAGCCCTGTCAGACCCAGCCCGCGCCAAAACGGCGCGGGAGTCTTTCCAGCTCATCCACAGGCAGTGGCCTGCTGAACAGATAGCCCTGCGCCACCTGGCACCCGTTAGCCTCCAGAAACGCGGCCTGCTCCAGCGTTTCCACCCCCTCGGCCACCACCTGCTGCTTCAGGCAACGCGCAATCGAGAGAATCGCGCGCACCAGCTCGGCGCGGTAGTGGTCCGTGGTGACGCTGTGAATGAACGAGCGGTCAATCTTCAGCGTATCGATCGGGAAACGCGTCAGGTAGCTCAAGGCCGAGTAACCGGTACCGAAGTCGTCAATCGCAATTGACACGCCCCCGGCCCGAAGCGCTTCCAGCATATCCCGTACACGGCCATCCTCGTCGAGCAGCAAGCTCTCCGTGATCTCCAGTTCTATCCATTGGGGTTTGCATCCCGCGCTGGCCAACGCGTCCATCACCGTCTCGACCAGCCCCGGGAACTGGAATTGCCTGGCCGACAGGTTGATTGCCACCTTGTGCAAGGGTTGGCCGTCGCCGTTCCACCGGGCGGCGGTGCGGCAGGCCTTCTGCAACACCCATTTACCGATGTCGACGATCAGCCCGGTGTCCTCGGCCACGGGAATGAACTGTGCCGGAGACACCATGCCTAGTTCTGGGTGCCGCCAACGCAGCAGCGCCTCTGACCCGTTCATCTCGCCGGTCGCCAGTTCAACCTTGGGCTGGAAATGCAGGGCCAGTTCGCCTCGCTCCACCGCGCGCCGCAGTTCCGACTCCATGAACAGCCGCTCCTGCGCGCTGGCTGTCAGGTCGCGGGAGTAGAAACGAAAGCCACTGCGCCCGGACCGCTTGGCGTAGTACATGGCGGAATCTGCGAACTTGAGCAGGTCGTCGGCGTCGCCGCTGTCGGCAGGATAGACCGCGATCCCGATGCTGCACGACACAAACACTTCCCGGCCTTCCAGCAGGAACCGCTCCTGAAAACGGGCCAGCATCTTGCTGGCAACGCGCCCCAGGTCCTCTGCTTCCCTGATGTCCGGCAGCAACACGGCAAATTCGTCACCCCCCAAACGGGCCACCGTGTCGTACGACCGCACGCAGCCGGTCAGACGTGACGCCGCTTCGCGCAAAAGCTCGTCACCCACGGCATGGCCCATCGTGTCGTTGACCGTCTTGAAGTGGTCCATGTCGATCATCATCACCCCTGCCTTCTGCCCGTGCCAGGACGCGTCAGTGATCATCTGCCGCAACCTGTCGTGGAGCAGCGCCCGGTTGGGCAAGCCGGTCAGCAGGTCATAGAAGGCCATCTGATGGATCTTCTGGCGCGACGCGTGAAGCTCCGTGATGTCACGTCCGACAGCCAGAACGCTGACAACCTCCTTGCCGGTCTCGTCGAACTCCGGGGTCAGGCAGATCAGGCTGCACACCTCCCGCCCTTCCTTGCAGCTCCAGCGCAGTTCGAACTCCGTCTGCCGGCCGCTGGCGAACACCTGCTCGAGCTTCTGCTCGTACAGCGTCGCGTTGTCGCCCCCCGGGCACTCCCGCGGCGTCTTGCCGAGCAAGGCCTTGGCGCCCCCTTCCGCCAGCACTGCGAGCGCCGGGTTGACGTACCTGCGCCGGTAATCGGGCCCGTAGCGGGCCACGGTGTCGCTGGAATGCTCCACCAGGGTGCGGAACTCCTGCTCACGGCGGGCCAGCTCGTTTTCCATGCGCTTGCGGTCGGTGACGTCGATCACCACGCCGTGCCAGACCAGCTCGCCGTCGAGTCCCTCCTCGCACATGGCCCGGCACTCCACCCAGCACAGGGCCCGGCCAGGCACCTGCACACGGAACTCCAGCTGGAACGGCTGCCTGGTCCGCAAACAAGCCAACTGCCTGTCCATGAACATCTGGCGGTCACCAGGGTGGATCATCGCCAGCATGACCGCCGCGTCATCGCGCACGTCTGCCGGACACAACCCAAACAAATCCGCCATACCCTTGCTCGCGAAAGGAATGCTCCATTCACCTTGCCGTGGGGTGCGTAAGGTGAATGCAAAGCCGGGCATCCCTTCAAAGTAACGGCCTGTGCTGCGCTCGACATCCTTGAGCGGTGTGACATCCCGCGCCACGCAGAAAACCGACGCCACCACCCCCTTCGCATCCAGCTCGGGAATCAGTTGTGCGTCATAGCAGATGTGCCCCCCAGCCACCGGGAAATCTATGAAGTGGTGGCCAGGCTGGCCGGTGGCGAACACGCGGCGGATGGCATCCATGTAGGCCTGGTCCTGCGCGCCAGCCTGTAGCGACTCGTTGTCTCCGGGCGTTCTACCCAGAAGCTCGGCCCGGGTATGGCCGAACAGTCTGCATACGGCAGGGTTCACATAGATCCGGCGGCACAGCCTGTCATAGCGGAAGATCAGGTCGGTGCTGCTTTCCGCGACGGTGCGGAACTCCCGCTCACGGGCGACCAGCTCTTCTTCCGCACGCTTGCGGGATGTGATGTCCAGCGCAATTCCATGCCAGAGAATGCTCCCATCTTCCTGGGGCGCAGGCGCCGCCCGCGTTTCGATCCAGAACTCACCGCTCAAAGGGTGGTACGCGCGGTACTCGACAGCCAACGGCGTCAATAGATCGGCCGAGGCGTCGAAGGCAGACTGCAGCCGGACACGGTCAGCGGGATGGTAGCGGTCCCTCAGCGGTCGAATGTCCGTGCGAACGACGTGGTGCGAAATACCGAACTTCGCCTCAAACCCCGGACTGACGAAAGGCAGGCTGTAATGCCCCGTGACGTCCCGGCGGATGATGTAGGCAAAGCCGGGAAGATTGACGGCGAAGGCCGCAAGCTGTTTCGTCTCCAGTTCGGCAGTAGCCCCCGGGTGAAGCCCTTCCATTGCTTCGTCACCGTGTACGTTCCCCACCATGTCTTGTGATCTGGCTGCTGCCCAAGGTCAAAAAATGCTTTCGAGCACGGGGTACCCGAGCTCAAACCGATCGGACATTCTTCAGGGATATGGCCTTCCGCGGGCATGGAGACACAAAAAATGTGATCTAAAAGATGCATTTCATTGATCAATGGCATGCATACATCAAATCCACAGACACATCCTGGGCATTTGGCGATGCCAATTCAAAGCCATACGGCAGGGATCAAAGGGGAGTTCAGCGCATCCGTCACACACATGACGGCGAGCTCGCCTGGACCGCAGTGGCCACAAGGCGGGCTCTCAGGGAATCAGTGATCCGTGGGCTGGGGTTCGGTGCGGCGGGCAAACCACCAGAGCACCCGCAGGGCGCAAAGCCACTGCACCAGAATGAGCGCAGAGCCCAGACTGTGCCAGAGGCGCAGATCGGCGCCAGTGGCGCGCGCCGTCAGAATGCGTTCGGCCACCGCCTGCTCCTGCAGCAGGGCGGCTATGGCCGCAGCCAGAAGCCAGGGCAGCAGCACCCAGCGCGCAGTCACCTCTTCACCGTGAACACGCTGTACGCGGCCCCACATCAGCAGGCCGATGGCGGCCAGGACGCTGAACCAGGATTGCAGCTGGAACAGCTTGGCGGCAAAAGGCCCCGCCACGGCCGGGTTACCGAAAAAGGCGAACACCATGGGTACTGCGGCAAAGCTCAGGGCACTCATGCCACCCCACCACAGGGCGGCGAGCAGCAGGGGCCAGCGTTGCAGGAAAGCGCCCATGGTCCGGTCCCTCACTGGTAGCGCACCGCCACGATCTCGAAACGCTTGACGCCACCCGGTGCCTGCACCTCGGCCACGTCGCCTTCTTCCTTGCCGATCAAAGCACGCGCGATCGGGCTGCTGATGTTGATGAGGCCCTGCTTCAGGTCAGCCTCGTCCTCGCCCACGATCTGGTAGGTCACAGGCTCGCCGCTTTTCTCGTCCTCCAGTTCGACCGTGGCACCGAAGACCACCCGGCCACCCGCGTCCAGCGCGGAAGGGTCGATGATCTGGGCGACAGAGAGCTTGCCTTCGATCTCGGCAATGCGGCCTTCGATGAAGCCCTGGCGCTCCTTGGCGGCGTCGTAGTCGGCGTTTTCGCTCAGGTCACCCTGCGCACGGGCCTCGGCAATGGCGGTGATGACGGCGGGGCGCTCGACGGTCTTGAGGCGGTGCAGCTCTTCCTTGAGCATGTCGGCACCGCGCTTGGTAACAGGAATGGTGGCCATTTGTGGTTCTCCAAAAGCAAACCGCCGATCGTTGCCGGTCGGCGGTGTGGTCTGGTCGGATTATGCACGAATCGGGCGGCCGGTGAAGGCCCCCGGTTCGTTGCCGGCCAAGCGTCAGGCAGCCAGTTGCGCGTGCATTTCCTGCACGGAGATGACCGGCAGGTTGTCCAGGTGCTTCATGCCCTCCACGGCAGCTTCCGCGCCGGAGATGGTGGTGAAGGTGGTCACCCGGTTGAGCAGCGACGACGTGCGGATGTGGCGCGAATCTGCGATGGCGTTGCGGCGCTCTTCCACCGTGTTGATGACCATGGCGATTTCGCCGTTCTTGATCATGTCCACGATGTTGGGGCGGCCCTCGGTCACCTTGTTGACGGTTTCGCAAGGCACGCCAGCAGCGGTGATGGCCGCCGCCGAACCGCGCGTGGCGATCAGTTCGAAGCCCATCGCAGCCAGCTCACGGGCCACGGCCACTGCGCGCGGCTTGTCCTGGTTCTTCACCGAAATGAAGATCTTGCGGACCGCATCTGTGGCACGCGGCAGCTTGGTGCCTGCACCCAGCTGCGACTTGACGAAGGCCTCGCCAAAGGTTTTGCCCACGCCCATGACTTCGCCGGTGGACTTCATCTCGGGGCCGAGGATGGTGTCCACACCGGGAAACTTCACGAAGGGGAACACCGCTTCCTTCACGCTGAAGTACGGCGGGGTGACTTCCTGAGTGATGCCTTGTTGTGCCAGGGTCTGGCCAGCCATGCAGCGCGCGGCCACCTTGGCCAGCTGGATACCCGTGGCCTTGGAGACGAACGGCACCGTGCGCGAAGCGCGCGGGTTCACCTCCAGCACGAAGATGACGTCCTTCTTGACGCCGCCCTCTTCCACTTCCTGGATGGCGAACTGCACGTTCATCAGGCCAACCACGTTGAGCGCGTTGGCCATGGCCGCCGTCTGGCGCTTGAGCTCGTCCACCGTGGCCTTGCCCAGGTAGTAAGGCGGCAGCGAGCAGGCAGAGTCACCCGAGTGCACGCCCGCCTGCTCGATGTGCTCCATCACGCCGCCGATCAGCACCTGGCCAGAGGCGTCACGGATGCAGTCCACGTCGCACTCGATGGCGTCGTTCAGGAAGCGGTCCAGCAGCACGGGCGAGTCGTTGCTAACCTTCACCGCCTCGCGCATGTAACGCTCCAGGTCACGCGGCTCATGCACGATCTCCATCGCGCGGCCGCCCAGCACGTAGCTGGGGCGCACCACCAGGGGGTAACCAAGCTCGGCGGCCTTTTCCATCGCCTCGGGCTCGGTGCGCGCCGTGGCGTTGGGGGGCTGGCGCAGGCCCAGTTCGTGCAGCAGCTTCTGGAAGCGCTCGCGGTCTTCGGCAGCGTCGATCATGTCGGGGGTGGTGCCGATGATGGGCACGCCCTCGCGCTCCAGGCCCAGCGCCAGCTTCAGCGGCGTCTGGCCACCGTACTGCACGATCACGCCCAGGGGCTTTTCCTTGTCCACGATTTCCAGCACATCTTCCAGCGTCAGCGGCTCGAAGTACAGGCGGTCGGAGGTGTCGTAGTCGGTAGAAACCGTCTCGGGGTTGCAGTTGACCATGATGGTCTCGTAGCCATCCTCGCGCATGGCGAGTGCCGCGTGCACGCAGCAGTAGTCAAACTCGATACCCTGGCCGATGCGGTTGGGGCCACCGCCCAGCACCATGATCTTCTTCTTGTTGCTGGGCTCGGCCTCGCACTCGTCCTCGTAGGTCGAGTACATGTAGGCGGTGTTGGTCGCGAACTCGGCGGCGCAGGTGTCCACGCGCTTGTACACGGGACGCACGTTGAGCGCGCGGCGCTGGTCGCGCACAGCCTTCTCGGTGGTCTTGAGCAGCTTGGCCAGGCGGCGGTCGCTGAAGCCCTTCTTCTTGAGGGTGCGCAGCGTGTCGGCGCTCAGCGTGGCCAAGGCGCCCTCGCCCTTTTCGGCGGTCAGCTTGTCCAGCTCAAGCTCGATTTTCACGATCTCTTCGATCTGCACCAGGAACCACTTGTCGATCTTGGTGAACTGGTGCACCTCGTCCAGCGACCAGCCGGCCGCGAAGGCGTCGCCCACGTACCAGATGCGCTCGGGGCCGGGTTCGCCCAATTCGCGCTCCAGCGTCTCGCGGTCCTGGGTCTTTTCGTTCATGCCGTCCACGCCCACTTCCAGGCCGCGCAGGGCTTTCTGGAAGCTTTCCTGGAAGGTGCGGCCCATGGCCATCACCTCGCCCACGGACTTCATCTGCGTGGTCAGGCGGCTGTCGGCTGCGGGGAACTTCTCAAACGCAAAGCGGGGAATCTTGGTGACCACGTAGTCGATCGAAGGTTCGAACGAAGCCGGGGTCGCGCCGCCGGTGATTTCGTTCTTCAGTTCGTCGAGCGTGTAGCCCACAGCCAGTTTGGCCGCCACCTTGGCGATGGGGAAACCCGTGGCCTTGGACGCCAGCGCGGACGAACGCGACACACGCGGGTTCATCTCGATGACGATCATGCGGCCGTCCTTCGGGTTGACCGAGAACTGCACGTTGGAGCCGCCCGTGTCCACACCGATCTCGCGCAGCACCGCCAGCGAGGCGTTGCGCATGATCTGGTATTCCTTGTCGGTCAGCGTCTGCGCCGGGGCCACGGTGATGGAGTCACCCGTGTGCACACCCATCGGGTCCAGGTTCTCGATCGAGCAGACGATGATGCAGTTGTCCGCCTTGTCGCGCACCACCTCCATCTCGTACTCTTTCCAGCCCACGAGCGACTCTTCGATCAGCAGCTCGTTGGTGGGCGAGGCTTCCAGGCCGCGCTTGCAGATGGTCTCGAACTCTTCCGGGTTGTAGGCAATGCCGCCGCCCGTGCCGCCCAGCGTGAAGCTGGGGCGGATCACCGTGGGAAAGCCCACGGCCTTCTGCACCGCCCAGGCTTCTTCCATGCTGTGGGCGATGCCGGAGCGCGCCGAGCCCAGGCCGATGCGAGTCATCGCGTCCTTGAACTTCAGGCGGTCTTCGGCCTTGTCGATGGCTTCGGGCGTGGCACCGATCAGTTCGCACTTGTACTTGTGCAGCACGCCATTGCGCCACAGATCCAGCGCGCAGTTCAGCGCGGTCTGGCCGCCCATGGTGGGCAGGATGGCGTCCGGGCGCTCCTTGGCGATGATCTTCTCGACCGTCTGCCAGGTGATGGGCTCGATGTAGGTGACGTCGGCCGTGGCCGGGTCGGTCATGATCGTGGCGGGGTTGCTGTTGATCAGGATGACCTTGTAGCCCTCTTCGCGCAGGGCTTTGCAGGCCTGCACGCCGGAGTAGTCGAATTCACAGGCCTGACCGATGACGATGGGGCCAGCGCCGATGATGAGGATGCTCTTGATGTCTGTGCGCTTTGGCATGTTATTTCGCCTCCATCATCTTGATGAAACGGTCGAACAGGTAGGCGATGTCGTGCGGGCCGGGCGAAGCCTCGGGGTGCCCCTGGAAGCAGAAGGCGGGCTTGTCGGTGCGAGCCAAGCCTTGCAGGGTGCCGTCGAACAGGCTCACGTGCGTGGCACGCATGTTGGCGGGCAGCGTCTTCTCGTCCACCGCGAAACCGTGGTTCTGGCTGGTGATGCTCACACGGCCGTTGTCCAGATCTTTGACCGGGTGGTTGGCGCCATGGTGGCCGAACTTCATCTTGAAGGTCTTGGCACCGCTGGCCAGGGCCATGATCTGGTGCCCCAGGCAGATGCCGAAGGTCGGGATGCCGGTCTCAATGAGTTCGCGCGCTGCGGCGATGGCGTAGTCGCAGGGCTCCGGGTCGCCGGGGCCGTTGGACAGGAAGATACCGTCAGGCTGGTGTTTCAACACTTCGGCAGCAGGGGTCTGCGCGGGCACCACGGTGACCTTGCAGCCGCGCTCGGCAAGCATGCGCAGGATGTTCTTCTTGACACCGAAGTCGTAGGCCACCACGTGGAAACGCGATGCGGTCTGCTCGCCGTAGCCGGGGGTGCCGTCTTCGCGGGCCAGTTGCCATTCGCTCTGGGTCCAGACGTAGGGCTGCTGGGTGCTGACCACCTTGGCCAGGTCTTGGCCTGCCATGCTGGGCGCGGCCTGGGCGGCGGCAATGGCCTTTTGCACCACCTCGTCGGTCACGGCCTCGCCCTGCGCCAAACCCACGATGGCGCCGTTCTGCGCCCCCTTGGAACGCAGGATGCGGGTGAGCTTGCGGGTGTCGATACCGGCAATGGCCACGGTGCCTTCGCGCTGGAGGTATTCGCTCAGGGTGGCTGACTGGCGGAAATTGGAGGCCAGCAGGGGCAGGTCTTTGATGATCAATCCGGCAGCGTGAACGCGGTTCGCTTCCACGTCTTCCTCGTTGACGCCATAGTTGCCGATGTGCGGATACGTGAGGGTCACGATCTGCTGGCAATAGCTGGGGTCGGTGAGGATTTCCTGGTAGCCGGTGATGGCGGTGTTGAAAACCACCTCGCCTACGGTCTGGCCCGTGGCGCCGATGGAAACACCTGTAAAGACCGTGCCGTCTGCGAGAGCGAGGATGGCTTTTGCGGGGACGGGGAACACGGGACTCTCCAGTATTGGACGCACCTGCCCCGGTTCAAAATGCGCGAGGATTTCGTGGGAAAGCAGCGGGCGCTGCTGCAGGTGCGTGCGGTTAGGGTAAACCTTGAAATTATAACCCGATCATCCCTTTTGCACGGCGCTGGCGTGCAGGCAGATGGCGGCAGCGGCGGCCACGTTGAGCGATTCCTCCCCCCCGGGCTGGGCAATGCGCACCGTCTGGGCGGCGCGAGCCATCAGAGCGTCGCTGACGCCTTGTCCTTCGTGCCCCATCAGCCAGGCGCAGGGCCAGGGCAATTGCGCCTGATGCAGCCAGTCGCCTTGATGGGAGCTGGTGGCCAGCAAAGGCACGCTCAGGGTGGCCAGGTCGTCGGCAGCGCAGCCTTCGACCAGGTGCAGGCCGAAATGCGCGCCCATGCCTGCCCTCAGCACCTTGGGCGCCCAGAGGGCCGCGGTGCCCTTGAGCGCCACAACCTGGCGAAAGCCGAAGGCAGCCGCGCTGCGCAGAATGGAGCCGGCGTTGCCCGGGTCCTGCAGCCGGTCCAGCACCACCGTGGGCGCATCCGGCCGCAGATGCCGGTCGGCGGGCAGGTCCAGCACGAACGCCACGCTGGCAGGCGACTCCAGACCACTGATGTGGCGCATGAGTTCGGTCGTCAACAACACGGTGCGGACACCGTTCGGCAAGCCCCAGGCCCGAACCGCCACCAGTTGATCGGGAGCGCACACCAGCATGGCCGGCACACCGCCCCTGGCCAGCAAGGCCCGGCACAGGTGGTCGCCTTCCAGCCAGACCTGCCCCTGCTTGCGGTAAGCGGCCGGGTCCTGCGCCAACTGCCGCAGGCGCTTGACCATAGGGTTGTCACGCGAGGTAATGACGTTGTCGCCGCTCATGCGCCCTGCTCTTCCATGGTCAATGTGCCGCCCGCCATACCTGCCTGCGCCACGGGCGCGAAACTGCGGCGGTGCTGCGGGCAAGGCCCGTGAGTCCGCAGGGCCTGCAGGTGCAGTTCCGTGCCATAGCCCTTGTGTTTGTCGAATCCGTAGTTTGGATAAGCCTGGTGCAATTCGGCCAGCCCCCTGTCACGCGTCACCTTGGCCAGGATGGAGGCTGCCGAAATCGCCTGGACCTTGGCGTCGCCCTTGACGATGGCCTCGGCCCGGATGTTGAGCACAGGCAGGCGGTTGCCGTCGACCAGCACCAGCGTGGGCTTCAGGCGCAAGCCCGCCACCGCTCGCTGCATGGCCAGCATCGTGGCCTGAAGGATGTTCAGGCGGTCGATTTCTTCCACCGAAGCCTCGGCCACGCAGCAGCACAGGGCCTTGGCCCGGATTTCGTCGTAAAGCTTTTCACGCCTTGCGGCAGTGAGCTTCTTGGAATCTGCCAGGCCCGCGATGGGCCGCTGCTCATCCAGGATGACGGCTGCGGCCACGACCGGCCCAGCCAACGGCCCGCGTCCGGCTTCGTCCACCCCGGCCACCAGACCGGGTACATCCCAGCAGAGGGAAGCCTGTTCAGCGTGCAAGAAGTTCCTCGATCGCATCGGTGGCCAATGTGGGAGTGTCGCGCAACAGGCTGCGGTGCATGTCGGCAAAACGCAGCTCCAGGGCGGCGACACGCTGGCGGCCAGTCTCGGAAGTGTCGAGCCAGGCAAGGGTGGCCTCTGCCATTGCGGCGGGCGTGGCACGGTCCTGCAGCAACTCCGGCACCAGGAACTCGTCGGCCAGGATGTTCGGCAGCCCCACCCAAGGCTGCAGCATCTTGCGCTGGGTCAGCTTCCAGGACAGCCAGCTCATGTGGTAGGCAATCACCATGGGCCGCTTGAACAGCGCGGCCTCCAGCGTGGCCGTTCCGCTGGCGATCAGGGTCACGTCACAGGCTGCCAGCACGGCGTGCGATTGGCCTTTTGTCACCTGTACCGCATCTGCCATGCCTGCGCGCTCAACGATGTGCTGAACAAGGCTTTGCAGCGAAGGCACGGCTGGCAACACCAGGCGCACGCCGGGCCGCGCCTTGCGCATCAGGTCTGCCGCCGCCAGGAAACGCGGCAACAGGTGCTCGATTTCCGCTTTTCGGCTACCGGGCAGCAGTGCCACCACTTCGCCATCTACCGGCAACCCAAGCGCCGTCCTCGCGCCTGCGCGGTCTGGTTCCATCGGCACCACCTGCGCCAAGGGGTGCCCCACGTAGGTTGCACGAATGCCATGGCGCTGCAGCAACTCGGGCTCGAAGGGGAAGATGCATAGCACCAGATCGACGCAGCGGCGGATTTTTTCCACTCGCTCAGGCCGCCAGGCCCACACCGCAGGGGCCACGAAATGCACGGTCGGCACGCCCGCAGCGCGCAAATTGCCTTCCAGGTCGAGGTTGAAGTCAGGCGCGTCAACGCCTATGAACACGCGCGGCGGCGCCTTCAGCAAACGTTCCTGCAACTGGCGGCGGATGCCTACGATCTCGCGGTAATGGCGCAGCACCTCCACATAGCCCCGAACCGAAAGTTTTTCGCTCGGCCACCAGGCGTCAAAACCCTGCGCCTGCATGTGCGGCCCGCCAATGCCTGCCACAACCCAATCCGGCCAGCGCGCCTTCAGGCCTCGCAGAAGCTGCGCGGCCAGCAGGTCACCCGACGCTTCGCCCGCGACCATCGCGACATGGCTGGCCGCGCCGGACTGCACAGGAACCATCAACGCGCGATCCCGCGCTGGGTGGTGACGCCTTGCAGGAAAGTGCGCATCATTCCGATGTCGTCCACCGCCTCGGGGAATTGACCGGGCATGGCAGCCATGCGCTCCTGCGCCTGTTCCAGCGTGAGGTTGTCGCGGTAGAGCGCCTTGTGCATGGCCTTGATGGCCGAAATGCGCTGGGCCGAGAAACCCCGGCGGCGCAGGCCCTCGAAGTTCATGGAGCGCCCGGCAGCGGGCTGCCCCTGTGCCATCACGAAAGGCGGCACGTCGGCGAACAGCAGCGAACACATCGCCGTCATGGCGTGTGCGCCGATGCGCACGAACTGGTGCACCACTGTGAACCCGCCCAGGATGACCCAGTCACCCACCTCCACGTGCCCCGCCAGTTGCGCGTTGTTCGCAAAAATGGTGTTGTTGCCCACAATGCAATCGTGCGCCAGGTGCGTGTAGGCCATCATCCAGTTGTCGTTGCCCAGGCGCGTCACGCCCCCGCCCTGCACCGTGCCGATGTGGTACGTGCTGTATTCGCGGATGGTATTGCGGTCGCCGATGATCAACTCGCAAGGCTCGCCCGCGTATTTCTTGTCCTGGTTGTCGGACCCGAGCGAGACGAACTGGTAGATGCGGTTGTCGCAACCTATGGTGGTGTGCCCCTCGATCACGCAATGCGGGCCGATGCGCGTGCCCGCAGCGACTTTCACATGCGGGCCAATCACCGTGTAAGGGCCGACGCTGACACCACTGTCCAGTTCCGCCTTCGGGTCCACCACTGCGGTGGGATGGATGTCCGCCATGCGACGACTCCTGGCCTCAGGCAATCGTGCGCATGGTGCACATCAGCTCGGCTTCGCAAGCCACCTCGTCGCCGACGCGGGTCACGCCCTTGAACTTGAAGATGCCGGCTTTCATGCGCTCCAGCGTCACGTCCATCACCAGTTGGTCGCCGGGCTCCACCGGGCGCTTGAATCGTGCGCCGTCGATACCCGCGAAGTAGTAGACGGTCTTGTCGTCCGGGGTGACGCCCAAGGTGTCGAATGCCAGCAGAGCCGCCGTCTGTGCCATGGCTTCGAGCATCAGCACCCCCGGGAACACCGGACGGTGCGGAAAATGCCCGGTGAACTGCGGCTCGTTCATGCTCACGTTCTTCAACGCCTTGATGGACTTGCCTTTTTCCACCTCCAGCACCCGGTCCACCAACAGAAAGGGGTAACGGTGAGGCAGTTGTTTGAGAATCTGGTGAATGTCCATCATGATCTGTTTTCCAAAGCTTTGATGCGTTGACGCAAGGTGTGCAACTGGCGCAGCGTCGCCGCGTTCTTTTCCCACTGCGAATTGTCGTCTATTGGGAACACGCCGCTGTACTGGCCGGGCTGGTGAATGGAGCGCATGACCACCGAGGCCGCCGATATATGCACATGGTCGGCCAGGCTGAGGTGCCCCAGCACCACCGCACCACCGCCAATGGTGCAGTGCGCGCCGATGCGCGCGCTGCCCGCCACACCCACGCAACCCGCCATGGCCGTGTGCCGGCCCACGTGCACGTTGTGCCCGATCTGGATCAGGTTGTCCAGCTTGACGCCGTCTTCGAGCACCGTGTCATCCAGCGCGCCCCGGTCGATGCAGCAGTTCGCACCGATCTCCACGTCGTTGCCGATGCGTACTGCACCCAGTTGCTCGATCTTGACCCATTCGCCCTGGTGCGGTGCAAAGCCGAAGCCGTCGGCGCCGATGACCACGCCCGCGTGAACGATGCAGCGTTCCCCCAATGAGCAGTCCCGCCCAACGACGACACGCGGTGCCAGCCGGGAGCCTGCACCCACGCGGGCACGGCGCTCCAGCACTGTGTGCGCGCCAATGCGCGCGCCCTTTCCCACCACCGCGCCAGCCTCGATGACCGCATAGGGCCCGACATCCACGTCGGCCTCCAGACGTGCCGCCGGGTCAACACAGGCCGTCGGATGCACAGCCGGCACGCGCACACCCTCCTGCGCCTCACGCTGCACGCGCCACCACTGCGTGAGCCGCGCGAAATACAGGTAGGGGTCGGGCGTTTCAATGCAGGCCCCACGGGCCGCCGCTTGCCCCACGAGAGCAGGCGGCACGATCAGGGCGCCCGCGCGGGTCTCGGTGATCCTGGACGCGTAACGTGCCTGTGCAACGAACGACAGCGCATCCGCCTCGGCCGTTTCCAGAGGAGCCAGCCGAGCCACGGCCATGCCCCCCTCACCATGCAAAACGCCGCCCAAGGCGGCGTGGATGTCACCCAGCGTGATGGTCACGAAAGCGTCCCGGACATCACTTGGCGTTGTTCAGGCCGCTGAGCACCTTGTCGGTGATGTCATGCCTGGGGTTGATGTAGACCGCCTCCTGGATGATCAGGTCGTACTTCTCTGCCTCGGCCACCTGCCGGATCACGCGGTTGGCACGCTCCAGCACCTGCTGCAGCTCCTCGTTCTTGCGCAGGTTCAGGTCCTCCTGGAACTCACGGCTCTTGCGCTGGAACTCGCGGTCCATGTCCACCAGTTGGCGCTGGCGGGTGGTGCGCTGCGTTTCAGACAAGGTAGGGGAGTCCTTCTCCAGCTTGTCAGAAGCCGCCTTGAGCTGGTTGCGCAGTGTCTCAACCTCGCGCTCGCGGCGGGCGAACTCCTGCTCCAGCTTGGTCTGCGCCGCCTTGGCGGCCGAAGACTCACGGAAGATACGGTCGGTGTTGACGAAACCGATCTTGAAATCCTGCGCTGCAGATGCCAGGGTAGCGCAACCGAATGCCAGGGCCACGATAGCCTGGCGGAAAAACACACGTTGAATCGATTTCATCAGAAAGAAGTCCCGATCTGGAATTGAATGCTCTGGGTCTTGTCGTTGTCGAACTTGCGCACCGGACGGGCGTAAGCGATTCTAAGCGGCCCCACCGGTGAAATCCAGCTGATGCCGATACCGACCGACGCACGCAAGTCAGTCAGCTTGGTGGACTGGCTGTAGTCATCAGACACGTTGCCCACGTCGAAGAAGCCGAACATGCGCAAGGTGCGATCGTTGCCTGCACCGGGGAACGGTGCGATGACCTCGGTGTTCAAGAGCACTTTCTTGGAACCGCCGATGTAGGACAGCGTACCGGTGGAATCACCCACCAGCGTGCTGCGCCCCCCCAGGGTGCCAGACTCGAAACCGCGAACGGACCCCAGGCCACCACCGTAAAAGTTCTTGAAAAGCGGGAACGGCTTGCCGCCCAAACCCTTGCCCCAGCCCACTTCGGCGTTGAAGGCCAGGGTGAACTTCTTGTTCAGGGGAATGTACTGCTGGAACTGGTAGTTTGCCTTCACGTACCGCGTGTCCCCAGCCACGCCCAGTTCACCGTTGACGCGCTGCAGACGGCCTTGCGAGGGCACCAGAGCGCTGTCGCGGCTGTCGCGCGCCCAACCCACGGTCAACGGCACGGACGTGGAGGATTGCCCGAAAGTATTGCTGTAATCCTTGTAGGCCTCCGGCAGGAAATTGCCCTCTTCGATGCGGGTCTGCTCAAAACCAGCGCCGAAGTACACCGTGTCGATTTCGGTGAACGGCACGCCAAAGCGTATGCTCATACCGGGGGTGACAAGCTTGTAGTCACCTTCCTGTGCCCTGGTCGGACGCGTGGTGCGGTAGTAAACGTCAAGGCTGCGGGAGATGCCGTCGGGTGTGAAATAAGGATCGGTCGTGCTCAGGACGATCTGCTTGTTGTAGTCGCTGGTGTTGACGTTCAGGCCCAGGTAGTTACCGGTGCCGAACACGTTCTCCTGCTGGATGCCTGCCATCAACGACAGCTTCTCGGACTGGGAATAACCGGCACCCAGCGTCAGGTTGCCCGTAGGCTTTTCAACAACCTTCACGACCAGATCCACCTGGTCCGGCGCATCGGGCACTTCCTGCGTGTCCACCGAAACCTCGGTGAAGAAGCCCAGCCGGTCAACGCGGTCGCGGGACAGGCGGATGCGGTCGCTGTCGTACCAGGAGGACTCCAACTGGCGGAACTCGCGGCGGATCACTTCGTCGCGCGTGCGGTTGTTGCCTTCCAGGTTGATGCGTCTGACGTAGGCGCGCCGCGAGGGCTGTGCGCGCAGCACGAACGCCACGCGTGCATTTTCGCGGTCGATCTCGGGCACGGCCTCGACCCGGGCAAAGGCAAAACCAAAACCGCCGAAGTAGTCGGTGAATGCCTTTGTCGTGTCGGCAACGTCCTCGGCGTTGTACGCCTGCCCGGGCCGGATCTTGATCAGCGACTTGAATTCCTCTTCCTTGCCCAGGTATTCGCCATCCAGCCTGACCGAAGAAACCACGTAGCGCTGGCCTTCGGTGATGTTGACGGTGATGGACATGTCGTCCTTGCCAGGAGCGATCGCCACCTGGGTGGAATCGATGCGGAACTCCAGGAAACCGCGTGTGAGGTAGTACGACCGCAGGGACTCCAGATCCGCATTCAGCTTGGCCCTGGAGTATTGGTCGGACTTGGTGTACCAGCTCAGCCAGCCGCCGGTATCCAGATCGAACAGGTCGCGCAGGGTCGACTGGCTGAATGCCTGGTTGCCAACGATCCGGATTTCCTTGATCTTGGCGACATCGCCCTCCACGACGCTGAAGTTGATGTTCACGCGGTTACGCTCAATGGGCGTGACCGTCGTGGTGACCTGGGCGGCATACATGCTGCGGCTCAGGTACTGGCGCTTGAGTTCCTGCTCGGCGCGGTCGGCCAAGGCCTTGTCGAAAGGCCGCCCATCGGTCAGGCCCACATCACGCAAAGCCTTGCGCAGGACTTCGTTGTCGAACTCCTTGACGCCTGAGAAGCTGACGTCGGCCACCGTGGGACGCTCCTCCACGATCACCACCAGCACGTCCCCGGCCACCTCAAGGCGCACATCGGAGAACAGCCCCAGACCGAACAGTGCGCGGATCGCCGCGGACCCCTTGTCGTCGCTGTACGTGTCGCCCACACGCACGGGCATGGACGCGAACACCGTGCCTGCCTCCACCCGCTGCAGGCCTTCGACGCGGATGTCTCTCACCGTGAAGGGTTCAACGGCCCAGGCGGGCAAAGCTGTCAAAAGGGTGGAGACCAGCGCGCCCCAGGCCACACCGAGCTTACGGTTGTTGGATTGTTTCATGGATACGGAAATTCAGCCCAGCAAACGGGCGACATCGTTGAACACGGCAAGCGACATGAGCACCAGCAAAATGACGATCCCGCCACGTTGCAAGCGCTCCATCCAGACGTCCGATACCGGACGGCCAGTCACCCCCTCCCAAAGATAATACATCAGGTGCCCGCCATCGAGGACGGGCAGCGGCAGCAGGTTGAGCACCCCCAGGCTGACGCTGATGAGCGCAAGGAACAGCAGGTAGGAAGTGACACCCAGGCTGGCCGATTTGCCCGCGTAGTCGGCAATGGTCAAGGGTCCACTGAGGTTCTTCAGCGAAGCCTCGCCCACCAGCATCTTGAACATCATCCGCACCGTCAACGCCGACACTTCCCACGTGCGCACCGCGCCTTTCCACAGGCTTTCGTGGGGTGCCGCGTCGACAATCACCATTTCGGGAGGCGCGCCCACATATGCACCGATCCGCCCTGTCCACCCTTCGCCCACCGGCTCGGCACGTGGAGCAACGGTGAGCTGAAGCTGGCGCCCTTCCCGCTCCAGCGACCAGGTCTGCGGCCGGGACACACCCGTTTCGGGATGGACAGCCTGGCGAATGAGCATGCGCAACTGCTGGCCATCAGAGACCGGCACGCCATCCACCGCCCGCACCAGATCCCCCTCGCGCAGGCCAGCCGCCTGCGCAGCGCCATCGGGCAGCACGGAACCGATCACCGGCGCGGACCACGGCGCGACGATGCCGATCTTCTGGAACAACTGCGCGTCAGCGTCGCTCACGCCAAGCTCGGCCAGCGGAAGGTTCACCTCGCGGCCAGCCCCTTGCGGACCGTCGGCCACCCAAAGGCGCATGTCTTGCTGCGACAACGCAGCGCGCGTCAAACCCCAGCGGAGCTCCTCGAAGGACTGGATCTCGGCAGGCTCCTCGTCGGCCGTAGCAGCCCTGACGACCCACTCCCCGCCACGCAGACCCGCACGTTCGGCCAGGGACGCAGGCACCGGACTGGACAATACCGGCCGTGGCTCCTCTACCCCTATCCAGAACACCAGCGCATACAGCAAGACCGCCAGCAACAAATTCGCGGCCGGACCTGCAGCAACGATGGCCACGCGAGAGCGCAGTGGCTGCGTGTTGAAAGCCAGGTGCCGCTGCGCAGGCGGCACAGGCGCCTCACGCTCGTCCAGCATCCGCACATAGCCGCCCAGCGGCAAGGCAGCTACCACGAACTCGGTTCCGCTGCGTGGCGATTGCCAACGCCACAACGGTTTGCCAAAACCGATCGAAAAACGCAAGACCTTCACGCCACAGGCCACAGCCACGCGGTAGTGCCCATATTCGTGAACCGCGATCAGCAGCCCCAAGGCCACCACGAACGCCACGACAGTCAACATCTGTTGTTCCTCAAGATGCGCTACGCGCCACCCAGGCAGACGCGGTCGCCCGCGCCTGGGCATCCACAGCCATCAGGTCGTCCAGGCTGTGGGGCTTGGAGGGCACGAAAGCCTCCAGAGTTGCATGGTTGACCTGATGAATCTGGTCAAAGCGCAGGCGGCCGTCGAGGAAGGCCTGCACCGCCACCTCATTAGCCGCGTTGAGCACCGCCGTGGTGCCCGGCGCGGCATTCAGTGCATCCCAGGCAAGTTGCAAGCCCGGAAAACGGCTCGCGTCGGGCGGCTCGAAAGTCAACGCTCCCAGGCGTGTGAAATCCAGGGCCTGGGCGCCGGATTCGATTCGGCCCGGCCAACTCAAACCATAGGCAATGGGCACGCGCATGTCGGGCGTGCCAAGCTGTGCCACCACGGAACGGTCGCGAAACTGCACCATGGAATGAATGACGCTCTGCGGGTGAATGACCACCTCGATGCGTTCCGGAGGCAAGCCGAACAGGTAACGCGCCTCGATCACCTCCAGCGCCTTGTTCATCATCGTGGCCGAATCGACCGAAATCTTGCGCCCCATCACCCAATTCGGGTGGGCGCACGCCTGCTCGGGCGTGACCTGGGACAGCGTTGCGGGATCGCGCTGCCTGAACGGTCCGCCAGAGGCGGTGAGGATGATCTTTTCGACCCGGGCGTCCCAGGTTGAAGCGTCTTCCGGCAGGGACTGGAACACCGCCGAGTGTTCGCTGTCGATGGGCAGCAAGGTGGCCCCGCCGGCCTTGACGGCCTCAAGGAAAAAGTCTCCACCAACAACGAGCGCCTCCTTGTTGGCGAGCAGGAGCTTCTTGCCAGCACGCACCGCGGCGAGGCATGGCGCCAAACCCGCCGCCCCGACGATGGCGGCCATCACGGTGTCGACTTCGGTGGCAGAGGCCACCTGGCACAACGCCGCCTCGCCAGCAAGCGCCTCGGTCTTGAGACCCAGCCGCTGCAGCCCCTCACGCAGTTTGCCCAGATGCTGAGCGCCGACCACCGCATACGCGGGGCGATGGCGCTCGCACTGCTTCAGCAGCAGTTCCCACTGGCTGGCTGCGGTCAGCGCAAACACTTCAAAGGCGTCGGTATGACGCTCCAGCACGTCTAGCGTGTTGGAGCCGATGGAACCGGTGGAGCCCAGCACCGTCACTCGCTGGCGAGCCCCAGATCGTGAACCAAGTGCGAAGGAATTCATGCAGGACACCCGGAGAAAATCATTGGTAAGACACCAGCATCATGGCCAATGGCATGACCGGCAGCAGCGCATCGACCCGGTCCAGCACACCACCGTGGCCGGGCAACAACTGGCTGGAATCCTTGACCCCCGCGCTGCGTTTGATCAACGACTCGATCAGATCACCCGCGACACTCATGCAGGTGAGGAACAGAATGCCCAGCACGAAAAGCGCCGGCCCCATGGCCCAGAGGCGCGAGTAGAGGCTATCGCCGGAGCCCAGCCACAGCCACCCCAGTGCCAGGAGCAGCACGCCCACGCCCCCACTGTATACGCCTTCCCAGCTTTTGCCTGGGCTGATCGCAGGCGCGAGCTTGCGCTTGCCGAAAGCCTTGCCACCAAAGTAGGCGGCAATGTCGGCCATCCAGACCAGCAGCATCATCGACAGCAGCATGCCCACGCCGAGGTAGCGCGCCTGCGCCATGGCCCACCAGGCCACCGCGATGAGCACCAGACCGATGATCAGGCGGGGCAGCCTGGGCACGTCAGCCCAGCCGGGCACCCCGCGCCGCAACAGCCAGGTCGTGAGCAAGACCCAGATCAACGCAGAGCCTTGCCACAGCCAAGGCATGGGAGCATCAAGCCCAACCGACCACCAGAGCAAGGCAAGCAACACGCCCAGCGCCGCACCGATGCCCCAGGCCTGCAAGCCGTGCACGCCATTGAGCCGCGCCCATTCCCAGCCCGCCCCGACGATCATCAAAAGGGTCAAGGCACAGAACGGCTCAGGTGAAGGATAGAACAAGGCGGGCAGAAGAAACGCCAGCAGCACCAGCGCCGTGATCACGCGTTGCTTGAGCATGCCTGGCCTCCCGGGTTTTCGGAGCCAGGCTCCCTGAGTTGTTCGGAAATGCGCCCGAAGCGGCGCTCGCGCCCGCCGTACCAGGCCAAGGCGCGGTCGAACTCCGCCTCGTCAAAATCGGGCCAAAGGCAATCAGAGAAGTAGAGTTCGCTGTAAGCCAGCTGCCAGAGCAGGAAGTTGCTGATGCGGACCTCGCCGCCCGTGCGGATGAGCAGGTCAGGATCGGGCACGTGAGCCAGCGACAGTGCGCCGGAAAGAGACGTCTCGGTGATCGGCTCACCCCGCTCTGCCAATTGGCGCGCAGCCTGGACGATGTCCCAGCGGCCGCCATAGTTGAAGCACACGTTCAACGTCAGGCGTTGGTTGGCCTGAGTTTCCTGTTCTGCCCGCAGCAAGCCTTCCCGAACCGATGGCGACAGCACGCCTCGGTCACCCGGGAAGCACAGCCGCACCCCGGCGTCGGACAGAGCAGGAACCTCGCGAGCCAGCGCCTTTGCGAGCAACCCCATCAGCCCGGAAACCTCGTCCGCTGGACGCTTCCAGTTCTCTGACGAAAAGGCAAAGACGGTAAGCACACCGACGCCCTTGGCGATCGCCCAGCGGACCGTCTGGCGCAGGGCCTCGACGCCTTGGCGGTGCCCCGCCAGGCGTGGCAGAAAACGCTTCTTCGCCCACCTGCCGTTGCCATCCATGACGATGGCCACGTGCCGGGGCACGGCCGAGGCGGGACTGTTCTTCGATGTCAAACCCATGGAGTCCAGCCCCTGAGCACAGGCAGCGCCCGGCTCAGATGGCCATCAGGTCCTGTTCCTTGGCGGCGATGAGCTTGTCGACCTCCGCGATCATACGGTCGGTCAGTTTCTGGATCTCGTCCTGCGAACGGCGCTCATCGTCCTCCGAAGCCAGCTTGTCCTTGACCAGTTTCTTGACGTGGTCGTTGGCATCGCGGCGCAGGTTGCGAATGGCCACCTTGGACTGCTCGCCCTCGGCTCGCACAACCTTGGTCAGCTCGCGGCGGCGCTCTTCCGTCATTGCAGGAATCGGCACGCGGATCAGGTCACCCTGCGAAGCGGGGTTGAGCCCCAGGTCGGATTCACGGATGGCCTTTTCGATCTTCGCCCCCATGCCCTTTTCCCAGGGCGCCACGCCAATGGTGCGGGCATCCAGCAGCGACAGGTTGGCCACCTGCGACAGCGGCAGCATGGAACCGTAGTACTCCACGTGCACGGTGTCCAGCAGCTGCGGGTTGGCGCGGCCGGTGCGCACCTTGGACAGGTTGTGCTTCAGCGCCTCCAGCGACTGATGCATTTTCTGGTCGGCATTCTTCTTGATTTCAGACAGTTCCATCTCTCACCTCTCGTTGACGGCGCGATGCAAGCCAGCCCGCGCCAGCCTGTGTCAAACGTGCACCAGCGTGCCTTCGTCGTCGCCCAGTACCACGCGGCGCAATGCGCCTGGCTTGAAGATACTGAACACGCGAACCGGCAGGTTCTGATCGCGGCACAGTGCGAACGCCGTGGCGTCCATCACCTGCAGCTGACGCGCCATGGCCTCGTCGAAGCTGATGGCCGTGTAGCGCGTGGCCTCAGGGTCCTTCTTGGGGTCTGCGGTGTAGACACCATCCACCTTCGTGGCCTTCAGGACGATCTCGGCGCCAATCTCCGCCCCGCGCAAGGCAGCGGCGGTGTCGGTGGTGAAGAAAGGGTTGCCGGTGCCAGCGGCAAAAACCACCACCTTGCCCTCTTCCAGGTACTGCAGCGCCTTGGGGCGAACGTAGGGCTCCACCACCTGCTCGATCGAAATGGCGGACATCACCCTGGCGGTCACACCAGCCTTCTGCATGGCGTCGGCCAGCGCCAGCGAGTTCATCACCGTGGCCAGCATGCCCATGTAATCGGCCGTGGCACGGTCCATGCCGACCGAGCCGCCTGCCACCCCGCGGAAGATGTTGCCGCCACCGATGACCACAGCCACCTCCACCCCCAGGCGGGTGACTTCCGCCACCTCCTCCACGATGCGCACGATGGTGGCGCGGTTGATGCCGAAGGCGTCGTCGCCCATGAGGGCTTCGCCGGACAACTTGAGGAGGATGCGCTTGAGGGCTGGCATAGGCGGCAGTATTGGCAAATTTTTCCGATTTTACGGGCTATGTTGTGACAACGGCCGACCCCGGGTGGGATCGGCCGTGTAAATTTTTGCAAGCGCGCCTGTTGGCACGCCTGCATAGAGGCGCAATCAGGCGCCCTGGGCAGCAGCTTGGGCGGCGGCCACTTCAGCGGCGAAGTCTTCCACCTTCTTCTCAATGCCTTCGCCCACCACGAACATGGTGAAGCCCTTGACGTTGGTGTTGGTGGACTTCAGGTAGGCACCCACGGTCTGCTTGCCGTCGGCAGCCTTCACGAACACCTGGTCCAGCAGAGACACTTCCTTCAGGTACTTCTGCACGGAGCCTTCCACCATCTTGGCGACGATGTCGGCGGGTTTGCCAGACTCGGCAGCCTTCTGCTCGGCCACGGAACGCTCCTTGGCGATCAGGTCGGCAGGCACGTCAGCACCAGACAGGGCCACGGGCTTCATGGCGGCGATGTGCATCGCGGAGTCCTTGGCGGCCACGGCGTCGCCTTCGAATTCGACCATCACGCCGATGCGCACACCGTGCAGGTAGGAAGCCAGCTGGCCGCCACCGCTGTAACGCTTGAAGCGGCGAATGGTCATGTTCTCGCCGATCTTGCCGATCAGACCCTTGCGAACCTCTTCCACGGTGGGGCCGAAACCTTCCATGGACAGGGGCAGCTCGGCCACTGCGGCCACGTCAGCCGGGTTGTTCTTGACGACAAGCTGGGCCACGGCATTGCAGAAAGCCAGGAACAGGTCGTTCTTGGAGACGAAGTCGGTTTCGCAGTTGACTTCCACCAGGGCGCCAGTGTTGCCCTCGATGAAAGAAGCGACCACGCCTTCGGCGGTGATGCGGCTAGCGGCTTTGCCGGCCTTGTTGCCCAGCTTGACGCGCAGAATCTCTTCCGCCTTCTCCATGTTGCCGTCGGCCTCGGTCAGGGCCTTCTTGCATTCCATCATGGGGGCGTCGGTCTTGGCGCGCAGTTCGGCGACCATGCTTGCGGTGATTGCAGCCATCTTGTTACTCCGTCTGAGCCTTGCAGCTCGATGATTCAATGTCTGGGTGAAATTGCGGTGGCAAAAAAGGGGCTACTCGAGCCCCTTCTTGCACGGGCACGGCCGCTCAGGCGGCGTCTTGCACTTCGACGAACTCGTCGCTGCCCTGGGCAGCCTTGACGACGTCGGTCACGGCGGCGTTGCGGCCTTCCAGGATCGCGTCGGCGATACCACGGGCGTACAGGGCCACGGCCTTGGCGGAGTCGTCGTTGCCGGGGATCACGTAGTCGATGCCTTCAGGGGAGTGGTTGGTGTCAACCACGCCGATCAGGGGAATACCCAGCTTCTGGGCTTCGGCCACGGCAATCTTGTGGTAACCCACGTCGATCACGAAGATGGCATCGGGCAGTGCGTTCATGTCCTGAATGCCGCCGATGTCCTTCTCCAGCTTTTCGATCTGGCGATTGAAGGTCAGCTGCTCTTTCTTGGACATGCTGTCCAGACCGGCTTCCTTCTGGGCCTGCATGTCTTTCAGACGCTTGATGGAGGTCTTGACCGTCTTGAAGTTGGTCAGCATGCCGCCCAGCCAGCGCTGCTCGACGAAAGGCACGCCTGCGCGACGGGCTTCCTGGGCCACGAGGTCGCGAGACTGGCGCTTGGTACCCACCATCAGCACGGTACCGCCGTTGGCGGTCAGCTGGCGCACGAACTTGGCAGCCTCCTCGAACATCGGGAGGGTCTTTTCCAGATTGACGATGTGGATCTTGTTGCGATGGCCGAAGATGAAGGGGGCCATCTTGGGGTTCCAGAAGCGGGTTTGGTGACCGAAGTGGACACCTGCTTCCAGCATTTCGCGCATGGAAATGGACATGATTGCTATCTTTCCTGAGGTTTGGACTGAAATCAGACCCCGATCACCAGCAAAAACGCCAGCGACACCCGGGTGGGCCTGTTTGCGATTGACTTTGCCCCGCATACCGCCACATTCATGACGGACCACGAACAGCAAAGCCTTGGGATTGTAACACCTTTGCGCATCGCGAGCTCGTGCGACACTTCCGCCATGCGGCATATCCTTCCAGCCTCACTACAGAACCCGCTCCCGCTCCATGGCAGCGACAGCACGCGCCACATCGAACAGGCGGTCCAGGCCGGGCTGCCTCCGCACACCTTGATGGACAGGGCAGCCCAAGCCGTCTTCAGGCTGGGTCGGGCGCTGTACCCGCACGCCCGGCATATCTGGGTCGCCTGTGGCCCGGGCAACAACGGAGGGGACGGACTCCTTGCCGCCGCCGCCTTGCAGCGCGAGGGCCTGCGTGACGTGACCGTGACTTGGCGGGGGGACGAATCCAGGCTTCCCGATGACGCCCGCTACGCGTTGGCGCAGGCTCGGGCCGCCGGCGTCACCTTTGCCGACACCCCTCCAGCACACCCCGATCTGGCGATAGATGCCCTGCTGGGATTGGGGGTGCGTGCCGCGCCGCAAGGCGCCATTGCGCAAGACGTTGAGCGGCTTCGTATGCTGAACTGCCCGGTCCTGAGCGTGGACCTGCCCAGCGGCCTTCACCCAGACACAGGTCAATGGCTTGCAGGCAACACCAGCCGGTCGACCGCACCCCGCCACACATTGACACTGCTGACCTTGAAACCCGGCCTCTTCACAGCCGAGGGACGGGACGTCGCGGGCGACATCTGGCTGGACGACTTGGGCGCCGACGCCAGCACCGCCGCGCCGGATGCATTCCTGAACGCGGCTGCACCGGACCCTACCACACGCGGGCAACGCCACGGCGCACACAAAGGCCTGCATGGTGACCTGTTCATCCTTGGCGGACAGAACGTGGCCTCAACCGGCCAAGGCATGACCGGTGCAGCGCTCCTTGCCGCACGCGCCGGCCTGTTCGCTGGCGCGGGCCGCGTCTATGTCGGCCTGCTGGACAACACCGGCCCCGGGAACGTGAGCGTCGACCCCGTCTGCCCGGAACTGATGTTCCGCGAGGCCAACGAACTTGCGCAAGGCCCCCTGGCGGCGACCGGCACGACAGTGTGCGGCTGTGGCGGCGGCACGGCCGTGCGTAGCGTGTTGCCTCACGTACTGGAACAAAGCCCCCGACTGGTGCTTGACGCCGACGCCCTAAACGCCGTCGCTGGCGAACCTGGCTGGCAGCAGGCGCTGAAGGCAAGGAGCGGCCGCAACCAGCTCACCGTGCTCACGCCTCACCCTCTGGAGGCGGCACGCCTGCTGGGAACAGAAACATCCTCAATACAGGCCAACCGGCTCGCGGCCTGCAGGCAATTGAGCGAACGGTTCGGGTGCATCACCGTCCTCAAGGGGTCGGGGAGCATTGTCTGCGCGCCGGGCTTCAAGCCCGCCATCAACGCCACCGGCAACGCACTGTTGGCCACGGCTGGCACGGGCGACGTACTGGCTGGATTGATCGGTGCCAGTCTGGCAATCCAGCCGCCCACAGGCGGCATCAGGCAGGCTTTTGAACTGTGCTGTGATGCCGTGTACCGGCACGGCCTGGCTGCGACACTCTGGCCTGCCGACCGCCCGTTCAGCGCCAGCCTGCTGGCAGCAGCCACCGTACCCAGGTGACCGCCCGGCCCCCAGGCGCGAATCAGGTGATGAGCATCAACGCAACCTGAAGCAGGATGATGAGCACCAGCACCGACAGGTCCACTCCACCTACCTGAGGAACGATGCGCCGGATCGGCCGGAGCACCGGCTCGACCAGGCGCCCCAGTGCGCCATGCATGGGGGACATCGGTTGAATCCACGAGATGACCGCATACACCAGCGCCAGGAGCATCAAACCCTGCAGCACGGTGCGCAACAGGAACAGGATGGCCTGAACCGGCACGGTCACTGTCCAACCCAGGCTGAGAACCCCGGGCAGACGGCCACCGAAAAGCATGTGCACGACGGCCGAATAGCACAGGGCCAGCAACAAGGCCGCCAGGAAGCTGCCCCAATCCAGATTGGACTGGGCCCAGCGGCGCGGCAGCGTTTTACGAAGCGGCACGACGATCCAGTCGGTCAACGCCATCACGAAGATGCCGGGCTGCTGCGTCATGCGCATGCGCATGGTGTTCATCCAGCCGCGCAGCAGCGCAGCCCCAACCAGGAAAAAAAACAGGGTATCGACGAGAAACAACAGTACACGCATGGATCAACGCTTGCCTTTTCTGGATTTTCCGGTACCGGTGCCCTTGCCTGGCTGCCTTGCACCACGGCTGCCGCGGGAAGAGCGCTGAGCATCTGCCGGCTGGCGGCCAGCTGCCGGGTAGGCCTGACCTCGTGGCTTCTTGCCGCCATTGCGCCGCGACGCAGACGATGTTTCGTCGGCCCCCGTTTTGTCGCGCATCGCCCGCACGACCAGATCGGCTTCGTCCCGGACCAGCCTGAAGTCTATGCGGCGGCCGTCCAGGTCGACCCGGCTCACCTGCACCCGGACTTTGGAGCCCAGCGCGTAGCGGATGCCGGTGCGCTCACCCCGCAGCTCCTGACGGGCCTCGTCGTACCGGAAGTACTCACCACCCAGCTCGGTGATGTGCACGAGCCCTTCGACATAAAGACTGTCGAGCGTGACGAACAACCCGAAGGTGGTGACCGCGGTGACAACACCACCGTACTCCTCGCCCAAGCGCTCGCGCATGTACTTGCATTTCAGCCAAGCCTCGACGTCGCGGCTGGCCTCGTCGGCGCGGCGTTCGTTGGCACTGCAGTGCAGACCAGCCGCCTGCCAGCCCAGCGTGTCGGCAGACGGTTTGCCCTTTCGGGCCTTGTCGGCCACTCCGGAGCCGCGCGTCGCCAGCCGTTTTGCAAGCTTGGCGTGAGCCTCCCCTGGGGTAGGCAGCACGGGCAATTGGTATTTGCCTCCCGCCAGCACCGCCTTGATCACCCGGTGCACCAGCAGATCGGGGTAGCGCCGAATGGGGCTGGTGAAGTGGGTGTAGGCCTCGAACGCCAGGCCGAAGTGCCCCATGTTCTCGGGGGTGTAGATGGCCTGCTGCATGGAACGCAGCAGCATCTGGTGAATCTGCTGGGCATCCGGACGGTCCTGGGTGGCATGCGCCAGCTCCTGGAACTCCGACGGACGCGGCTCGTCGCTCACGTTGTGATGCACACCCAGCGCCTTCAAATATTGCCGCAGCGTCTCCAGCTTCTCGGGCGTGGGGCCCTCGTGCACCCGGAACAGCCCGTGGTGCTTGCTCTGGGCGATGAACTCTGCCGAACAGACGTTGGCCGCGAGCATGGACTCTTCGATCAAGCGGTGCGCCTCGTTGCGCGTACGCGGCACGATCTTCTCGATACGCCCCGACTCATCGCAAACGATCTGCGTCTCGGTTGTCTCGAAGTCCACGGCACCGCGCCGTTCACGGGCCGCCAACAAGGCGCGGTAGGCGTCGTGCAGATTGAGCAGATGCGGCACCAGCGGCTGGCGCTGCTGCGCTTCAGGCCCACGGGTGTTTTGCAATATGGCGGCGACGTCGGTGTAGGTCAGCCGCCCATGGCTGAACATCACCGCCGGGTAGAACTGGTAGGCGTGGATGTCACCCTTGGCGGTGATGAGCATGTCGCACACCATGCACAGGCGCTCCACCTCCGGGTTCAGCGAACACAGCCCGTTGGACAACTTCTCGGGCAGCATGGGAATGACCCGGCGCGGGAAGTAGACACTGGTGGCACGGTCGTAGGCATCGATGTCGATGGCCGAACCGGTTTCGACATAGTGGCTCACGTCGGCAATCGCCACAAGCAGGCGCCACCCTTTGCCACGCCCGACCTTCGCAGGTTCGCAATACACCGCGTCGTCAAAGTCGCGGGCATCTTCACCGTCAATGGTGACGAGCGGCACGTCGGTAAGGTCGACACGCTGGCGCTTGTCCACCGGCCGCACCTTGTCGGGCAAGGCGCGCGACTGCGCCATGGCCGCGTCTGAGAACTCGTGGGGCACGCCATACTTGCGTACCGCGATCTCGATCTCCATGCCGGGGTCGTCAATGTCGCCCAGCACCTCCTTGACACGCCCCACAGGCTGGCCGTACAAGGCCGGCGGCTCGGTCAGCTCAACCACCACCACCTGCCCGGGCTTTGCCGAACCCGTCGCCCCTTTGGGAATGAGCACGTCCTGGCCGTAGCGCTTGTCTTCAGGCGCGACCAGCCACACGCCCCCCTCCTGCAACAGGCGCCCGATGATGGGCGTGGCGGAGCGCTCGATGATTTCGGTCACCCGCCCCTCGGGGCGGCCCCGGCGATCCTGCCTGACCACTCGGGCCTTGACGCGGTCCTTGTGAAGAACCGCGCGCATTTCATTGGGGGGAAGGTAGACGTCGGGCTGGCCGTCGTCGCGCAAGATGAAGCCGTGTCCATCGCGGTGGCCGGAGACGACCCCCTCAAACTCGGCCAGCAGGTTTTGGTATTTTTCTTTCACGCAATCTTTCGCACTCTCAAAATCTCATGCTAGAATAGCAGCTTCTGAGACGCCCAGGTGGCGGAATTGGTAGACGCACTAGTTTCAGGTACTAGCGCCGCGAGGCGTGGAGGTTCGAGTCCTCTCTTGGGCACCAATCATAAAGAGTAAAGCTTGCAGATTTCGGTCCGCAAGCTTTTTTCTTTTCCGGCATTCAAATTCTTTACGTCATGAATCGGCGCCGGAAAAATGCAAGAAAAACCGTGCTAGAATTCAAGGATTCCTGAGATGCCCAGGTGGCGGAATTGGTAGACGCACTAGTTTCAGGTACTAGCGCCGAGAGGCGTGGAGGTTCGAGTCCTCTCCTGGGCACCAAATATTGAAAAAGGCTTGCAGCAATGCAAGCCTTTTTTCTTTCTCCGCAAGTGCCAGACAGCAATGCGGGCCGGTCAAGCAGAGAGGCACGAAGCCTCTCTTGCATCAAACCGGCACGCCGACCAGATCGTGCCCCTGGGCCGACACGATGCGCGCCTTCACAAAGTCGCCCACCTTGTAGGTCTTGCTGATCTTTTCCGGCGGCAGCAGCCGCACCACACCGTCGATTTCCGGCGCGTCTGCGTAGCTGCGGCCCACGCCACCCTTCTTGCCAAGCCCGCTGGCCTGATCGACCAGCACCTGCATGGTGGCGCCCACGCGCTGCTCCAGCCGGGCAGCCGACACACGCTCGGCCACTTCCATGAATCGTGCGCGGCGCTCCTCACGGACCTCATCGGGAACCGCCCCCGGGAGTTCGTTGGCAGCCGCCCCGCTCACGGGCGAGTAGGCAAAGCAGCCTGCCCGGTCGATCTGCGCCTCCTCCACGAAGTCCAGCAGGTGCTGGAACTCCTCCTCCGTCTCGCCGGGAAAGCCTGCGATGAAGGTACTGCGCACAACGATGTCGGGACACAGCTCGCGCCAACGTTGAATGCGCTCCAGATTCTTTTCGCCGCTGGCTGGCCGCTTCATGCGCCGCAAGACGTCCGGGTGACTGTGCTGCAGCGGAACATCCAGGTAAGGCAGACACAAACCTTCATTCATCAGCGGAACGATTTCGTCCACGTGCGGGTACGGGTAAACGTAGTGCAGGCGCACCCAGGCGCCATGCTCTCGCGCCAGCTCGCCCAAGGCTCGCACCAGGTCGAACATGCGCGTCTTCACCGGCTTGCCGTCCCAGAATCCGGTGCGGTACTTCACATCAACGCCATAAGCGGAAGTGTCCTGGCTCACCACCAGCAACTCCTTCACACCCGCCTCGAACAATTTGCGCGCCTCGGTCAGCACGTCACCCACGGGGCGGCTGACCAGATCACCGCGCATGGACGGGATGATGCAGAACGTGCAACGGTGGTTGCAACCCTCGCTGATCTTGAGATAGGCGTAGTGACGCGGCGTGAGCTTCACGCCCTGCGGCGGCACCAGGTCCACGAACGGGTCATGCGGCTTGGGCAGGTGCTTGTGCACCGCCTCCATCACTTCGTGCGTGGCATGCGGCCCGGTAACCGCAAGCACCGAAGGATGCACCTGCTGAACCAGGTTGGCGCCGTCCGCGCCCGAGCGCGCACCCAGGCAGCCCGTGACGATGACCTTGCCGTTGTCGGCCAGGGCCTCACCGATGGTGTCCAGGCTCTCCTTGACAGCATCGTCGATGAAGCCGCAGGTGTTGACGATGACGAGATCGGCACCCTGAAAGGTCTTGCTCGTCTGGTAACCCTCGGCGCTGAGTTGCGTGAGGATGAGTTCGGAATCGGTCAGCGCCTTTGGACAACCAAGGCTGACGAAGCCCACCTTGGGGGCAGATACCCCCGAAACAGGCGATTGAGAAGAAAGAATATCGGTCATGGGCCCCGATTGTCTCAGGTCGGGGCCGAGCCGTCAGCCTGGGCCGAAAGGCCGTCAGCGCTTGACGCCCATGGCCTCCAGCATCTTCTCCTGCATTTGCGTGAGGGCGGCCATGCCGGGCACGACAGGCGACTGCATGCCCATGAACTGCTGCCAGAGCTCAGGCGTCCACCCCTTGGCGGGGTCTGCCATCGATTTCTGCAGATCCATGAAGAGCTGCAGGTTCTTCTCAAGGTAAGACCCCATGTAACCCTGCATTGCATGGCCGTAGAAACGGATGATGTTGGCCAGCATGTTCTCCGAGAACAGCGGCACGCCGGCAGTCTCCTCTTCAAGAATGATCTGCAACAGGATGCTGCGGGTCAGGTCATCGCCACTCTTGGCGTCACGCACAACAAAGGGCGTGGCCTTCATCACCAGCGCCTTGATTTCGGCCAGCGTGATGTAGGAGGAGGTGTCGGTATCGTAGAGACGGCGGTTGGGGTATTTCTTGATCACGCGAACGGGGGACGGACGCGTGGCCGAGGCATCAGCCTGGTCGTTCTGCACTGGGCGGACTCCTGTCGAGAAAATCGGCGCCCTCCCCCTCGACGGGGGCTGGCGGCATTCTTCTCATTCTAGAAACATTTGCCGGGGATGCGGCGCAGGATTTACCCTGCCATGTTGCAAGGCAGCATACAGAAGCGAAAAAGCCCTGCTTCCGTGTGGAAAGCAGGGCTTTTGAATTGGTAGGCGCGATTGGACTCGAACCAACGACCCCCACCATGTCAAGGTGGTGCTCTAACCAGCTGAGCTACGCGCCTGGGTCGGTTGCAAGCCTTGCATTGTAGCACGGCTTTTTCGGTTTTTTCAACGCCTCCTCACAACCTGCACACCTGGCACATCGGACACCGCCGACATGACTCGGGCCACACGCATGGCGTCGGGCACTTCCACCGTGAAGGTCATCCAGGCGATGCCTTTGACGGACTGCGTCTGCACACCGATGACGTTGATTTTTTCGCGCGCGAAGGCGTCCGAGATGTCACGCAGCAAACCTTGCCGGTCCACTGCCTCCACCGCCACGTCGACCGGGTAGAACGCGAGTTCCCCCCCCTTGGGCTTGGCTCCGCTCCACTGCACGTCGATCACCCGGCCCGGCTGCCTTTTGGCCAGATGGGCGAAATCGGGGCAATCTGCCCGGTGGATGCTGACGCCCTTGCCCCGCGTGACAAAGCCGCGTATGTCGTCCGGCGGCGCGGGCTTGCAGCACTTGGCCAGCTGTGTCATCAGCGAGTCGACCCCCACCACCAGCACGCTACCCTGTGGGGCGCGCTCCTCGGAACGGGCCTTCTTGAGGATGACCTCGTCTGGTGTGGGCAACGCCTCCACCGGATTGAGCTGCTGCTCGATGGCGCGCAAAGACAGTTCTTCCTTGCCCACCGACTCGAACATCGCCTGCGGGGTAACGAAGCCCAAAGCCGATGCCAGGTCCTCCAGCGCGATGGACGTCTTGCCCTCGCGTTGCAACAGCTTCTCCACGGCCTCCCGGCCGCGCGCGGCATTGTCTTCAGCCGCCAGGGCGTTGAACCATGCACGCACCTTGCTCTTGGCCCGGTGGCTGACGAGGTAGCCCTGCTCGGGGTTGAGCCAGTCACGCGAAGGCCCCCCCTCCTTGGCAGCAACGATCTCCACCGTCTGGCCGTTCTGCAGCGTGGTGTTCAACGGCACCATGGCGCCGTCTACGCGCGCACCGCGGCAGCGGTGGCCCAGATCGGTATGCACGGTGTAGGCGAAATCCACCGGCGTGGCACCCTGGGGCAGTTCCACGATGGCGGCATTGGGCGTGAGCACGTAGATGCAGTCGTCAAACAGGCCTTGCGCCGTCCCGCCCAGGTCACGCTGCCAGGCCAGCAGCTGGCGCAGCACGGCGATCTTGGCGTCGTATTCGGAACCAGCGGTGACACCGGCGTACCCCTTGCTGCCAGCCTCCTTGTAGGCCCAGTGGGCGGCCACGCCATGCTCGGCATGGTCGTGCATGGCCTGCGTACGGATCTGGATTTCGAACGCACGGCCCTGCGCATCGCGAACGACAGTGTGCAACGACTGGTAGCCGTTCGGTTTGGGTTTGGCGATGTAGTCGTCAAACTCCTCGGGAACAGGGCTGAAATGTGCGTGAACGTAGGCCAGTACCCGGTAGCAGTCGTCCACCTCGGGCACCACAACGCGCAGGGCGCGGATGTCGAAGACCTGTTCGAAATCCAGCGACTTGCCCCGCATCTTCTTGATGATGCTGTAGATGTGCTTGGGCCGGCCCTGAACGGAGGCGTCGATGCCCTGGGCGCGCAGCGTCTCTTCAAGCCCCAGACGCACCTGTTCGACATGGCTCTCGCGTTCGACGCGCTTCTCGTCAAGCAGACGGGCGATCTGCTTGTAGGTGTCGGGCTCCAGGAAGCGGAAGGAAAGGTCTTCCATCTCCCATTTGACCTGCCAGATGCCCAGCCGGTTGGCCAGCGGAGCAAAGATGTGCAGCGACTCGCTGGCCAGCCCCTCGTCAGGCAGGGTCTTCGTGGCAGCGTGGTAGCGCAGCGTCTGCAGACGCGATGCCAGCCGCAGCAGAACGACGCGCAGATCGCGCGAAAACGCCAGCAGCATCTTGCGGACGTTCTCTGTCTGGCTCGCATCCAACTCCGACGCCGGTGCCTTGGCCGAGACCGCGGGCAAACCCGTCTGCTCCTGCTGGACCTGCCGCTGGGCACGCACCTGTGCCGCCTTCAGGCGCGCCTGCCGCTGCAGCTGCACCAGCTTGGTGGTTTCCACGGCAACGGTGGCGTAATCGTTGCCAAAAGCCTTGGCAATGACTTCCTGCGGGCGGTTGAGGTACTGGCAGGCATAGACCAGGTAGGCACAGGCCTGCATGTCCGTAGAGCCCCCCATGAGCGCCAGAATGGCGGCCACGGCATCGGCATGGGCCAGGGTGTTTTCCCCGCTGTCGAGGGTCTCACCCGCCAGCAGTGGCTCGGCAAAGGCGCGAGCGCGCGCCAAAGCTGCGTGACCGGCACCCGCTTGCACGGACAGCGCCGTGGCAATGGCCGTGCGGCTTTCGTTGGATTCGCGGACTTCGGCGTTCATGGCTCTAGCAGGAAATCTCGCACTGCGGCCACCTGGTCGGCGGCCACGAGCGTGGGCGCGTGCCCCACACCGGCGAATTCAACGCACCTTGCCTGGGGGCCGCGGCCGGTCATGGCCTGGGCGGTGGCAGGGGACAAAAGGTCGGAGTCGGCGCCACGCAACAACAGCGTTCGCGCCGTGATGGCGTCGTACATTCGCCAGAGCATGGCCTCGCCCTCCCGCGCGGCCTGCTGCGCTGCCTGCGGGTCGGCCGCCAACATGGCCCGGAACGGCACGGCGATGGCAGGGTCGTAATGCAGAGTCCAGCCCTCGTGCAGCGGACGCAGCATGGGACGCGAAAGCGCCAGCCACTGCTCTGGGGTGTGCGGCCCGAACCCCTGGGAGACCGCCCACATGGCGTCGGCGGCAGCCTGTTCGGTGGGGTACACCGGTTGCACACCCAGGTAGGTGCCGATGCGCTGCAGCGCATCCCATTGGATCACCGGCCCCACGTCGTTGAGCACCAGCCTGGAGATACCCACGGCCGGTTGCGACGCCAGTGTGATGCCAATGAGCCCGCCCATGCTGGTGCCCACCCAGTCGATGCGCAGTGCCGGCCCAAGGTTGCCATGCGCGGCGGCATGGCGCCCGCGCAGGTGTGCCAGCAGGACCGCCAGGTCGGTGGCATAGGTGGGAATCTGGTAGGCCATGGGATCGGCCAGCCAGTCGCTGTGGCCACGGCCTGCCACGTCCACGCAGACCACACAGGCATGGGGCGCCAGCGCCTGCGCCAGAACATCAAAATCGCGCGACTGGCGGCTCAGGCCATGCACGCAGACCACCACGTGCGCGGGGTACGCCTCGCCGGTGGCATTCCATTCCCACCATGCGATGCGGCGCTCTGCGCTGTTGCGTCCCCTGGGACCGGGCACGTCTAGGTAGTGCAATACGGGTTCCATCTGTCTGTTCCCTTCGGAAGCGGGCCATTCGGCACTGCGGGCTTCCGTGATAATGGCCGCCAAAGCCTTGCGGGGCAGTTCCTGACTCCCCTGCTGACTGGCCATGCGGCTGGTGCTTGCTGTGATCGTAATGGAAACGTCAACGGAGAATCCAACATGTTGAAAAACAAAACCGCACTCGTTACCGGCTCCACCAGCGGCATCGGGCTGGGCATTGCCAAGGCACTGGCGCGGCAAGGTGCCAATATCGTGCTCAATGGCTTTGGCGACGTGGAAGCCGCCAAGGCCGAGGTGGCTGGGCTGGGCGTCCAGGTGCTCTACCACGGCGCCGACATGAGCAAGCCCGCCGAGATCGAGGACATGATGGCCAGCGCCGCGAAAGCGTTCGGCCAGGTGGATGTGCTGGTCAACAACGCCGGCATCCAGCACGTCTCGAACATCGAGGACTTTCCCGCAGAACGCTGGGACGCCATCATCTCCATCAACCTGAGCAGCGCCTTCCACACCACCCGCCTTGCCCTGCCCGCCATGAAGGCATCGAACTGGGGGCGCATCATCAACGTTGCATCGGTGCATGGGCTGGTGGCTTCGGCACAGAAGTCGGCCTACGTGGCGGCCAAACACGGTGTTGTGGGCCTGACCAAGGTGACGGCGCTGGAAACCGCCACCACAGGCGTGACGTGCAATGCCATCTGCCCGGGCTGGGTGCTGACGCCTCTGGTGCAGAAACAGGTGGACGCGAAAGCTGCCGCGCTGGGGCTGAGCAACGAGGAGGCCACCAAGCTTCTGCTGGGCGAGAAAGAGCCTTCGATGCAGTTCACCACCCCCGAGGAACTGGGCGAACTGGCCGTATTCTTCTGCTCGCCCGCCGCCAACAACGTGCGCGGCGTGGCCTGGAACATGGACGGCGGCTGGGCCGCCCAGTGAGCCGCCACCTTACTTGAGCTGCACGCTGCCCGAGACAGTGACCTGCACCGTGCTCTTGCCAGGCTCCACGGGCACTGGGGCAGCGCCGGCGGCGGCCATGTCCGCCATGGCGGCCACGCGCAGGCGGGGCTGCATGACCGCCACATCGCCGGAACTCACCGACACCTCGCGCAGCTCGTAGCCGCTGAAGCCGAAGCCCTTGGCCACACTGGCAGCGTTGGACCTGAACTGGCTGATCGCCTCTTGGCGGACCTCATCCTCGAGGCTGCGGCTAGCCTCCCGGCTGAGAGAGAAGGACATCTGGGAGATCGTCATGCCAGGGATGCGCCCTGCCAATGCCGACACCTTGGCCACGTCGCGCCCCTGGAGCAAAAGCTCTGCGCTCCCCTGCCAGCCTGCGATCTGGCCCTCGCGGCCATAACGGGGTTGAACGGTGAAACCGCCGCTGCTGACTTCAACGGCACCGGCCTGCGCTCCGGCACGGGCCTGCACAAGGGCCTGTTCGAGCGCCACCTTCAGCTGGTTCTGCACCGTGGCGGCATCTCCGGCTTGATGGCGCGCCACGAGCACCACGGTCAGCCAGTCTTGCACGGCTTCGCGCTGCGCACTGGCACTCAATTGCACAACCTGCCGGGGCTCTGGCAGCATCTGAGCTTGCGCAACACTTGCCCCGGCCATGCCGGTCACCAGTAGAAAAGAAGACAACAGGTTCGTACGCATGGCAAGAT
This sequence comes from Hydrogenophaga aquatica, assembly GCF_054780915.1. Lineage (NCBI taxonomy): Bacteria > Pseudomonadati > Pseudomonadota > Betaproteobacteria > Burkholderiales > Comamonadaceae > Hydrogenophaga > Hydrogenophaga aquatica. Next base: position 77,101 of record NZ_BAAGVK010000011.1, on the reverse strand, counting down.
TCAAAAAATTGAACAGGCGCACAGTTTGCCCGGATTCGGCCACAAATCCGATGCCTGCCCGGCATACGTCAAGGAAACCACGGCAACAACTGTAACCAGCTGTCATACACCGGTCTGCCGCCGTCTTCAACCGGGGGCTTGCCTGTCACAATGCTTTCTGTCACTTATCCAGAGCAAAAAGATGATCCAGCTTCCTCACCGACCTGATCGAATACTGGTGGTGGATGATGATGCCCGCATCCGCGACCTGCTGTACCGTTACCTGACCCAGGAGGGTTTCGACGTGCTGCTCGCGGAAGACGGGCGCGCCCTGAGCCGGGTGTTGTTGCGCGACTCGGTGGACCTCATCGTGCTCGACCTGATGCTGCCCGGGGAGGATGGCCTGAGCATCTGCCGCCGCTTGCGCGCGCAGAACGACCGCACCCCGATCATCATGCTGACCGCCAAGGGGGAAGACATCGACCGCATCGTCGGCCTGGAGGTCGGTGCGGACGACTACCTGGGCAAACCCTTCAATCCCCGCGAACTGCTCGCGCGTATCCACGCCGTTCTGCGCAGGCGCCCGCCCCCGGAGGTACCTGGCGCGCCTTCGAACGACATGGAGGTCGTGCGCTTCGGCCCCTTTGAACTGGACCTGGGAAAACGCACACTGAGCAAGAACGGCGAAGACCTGCCGCTGACGACCGGCGAGTTCGCCATGCTGAAGGCACTGGTGCGTCACCCGCGTCAGCCCCTGTCGCGTGACAAGCTGGCTCAGCTGGCCCGCGGACGAGAGTTCGAACCGTTCGATCGCAGCCTGGATGTGCAGGTGTCCCGCCTGCGCAAGATCATCGAAACCGACCCTTCCTCGCCGCGCTACCTGCAGACGGTCTGGGGTGTGGGTTACGTCTTCGTGCCGGATGATCCCAGCGAACAGTAACAGCCGGGGCATCAGCCTTTTCTGGCGGACGTTCCTGTTCCTGAGCGCGCTGCTGTTCGGCTGCATCCTTGCCTGGTTCCAGACCTTCCGTGCGCTGGAAGAGGAGCCCCGTGCGCTGCAGAGCGCCCGGCAGCTCGCTTCGCTCGTGAACCTGACGCGGGCAGCCTTGATGCACGCAGACGCCATTGCCCGCGTGTCCCTGGTCAAGACCCTGGTCGACCAGGAAAACGTGCGCATTGCCGTGCGCGAACCCAGCGACACCTTCTCGCCCTACGACCGCGACACGCTGAGCCGTCACATACAGGAAGCGCTGGCCTCCCGCCTGGGTGGGGACACGATCGTCGCGCGGGAGGTGAACGGGTTTCCGGGCTTGTGGATCGGCTTCAATATCGGAGAGGAAACATACTGGCTGCTGGCCGACCCGGAGCGGATCGGCTCTGTGGAAGGCACGACCTGGCTGGTCTGGCTGGCGATAGCGGCCAACCTATCGCTGGTGGGCGCGGTGCTGATGGCGCGCCTGATCAACCGCCCGCTCAAGAAGCTGTCGATTGCCGCTGCGCGTGTCCGCGAAGGCGATTTTCAGGCCAGCCATCTGGACGAGCACGTTCCCACGAGCGAGATCCGCGAGGTCAACATAGGCTTCAACCGGATGGCAGAGCGCCTGCACAAGGCCGAGGCGGAACGTGCACTGATGCTGGCGGGCATCTCCCACGACCTGCGCACGCCCCTGGCGCGCCTTCGGCTGGAAACCGAAATGAGCGTCAGTGACGAGACGGCAAGGACAAACATGGCCGCGGACATTGAACAGGTCACGGCCATCATCGACAAGTTTCTGGACTATGCCCGCGCGGACCACGCCAAGCTTGAGGACATCCCCTTGGCGCCGGTCCTGGAAGCTGCGCTGCAACGCCAGCCCCCAGACGAGCTGATCGTGACGATGGAGAAGACAGCCCAGGATGCGCGCGTTCGGGCCGACCCTGTGGAACTGCGCCGTGTGATTGTCAACCTGCTCGAGAACGCGCGCCGCTACGCCCGCACTGGCACCGAGCCTGCACGGATCAACATCGCCACCGCCCGGCAGGGGCAATGGGTTGAAGTGACTCTGCGGGACTATGGCCCCGGCGTGCCCGAGGAACAGGTCAAGCGCCTGACGGAGCCCTTCTTCCGTGGCGACGAGGCCCGTACCGCTGCCACAGGGTCTGGTCTGGGTCTGGCCATCGTCAGCAAGACCATTGCCCACATGGGCGGCGAGTTCGAACTGGCGAACCACCCCGAAGGTGGCCTGATCGCGCGCCTGCACCTGCGCGCGGTCTGAGCGTCAGGCGGCCACCAGCAGCGCCACGGCGCGCGCCTCGATGCTCAAGCCCTGCCCCACGGGGCCGAGACGTTCAGCGGTCTTGGCCTTGACGTTCACACGCTCCACCGGCACTTGCAGCAGCTGCGCAATGCGTTCGCGCATGGCGGCCTTGTAGGGTGCCAGCTTGGGAGCCTGTGCCACCACGGTGGCGTCCACGTTGCCTACAACAAAGCCCTCTGCCTGCACCGCGCGCAGGGCCTCGGCCAGCAATACGCCCGAATCGGCCCCGGCAAAGCGTTCATCGGTATCAGGGAAGTGGGTGCCGATGTCGCCCAGGCCTGCCGCACCCAGCAGGGCGTCTGTGATGGCGTGCAGCAGGGCGTCCGCGTCGGAATGCCCCAGCAGGCCGCGGTGGTGAGGCACAGGCACTCCACCGAGGACGAGCGCCCGGCCGGGCACCAGCGCATGGACATCCCAACCCTCCCCTATGCGAAAGGGAACGGTGTGTTTAGACGAAGAAGCAGTCATGACGTTTGCCCGCGCAGCTGGAGCAGAGCCTCGGCCAACGCGAAATCCTCCGGGTAGGTAACCTTGAAATTCTGGGCACTGCCGCGAACGAGCAAAGGGTGCCCACCCTGCGCCTCAATGGCGCTGGCCTCGTCTGTGATGCCGGCAAAGCCACTAGGCTCTGTCCGCTGCAACGCGCGCCGCAGGTTGCCCATACGGAACATCTGCGGCGTCTGGGCAAGCCATTTGTCTGCCCGGTCAACCGTGGCAGTGGCACGCATCCCCCCGGAATCCGCCGTGGCCGCCTTGAGAGTATCCGGCAACGGCAGTGCAAGCAATCCGCCCACGGGGTCGTCCACGCACGCACCAATCAGGCTCTGTATCTGCGCCGGTGTCACAAGGCAGCGTGCCGCGTCGTGCACCAGCACCCAGTCGGACTCACGGGCGCCAGCGGCGTGCAACGCCTGCAGGCCGTTGAAAACGCTGTGGGCTCGCGTGGCTCCACCCACTTGCCAAACCCGCACCCTGGGGTCGGGTGAGGCCATGATCTGGTCGTCCGGTGCCACCACCACCACCACGCCGGCCAGCTCCGGCACGGCCAGAAAGGCACGCAGCGTGTGGTCGATGATGCGCGAGCCAGCAAGCACTTCGTACTGCTTGGGCCGGTCAAGCCCAGCCCGGCTGCCGCTGCCCGCGCAGGGAATCAGCGCGTAACAGCGCGCGACGGCGTCAGGCGCCTGTGGCAGTTCCACGGACTGGAGCGGGTCAAAAGGCTGTGCGGATGTGGTCATCGTTGCGCCGATTCTAAAATCACTGCCTTACCAAACCCCGCCCACGCCTGGAGCGGGGTATTCGTTTTTGCCTTGCGAGCCCCGCCCCGATGGACCTGCCCAGACTCACCCCCGGAAAACGCTACGCCCTGCCTCAACCCATCGGATCGGCGGACGCCTTGCTGCTGGCACGGCTGGGCCTGCGCGAGAAGGCTGCCGGACGGCCTGTGGCCATCGTCACTGCCGACGCGAGCGACGCCCAGCGCCTGCTGGACGAACTGCCCTTCTTCGCACCGGAGCTGCGCTGCGCCCTCTTCCCCGACTGGGAGACACTGCCTTACGATAGCTTCTCTCCGCACCAGGACCTGATCTCGGAACGGCTGGCCACGCTGTGGCGCATACAGCAACGCGACCAGAAACAAGGCGCCGACGTGGTGCTGGTACCCGCCACCACGGCGCTTTACCGGCTGGCGCCGCCCTCCTTCCTGGCAGGCTACACCTTCGAATTCAAGGTGAAGCAGAAGCTCGACGAGGCCAAGCTCAAGGCCCAGTTGACGCTGGCGGGCTACCAGCACGTCACCCAGGTGGTCAGCCCCGGCGAATACGCCGTGCGCGGCGGGTTGATCGACCTCTTTCCCATGGGCTCGCCCGTGCCCTACCGGGTGGACCTGTTCGACGACGAGATCGACTCCATCCGCACCTTCGACCCCGACAGCCAGCGCAGCCTCTACCCTGTGCCGGAAGTGCGCCTGCTGCCGGGCCGCGAATTCCCCATGGACGACACCGGGCGTGCCAAGTTCCGCGCCCGCTGGCGCGAACTGCTCGAAGGCGACCCGACCAAGAGCCGCATCTACAAGGACATGGGCAACGGCGTTGCCACGGCGGGTATCGAGTACTACCTGCCGCTGTTCTTCGACAGCACCGCCACCGTGTTCGACTACCTGGGCAACGACGCCACGCTGGTGCTGCACGGTGACCTGGAACCGGCTTTCCAGCGCTTCTGGCAGGACACGCGCGAACGCTACCGTCTGGTGCAGGGCGACCCTGACCGCCCCGCCCTGCCGCCTGAGACGCTGTTCCTGGACGCGGAAGGTTTCTATGCCGTGGCCAAGCCCCACATGCAGCTGGCCCTGCGCGCCGGAACGCAGGATGTGGAAGACAGTGCCTGGGTACAGGCCCTGCCCGAGCTGACCGCCCAGCGCGGCGCGGACGACCCGCTGGCCAAACTGCAAGCCCACCTGCGCAACACCCGCCAGCGCGTTCTGGTGCTGGCGGAAAGTGAAGGCCGCCGCGAAAGCCTGCTCGACTTCATCCGCGCCAGCGGCGTGAACCCACCCGTGTTCGACAGCCTGGCGGAATTCCAGAGCAGCGACGAAACCATAGGCATGGCCACGGCTGCGCTGGCCAAGGGTTTTTCCTGGCTCGAAGGCGGTATCGACTTTGTTACCGAGACCGAGCTGTTTGCCGCGGGCCCCACCACGCGCCGACGCAAGAAGCAGGAACAGGTCAGCGACGTCGATGCGCTCATCAAGGACCTGAGCGAGCTGAACGTCGGCGACCCCGTGGTGCACAGCCAGCATGGCATTGGCCGCTACCATGGCCTCATCAACATGGACCTGGGCGAGAAGAACCCCGACGGCTCACCCGCCTTGCAGGAGTTCCTGCACCTGGAGTACGCCAACGACGCCGTGCTCTACGTGCCGGTGAGCCAGTTGCAGCTCATCAGCCGCTACACCGGCGTGAGCGCCGAAGAGGCACCGCTGCACAGACTGGGCTCCGGCCAGTGGGAAAAGGCCAAACGCAAGGCCGCCGAGCAGGTGCGCGACGCTGCTGCGGAGTTGCTCAACATCTACGCCCGACGCGCCGCGCGCGAAGGGCATGCCTTCCGCTACTCCCCGCACGACTACGAGCAGTTCGCCAACGACTTTGGTTTTGAGGAAACGCCCGATCAGAAAGCGGCCATCCACGCCGTCGTGCAGGACATGATCAGCCCGCGCCCCATGGACCGCCTGGTGTGCGGCGACGTGGGCTTTGGCAAGACCGAGGTGGCCCTGCGCGCTGCCTTCGTGGCGGTGACGGGCGGCAAGCAGGTGGCCTTCCTGGCGCCCACCACGCTGCTGGCCGAACAGCACTACCAGACGCTGGTGGACCGCTTTGCCAAGTGGCCAGTGAAGATCGCCGAGATGAGCCGCTTCCGCACCACCAAGGAAATCAACGCTGCCATGAAAGGCATTGCCGACGGCACGGTGGACATCGTCGTGGGCACGCACAAGCTGCTCAGCGAAAAGGCCCAGTTCAAGAACCTCGGCCTGCTCATCATCGACGAGGAACACCGCTTTGGCGTGCGCCACAAGGAGGCGATGAAGGAGCTGCGCGCCGAGGTGGATGTGCTCACGCTCACTGCTACGCCCATTCCCCGCACGCTGGGCATGGCGCTGGAAGGGCTGCGCGACCTGAGCGTGATTGCCACCGCGCCGCAGCGCCGCCTGGCCATCAAGACCTTTGTGCGCAACGAAGGCAACGGCGTGATCCGCGAAGCGGTGCTGCGCGAACTCAAGCGTGGCGGGCAGGTGTACTTCCTGCACAACGAGGTGGAAACCATCGAGAACCGCAAACAGAAGCTGGAGGAAATACTGCCCGAGGCGCGCATTGCCATCGCCCACGGGCAGATGCCCGAGCGCGAACTGGAACGCGTCATGCGCGACTTCGTGGCACAGCGCTTCAACGTGCTGCTGTGCTCCACCATCATCGAAACCGGCATCGACGTGCCCACGGCCAACACCATCATCATGGCGCGGGCCGACAAGTTCGGCCTGGCGCAGCTGCACCAGTTGCGCGGGCGCGTGGGCCGCAGCCACCACCAGGCCTACGCCTACCTGCTGGTACCCGACATGGACGGCCTGACCAAGCAGGCCCAGCAGCGGCTGGAGGCCATTCAGGCCATGGAGGAACTGGGCAGCGGCTTCTACCTGGCCATGCACGACCTGGAAATCCGCGGCGCAGGCGAGGTGCTGGGTGAAAACCAGAGCGGCAACATGCTGGAAGTGGGCTTCCAGCTTTACAACGAGATGCTGAGCGAGGCCGTGGCATCGCTGAAGGCCGGGCGCGAGCCCGACCTGCTGGCCCCCTTGAGCGTGACCACAGACATCAACCTGCACGCCCCCGCGCTGCTGCCCAACGACTACTGCGGCGACGTGCACCTGCGCCTGAGCTTCTACAAAAAGCTGGCCACCGCCAAGACGAACGACCAGATCGACACGCTGCTGGAAGAGATCGTGGACCGCTTCGGCAAACTGCCGCCGCAGGCCCAGACCCTTATCGATGTGCACCGCCTGCGTGTGCTCAGCCAGCCCTACGGCGTGGCCAAGGTTGACGCCACCCCGGGCGTGATCGTCATCAGCTTCCGGCCCAACCCTCCGGTGGACCCGATGCGCATCATCGAACTGATCCAGAAGAACCGGCACATCAAGCTGGCGGGCAACGACAAGCTGCGCATCGAACGCGAGCTGCCCGAGCCCCACGCACGCGCCCAGATGGTGCGCGACGTGCTGCGTTCGCTGGGGCAACCCGCTGCAGCCAAGGCCACGGCCTGAGCAGCTTTACCGCCGGTTCACACAGGGCACACAATGACTTGAAGCGGGAGCGGGAGACTGCAGGCATTCAACAACCGGAGGAAACCCGATGAACCTGCAACGCCAACGCCCCTGGATCACGCCCCTGGTGATCGGCTCCTTTCTGCTGCTCACCGTCACCGGTGTGCTGATGTTCTTCCACCTGGACAGCGGCCTGAACAAGACCGTGCACGAATGGCTAAGCTGGGTGATGGTGGCCGGGGTAGCGCTGCACATCGGGCTGAACCTGCCCGCCTTCAAACGCTACCTCACGCAGCGTACCGCGCGCTGGGTCATCGGGGTGTTCGTGGCGGTGCTGGCGCTGAGCTTCGTCCGCCTGCCGGGGGCCTCGTCAGAACCGCCCTTTATCGCCCCTGCCAAGGCCCTGGCTGCCGCGCCACTGCCAGTGCTGGCCCAGGTGGCTGGCGTGTCCACCGAAGAAATCAAACACCGGCTTGAAGCACAGCACGTCACCATAGACAACGAGCAACAGAGTGTCAGCGACATCATCGGCCCGGACGTGCGCAAGCAGATGAGCGTGCTCAAAGGCGTGCTATCGCCTGCCACCTCCCCTGCTGCTGGCAGCTGACCCCTGCCACCGGACGAAGCGGCTCCGGACCCGGCACAATACGGGCTTGGCCACCAGGCCCGTTTTTTTGTCCGCACCTACCCGCCCATGACTCCCCAGGAAATCGCCCCCGGCCTCGTCGTCCAACGCTTCACCCCGCCCCTGAAGCTGAGCGACTTCAAGCTCATCGCCTTCGACATGGACTCCACGCTCATCAACATCGAATGCGTGGACGAGATCGCCGACGCCGTGGGCCGCAAGGCCGAGGTGGCCGCCATCACCGAAGCGTCCATGCGCGGCGAGATCGCCGACTTCAAGGAAAGCCTGCGCCGCCGCGTGGCCCTGCTCAGGGGCGTGACCGTGGCTGACATGGAGCGCGTCTACGCCGAGCGCCTGCGAATCAACCCTGGCGCGGCGGAACTCATCCAGGCCTGCAAGGCCGCTGGCATGAAGGTGCTGCTGGTGTCAGGCGGCTTCACCTACTTCGCCAACCGCGTCAAGGAACGCCTGGGCATCGACTTCGCCCGCTCCAACGTGCTGGAGATTGAAAGCGGCCCGAACTGCGGCACCCTCACCGGCCGCATGGTGGACCAGTCCTGGGGCGACATCTGCGATGGCGCCGAGAAGCGCCGCACCCTGTTGGAAGTAGCCAGCCTGCTGGGCATAGAGCCGCACCAGTGCATTGCCATGGGCGACGGCGCCAACGACCTGCCCATGATGGCTGAAGCAGGCCTGTCGGTGGCCTACCATGCCAAACCCAAGGTGCGCGAGCAGGCCATGGTGGCGATCAACGAAGGCGGCCTGGACCGCCTGCTGGAAGTCCTGCGCTGAATCCCACCCAAGGAACCCCGTGCCCTTTGCAGCCCTAGGCCTCACACCCGCACTCGCACAAGCAACCCAACGGCTTGGCTTTGCCGAGCCTACGCCCATACAAGCTGCGGCCATTCCCGCCATCTTGCGCGGTGCCGACGTGCAAGGCCAGGCACAAACCGGCTCCGGTAAAACCGCTGCCTACGTCTTGCCGCTGCTGCAGCACTTGCTCGAAAAACCGCAGCCAAATGGCCCCAGGGATGTTCGTGCCCTGGTGCTGGTACCCACACGCGAGCTGGCCCAACAGGCCGGGGATCTGCTGCGCGACGTGGTCCGCCACCTGCCAGCACGGACTGAAGGGTACCTGGGCCGAGGCCTGCCGAAGGTCGCTGTGGTGTTCGGGGGTGTTTCCATCAACCCGCAGATGATGGCCCTGCGCGGTGGCGCGGACCTGATCGTTGCCACCCCAGGCCGCCTGCTCGACCTCGTTGGCAACAACGCCCTCCGGCTTTCATCGGTAAAGCTACTGGTGCTGGACGAAGCCGACCGGCTGCTCGACCTCGGGTTTGCAGATGAACTGCAGCAAGTGCTGGCGCTGCTGCCGCGCCGCCGACAGAACTTGCTGTTCTCGGCCACCTTTCCCGCGGCTGTGCAGGGCTTGGCCAACACCCTGCTGCATGACGCCTTGCACATTCACATACCCGATGCGCCCGAAGACCTGAGCCGCATCGAGCAACGTGCCTATCATGTGGACGCGAACCGCCGCGTGCCGCTGCTGCGCCACCTCATCGAAGCTCACCACTGGAAGCAGGTGCTGGTGTTCGTGGCCACCCAGTACGCCGCCGAGCACATCGCCTTCAAGCTCAACAACAAGGGGCTGCGCGCCGTGGCCTTTCACGGCGGCTTGGCCCAAGGGGCTCGCCGCGAAGTGCTGGCAGGTTTCAAGAACGGGCAATGCGACGTGCTGGTGACCACCGACCTGGCGGCCAGGGGCATCGACATCACGCGCTTGCCTGTGGTGGTGAACTTCGACCTGCCACGCTCAGCCGTGGACTATGTCCACCGCATCGGGCGCACCGGGCGGGCGGGTGAAAAGGGCGTGGCGATCAGCCTGGTCAGCGCCGCGAGCTTGGCCCACTGGCGCTTGATTCAGAAACGACAGGGATTGGACATTCCTCTGACCATTGAAACAGGCTTTGCACCTGTGGAAACAGAGCCACCCGCCAACCAGGTTCAGGAAAGCACAGGCGGCGTCAAGGGCAAACGCCCCAGCAAGAAAGACAAACTTCGGGCAGCGGCGGCACAAGCCACCACCAAACCCTGAATCCTGCCTTGCCCGAGCAGACTCACTCCTGCTCGGGCGCCAAGTCACCCGCTGCGGAGGCATCCGCACCAGCCACCCTGGCCTGACGCACACCGGGCACCGCCAGGATTTCCACGTACACCTGTGTGGCCCCCGCCTGCGCCGCAGCGTCCAGGCGCGTACCCAGTTCATTGAGATGCGCCGCCTCTGCATTGTCAGGCTGTGTGCCGAACTTGCAGGCAAAGTCCAAGAAGTCCGCTCCATCTGGCAAGGGGCGGCGGCGTTCACGCTTCACGTACTTGTGCAACTCGTGCCTGATCGCGTCCAGCACGCGGGCGGGTTGCTTGCCCTCGGCATGCAGCAGAAATGTCTTTTTCATGTAGATCCTGTCCACGCCGGGCGGGGCCGACATGGCGCCCTGGCGGGAGCGCGATTATGCGCCCACCGGGCCTTGAGCGAATGCGTCAGCGCTTGGACGAGATCAGCCAGCTCACGCCCACCGCAATCAGCACCAGCGGCCACCAGACACCAATGATCTCCCGAATGCTGACTGTGATGAACCCGAGGTTGGACAACAGAAAGTACGTCCCCAGCAGGATCAGCGCGATCGCGGTGGTCTGGTTTTTCATGCGGCGGACTTTCAGAGCGCCTTGGCCAGGCGCTTGACGCCTTCGCGGATCTTCTCCACGTCAGACGTGGCAAAGCTCAGGCGCAGCGCAGCTGCATCAGGCTGATCGCAGTAGAAAGGAACCCCTGGGACAAAGGCAACGCCCTGATCGATGGCGCGCAGCGAATAGGCCTTGGCGTCGGTCTCGCGGCCACCCGCGCCCGTCAGGCGCGCCCACACGAACAAGCCGCCCTTGGGCTGCACGAAGTCAATCGCATCGCCCAGCTCTGCACGCAGGCTGTCGCACATGGTCTGCGCACGCTCGGCATACACGGCACGGGCACGCGCCAGGTTGGCATCCATGCGGCCAGCCTTCAGGTATTGCGCTGCCGTGGCCTGGGCAAAGGTGCTGGAGTTCGCGTCGCTGAACTGCTTGCACATCACGGCCTTGGCTTGCAACTCGGTCGGCGCAATCATCCAGCCCAGACGGAAACCTGCCGACAGCGTCTTGCTCAATGAGCCGCAGTGCACCAGCCAGTCACGGCTGCCTGGCACCTGTGCGCTCAACGCCAGCAGGCTGGGCGGCGGCGCCTCGCCAAAGTACAGGTCGCCGTAGGGGTCGTCCTCAACAAACAGCGTCTGGTACTTCACCGCCAGCTCCAGAATGCGCTTGCGGCGCTCCAGCGTCAGCGTGGCACCACTCGGGTTGCCGAAGGTGGGGATGAGGTAGACGAACTTGGGCCGGTGTTCGACGATCAGTTGCTCCAGCCGGTCCACCTGCACGCCCTCGCCGTCGATGGGCGCACTCACCAACTGTGCACCGTACAGGCGGAAGCACTGGATCGTGGCCAGGAAGGTAGGGCCCTCAACGATCACCTTGTCGCCGGGCGACACCAGCGTCTTGCCCAGCAGGTCCAGCGCCTGCTGGCTGCCGGTGGTCACCATCAATTGCTCGGGGGCCAGCTGGCTCACGCCCTTGGCTGCCATGAAGGCGGCCAACTGCTCGCGCAGCGGCTGGTAGCCCTCCGTGGCACCGTACTGCAAGGCACCGCCCGGCTCGTTGGCCAGCGCCGCCAGCGTGGCTTCGCGAATGCCGTCCACGTCCACCAGCGCGACATCCGGAAACCCGCCCGCGAAGCTGATGATGCCGGGCTTGCCCAGCAGCTTGAACAGATCGCGGATGGCGGAGGTTTCGACGTTGTTCAGGCGGTCGGCGAAACGGATCGCGGAAGGAGCACTCATGGGAGAATCGTCGGCATGAAAAAGGAAAACATCGAGCTGTTTTTCGCCACCCTGCAAGCGGCCAACCCACAGCCCAACACCGAGCTGGAGTATACGAGCGTGTTCGAGGTGCTGGCCGCGGTGCTGCTGAGCGCCCAGGCCACGGACGTGGGCGTCAACAAGGCCACGCGGCGGCTGTTCCCGGTGGCGAACACGCCCGCCCAGATCCTGGCGCTGGGTCAGGCCGGGCTGGAGGGTTACATCAAGACCATAGGCCTGTACCGCAGCAAGGCCAAGCACCTGCTGGAAGCCTGCCGCATCCTGGTGGAAAAACACGGTGGCCAGGTGCCGCGCGACCGTGAGGCACTGGAAGCCCTGCCGGGCGTGGGCCGCAAGACCGCGAACGTGGTGCTCAACGTGGCCTTTGGTGAGCCGACCATGGCCGTGGACACCCACATCTTCCGCCTGGGCAACCGCACCGGCCTGGCCCCGGGCAAGACGCCGCTGGAAGTGGAGAAAAAGCTGCTGCAACGCGTGCCTGCCAAATACCTGGAAGACGCCCACCACTGGCTCATCCTGCACGGGCGCTACGTGTGCCTGGCACGCAAACCCCAGTGCGGCCGCTGTGCTGTGGCCGCCTATTGCGATTACCCTGACAAGACACCTTGAGCCGCCACACCCCCATGCTGCCCTGGCTAGCGCCAGGAGAAGCGTTTCCACCACCTGAACAGGCCTGGGGCGCTGACGCCCCCATCCCCGGCCTGCTGGCCGCAGGCGGCGTGCTGGACGTACCCACCCTGCTGCGCGCCTATGCGGAGGGCATTTTCCCCTGGTACAGCAACGACCAGCCCGTGCTCTGGTGGAGCCCTGATCCCCGCATGGTGCTGCGTACGGGCAACTTCCGGCTCCACCCCTCCCTGCGCAAGGAAATACGCGCCGGGCTGCGCAGCGGCAAGCTGGAAATCCGGGTGGACACGGCATTCGAAACCGTCATACAGGCGTGCGCACAGATGCCACGCGCGGGGCAAAGCGGCACATGGATCGTGCCCGACATGGTGCAGGCCTACACCAGCCTGCACCAGGCAGGCCACGCCCACAGCGTGGAAACCTGGTGGGACGGCCAGCTGGCGGGCGGCCTCTACTGCGTCAACCTGGGCTGCATGGTGTTTGGCGAGTCCATGTTCAGCCGCCGAAGCAACGCGTCCAAGATGGCCCTGGCAGCGCTCGTCGCGTGCTGCCGGGCGTGGCACATACCAGCCATCGACTGCCAGCAGAACACCGCCCATCTGGCCAGCCTGGGCGCAACAGAGGAACCGCGCAGCCGTTTTCTGCTGACGGTGCGCGAGGCCATTCGCACACATGCCCCGGTGTGGCATTTCGACCCTCTATACTGGAATGCGTTGCTGGACCGCCCCATGCCACGCCACGGCACGACCGTACCGAACGCACCGTGACCCACCTCAAGGAACTACCGCTACACGCCCTGCAGTTCTATGCCACGGCGCCCTACCCTTGCAGTTACCTGCCGGGGCGGCTGGCGCGCTCCCAGGTGGCCACGCCCAGCCACCTCATCCACAGCGACACCTACTCTGAACTGGTGACCCACGGCTTTCGCCGCAGCGGCATGTTCACCTACCGCCCCCATTGCGACGGATGCCAGGCCTGCGTGCCCCTGCGCGTGAACGTGACGGCCTTTTCACCCAGCCGCAGCCAGCGGCGGGCCCACGCCAGGCATGCCAGCCTGCAGGCACGGGTGCTCAGCCTGGGGTTCGTGCAGGAGCACTACGAGCTTTACCTTCGCTACCAGCACAGCCGCCACCCCGGTGGCGGCATGGACCACGACAACGTCGACCAGTACAGCCAGTTTCTGCTGCAAAGCCGGACCAACTCCCGACTCGTCGAATTCGTGCAACCAGCCACCGCAGAACACGACGAGCGCGTGGTCATGGTGTCGGTGGTGGACATCCTCAGCGACGGCCTTTCTGCGGTCTATACGTTCTACGAACCCGACCCCAAAGCCAGTTACGGCACCTTCAACGTGCTCTGGCAGATCGAACAGGCGCGAGCGCTGCGCCTGCCCTACGTGTACCTGGGCTACTGGATCGCCGAAAGCCCGAAGATGAACTACAAAAGCCATTTCCAGCCATGCGAAGTGCTGGTGGACGGCCGTTGGCGCGCTTGGATACCCACTGACGGTATGCCACAAACTTGAATTTCATCTTGTAAAATTGCGTTGCCAACTTTGGGAACGCCATGACCAGACGCCAAGATACCCTGCCCAGTCAGCCCAGCGTGCAAGTGATTGAACGCATGTTCAATCTTCTGGAGGTCCTCTCCTCGCGTGAAGAGCCGGTTTCGCTCAAGGAAATCAGCGAGAAGACGGGCCTGCATCCCTCCACGGCACACCGCATCCTGAACGATCTGGCCATTGGCCGTTTTGTCGACCGCCCCGAAGCGGGCAGCTACCGTCTGGGCATGCGGCTGCTGGAACTCGGCAATCTGGTCAAGGCACGCCTGAACGTGCGGGATGCCGCCATGGGCCCCATGCGTGAGCTGCACAAGCAGATCCAGCAGCCCGTCAACCTGAGCGTGCGCCAGGGCGACGAGATCGTGTACGTGGAACGCGCCTACAGCGAACGCTCCGGCATGCAGGTCGTCCGTGCCATAGGCGGACGGGCGCCTTTGCACCTGACCTCCGTGGGCAAGCTCTTCCTGGCAGCCGACGACCCGCAACGGGTCAGGGCCTACGCCACCCGGACCGGACTCATGGGGAACACACGCAACAGCCTCACCCAACTGCCGCAACTGGAACGCGAACTGGCACAGTCCCGCCGCCTGGGCGTGGCACGCGACAACGAGGAACTGGAATTGGGTGTGCGATGCATGGCCGCTGGCATCTATGACGACCAGGGCAAGCTGGTGGCGGGGCTGTCGATCTCGGCACCGTCAGACCGTCTGGACGAGAACTGGCTGCCCAAGCTCCGGGCGACCGCAGACCAGATCAGCCGCTCCCTGGGATACCAGGGAGATGACTCGAGTCTGCACTGAAAACCCTGGGGCTCCACCTGGAAGCCCAAGGCATTGCTGCGTGGCTCAGATGCCCTTGCCAGCGTGGCCCGAAACGGTGGCTCCGCCGCCGAAAGAGGATTCGACCCAGCGGCGCAGACGCTCGGCGTCACCGACCCGGGCTGCCGGACCGGCTGCGTCCAGCAGAACCATGATCAACTGGCGCCCTGCGACACTCACCTGCATCACCAGGCACCGGCCAGCCTCACGGATGTAACCCGTCTTCTGCAAACCGATGTCCCAGTTGCCGCTGGCGACCAGCCGGTTGCTGTTGCGGTACTGGAGCACACGGCGCCCGTCGAGCGCCACCTCGTAGCTGGGCGACGTGGACAGGTCACGCAACATCGGGCGCTCGTAGGCCGCAGCCACCAGCACGGCCAGATCGCGGGCACTGGACTGGTTGGAGCTGGACAAACCGGTGGGGTCGACAAAACGCGTGTCCCTCATGCCGAGCTGCGCCGCCTTGTCGTTCATCATGCGCACGAAATGCTCCACACCGCCCGGGTAGGTGCGGCCCAACGCGTGGGCAGCGCGGTTTTCGCTGGACATCAAGGCAAGGTGAAGCGCCTCTTCGCGGGTCAGGCGAGCCCCAACCACCAGACGCGAGCCACTGTTCTTCAGCCGGTCGACATCGTCACTGGTAATGACGATGGTCTCGTCCATCGGCAGGTGGGATTCGGCGATCAGCAGACCGGTCATCAACTTGGTGAGAGACGCGATCGGCAGCACGGCCGTGTCGTTCTTGCGCAGCAGCACTTCGTTGGTATGCTGATCCATGACAAATGCGACCGTCGAGCTCAGATTCAGGGGATCGTCGGAGTGGCGCAGACCAAGTTGCTCGCCAAAAGACTCTGGCGTCGCAGCGGGCACGCTGCGCGCGGCAGTTGGTACCAGCGATGCCTTGTCGGTCTTGTAGGTGCGCTTGACGGCGACCTGAGCCTGGGTCTTCGCCTTGCTGGTCTTCCGGGCCACGACGACGGCCTTCTTGGGCCGCTTGGCAGACTGGGCCACTGCCGTCTTCTTCACCGCCTTGGAGCGCTGCTCAGCCACCCGCTTCTTGCTGGGTTCCGGTTGCGCAGACCAGGCTGCCGTGGAAACCATGCCGCAAAGAGACACCAGCAACACCGCCTTGGCGATGCCCCGGCTGATCGAAGAAAAACGGTTGCGCGACATAGCAATGTCCTCCATACCCAAGACCGACGCCTCAAAGTATAGAAGGAAAATCACAAAAAACAAGGAATATCAAAAGGTTGCGGCGACTTTTTAAGTCTGTATCGCAACAGCGCAACGTTCAGCAGCCCCAAAGACATGAAAAAGGGGCGGAAAAGCCGCCCCAATACTCCAACCTGTATACGGAAGGATCAACCCTGGGCAGCCACCCGGTCTGCCTTGCTGTGCAGCTTGGTCAGGGCACTCAGGTAGGCCTTGGCAGAAGCCACCACGATGTCGGGATCGGACCCGACGCCGTTGACGATGCGGCCGCCATGCTGCAGACGCACGGTCACTTCGCCCTGGCTCTCGGTCGAGCCGCTGGTGATGGCGTTCACGGAGTACAGCAGCATCTCCGCCCCGCTCTTCACGTGGCTCTCGATGGCCTTGAGCGAAGCGTCCACAGGACCATTGCCGTCCGATTCGCCTACATGCTCCTTGCCGTCGATGGTGAACACGACCTTGGCACGGGGACGCTCACCCGTCTCGCTGTGCTGCGCCAAGGAAACCAGGCCGTACTGCTCCTTCTCGGGCGTCACGCTTTCATCGCTGACGAGGGCAAGGATGTCCTCGTCGAAGATCTCGGCTTTGCGGTCGGCCAGTTCCTTGAACTTGGCGAAAGCGGCGTTGATCTCGCTCTCGGACTCCATCTCGATGCCCAGATCCTCCAGGCGCTGCTTGAAGGCGTTGCGCCCGCTGAGCTTGCCCAGCACGATCTTGTTGGCGCTCCAGCCCACGTCCTCGGCGCGCATGATCTCGTAGGTGTCGCGGGCCTTCAGCACGCCATCCTGGTGGATGCCGCTGGCATGGGCAAAGGCGTTCGCCCCCACCACGGCCTTGTTGGGCTGCACCACAAAACCGGTGGTCTGGCTGACCATGCGACTGGCGGGCACGATCTGGGATGTGTCAATGCCAACATCCAACCCGAAATAGTCGCGGCGCGTCTTGACCGCCATGACAATTTCTTCGAGCGAGCAGTTGCCCGCGCGCTCACCCAGGCCGTTGATGGTGCACTCCACCTGACGGGCCCCGCCGATCTTCACGCCAGCCAGGGAGTTGGCCACGGCCATGCCCAGGTCGTTGTGGCAGTGCACGCTCCAGATCGCCTTGTCGGCGTTGGGCACCTTCTCGCGCAGAGTCTTGATGAAGTTGCCGTAGAGCTCAGGGACGGCGTAACCCACCGTGTCAGGGATGTTGATGGTGGTGGCGCCTTCGGCGATCACCGCTTCCACCACACGGGCGAGGAAGTCGATCTCGCTGCGGTAACCGTCTTCAGCGCTGAACTCGATGTCGGCCACGAGGTTACGCGCAAAACGCACGGACTGACGGGCCTGTTCCAGCACCTGCTCGGGCGTCATGCGCAGCTTCTTCTCCATGTGGAGCGGGCTGGTCGCGATGAACGTGTGGATGCGCGCGCGCTCCGCGCCCTTGAGGGCTTCGGCCGCACGGGAAATGTCACGGTCGTTGGCACGGGCCAGGGAGCAGACCGTCGATTCCTTGATGTGGTCGGCTATGGCCTTGACCGACTCGAAGTCACCGTTGGAGCTGGCGGCAAAACCGGCCTCGATCACGTCCACCTTCAGGCGTTCCAGCTGCCGCGCAATGCGCAGTTTTTCGTCCTTGGTCATGGACGCGCCGGGCGACTGCTCGCCGTCACGCAAGGTGGTGTCGAAAATGATGAGTTTGTCGGTCATTCCAGTTCTCCGAGGGGCCGCCTCGTGGGCGGCGCTGACAAAACCCCGCAGTGTCGATGTCCAAAACAAACGGCCCGCTGCGGGTGCATACGGGCCGTTGGTTTTGAAAATGCGCGCGTTATACCATCTGCCCGTGAACGGTCAGAGCTAGTAGCAGGGAAGCGCGTGCGAAGTTCATGGGCTTCAATGTATCACAAAGACAGGCGATTGCCGATCGCAAATAACCATGTCGTTCCATCAATCAAAGCTATCGGTGGCGTCAGTCGTCGTGCAGGCCGCGCTCATCGGGCTCGTCGGTGGACGTGCTGATCACGCTGGTGGGCCTGCCCTTGGCCTTGCGCCAACCATAGACGGCGTAACCTGACAGGCCATAAAGCACAAACAGGCCAAACAGGACGGTGGGCGGGTGGATGTTGATGATGGCAATGCCCAGGGCCACCAGCACGATGGCAGCAAAGGGCACGCTCCTCTTCAGGCTGAGGTCCTTGAAGCTGTAGAACGGCACATTGGTGACCATGGTCAGACCGGCGTACAGCGTGATGACGAACATGGGCCATTCCAGATCGGTTCCCGCGTACTCCGCGTCGGTCATGAGCCAGATGAAGCCAGCCACCAGTGCAGCGGCGGCTGGCGACGGCAGGCCCTGGAAGTAGCGCTTGTCGACCACGCTGGTGTTGACGTTGAACCGTGCCAGGCGCAGTGCCGCGCAGGCGCAGTAAACGAACGCGGCGATCCAGCCCCAGCGCCCCAGGTCGCGCAGCGCCCACTCGTAGGCGATGAGCGCGGGCGCGGCACCGAAGGAAACCATGTCGGACAGCGAGTCCATCTGCTCACCGAAGGCGCTCTGGGTGTGGGTCAGGCGTGCCACGCGCCCGTCCAGACTGTCGAGCACCATGGCCACGAAGATGCCCACGGTGGCCAGATCGAAGCGGCCATTCATGGCCATGACCACGGCATAGAAGCCGCCAAAAAGCGCCGCCAGCGTGATCATGTTCGGCAAGACGTAGATGCCCTTGTGGGGCCGGTGCAGCTGGCGTTCGGGCGAATGCTGGGGGTCGTTACCTTCGTACATGGCAGGGAGTGTAAGGCAGCCTAGGCGCACGCCATGAAAAAAGCCGCCCGAAAGGGCGGCCGGATGCATGCGGAAGGGCGACTGCGGCCGCCAATCCGGATGATCAGTTGCGGGTCTGGTCGACCAGCTTGTTCTTGGCAATCCAGGGCATCATGGCGCGCAGCTGGGCACCCACCACTTCGATCTGGTGATCGGCGGTGTTGCGGCGGCGAGCAGTCATGCTCGGGTAGTTCAGGCGGCCTTCCTGGATGAACATCTTGGCGTAGTCACCGTTCTGGATGCGCTTCAGAGCGTTGCGCATGGCGGCACGGGACTCGTCGTTGATGACTTCGGGGCCGGTCACGTACTCGCCGAACTCCGCGTTGTTGGAGATCGAGTAGTTCATGTTGGCAATGCCGCCTTCGTAGATCAGGTCCACGATCAGCTTAAGCTCGTGCAGGCACTCGAAGTAGGCCATTTCGGGGGCGTAGCCAGCTTCCACCAGGGTTTCGAAGCCCATCTTGATCAGCTCGACGGCGCCACCGCACAGCACGGCCTGCTCGCCGAACAGGTCGGTCTCGGTCTCTTCCTTGAAGTTGGTCTCGATGATGCCAGCCTTGCCGCCGCCGTTGGCCATGGCGTAGCTCAGGGCCAGGTCACGGGCCTTGCCGGACTTGTCCTGGTGCACGGCCACCAGGTGGGGCACGCCGCCGCCCTGGGTGTAGGTGGAACGCACGGTGTGGCCGGGGGCCTTGGGGGCGACCATCCACACGTCCAGATCAGCGCGGGGCACGACCTGGTTGTAGTGCACGTTGAAGCCATGGGCGAAGGCCAGCGAAGCGCCTGCCTTGATGTTGGGCTCGACGTTGTTCTTGTAAACCTCGGCGATCTGCTCGTCGGGCAGCAGGATCATGACGACGTCTGCAGCCTTGACGGCGTCGTTGACTTCCATCACGGTCAGGCCGGCCTTGCCAACCTTGTCCCAGGAAGCGCCGCCCTTGCGCAGGCCGACCACGACCTTCACGCCGCTGTCGTTCAGGTTCTGGGCGTGGGCGTGGCCCTGCGAGCCGTAGCCGATGATGGCAACCGTCTTGCCCTTGATCAGGCTCAGGTCACAGTCTTTGTCGTAGAAAACTTTCATGGTTGGTCCTCGTTGGTATGTGTTGCCGCTCGTGGAAGAGCCCGTCGAAGGGCTTCGACAGACCCAGCCCGAGCGGCGGCTTGGCTGAGCCCGAAAAACATGGAATGTTAAACGCGAAGTATGCGTTCGCCGCGTCCGATGCCGCTGGCGCCGGTGCGCACCGTCTCCAGGATGGCGGTGCGGTCAATGGCTTCCAGGAAGGCGTCGTTCTTGGACTGGTCGCCGGTGAGCTCGATGGTGTAGCTCTTTTCGGTCACGTCGATGATGCGGCCACGGAAGATGTCGGCCATGCGCTTCATCTCCTCGCGTTCCTTGCCCACGGCTCGGACCTTCACCATCATGAGCTCACGCTCGGTGTAGGCGCCTTCCGTCAGGTCCACCACCTTGACCACTTCGATGAGGCGGTTGAGGTGCTTGGTGATCTGCTCGATGACGTCGTCGGAACCGGTGGTCTGGATCGTCATGCGCGACAGCGACGGGTCTTCCGTGGGGGCCACGGTGAGCGACTCGATGTTGTAGCCACGGGCCGAGAACAGGCCCACCACGCGGGACAAGGCGCCAGCCTCGTTCTCCAGCAAAACGGCGATGATGTGTTTCATGTGATTCCTCTTTTCTGAGCCCTCCCCCGCGCACGGTAATGCGCGGGCTTGGCTGCAAATAGATTCGTCTTGGGGGTGACCCGGCCGCCTGGAGGCAGCCTCGGGCCAGGAAGAGTGAACGGGTTACAGGTCCTCGGCGCCCAGCAGCATCTCGGTGATGCCCTTGCCGGCCTGCACCATCGGGAACACGTTCTCGGTGGGGTCGGTGCGGAAGTCCATGAACACGGTGCGGTCCTTGAGCTTGCGGGCCTCGCGCAGTGCCGGCTCGACGTCTTGTGGACGCTCGATCAGCATGCCGACGTGGCCATACGCCTCCGCCAGCTTCACGAAATTGGGCAACGCGTCCATGTAGCTGTGGCTGTAGCGGCCGGAGTATTCGATCTCCTGCCACTGGCGCACCATGCCCAGATAACGGTTGTTGAGCGAGAGGATCTTGATCGGCGTGTTGTACTGCAGGCAGGTGGAGAGTTCCTGGATGCACATCTGCACGGAACCTTCACCGGTGACGCAATACACCTCGCTCTCGGGCTTGGCGAGCTTGATGCCCATGGCGTAGGGAATGCCCACGCCCATGGTGCCCAGACCGCCCGAGTTGATCCAGCGGCGCGGCTCGTTGAACTTGTAGAACTGGGCCGCCCACATCTGGTGCTGGCCGACGTCGGACGTGATGTAGGCATCGGCGTCCTTGGTCATGTTCCACAGGGTCTCGATCACCATCTGCGGCTTGATGACCTCGGTGTTGTTGCGGTCGTACTTCAGGCAGTCGCGGCTGCGCCAGCCTTCGATGCTTTCCCACCAGGCGGACAGGGCCTGTGCGTCGGGCTTTTGCTGGCCTTCCTTGATCATGGAGATCAGCTCGGTCAGCACGTCCTTCACGTCGCCGACGATGGGCACGTCCACCTTCACCCGCTTGGAGATGCTGGATGGGTCGATGTCGATGTGGATGATCTTGCGCTCGTTCTGCGCGAAGTGCTTGGGGTTGCCGATGACACGGTCATCAAAGCGCGCACCCACAGCCAGCAGCACGTCGCAGTTCTGCATGGCGTTGTTGGCTTCGATGGTGCCGTGCATGCCCAGCATGCCAAGGAACTTGCGGTCGGTGGCCGGGTAGGCGCCCAGGCCCATCAGGGTGTTGGTGACCGGGTAGCCCAGCATGTCCACCAGGGTTCGCAGTTCCTGCACGGCGTTGCCCAGCAGCACACCGCCACCGGTGTAGATGTAGGGCCGCTTGGCCGACATCAGCAGTTGCAGCGCCTTGCGGATCTGCCCGCCGTGGCCCTTGCGCACCGGGTTGTACGAGCGCATGGACACCGATTCGGGGTAGCCGGTGTAGGGAATCTTCTTGAAGGAAACGTCCTTCGGGATGTCCACCACCACGGGGCCAGGGCGGCCGCTGCGGGCGATGTGGAAGGCCTTCTTCATCGTCTCGGCCAGATCGCGCACGTCCTTGACGAGGAAGTTGTGCTTGACGATGGGCCGCGTGATGCCGACGGTGTCGCATTCCTGGAAGGCGTCCAGGCCGATGGCGGCCGTGGGCACCTGGCCGGAGATGATCACCATCGGGATGCTGTCCATGTACGCCGTGGCGATGCCGGTGACGGCATTGGTCAGGCCAGGGCCGGAGGTGACCAGGGCCACACCGACCTCGCCCGTGGCGCGGGCAAAGCCGTCAGCAGCGTGCACTGCAGCCTGTTCGTGGCGCACCAGCACGTGCTGAATGGTGTTTTGACGGTAGAGAGCGTCGTAAATGTAGAGAACTGCGCCGCCGGGATAGCCCCAGATGTGCTTGACGCCTTCGGCCTGGAGGGCGCGCACCATGATGTCGGCGCCCATGAGTTCTTCTGTGACGGGGTGTTGGCCAGCAGCGGCCGCGGCCATTTCGGCCTTGTTGATTTCCATGATGAACCTTTCGAGAATTTCTCTAACGAAAAACCTTGGGTGCCCCTTGACTCACCCTCGTGAGGCAGTCTTGGGACTTGAGGCCAAAGCCATGGCGAAGCCTGTTCGCGCAACCTTGACCCGTTTGCCATTGATGTTTTGCAATCTTTCATTATCGCACTGCAACATCGTTTGGCCATGACAGCTGCCGCTTTTTTTCTGGCAAGCTGCGGGAAAGTGCCGAAATGCGACAATCGCCGGCACTTCAGCCCTGTACTCTCTGGTTCCATGTCTGCACCGGCCGCCACCGCCCTCCCCGACTCCACCCGGCTTACCGCCCCATCCCTGCCCCGCCGCATGGCTTGCTGGCTGTACGAGGGCATGCTGATGTTCGGCGTCGTGTTCATTGCTGGCTACCTGTTCAGCACGCTCACCCAGACCCGCCACGCCCTGGACAACCGCCACGAGCTGCAGGCGTTTCTGTTCGTGGTGTTCGGCATCTACTTCACCTGGTTCTGGTCCAAGGGCCAGACACTGGCCATGAAAACCTGGCACATCCGCGTGGTTGACACCAGCGGCCGCGCCATTTCGCAGAAGCGGGCCCTGCTGCGTTACGTGCTGAGCTGGGTCTGGTTCCTGCCGCCCCTGGCAGCGGGAGCGATCTGGTCACTGCCCGCCATCGAGGTGGCAGTGCTGGCGCTGGGCTGGATCGCCATCTGGGCCATCCTGTCGCGGTTCCATCCGCAACGCCAGTTCTGGCATGACGCGTGGGCTGGCACCCGGCTCGTGTCGTCCCTGCCCAACAAAGCCGAGCGGTGATATGGAAGCGACCCGAGAAGACCCCCAGGCGCAAAAACGCCGCCATGGCCTGGCCCGCCTGGCCCATGCCCTGCGTTATTCGCTGGCAGGTCTGCGCGCTGGCTGGCAGGAACCCGCCTTCCGCCAGGAAGCCCTGGCGGCCATGGTGATGGCCCCGCTGGCCTTCTACGTCGGGCGGAACTGGCTGGAAACGGCGGCACTGGTGTTTGTTGTGGTGTTCGTGATGGTGGTGGAACTGTTGAACACGGGCATCGAGACAGCCATCGACCGGATCGGACCCGAATGGCACCACCTGTCCAAACGCGCCAAGGACATGGGCAGCGCGGCGGTATTGCTGAGTCTTCTGCTGTGCGGCGGTGTGTGGCTGGCGGCGATTTGGTCCCGCCTGGCCCATGCCACAATGACATGATGACGACCAACACGCCCGCTTTCTCGATCTGCGTCTACTGTGGGTCGCGCCCCGGCGCCGACCCGGAGTTTGCCCACGCCGCCCATGCCGTCGGACGGTGGATAGGCTCGCACGGCGGGCAACTGGTTTATGGCGGCGGCAACAATGGCCTGATGGGCATGGTGGCCGACGCAACACTCCAGGCAGGCGGGCGCGTGGTGGGCATCATCCCCGAGGCACTGGTGGTGAAAGAATTCGCCAAGCGCGACTGCACGGAATTGCACGTGGTGCAGACCATGCACGAACGCAAGCGCATGATGGCAGAGCGCGCCGATGTGTTTCTGGCCCTGCCGGGTGGCATCGGTACCTTCGAGGAGCTGTTCGAGGTGTGGACCTGGCGCCAGCTGGGTTACCACGACAAGCCCATCGGCCTGCTCAACGTGAACGGCTACTACGATGCTCTGGAAGGCTTCCTGCAGTCTTCGGTGAAGGCCGGCTTCATGAGCGAATGGCAGATGGGGCTGGTACGCTCCTCCAGCGACATTGCAACGCTGCTGCCGGCACTGGTACAGGCCGCAGGCTTTGCACCCGCAGCCAGGCTAGAGACGATCTGAGTCGCTGCCCCGGGCCGTCCCAAGGCGACGAACGCCCCCTCGGGGGGCAGCGAAGCGCGGGGGTTCGATGGTCAGATCGCGGCTTCGTCCTGTTCACCGGTGCGGATGCGCACCACGCGCTCGACCGGGGTAACGAAGATCTTGCCGTCGCCGATCTTGCCCGTGCGCGCGGCGCGGATGATGGCATCGACGCAACGGTCCACGTCGGCAGAGTTGACCACCACCTCGATGCGGACCTTGGGCAGGAAATCCACCACGTATTCGGCACCACGGTAAAGCTCGGTGTGGCCCTTCTGGCGGCCAAACCCCTTGACTTCGGTCACGGTCAGCCCCGTCACGCCCTGCTCTGCCAAGGCCTCACGAACCTCTTCGAGCTTGAACGGTTTGATGACGGCGGTGATCTGCTTCATGCGCTGGGCTCCGGTGGGGTGTCTAGGTACGGGCGAAACTTTATCATGCATCACCATGACCGAGCAGCATGCACCTGTATTCCACGCCCAAGGGCTGACCAAGACCTACAAGCTGGGCGAGGTGGAGGTCCACGCGCTGCGCGGCGTCGACCTGGACCTGTACGCGGGCGAGTTCGTGGTGCTGCTGGGCGCGTCGGGCAGCGGCAAGTCCACGCTGCTCAACATCCTGGGCGGGCTGGATTCGCCAACGCTTGGGCAGGTGGTGTGCCAGGGGCACGAGCTGACTGGCGCGGATGACGCTGCACTGACCCACTTCCGCCGCGAGTCGGTGGGCTTTGTCTTCCAGTTCTACAACCTCATCCCCAGCCTGACAGCGCTGGAAAACGTGCAACTGGTGACCGAGATTGCCGCAGACCCCATGCCCGCCGAGCGGGCGCTGGAACTGGTGGGTCTGGGCGAACGCATGCACCACTTCCCTGCCCAGCTGTCAGGCGGTGAGCAGCAGCGCGTGGCGATTGCCCGGGCCATTGCCAAGCGCCCGGCGGTGCTGCTGTGCGACGAACCCACGGGCGCGCTGGATTCGCGCACCGGTGTACTGGTGCTGGAAGCCCTGGAGCGCATTCATCACGAGATCGGCGCCCTGACGGTGGTCATCACCCACAACGCGGTGATCGCGGAGATGGCCGACCGGGTGATACACCTGAGCGACGGCACCATCAGCCGTGAGGAACGCAACGCCAGCCCCCGGGCTGCAAAGGAGCTGCACTGGTGAGAGCCCTGCACCGCAAGCTGTGGCGGGACTTCTGGCAGCTGCGGGGCCAGTCGCTGGCCATTGCGCTGGTGGTGGTGGGCGGGATTGCCACGATGGTGATGGCCATGAGCAACCACCAGGCGCTGTCGGACACACGGGCCCGGTTTTACGAACGCCACCGCTTCGCGGAGGTGTTCGCGCACATTGAAAGAGCCCCCTGGGACGTGCTGCAGGAGTTGTCTGCCCTGCCCGGTGTCAGGCAGGCACAGGGGCGCGTGGTGGTGGGTGTGCACCTGGACATGCCGGATTTCGACGAGGCGGTGACAGCGCAGGTGGTTTCCCTTCCCGAGGGCGAGGACGGACTGAACCAGCTCTACCTGCGCGAGGGCACGCTGCCAAGCCAGCCATCGGAAGTGGTGGTGGGCGAGGCCTTCGCAGAGGCCCACCACCTGCACCCCGGGAGCCGTATCACGGCGATCGTCAACGGCCGCCGCCAGGAACTGCTGGTAAGCGGTGTGGGCCTGTCGCCCGAGTTCATCTACCAGATCCGCCCGGGCGACGTGTTCCCGGACTTTGCCCGTTTCACCATCCTGTGGATGCCGCGCGAGGCCTTGGCCAGTGCTTTCGACCTGGCGGGTGCTTTCAACGACGTGGTGATGACGCTGCACCCCGGAACTGCCACAGCCGAGGTGACCGGTGAGGTAGACCGGCTGCTGCGCCCATACGGCGGCACTGGCGCCTATGGGCGGGATCTGCAGATGTCAGACCGCTTCCTGAGCGAGGAACTCAAGCAGCTGCAGACCATGACCCGGCTGTTCAGCACCATCTTCCTGGGCGTATCGGCCTTCTTGCTGAACGTGGTGATTGGCCGCCTGATCGGCACGCAGCGCGAGCAGATTGCCGTATTGAAGGCCTTTGGCTACACCAGCTGGGAGGTAGGCCTGCATTACGCCCAACTGGTGCTGCTGATGGTGAGCGTGGGCGTGCTGCCGGGCGTGGCCATGGGCGCGTGGATGGGACATGGCATGGCCAGGATGTACATGACCTTCTACCGCTTCCCCTACCTGGAGTGGTCGGTGAGCCCTGCGATATGGGCGCTGGCGGCGGCCTTTGCCCTGGCGGCTGCAGCACTGGGCACCGTGGGGGGCCTGCGCCGGGTGTTCAACCTGGCGCCTGCCGAGGCCATGCGGCCCGAAGCTCCGCCTGTGTTCCACCGCACGCTGAGCGAACGTCTGGGCTTGGGACACTGGTTCGACCCCGCGGCGATGATGGTGGTGCGCAACCTGGAGCGGCGCCCGGTGCGGTCGCTGTTGTCCATTGTCGGCATCGGGCTGGCCGGAGGCATCCTGGTGATGTCACGGCTGCAATCGAGTGCGATAGACGAAATGGTGTCGGTGCAGTTCGGCTTGGCACAGCGCGACGACCTGAGCGTGGGTTTTGCCCACCCCACCCACTGGCGCGCGGTGGACGAGCTGGCCGCCCTGCCCGGAGTGCTGGCGGTGGAGGGTTACCGCGAAAGCCCAGTGAAGCTGCGCAACGGCCACCGTGAATACACCACGGCGCTGCAAGGGCTGGGCGCGCCAGGGGAGTTGAAACGCGTGCTCGACGCCGAGCTGCACGCCAACCCTCCACCGCCCGAGGGCCTGATGTTGACCGACTACCTGGCCACGATGCTGCACGTGAAGCCAGGTGACAGGCTGGAAGTGGAGTTCCTGGACGGCAGAAGGGAAAGGCTGGACCTGCCCGTGGCGTCAACCGTGAAGGAATTCCTGGGCGTGGGGACTTATGCGCGGAGGGAATGGCTGAACCGCCTGCGCCAGGAAGACGATGTGGTGTCGGGCGCATGGCTGAAGGTGGACCCGGCGAAGAAGGCCGACGTGCTGCTGGCGCTGCGCGAGCGGCCTCGCGTGTCGGGCGTGACAGACCGCGCCGCAGCCATACGCAGCTTTTACGACACCATGGCCGAAAGCATTCTGACCTTTACGCTGATCATCACCTTCATGGCGGGCAGCATCGCAGTGGGCGTGGTCTACAACGCCGCGCGCATCACCCTGGCCGAGCGCGCGCGTGACCTGGCCAGCCTGCGCATATTGGGCTACACCCGCGGCGAGGTGCGCAACCTGCTGCTGGGCGAACTGGCCACGCTGAGCCTGCTGGCACTGCTGCCCGGCTTTGCCCTGGGCTACGGCATGAGCGCGCTGCTGGTGGCGTCGTTCCAGTCTGACCTGTACCGGATTCCGCTGGTGGTCCACCCCGTGGCCTTTGCGTTCGCCGGTGCGGTGATGCTGGTGGCGTCTGGCCTGTCGGCCTGGCTGGTAGCTAGGCGGCTGCGCCGGCTGGACCTGGTGGCCGTGCTAAAAACCCGGGAGTGAACATGAACAACCCTACCCAACGCACACGCAACTGGCGCGCCCGCGCTCTGCGAACCGGCATTGCGGCCAGTGTGGGCGCCTTGCTGCTGGCGCTGGCCCTGTGGCCCGCGACGGTACGGGTGGACAGCACCGTGGCCAAGACGGGCTCCGTGCGCGAGACCTTCGAGGCCGAAGGCCGTACGCGGGTGCGCGACCGTTATGTGATCACCGCCCCGCTGGCGGGCACGATCCGGCGCATCGATTTGTCTGCCGGTGACGCCGTGAAGGCAGGCCAGCCCCTGGTGACGCTGGATCCCGTGGCCACCCCCACCCTGGACGCGCGCACCCGCACCCAGGCCCAGGCCCAGCTGGCAGCAGCCGAAGCGCACCTGGCCACCGCAGAAGCGGAGGAAGGTGCCGCCCGAGAGGCCGCCAGCCTGGCACGCAGCGAACTGCAACGGCAGGAAGCACTGGCGGCCCAGGGCATGGTTTCGCAGCAGGCACTGCAGCAGGCCCGCACCTTGCAGGAACGGGCCGAATGGCAGGCACGCAGCGCGCGGTTCCAGGTGGCTACGGCCAGGCACCAGGTGAGCGCCGCCAAGGCCGCCCTGCAACCCGGCGGGCCCCAAGGTGCCGCGCCGGGTACCACAGTCGTTCGATCCCCCGTGAATGGCGTGGTGCTGCGGCGGCACGCCCAGAGCGCGCGGCCCGTGCAAGCTGGCGAACCGTTGCTGGACATTGGCGACCCTGCAGCGCTGGAGGTGGAGGTGGACGTGCTGTCCAGCGATGCCGTGCGGCTGAGCAAGGGAGCCGCCGTGGAGTTGCTGCGCTGGGGCGGAGGCCCCGTGCTGCAGGGCACCGTGGCGGGCGTTGAACCTGGCGCGTTCACCAAGACTTCTGCGCTGGGCGTGGAAGAGCAGCGCGTGTGGGTGACGGTGGAGCTGCTCAGCCCGCGCGAACAATGGAGCGCGCTGGGTGAGGCATACCGCGTGCACGCACGCTTCGTGCTGCGCAGCGTGGACAACGCCGTCACGGTTCCCGGCGGCGCGCTGTTCCGCCCCACCGGCGGTGGCCAAGG
This sequence comes from Hydrogenophaga aquatica, assembly GCF_054780915.1. Lineage (NCBI taxonomy): Bacteria > Pseudomonadati > Pseudomonadota > Betaproteobacteria > Burkholderiales > Comamonadaceae > Hydrogenophaga > Hydrogenophaga aquatica. The sequence goes on along the minus strand of NZ_BAAGVK010000011.1, from coordinate 48,439 downwards.
AGGCAGCGAAGACCGCTGGGCCGTGTTCCGCGTCGAGGGCGGCAAGGCACGCCTGCGCGAGGTCAGGCTGGGCTTGCAGGGCGAAGGGCGCGTGCAGATTGTCGAAGGGCTGAGCGCAGGCGACGAAGTGGTGCTGCACCCGCCCCGCGAACTGAGCGACGGTCAGCGCGTCAAGGCCCCCTGAACCGGCGCCTGCCGCGCACCATCAGGCGCGGTAGCGGTTGGTGTTGGGGTAGCGCCAGTCCTTGCCGAAGCTTCGGTGCGTCACGCGGATACCCACGGGCGACTGCCGCCGCTTGTATTCGTTGATGCGGATGAGGCGCACCACCTGCTCCACCGCTGCCTGGGGGTAGCCCGCCTCGATGATCTGCGCGGGCGACTGGTCGTTTTCCATGTAACGCTCGACGATGGCATCCAGGATCTCGTAGGGCGGCAGGCTGTCCTGGTCCTTCTGATCAGGGCGCAGCTCGGCACTGGGCGGGCGGGTGATGATGCGGTCAGGGATGGGGTCGGCGCCCGTGCCGTAAGGGTCGTTCGCGTTGCGCCAGCGCGCCAGGCGGAACACCATGGTCTTGACCACGTCCTTGATGACGGCAAAGCCCCCGGCCATGTCGCCGTAGAGCGTGCAGTAGCCCGTGGCCATCTCGCTCTTGTTGCCGGTGGTGAGCACGATGCTGCCGAACTTGTTGGACAAGGCCATGAGCAGCGTGCCACGGATGCGCGCCTGGATGTTCTCCTCGGTCGTGTCCACGGCACGCTCTTCGAATAACGGGCCGAGCGACCCCAGGAAGGCCTCGAACTCGGGGCGGATGGAGACTTCGTCGTAACGCACGCCCAGGCGGCTGGCCATGTCGCGCGCATCAATCCAGGAAATGTCTGCGGTGTAGGGCGAAGGCATCATCACCGCGCGCACGCGGTCCTTGCCTAGCGCGTCCACGGCGATGGCCAGCACCAGCGCCGAATCGATGCCGCCAGACAGACCGATGATGGCGCCAGGGAAACCGTTTTTGCCGATGTAGTCACGCACGCCCAGCACCAGCGCGTGCCAGAGGTCGGCTTCCAGGCTTTGCTCCGGTGCCACCGGCCCGCGTAGCAGCGGCACGGCGGGCGCGGGTGCCACGGGCACGGGTGCGGCCGTGAAGATGGCCGAATCGCCTGCGGGCACTTCCAGCGCCACGGCGAACAGGGTGGATTCGAAACTGGGCGCCCGGGCCGCGAGCGAACCGTCCGCGCCCAGAGCGAAGCTGCGCCCTTCAAACACGATCTCGTCCTGCCCACCCACCAGGTGGGCATAGACCAGGGGCAGACCAGTGGCAGCCACACGCTGCTGCATGGCACGCTCACGCTCGTCGCCCTTGCCCGCGTGGAAAGGTGACGCATTGATGACGGCCAGCAACTGGGCACCCGCGTTGCGCGCCTCCTCGGCGGGCCGCTCGTACCAGGCGTCTTCGCAGATGAGCAAACCGACGCGCAAGGTGCCGCCGGACGCCAGGGGCACGTCGAACACGCAGCTTTGATCGCCGGGCACGAAGTAGCGGCGCTCGTCAAACACCTGGTAGTTGGGCAGTTCGCGCTTGGCGTAGGTGTGCAGCACCTGCCCTTCGCAGATGACGGAGGCAGCGTTGTGGCAGGGTGCGCGCCCCACGCTGCGGGAATGCGAGCGGCCATCAGGCACAGCCGCAGGATGCCCCACGACGATGTGCAGGCCGTTCAACCCCGCCGTCTCGCGGGCCACCGTTTTCACGGCATCATCGCAGGCATCGACAAAGGCGGGGCGCAGAAACAGGTCTTCGGCCGCGTAACCGCAGATGGCCAGTTCGGGTGTGAGCAGGATGCTGGCGCCCTGCGCATGGGCCTGGCGGGCGGCATCGATGATGAGGCGGGCGTTGCCGGCCAGATCGCCGACCACGAAATTGAGCTGCGCTACGCAGAGCTTGAGCGTCATGGACATGGATAACGGTTGCAGTGTGGGGAATTATGTCACCCGGGTCATCACGGACCCCTCGCTTCTGAAAGCCGAGGCGTGGGATGGGCTGTTGGCGCGGCATCCCGGGGGCGCCGCGAGCGGCCCCTTCATGCGCCACGCCTACCTGGCAGCCCTGCACACCAGCGGCAGCGCCGTGCCCGCCACCGGCTGGGCGCCGCAGTGGATCACCCTGTGGCAGGGTGGCGAGCTGCACGCCGCCGCGCCGCTGTACGTAAAAAACCACTCTTACGGCGAATACGTGTTCGACTGGGCCTGGGCCAACGCCTACGCGCAGCACGGGCTGGACTATTACCCCAAGGCCGTGGTGGCCGTGCCGTTCACACCCGTGCCCGGCCCCAGGCTGCTGGCCTTGGACAGCGCAGCGCGTGAAGCGCTGGTGCAGGCGGTCCTGGCCCACTGTCAGGAGCAGGGCTTGTCGTCGCTGCACGTGCTGTTTGCGGAACCGGCCGACCGGCATGCCTGTGCAAACGCGAGCCTGATGGACCGCCAGACCGTGCAGTTCCACTGGACGCAGCGGACTGACAAACCTTATGAGGATTTCGATGGTTTTCTCGCCTCGCTGACGCAGGAGAAGCGAAAGAAGATACGCCAGGAGCGGCGACGTGTGACAGAGGCGGGCGTGACCTTCGAGCACCGGCGCGGACGCAATATCTCAGCCTCCGACTGGGATTTCTTCTACCGCTGCTACGCGCGCACCTACCTGGAGCACGGCAACCCGCCCTACCTGCGCCCGGCGTTCTTCCAGGCCATGGCCGAACAGTTGCCGGAACACTGGCTGCTCTTCCTGGCCCGCCGCGCCGACGGCACGCCCATGGCTTGCAGCCTGGTGGCGCTGAGCGACGAATCCGCCCACCCCGAAGCTGCCTATGGCCGCTATTGGGGAGCACTTGAGCGGGTGGACTGCCTGCACTTCGAGGCCTGCTACTACCAGCCCCTTCAGTGGTGCATAGCCCACGGTGTGCAGCGCTTTGAAGGCGGCGCGCAAGGCGAGCACAAGATGGCTCGCGCCCTGCTGCCGGTGGTCACGCACAGCGCCCACTGGCTGGCCCACCCCGCATTCGCCGATGCCGTGGAACGCTTTCTGCAACGCGAAGGCGACGGCATGGCGAGCTACCTGGAACACCTGGAAAGCCGAAGCCCCTTGCGAACCCCAGCGTGAACCGGGCCCGGCAAGGGGCTTCAAAAGCGGCCAGGCACCGGCACGCAACCGGTGCAGCCGCCGAACGAACCGAAGGTCAGGCCTTCTGATCGGCTTCGTAGGCGGCGATGCCGTCCAGGATTTCCTTGTGGGCGGCGTCCTTGCCGTCCCAACCCAGCACCTTGACCCACTTGCCGGGGTCCAGATCCTTGTAGTGCTCGAAGAAGTGTTCGATGGCCTTGAGGCGCACCGGGTTCAGATCTTCCAGCTTCTGCCACTGGGAATACAGGGGCAGGATCTTCTCGGTGGGCACGGCCAGCACCTTGCCGTCCACGCCGCCTTCGTCTTCCATCTTCAGGATGCCGAGGGCACGGCAGGGCACCACCACGCCGGGGGGCAGCGGCACCGGGGTGATCACCAGCACGTCCACCGGGTCACCGTCACCGGCGATGGTCTTGGGCACATAACCGTAGTTGGTCGGGTAGTGCATGGCGGTGTTCATGAAGCGGTCCACGAAGATGCAGCCAGAGGCCTTGTCCACTTCGTACTTGATGGGGTCGCCGTTCATCGAGATTTCGATGATGACGTTGAACGCTTCAGGCACCTTGCTGCCGGGGGTGACGTGGTCGAGAGACATGTTGACTCGTTGAAAGGAGTTGAAGAAACAGTAAGGATTGGGCCCGATTTTACTGATTCGACGCTGACGCCCCGCCCGGCCCGGGATGGCTGCTGCGCCGCAACAGTGCCAAAACCGGTAATTTGCGATAAATTGCGAGTGTTGGCCAATCGCCCTGCCCGTTCTGACACACAACCTGGGCAATGTGCGAGGAAGCAACGCAGCGGAAGCCAGTGGCTCGCGTGCGTTGGCTTCCTCCAAGTCGAAACGAGCAGGAGAAATCTATGGTTGGACAATCTGCGCTGATCTTTGCGCTGGTGTGCGGACTCGTGGCTGTCGTTTACGGATTCTGGTCGCGCACGTGGATTCTTTCCCAGGACGCGGGCAACGCCCGCATGCAGGAAATCGCCGGGGCCATCCAGGCTGGCGCGGCCGCCTACCTGGCCAAACAGTACCGGACCATCGCCATCGTGGGCGTGGTGCTGGCCTTGCTGATCGGTGTATTCCTAGACGTGGCCACGGCCGTTGGCTTCGTGCTGGGGGCGGTGCTCTCGGGCGCCTGCGGCTTCATTGGCATGAACATTTCGGTGCGCGCCAACGTGCGCACCGCCCAGGCCGCCACGCGCGGCATCGGCCCGGCGCTGGACGTGGCCTTCCGCGGCGGCGCCATCACCGGCATGCTGGTGGTGGGGCTGGGGCTGCTGGGTGTGGCGGGCTTCTTCTGGTTCCTGGTGGGCAACGGCAACCTCAACCCGTCGTCCAACCTCGCCAAACTGCTCAACCCGCTGATCGGCTTTGCCTTCGGATCGTCGCTGATCTCGATCTTTGCGCGGCTGGGTGGCGGCATTTTCACCAAGGGCGCCGATGTGGGCGCGGACTTGGTGGGCAAGGTGGAAGCCGGCATTCCCGAGGACGACCCGCGCAACCCGGCCGTGATTGCCGACAACGTGGGTGACAACGTGGGCGACTGCGCCGGCATGGCCGCCGACCTGTTCGAGACCTATGCGGTGACGCTGATCGCCACCATGGTGCTGGGCGCACTGATGGTGGCCGCCGCGCCCATGCAGGCAGTGCTCTACCCGCTGGCGCTGGGCGGCGTGTCCATCCTGGCGTCGATCATCGGCTGCTTCTTCGTGAAGGCCACGCCGGGCATGAAGAACGTGATGCCCGCGCTGTACAAGGGCCTGATCGTGGCGGGCGTGTTGTCGGGCATTGCCTTCTACGGCGTGACTGTCTGGCTGATGCCTGACAACGCCATTGCGGCCAGCGGCAGCCAGTGGCGCCTGTGGGCTGCCGGGTTGGTGGGCCTGGGCCTGACCGCCGCGCTGGTGTGGATCACCGAGTACTACACGGGCACCCAGTACAAGCCCGTGCAACACGTTGCGCAAGCGTCCACCACGGGACACGCCACCAACATCATCGCGGGCATAGGCGTGAGCATGAAGTCCACCGCCTGGCCGGTGCTGTTCGTGTGTGTGGCCATCATCGTGAGCTACGCACTGGCTGGGCTGTACGGCGTGGCCGTGGCCGCCACCGCCATGTTGAGCATGGCCGGCATTGTGGTGGCGCTGGACGCCTACGGCCCCATCACCGACAACGCTGGCGGCATTGCCGAAATGGCTGAACTGCCCGCCAGCGTGCGCGACATCACCGACCCGCTGGACGCCGTAGGCAACACCACCAAGGCGGTGACCAAAGGCTACGCCATCGGCTCGGCGGGGCTGGCCGCGCTGGTGCTGTTTGCCGACTACACCCACAAGCTCGAAACCTACGGCATGCAGGTGAGCTTCGACCTGAGCGAGCCCATGGTCATCGTCGGCCTGTTCATTGGCGGCCTGATTCCCTACCTGTTCGGCGCCATGGCCATGGAGGCGGTGGGCCGTGCGGCGGGCGCTGTGGTGGAAGAAGTGCGCCGCCAGTTCCGCGAGATCCCAGGCATCATGGAAGGCACGGCCAAGCCCGAGTACGGCAAGGCCGTGAGCATGCTGACCGGCGCTGCCATCAAGGAGATGATGTTGCCCAGCCTGCTGCCCGTGGTGGTGCCCATTCTGGTGGGTCTGCTGCTGGGGCCAAAGGCGCTGGGTGGCGTGTTGATGGGCACCATCGTGACCGGCCTGTTCGTGGCCATTTCCATGTGCACGGGCGGCGGCGCCTGGGACAACGCCAAGAAGTACATCGAAGACGGCCACCACGGCGGCAAGGGTTCCGACGCGCACAAGGCCGCCGTGACCGGCGACACCGTGGGCGACCCGTACAAGGACACCGCCGGCCCCGCCGTCAACCCGTTGATCAAGATCATCAACATCGTGGCGCTGCTGATCGTGCCGCTGCTGGCCTGACCTTCAACGCACTTCAATCCAAGCCCGCTTTCAAGCGGGCTTTTTTGCGTCTGAGGACCACCTTTCGGGAAAACCCCGAGACATTTGTTTTTTCATAATTTGTATGATGACCTGACAAATACTCGAAGACGCAGCACCTGCCATGTCCGACAAACTGACGCCCACCGAACGCCTGAGCGACAAGCTGGCCGCCCTGCTGCGCCAGCACATCGAATCCGGCGAATGGGCGCCGGGCGACAAGCTGCCCACCGAACAGCAATTGACAGAGCAGTTCCAGGTGTCGCGCACGGTGGTGCGGGAGGCGGTGAGCCGCCTCAAATCCATGGGCCTGCTGACCTCGCGCCAGGGCGCTGGCATGTTCGTGGCGCCGCGCATCCAGGCTCGCGCGCTGGCCTTCGACCCCACGGTGCTTACATCGCTGGATGCCGTACTGCAGGTGGTGGAGGTGCGCCGCACGCTGGAGGGTGAAGTCGCCGCTCTGGCGGCACAACGCATCACACCTGCCAAGGCCCGCGCGATTGAAGACGCCTTGGCCGCCATTGAAGAGGCCGTGCAGCGCGGCGAGGACGGCGTGGAACAAGACCTGCGCTTTCACCGTGCCATTGCCCGCGCCACCGACAACCCTCAATTCGAAAGGCTGCTGGACTTCCTGGAGCAGTACCAGCGCGACGCGATCAAGGTCACGCGTGCCAACGAGGCCATGCACAGCGAATTCATGAAGCAGGTACGCACCGAACACGCCGCCATTGCCCGTGCGGTGGTAAGCGGCCGCCCCGACCTGGCCCGCAAGGCCGCCACCCGGCACATGGTGCACGCCGCACGCCGCATCGAACAGGCCGACGCACCCGTGAAACAGGCGCTGGACAAACTGTTCGCCAAGAAGGCCAACCCCGCCAGGGCTGCCGCCAAGTCCGTTCACTGACTCCCAAGACACGCAATCCACATGCAACCCACCACGAACAAGACGCTTGGCGTCATCGGCCTCGGCTCCATGGGCATGGGGGCCGCCCTGTCGGCGCTGCGTACCGGCGTTGCCACCTGGGGCTGCGACCCCCGTGCCGAGGCTCGAGACAGCTTTGCCCAGGCAGGCGGCCACGCGGTGGCCACGCCTGTTGAACTGGCGGCCCAATCCGATGTGGTGCTGATCCTTGTGGTGAACGCCACGCAAACCGAAGAGGTGCTGTTCGGCGCACACGGTCTGGCCCAATCCATGAAGCCGGGCAGCGTGGTTGTGGCGTCCGCCACGGTGGACCCGAGCCTGCCGCCGCAGTGGGAAAGCCGTCTGGCAGACAAAAGCATCCATTTCATTGACGGCCCGGTTTCTGGCGGTGCAAAAAAAGCGGCTGAAGGCCAGATGACGGTGATGGCCTCTGGCCGCCCCGAAGCCTTTGAAGCGGCAGCGCCGCTGCTGGAAGCCTTTGCGGGCAAGGTGTACCGCCTGGGCGACCGCGCAGGCGTAGGCTCCACCGTGAAGATGGTGAACCAGCACCTGGCGGGTGTGCACATTGCAGCCGCCTGCGAGGCCATGGCGCTGGGCATGCGCGCGGGGGCCGACCCGCAGCAGCTCTACGAGGTGATCTGCAACTCGGCAGGCATGAGCTGGATGTTCCAGAACCGCGTGCCACACATTCTTGACGGCGACTACACCCCGCTGTCGGCCGTGAACATCTTCGTGAAAGATCTGGGCATCGTGCTGGACGCGGCGCGCAAGCTGGCCTTTCCACTGCCGCTGGCGTCGTCGGCCCACCAGCTCTACCTGGCCACTGCCGCCATGGGGCTGGGCGGTGAAGACGATTCGGCCGTGGTGAAGTACTACGCCAGCCTGGCCGGTCTGAGCCTGCCCGGGCAGGAGACAGCGGCATGATTCTGGGCGTGATTGCAGACGACTTCACCGGTGCCACCGACGTGGCCAGCATGCTGGTGCGCGCCGGTATGCGCACGGTGCAGGTGATGGGCGTGCCCGACGGCCCACCTCCCGAAGCCGACGCCGTGGTGGTGGCATTGAAGTCACGCACCGCGCCCGTGGATGAGGCAGTGGACGACTCCCTGGCTGCGCTGCGCTGGCTGCAAGGCGGCGGCGCACGGCAGTTCTACTTCAAGTACTGCTCCACCTTCGACTCCACGCCAACAGGCAACATCGGCCCCGTGGCCGAGGCCCTGCTGGATGCCTTGGGCAGCGACTTCTCCATCGCCTGCCCAGCCTTCCCCGAGAACGGCCGCACGGTCTTTCGCGGCCACCTGTTCGTGGGCGACGAGCTGCTGAGCGATTCCGGCATGCGCCACCACCCGCTGACGCCCATGACCGACGCCAACCTGGTGCGGGTGCTGCAGGCACAGTGCCAAGGACGTGTGGGCCTGGCCCGGCACGACGTGGTGAGCCAAGGCACGGCTGCCTTGCGCCAACGCCTGGCCGAGCTGCGTGCCAGCGGCATGCGCTTTGCCATGGTGGACGCCATCGACAACGACGCGCTGCGCACCATGGCCGCCGCGTGCGCCGACATGCCACTCATCACCGCAGGCTCTGGCGTGGCGCTTGGGCTGCCCGCCGTGTATGAAGCGCAAGGCTGGCTCAAGCCGGACGCCGAAGCGGCCCGCTTGCCCAGTGTCGGCGGGCGTGCTGCGGTGCTGTCGGGCTCCTGCTCCAGCGCCACCAACGCGCAAGTGGCGCATTGGATTGCCCAGGGGCGCCCGGCCATGCGCATCGACGCGCGCGCCCTGGCTGCAGGCGAAGACCTGGCCACGCAAGCCGCCCACTGGGCCGGTGCACAGGGCGACACCCCCGTGCTCATCTACGCCACTGCGCAGCCCGACGAGGTCAAGGCCATACAGGCCGAGCTGGGCGTGCAGCGCGCAGGTCACCTGGTAGAACAGTGCCTGGCCCGCGTGGCCGCCAGCCTGGTGGATGCCGGGGTGCGGCGCCTGGTGGTGGCTGGGGGAGAAACATCAGGCGCCGTGGTGCAGGCGCTGGGCGTGCAGCAATTGCGCATCGGCGCCGCGATCGACCCGGGCGTGCCCTGGACCCAGGCCGAAGGCCGACCGCTGCTGCTCGCGTTGAAGTCGGGCAACTTCGGCACGGTGGACTTCTTCAGCAAAGCGCTGGCGCTGGTGGACTGAGCCATGGACACCTTGCGCCAGGAAATATGCCGCGTGGGCCGTTCGCTCTTCGAGCGCGGTTACGTGCACGCCACGGCGGGCAACATCAGCGTGCGCGTGCCTGCCGAACACGGTGGCGGCTACCTCATCACCCCCACGGACGCCTGCCTGGGCTTTCTGCAGGCGGACGAACTGGCCTGGGTGGACGACGCAGGCGTGCAACGTTCGGGCCGCCCGGCCAGCAAGACGCTGGCGCTGCACCGGCGCATCTACGAAGCCGACCCGGCGGCGGGCTGCGTCATCCACACCCATTCCACGCACCTGGTGGCGCTGACGCTGCAGGAGCCCCACCACGCGGGCGACCTGCTGCCGCCCATCACGCCGTACTTCGTGATGAAGGTGGGACACGTGCCGCGCATTGCCTACCACCGCCCCGGCGACCCGCGCGTGGGCGACGAGGTGGCACAGCGCATTGCCCAGGCCCGTGAAGGCGGCCTGACGTTGCGGGCCGTGATGCTGGAACGCCTGGGCCCGAATGTCTGGCACGGCACACCGGCGCAGGCCATGGCCGCGCTGGAGGAACTGGAAGAAACCGCCCGGCTGTGGCTGATGAGCCAACCCCGCCCCACACCGCTGACGCCCGAGCAGATCCAGGAGCTGCGCGAGGCTTTCAACGCTTCCTGGTAACGACGCACACAGAACCTGAACGACATGCCCCGATTCGCCGCCAACCTGTCGATGATGTACAACGAGGTGTCCTTTCTCGACCGCTTTGCCGCCGCCGCGCGCGACGGTTTCGAAGCGGTGGAATACCTCTTCCCCTACGAACATACGCCAGAAGAGATTGCCACCCGGCTGCGTGACAACGGCCTGGTGCAGGCCCTGTTCAACCTGCCGCCGGGCAACTGGGCACAGGGTGAGCGCGGCATGGCCTGCCACCCGGGCCGCGAGGCCGAGTTCGCCGCCACGGTGCAAGCCGCCCTGCCCTATGCGCTGGCCACGGGCTGCCGCAAGCTGCACGCCATGGCAGGGCTGATGCCTGCTGGTGTCTCGGCGCAAGCCGCGCGCGCCACCTACGTGGCCAACCTGCGTGCCGCCGCACGCACGCTGGCGCCGCACGGCATCAGCCTGCTCATCGAGCCCATCAACACCCGCGACATGCCGGGCTACTTCCTCAACTTCCAGCAGCAGGCGCACGATATTGCCACCGAGGTGGGCGAAGCCAACCTGAAGGTGCAGATGGACTTCTACCACTGCCAGATCATGGAAGGCGACCTGGCGCGGCGCCTGCAGAAACACTTCGCGGGTGTGGGGCACGTGCAGATCGCGGGCGTGCCCGACCGCCACGAACCCGACCAGGGCGAAGTCAACCACCCCTACCTTTTCGAGCAGCTAGACAACCTGGGCTACGACGGCTACATCGGCTGCGAATACCGCCCTGCGGGTCAAACCTCGGCTGGGCTGGGCTGGGTGCGCCCCTACCTGACGCGAAAGGCCTGAACATGAACATCGTCATCACCGGCGGCGCGGGTTTCTTGGGCGTTCGCCTGGCGCGCACTCTGTTGCAGCAGGGGTCTTTGAGCCTAGGGGGCGCTGCCACCCAGACCATCCAACAACTGACATTGGTGGACCGCGTGGCGCCACCTGCCGACCTGCGGGCCGACCCCAGGTTGCACGTGGTGGAAGGCGACCTGGTAGACCTGCTGGAAGCCGGCGCACAGCAGGTGGTACCGCAGGACACGGCCGCCGTGGTGCACCTGGCATCGGCCGTCAGCGGCGAGTGCGAAGCCGACTTCGACCTGGGGCTGCGCAGCAACCTGCGCGCGGGCATGCTGCTGCTGGAGCGCTGCCGTGCGCTGGGCACCCAGCCGCTGCTGGTGTTTTCCAGCTCGCTGGCAGTGTTTGGCAGCACGGCGGAACAGCCCCTGCCCGAGGTGGTGACCGACACCACCCTGCCCACGCCGCAGAACAGCTACGGCATACAGAAGTTCGTGCTGGAGCAGCTCGTGGCCGACTACACCCGCAAGGGCTTCCTGCGCGGGCGCAACGTGCGGTTGATGACCGTCAGCGTGCGCCCGGGCCGCCCCAATGGCGCGGCGTCCAGCTTCCTCAGCGGCATGATCCGCGAGCCACTCGCGGGCGAGCGCTCCACCTGCCCCGTGCCCCCCGACACGCTGGTGGCCCTGTCTTCCCCGGCCCGCACGGTGGAAGGCCTGGTGCGCGCACTGCAGGCCAGCGACCAGGCCTGGGGACCGCGCACGGCACTCAACCTGCCCGCGCTCACCACCACCCCCGCCCAGATGGCCGCCGCGCTCGAAAAGGTGGCTGGCCCCGCCGCCGCCAGCCTGATCGACTGGCGGCCAGACCCGGCCATCGCCCGCATCATCACCAGCTGGCCCGCCCGCATGAACAGCGCGCGCGCGCGCGCCCTCGGCCTGACCGCCGACGCCGATTTCGAGGCCATAGTCCGCGACTATGTGCGCGAAAACCCCGATGCCGTGAAAGCGGCTTTGTCCTGAGAATCAACTTGTATGACAACTTTGGGAAGCCATTCCGGCCACCCAACCATTGAAGGAGACCATCGCATGAAGATCACCCGTCGACTCACCGCCATCGGCCTGGCCTGTGGCATGGCATTGGGTTTCGCCGGTCTGGCACACGCCCAGACCAACATGAAGATCAACATCTCCGTGGCAAAGGACTCGCACCAGGGTGTGGCCATCGACACCTTCGCGCAGGAGGTGGAAAAGCGCACCAATGGCCGCTACAAGATCCAGACCTTCTACTCCGGTTCGCTCGGCGGTGAGCGCGAGTCCATCGAAGCGGTGCAGCTGGGCACGCAGGAGCTGACGTTCACGTCCACCGGCCCCGTTCCCAACTTCGTGCCCGAGGCGCGCATCCTCGACATCCCCTTCCTGTTCCGCAACAAGGCCCATGCCCACGCTGTTCTTGACGGCCCGATCGGCCAGGAAATGCTGGCCAAGTTCGACGCCAAGGGCTTCAAGGCCCTGGCCTGGGGCGAGAACGGCGTGCGCCACATGACCAACAACAAGCGTGCCGTGGTGGCGCCCGACGACCTCAAGGGCCTGAAGATGCGCACCATGGAAAACCCGGTGCACGTGGCCGCCTACAAGGGCCTGGGCATCGTCACCACCCCCATGGCCTTCCCGGAGGTTTTCACCGCGCTGCAACAGGGCACGGTGGACGGCCAGGAAAACCCGCTGTCGGTGATCATGGCGTCCAAGTTCGAGCAGGTGCAAAAACACCTCTCCCTCACTGGCCACGTCTACTCGCCTGCCATCTTCCTGATGAACAAGGCCGCCTTCGACAAGCTCAGCGCCGACGACAAGAAGCACTTCCTGGATGCTGCCAAGGTGGCCGTCAAGGCCAACCGCGACCGCGTGGAAGCTGACGACGTCCGTGGCGTGAAGGAGCTGAGCAGCAAAGGCATGCAAGTGGTCGAGAACGTGGACAAGGCCAAGTTCATGGAGCAGCTCAAGCCGGTGTATGCCGAATTCGAGAAGCAGTTCGGCAAGGCCAACATCGACCGCATCCGCGACTACAAGTGACCCCCCGGCCGGCACCGCCGGCCTTGCGACGGACGCTCCGGCTGCCACTGGGCGTCCGTCAACCCGCTTCAACCCCTGCATGGGCTGACAAGCATGAAACAAGCCTTCCTGAAGTTCGAGCGCTTCGCCACGAACGTGGCCATGGGCGGAGCCTGCGCCATGATGGCCATCGCCGCCAGCCTCGGGCTCTACCAGATCATCACCCGCTTCATCATCCAGGAGCCCGCCGAGTGGACCGAGGTCCTCATCCGCGTCAGCCTCATCTGGATGGTGTTCCTGGGCATTCCTGCAGCTTTCCGCCAGGGCGCGATGGTCAGCGTTGACGTGCTCTACCGCTGGAGCCCCAAGCCGCTCAAACGGGTACTGGACCACGTGGTCTGCATCGCCGCCTTGCTGCTCATCGGTGTCATCGTCTGGTGGGGCTGGGATTACGCCCAGCGCGGCAGTGTGCAAAGCATGATCGGCCTGGAAAACGTGTCGATGTTCTGGGCCTACCTGGCCATGCCGGTCGGCGGACTCTTCAGCATCTTCGGCATCGTCGGCAACCTGCTTGATCCGCAACGTCACGAACTGGAGTCCGCTCAATGAGCCTCGTCATGCTGATCACCATGGTGGTGTGCTTCGCGCTCACCATCTCTGTGGCCGTCTCGATCGGTCTGGCCGCAGTGCTGGGCGTCCAGATCTCGGGCGTCAACATGCTCATCTCGGTCAAGGAAATCTATTCCTCGATCAACAAGTTCCCGCTGGCCGCCATTCCCTTCTTCATCCTGGCCGGCAACATCATGGAAACCGGCGGCATCTCGCGCCGCCTGGTCGACTTTGCCAAGAGCATCGTCGGCGGCGTGCAGGGCGGCCTGCCCATGACCTGCGTGCTCACCTGCATGATCTTCGCGGCGGTGTCGGGGTCGTCGGTGGCCACCACCTTCGCCATCGGCGCCATCCTCATTCCTGCGCTGATCAAGCACGGCTACCCCAAGCCCTACGCCGCCTCGCTGCAGGCCACCAGCGCCGAGCTGGGCGTGGTGATTCCCCCGTCGATCCCGATGATCCTTTACGGCGTGAGCGCCGAAGTCTCCATCGGTGAACTGTTCATCGCCGGGTTCGGGCCCGGGGTGCTGATCGGCGGCTCACTGATGCTGTTCGTCTGGGCCTACTGCAAGTACAAGGGCTGGGGCAAGAACGACGGCGACGGCCGCCTGCCTTTTGGCAGCGCCACCCTGAAGGCGGGATGGGCCCTGATGATGCCGGTCATCATCCTGGGCGGCATCTACGGCGGCGTGTTCACACCCACCGAAGCCTCTGCCGTGGCCGTGTTCTACGCCTTGCTGGTCGGCATGCTCATCTACCGCGAAATCCGCATCCAGGACCTCTATGTGATCCTGCGCAAGTCCGTGATGTCGAGCGCGGTGATCATGTTCATCATCGCCAATGCCGGCCTGTTCGCCTTCCTGCTCACCCGCGCCGGGGTGCCCGAAGCCATCGGCCACTGGCTGCAGGAAGTGCTGCAGTCCCCGGCCTGGTTCCTGCTGGGCGTCAACGCCGCGCTGTTCATCATCGGCATGTTCATCGAGACCAGCGCCGCCATCATCGTGCTGGCCCCGATCCTGGCCCCGGTGGCGATGCATTTCGGTGTGGACCCGGTGCACTTCGGCCTGATCATGGTGGTCAACCTGGCGATGGGCATGATCACACCGCCCTTCGGCGTGAACCTGTTCGCCGCCTGCACGGTGGCCCGCATTTCACTGGACAGGATGGTGCGCGACCTGATCCCCTTCGTGCTGGTGGTTCTCGTCTGCCTGTTGCTGATCACCTACGTGCCAGCGGTCTCGCTGACGCTCAGAGACCTGGTCTACCCCCGCTGACCCGCAGATGGAGCGCCTGCCATGCCACTGAACTTCATCGCCAACACCTCCGTCGCGTCGATCACTGGCCGCACGCTGCCCGTGATCGATCCGTCAGACGGGCAGCCCTTCGACAGCATTCCCCGCAGCAATGGCGAGGACATCGACACGGCCGTGCGTGCCGCGCGGCACGGCTTTGACGCCAAGTGGTCCCGCACCACCGCCGCCGAGCGGGGGCGGCTGCTCATCAAGCTGTCGCAAGCCGTGGCCGACCACGCCGACGAACTGGCGGCGCTGGAGCAACGGGACTGCGGCAAGCCCACCCGGCAGGCCCGCGCCGATGCCCAGGCCCTGGTGCGCTACTTCGAGTTCTACGCTGGCGCCTGCGACAAGCTGCACGGCGAAACCCTGCCCTACCAGGACGGCTACAGCGTGCTCACCTGGCGCGAACCCCATGGCGTGACCGGGCACGTCATTCCCTGGAACTACCCCATGCAGATCTTCGGGCGCAGCGTGGGCGGCGCCCTGGCCGCAGGCAACGCCTGCGTGGTGAAGCCCTCCGAAGACGCCTGCCTCTCGCTCATCCGCGTGGCGCAGCTGGCCCGGGACGTGGGCTTTCCCGATGGCGTGATCAACATCGTCACCGGCTATGGCCACGAGGTGGGCGACGCACTGGCCCGGCACCCGGGGATCGATCACATCAGCTTCACCGGCAGCCCCACGGTGGGCACCTTGATACAGCAAGCGGCCGCGCAGAGGCATTGCCCCGTCACGCTGGAGCTGGGCGGCAAGAGCCCTCAGATCGTCTTCGCCGACGCCGACCTGGACGCGGCCATTCCCGTGATCATCAACGCCATCGTGCAGAACTCGGGCCAGACGTGCTCGGCCGGCTCGCGCCTGCTGGTGGAGAGCAGCCTGTACGAGCCGCTGTTGGAGCGCCTGGGCAAGGCCTTTGAAGGGCTGCGCGCGGGCCCTGCGGCCATGGACCTGGACCTGGGCCCGCTGATCCGCCCGAGCCAGCAGCAGCGCGTGCGTGACTTTCTGGACAGCGCACGCGCGGCCGGCATCGACACGGTGGCCCAAGGCCAGGTGGTGGCCGAGGCCCCCGAGACGGGCTACTACCAGGCCCCGGTGCTGTTGCGCGACGTGCCCATCACCCACCGGCTGGCCCAGGAAGAAGTCTTCGGTCCGGTCCTGTCGGCCATGAGCTTCGAGGACGAGGAGCACGCGGCGGCCCTGGCCAACGCCACCCAGTTCGGCCTGGTCGCGGGCGTGTGGACCCGCGACGGCGGGCGCCAGTTCCGCATGGCCCGCACCGTGCGCAGCGGGCAGGTTTTCATCAACAACTATGGCGCAGGCGGCGGGGTGGAGCTTCCGTTCGGCGGCGTCAAGTCCAGCGGCTATGGCCGCGAGAAGGGCTTCGAAGCCCTGCACGGTTTCACCACCCTCAAGACCGTTGCCTTCCGGCACGGCTGAACCAACACAGGAACAACCCCATGCGACTCCAAGGCAAATCCACCATCGTCACCGGTTCGGGCGGCGGCATCGGCGAAGGCATCGCACGCCGTCTGGCGCAGGAAGGCGCCAGCGTGATCGTCAACGACATCAACCCCGCCATGGGTGAAAAGGTCGCGGCCGACATCCGTGCCGAGGGCGGCCAGGCCGCGTTCTTCGGTGCCGACGTCACCTCGTCCGCCGACATGAAAGCGCTCATCGACTTCGCCGTGCAGCGCCACGGCAAGCTCGACGTGATGGTCAACAACGCGGGCTGGACGCACCGCAACCAGCCCGCACTGGACGTCCCGGAAGACGAGTTCGACAAGTGCTATGCCGTCAACGTCAAGAGCATCTACCTGTCCACCATCCACGCGGTTCCGCACCTGCGTGCCAACGGCGGCGGCGCCTTCATCAACATCGCGTCCACAGCGGGCGTGCGGCCCCGGCCGGGCCTTACCTGGTACAACGGCTCCAAGGGTGCGGTCATCACCACCAGCAAGTCCCTAGCGGCCGAACTGGGACCGGACAACATCCGCGTCAACTGCATCAACCCGGTGATGAACCCGTTCACCGGACTGGGCACATCTTTTGCCGGTGGCGAGCTGACGGAAGAACGCCTGGCGCGGTTCCGCTCCACCATTCCGCTGGGGCGCTTTTCCACCGCGCTGGACGTGGCCAACGCGGTGCTGTTCCTGGCCAGCGACGAGGCTGCCTTCGTCAGCGGCGTGTGCCTGGAAGTGGACGGCGCGCGCTGCGTCTGAGGCTCAGAGATAGCGGGCCAGTTCCTCGACGTCTTCGGGGAACATCTGGCCCTTTTCGGCCACGGCCAGCTTGCCATCGCGACCGCGCAGCAGCGTGATGGGCAGGCCCCGCGGCTTGGGAAAGCGCTGGCGCCACTGCGGGCTGGCCCAGGCCGCCGGGAATGTGTACCCCTTGGCCTTGAGGTAGGCCGCAGCGTCCTCGGGCTTGCGGTCGATCGACAACGCCACCATGGCCAGCCCCTGCTCGCGGTGCTCGCGCCAGAAGCGGTCCATCACCGGGCTTTGCTGGGCGCAGAACGGACAGGTGCTGGCCCACCAGTACACCAACAGCGTTTTGCCCTGGGCCGCAGCCGGGTCAAACACGCCGCCGCCGATCAGCTCAATGCGCGGGACCTCAAGCGCCGACCCCAGCGGGGGCAGCGGCGGCGCCTTGGCCTCTTCGGCGGCAGCGGACACCGGCTGCGCCCAGGAGGACAACGACAAGCCGGTCAAAGCGCAGCCGCCAGCCGCACCCAGCCACTGCCGGCGTGTCCAGGGCAAGTTCTCGAATCGGTCAGCAGCTTTCAAGGGGCTCTCCTGCGCTTTTTCCGTATATAAGAATGGGATTTTTCCACACCTTCGCCGAATGTGCACAGGCCGAGTCGGGCCTTGGCACCGAAACGACCACACCCCCTGCGCCGCGTGGTGTAATCTTTTTCGTATGTCTGAACGAGTGATTCCCCTGGTCGACCAGCGCCTGCGCTCCCTGGCGGCGCGTGTCCCGGCGCAACCCATTGCCGCCAGCGGCCTGCTGAGTGACGGCCTGGGCCGCCCTTTGCGCGACCTGCGCATCAGCGTGACCGACCGCTGCAACTTCCGCTGCAGCTACTGCATGCCCAAGGAGATCTTCGACAAGGACTACCAGTACCTGCCCCACAGTTCGCTGCTCACCTTCGAGGAAATCACCCGGCTCACCAAGCTGTTCGTGGGCCACGGTGTGCACAAGGTACGCCTGACCGGCGGCGAGCCGTTGCTGCGCAAGAACCTGGAAATCCTCATCGAGCAACTGGCCGCACTGCGCACCGTGGACGGCCAGCCGCTGGACCTCACCCTCACCACCAACGGCAGCCTTCTGGCACGCAAGGCGGCGTCGCTCAAGGCAGCTGGCCTGCAGCGCGTGACAGTGAGCCTGGACGGGCTGGACGACTGCGTCTTCCGCCGCATGAACGACGTGGACTTTCCCGTGGCCGATGTGCTTGAAGGCATTGCCGTGGCCCAGTCCGTGGGCCTGGGGCCGATCAAGGTGAACATGGTGGTCAAGCGCGGCACCAACCAGGACCAGATCCTGCCCATGGCCCGGCACTTCCGGGGCACCGGCATCGTGCTGCGCTTCATCGAGTACATGGACGTGGGCGCCACCAACGGCTGGTGCATGGACGATGTGATGCCCAGTGCCGAGGTGGTCAAGCTCATTCAGAGTGAATTGCCGCTGGTACAGCTGGACCCCACCGCGCCGGGCGAAACGGCCGAGCGCTGGGGCTACGCCGGGCCCGATGGCAAACACGACCCGTCACTGGGCGAAATCGGTGTCATCAGCAGCGTCACCCAGGCGTTCTGCCGTGACTGCAACCGCGCGCGCCTGTCCACCGAAGGCAAGGTCTACCTTTGTCTGTTCGCTCATGAGGGGCACGACCTGCGCGAACTGCTGCGTGGCGGCGCCAGCGACGCCGACCTCACGTCAGCCATCGGCGCCATCTGGCAGGGGCGGCAGGACCGTTACTCCGAACTGCGCGCCAGCCTGCCCCCAGAAACGTCGGGGCCGGGCAAACGCCGCATTGAAATGAGCTACATCGGAGGCTGACGCCATGACCGTGGAACCCAATAGCGTGACCGGCCTGGTGCTGGCCGGTGGACGAGGCAGCCGCATGGGCGGTGTGGACAAGGGCCTGCAGACACTCAACGGCACGCCGCTTGCCCTGAACGCGCTGCTGCGCCTGCAAATGCAGGAAGGTCAGCGGCTGGGCGGCTGCATGATCAACGCCAACCGGCACCTGGGCGCCTACGAAGCCTTTGGTGTACCTGTATGGCCAGACTCGCTTGATGGCTACGCAGGTCCGCTCGCCGGCTTCCTGACCGGCTTGGAGCGCTGCGAAACCCCTTACCTGCTCACCGTGCCGTGCGACGCGCCCCTCTTCCCGCTGGACCTGCTGGAACGGCTGGCTCAGGCGCTGGAACGTGAGAACGCCGACATAGCGATGGCCGCTGGCCCGGACGGTGAATCGGCCCCAGAAGGCAACGCCACCCGCCCGCAGCCCGTGTTCTGCCTGATGCATGTGAACCTGCTGGAAAGCCTGGTGCGCTTCACACAGGATGGCGGCCGCAAGATCGACGCCTGGACGGCGCAGCACCGCACCGTGGTCGTGTCCTTCGACCAGCCGGGCGACGACCCGCGCGCCTTTTGCAACACCAACACCCTGGCCGAGCTGCGCGCCCTGGAAAACTGAACGCATGAAAACCCTGGACCAGATCGCCGCTGCCCTGCAGGGCTACGACCCCAAGGCCCTGAGCGCGTCCGCCGTGAATGATTTCCTGGACCAGCTGGTGGAGCCCGTGGCGGCCACCGAAAGCCTGGGCGTGTTCGCCGCGCTGGACCGCGTGCTGGCCGAGGACGTGATCTCTCCCATCAGCGTGCCGCCGCACGACAACTCCGCCATGGACGGCTTCGCGCTGACCGGGGCACAGCTGGCCAGCAACGAACCCACCACGCTCAAGGTGGTGGGCACCGCCTATGCTGGCGCCGCGTGGCAGGGGCAGGTAGGCCCTGGCGAGTGCTTGAAGATCATGACCGGTGCTGTGATGCCTGCGGGCCTGGACACCGTGGTGCCTGTGGAGTTCGTGCAGGTGGACGGTGACACGGTGCAAGTGCCGCCCGGCGTGGTGAGCACGGGCGACAACCGCCGCCTGCTGGGCGAAGACCTGATGCAGGGCCAGCCTGCGCTGCGCCGTGGCGACCGCCTGGGCCCTGCCGCGCTGGGCCTGATCGCCAGCCTGGGCTTGCCCAACGTGCGCGTGTTCCGCCGCCTGAAGGTGGCCTACTTCTCCACGGGTGACGAAATCCTCACCCTGGGCGAGCCGCTTCGCGAAGGCGCCGTTTACGACAGCAACCGCTACACCGTCTTCGGCCTGCTCACGCGTCTGGGCGTGGACGTGCTGGACATGGGCGTGGTCAAGGACGACCCCGCCAGCCTGGAAGCCGCCTTCCGCCACGCAGCAGCGCAGGCAGATGCCATCATCACCAGCGGTGGCGTGAGCATGGGCGAGGCCGATCACACCAAGGCCATGATGAAGCAGCTGGGTGACGTGGCCTTCTGGCGCATTGCCATGCGGCCCGGCCGCCCCATGGCCGTGGGCCGCATTGCAGAGAGTGGCCGTAACGCGGTGCTGTTCGGCCTGCCGGGCAACCCCGTGGCGGTGATGGTGACCTTCCTGGCTTTTGTGCGCCCCGCCCTGCTGAGGATGATGGGCGCGAGTCACGCCAACACCCCGCTGCTGCGCGCGCACAGCCTGGAGCCCCTGCGCAAGAAGCCCGGGCGCACCGAATACCAGCGCGGCATCGTCTCCACCGGGCCGGACGGCCAACTGCAGGTGCGCACCACCGGCAACCAGGGCTCGGGCGTGCTGCGCTCCATGGTCGAAGCCAACGGCCTCATCGTGCTGCACCACGGCCAGGGCAACGTGGCCGTGGGTGACGAAGTGGACGTGATGATGTTCGACGGCGTGATCTGACATCGTGCCTGCGGGCGCGAAGGAGGTGGCTCATGTTCCGCGACCGCGAGGACGCTGCCCGTCAACTGGCGGCAAAGCTGGGCCACCTGCGTGGTCTGAATCCTCTGGTGCTGGCCATTCCACGCGGTGCCGTGCCCATGGGTAAGGTCCTGGCCGACGTATTGGGCGGTGAGCTTGACGTGGTACTGGTGCGCAAACTGGGCGCGCCGGGTCAGCCCGAACTGGCGGTGGGCTCGGTGGACGAGTCAGGCTGGACTTACGTGGCACCACACGCTGCCTCATTGGGGGCCGATGAAGCGTGGCTAGACGGCGAGAAACGCGAGCAATTGGCCACGATCCAGCGCCGCCGGGCACGCTACACACCAATCCGCTCGCCCATTTCGCCAGCGGGACGTGTGGTTGTGGTGGTGGACGATGGTCTGGCCACGGGGGCCACGATGATCGCGGCGCTGCACGCGGCGCGCCACCAGAATCCGGCTCGATTGGTCTGCGCCGTGCCCGTGGCTGCGCCCGATTCGCTGCAGCAGGTGCGGCCATTGGCTGACGAGGTGGTGTGCCTGCAGACGCCTGAACGCTTCCAGGCGGTGGGGCAGTTTTACCGGCACTTTCCGCAGGTGGAAGACGACGAGGTTGAGCGGCTGCTCAGGGGGTGACGGGCCTTGGCGTGTGTGGGTGGCCAAGGCGCGCCAGCCCCTGGGCGCACACACCTTGGCTGAAACACTGTTGGCACACCACCGGTGGCGCTCCACCATTCTTGGTTGGCTGCGGCAGGCCTGGCCCTGTGGGGGCGATTTCTGTGGCGGCTGTGGCCGCCTGTCTGGGGCCGGGCGCGCTTTAGCGCGCTTCGTGAACTGACTTGCGGCGGCTGTTTGAGCGGAGCGCTGCAAGCGCGCAGCGAGTTCCGCCGCACCGGCCCTAGACAGGCGGGCGCAGCGAAGTCGGCGCCTAGGCGCCGACCGTCACAGTATGAGCCCCCGCAGGGCCAGGCCTGCCGCAGCAAGCGAGGTCCAACCCTCACTTGGCAGGCACAACCTCCGAATCAGGCGCAGCATGGGCATCCGCCACCACAGCCTTGATAGCCCCCGGCACCCGCTTACGTGCCAGCAACGTATACATCGTCGGCACCACAAAGATGGTCAACAGCGTGCCCACCGTCATGCCGCCCACGATCACCCAGCCAATCTGCTGGCGGCTCTCTGCCCCGGCACCAGTGGCCAAGGCCAGCGGCACGGCACCCAGCACCATCGCGCCGGTCGTCATCAGAATCGGGCGCAAGCGCAGCTCAGCCGAACGCTTCACGGCCTCCACCAGGTCCAACCCCTGTTGGCGCAACTGGTTCGCGAACTCCACGATCAGAATGCCATGCTTTGTGATCAGCCCCACCAGCGTGATCAACCCGATCTGACTGAACACATTCAGCGTCCCGCCCGTCAACTTCAGGGCCAGCAAGGCCCCCAGCATGGACAGCGGCACACTGAGCATGATGATGAACGGGTCGATGAAACTCTCGAACTGCGCCGCCAGCACCAGGTAGATGAACAGCAGCGCCAGCACAAAGACGATCACCATCGAACCCGAGGCATTGCGGAACTCGCGGCTCTGGCCGTTCAGGTCGGTGGTGTAGCCTGGCGGCAGAATTTCGCGCGCAATGCCGTCCATGATCTGCAACGCCTGCCCCAGGGCCAGTTCCGGCGCCAGGTTGGCCGTGATCGACGCACTGCGGCGCTGCCCGAAGTGGTTCAATTCGCGCGGCACCACCACCTCACGCGTCTTCACCAATGAAGCCAGCGGAATCATCGCGTTGTTGCGCCCGCGCACGAATAGCCTGTCGATGTCGTCCGGCGTGTTGCGCTGCGAAACCTCCGTCTGCACCACCACGTCGTACTGCTCGCCATCCTTCTTGTAGCGGGTGACAATGCGCCCGCCCAGCATGGTTTCCACCGTGCGCGCGATGGCATCGATGCTCACGCCCATGTCGGTGGCACGCTCGCGGTCCACGTCCAGGCGGATTTCCGGCTTGTTCAGACGCAGGTCGGTGTCCACCTGCACGAAGCCGGGGTGCTGTGCCAGCCTGTCCTGGAACTGCCGCACCACGCGCGAAAGGTTCTCGTAGCTGTCCGTGGTGGCAATGACGTAGTTGATCGGCCGCTCACGGAAGCCCTGCCCCAGCGACGGCGGGGTGATCGGGAAGGCGCTGATGCCCGGCAGCGCCGCGATGCGAGGGGCCACCTCGCGGGCGATCTCCTGCGTGGTTCGCTCGCGCTCCTCCCACGGCACGGCCCGGAAGAACACATTCCCCTGTGCCACCGACGGGTTGCCAATGTTGGCGAAGATGCGGTCGAATTCGGGGTAGGCCTGTCCGATGCGTTCAATGGCCTCGGCATAACGCCGGGTGTACTCCAGGGTGGCGCCGTCCGGGCCGTTGATGACCGTCAGGATCACCCCCCTGTCCTCGATGGGCGCAAGTTCCTGCTTGGTCGTCTGCAGCAACCACCAGCTGCCGCCCGCGCTGCCCAGCATCACCAGCACCACCACCCAGCGCACGCGCAAGGCCAAGCCCAGCACCCCGTGGTAGGCGCGGGTGACGCCGTCCAGCGCCGCCTCGATGCCGCGGTCGAACCGGTTGGGGTGTTCCTTGTGACGCAGCAGCTTGGAACACATCATGGGCGACAGGGTGAGTGCCACAAACCCCGACACCAGCACCGCGCCAGCCAGCGCCAGCGCGAACTCGGCGAACAGGCGGCCCGTGCGGCCTGGCGTGAAGGCCAGCGGCGCGTACACCGCTGCCAGCGTCAGAGTCATGGCCACCACAGCAAAGCCGATCTCCCGGGCACCTTTGATGGCGGCCGCAAACGGCGGCAAGCCCTCTTCGATGTGCCGGAAGATGTTTTCCAGCACCACGATGGCATCGTCCACCACCAGGCCGATGGCCAACACCAGCGCCAGCAAAGTGAGCGTGTTGATGGAGAAGCCGAACAGCTTCATCAGTGCGAAGGAACCGATCAGGCTGACGGGAATGGTCACCAGTGGAACGATGGACGCCCGCAACGTGCGCAGGAAGACGAAGATGACCAGCGCCACCAGCACCACCGCCTCGGCGATGGTGGAGTAGACCGCCTTGATGGAGCGGTCAATGAACACCGAGTTGTCGTTGGCGATGTCCACGTTCACCCCGGCGGGAAGGTCCTGCCGCACCTTGCCGAGCAGTTCACGCACCGACGCCGCGAGGTCCAGCGGATTGGCAGTGGCCTGGCGGATCACGCCCAGCGAGACAGAATCGCGCCCGTTGAGCCGCACCGACGAACGCTCGTCCTGCGGCCCCTGCACCACACGCGCCACGTCGCCAATGCGCACTGGCAGGCCATTGACCGTGCGGATGGTGACGTTGGCGAACTGCGCGGGGGTTTGCAGGTCGGTGGCTGCCGTCACGTTGAATTCGCGCTGGCGGCTTTCGATGCGGCCTGCGGGCACCTCCAGGTTGGAGCGGCGCAACGCGTCCTCGACGTCCTGCACAGTCAGGCTGTAGGCAGCCAGGCGGTCGGGGTCCAGCCACAGGCGCATGGAGTACTTGCGCTCCCCGTAGACGCGCACGTCGGCCACGCCGGTGGCCGTCTGCAACACCGGCTTGGCAATGCGGTTGGCCATGTCCGACAGCTGCAGGGAGGTGTGTGTGTCAGAACTCAAAGCCAGCCAGATCACCGGGAAGGCGTCCGCCTCTACCTTGGCAATCACGGGCTCGTCGATGGTCTGCGGCAGGCGCCCGCGCACGCGGCTCACCTTGTCGCGCACCTCCGCAGCGGCGGCATCCGGGTCGCGCTCCAGCTTGAAGCGCACCGTGATCTGGCTTTGTTCCTGACGGCTGATGGAGGTGATGACATCCACACCCTCGATGCCCGCCAGGGAATCCTCCAGTGTCTTGGTAACCTGGGATTCCACCACCTCGCTGGACGCCCCCGGGAAACGTGTGCTGACCGTGACGTTGGGCTCGTCGATCTTGGGGTACTCGCGCACGGTGAGGCCGTTGAACGAAACCAGCCCCACCAGCAGGATGAGCAGCGACAGCACGGAGGCGAACACCGGCCGCCGGATGGCAATTTCAGGGAGTTGCATGGCTCATGCCCTCCTGTTCAACCGGCGTTGGCAGCAGGTGCGGCGGGCTTGGCGGGCGCGCCGCCGCTGCCCTGTCCATCACCGTTGGCGCCGGGCTGGCTGCCACCAGCGCCGCCGCCATTCGCGCCCCCATTGCGTGGTGTGGCCGGGCGGCTCATGTCCACCACCCGCACCGCCGTGCCATCGCGTTGCAGACGTTGCTGGCCCGCCACCACCACGGTGTCGCCTTCCTTCAGCCCGTCAAGCACCTGCACCATGGCCCCACGGCGCAGCCCCAGTTGCACTTCGGTGCGGCGCGATACGTTCTTGGCACCGTCGCCCTCCCCCTCCTTTTCCAGGCGGAAGACGACCTGCTTACCGCCCTGCGGCACCACGGCCTCCTCGGGCACCATCAAGGCGCCTTCGGTCACCGACATCACCACCGTGACCCGGGCAAACAGGCCTGGCCGCAAGGGCGTGCCAGGTGCAGCGGGCAAGGCAGCGCGCACAAGCAGGGCGCGGCCGTCAGCATCCACCAGCGGGTCCACGGCGCGCACCTTGGCCGTGAAGCTCTGCCCGGGCAAAGCGTCCATCTGGACCTGCACCGGCTGTCCTGCGGACAGGCGCGCCTGGTAGCGTTCCGGCAAGCGGAAGTCCACGTACAGCAGCGATGTGTCTTCCAGCTTCACGAGGTCCGCGCCGTCCTTGACGTAGTCGCCCAGGTTCACGCTGCGGATGCCGACCGTACCGTTGAAAGGTGCCACGATGCGCATGCGTGCCAGCCGTGCCTCAGCAAGCTGCACCTGGGCCTCGGCCACTTGCAGGCTGGCCTGGCTTTCGTCCAGCACCCGCCTGGCCACGAAGTTCTGCGACACCAGTTCCTCGTTGCGTTTGAGGTTGGCACGCGCAATGGACAGCTGTGCCTGCGCCTGGCTGAGTTCCGCCCGCTGCAAGGTGTCGTCCAGCTGGATGAGCAGCTGGCCCTGACGCACCTCCGCACCATCGGCAAAGGCAATGCGCACCACACGGCCGCTGATTTCGGGCCGCAAGGTCACGCTCTGGTGGGACCGGAGGGAGCCCACGGCCTGGGCGTCGTCCACCAGGCGCATCGTCTTCACCTGGGTGACTTCCACGCTGGGGGTTCCACCCGGCCCGCCGGGGCGCGCTCCAGGAGCGGATGCCCCCTGCCCTGCGGGAGCCCCAGCCGTGGCACCAGTCTGCGAGGACGATGGCTGCCGCTGCAACCACCACGCCGCCCCCGACGCCAGGGCAATACCCGACGCTGCCACGACCCAGTAAACCGCTTTCTTTGCCATGTGCTTGTACTTCTGAAGAATAACGACGACCCGATGCCTGGCGCTAGACAGGCCAATCGCGTCACTCTAGCAGTGTTGCACGGCAAGTGTTACCCCGCGTGCCAAAGCCGCCATGTTTACATGGCGTTTACACAAAACCGGCTCAGCGCCGGGCGGGCACACCCTTGTTGGCCAGCGCGTCGGCGCGCTCGTTGCCCGGGTCCCCGGCGTGGCCGCGCACCCAGTGCCATTCGATCTGGTGGCCGCTCTTGCTCACCAGGTCGTCCAGACGCTGCCACAGGTCCACATTCTTCACCGGCTGCTTGGACGCCGTGACCCAGCCCTTGGCCTTCCAGCCGCGCAGCCACTCGGTGATGCCCTTGCGCACGTACTGACTGTCCAGGTAGAGCGACACCCTGCATGGCCGGCGCAGGGCTGCAAGGGCCTCGATCACCGCCGTGAGTTCCATGCGGTTGTTGGTGGTTTCGGTTTCACCGCCGAACAGTTCCTTCTCGGCAGAACCCGATCGCAGCAAGGCCCCCCAGCCACCGGGGCCGGGGTTGCCTTTGCATGCACCGTCTGTATAGATGATGACGTGGTTCACCCACTGTGCTCCTGTGGATATGACTTCATGGAGGGCCGCTGCGCCACGGCAACCGGGGCCGAGGCAGCCCGACGCGGCTTCCAGGCCGGCCCCAGCAGATGCATGCCACGCACCCGCTTGGCGGCCACGACGAAGTACACCGCGCCCAGGATGGGCCAGGAACGCGAGCCCACGGCATCCATCCAGGCGTAGCGATGCAGCCACTTGTTGGTGCGCACAGCGGGGCGGTAACAGCCGAACCGGGTGTCCTCGGCCTCGAAGCTGAGCAGGCGCAGCCAGTCCCGCAGACGCCAGTGCCCGATGAAATCACCTGCCTCCGGCAGAAACAACCGGCTCAGGTCACCGCGCAAGCCCAGGCGGGCGCACCAGTGCGCGCGCCGCTGCCGCAACCCCCAGAGGCTGGCCGGGTTGAACCCGGAAATCACCACACGGCCCTCTGGCACCAGCACGCGCTCCACCTCGCGCAACACGGCATGCGGATCGGCGCTGAGCTCTAGTGTGTGGGGCAGCAGCACAAGGTCCAAGCTGGCGGCGGGAAACGGCAGGGCTGCCGCATGGGTCACCAGGGCAACGGACCGCCCCCCGGGGCCCGGCACGCCTTCACCACCGGGCAGGTCCCCGGTCTGCGGCAGTGCCAGCCAGCGGTTGGGCATGCGGTTGGCGGCCAGTGCGTCGAGTTCGGGCAAGCCGAGCTGCAAGGCATTGAAGCCGAAGATGTCACCCACCGCCTCGTCGAAGCGTTCCCGCTCCCATTGCAGCAGGTACCGGCCAGGAGGTGTGTCGAACCACGCGGACAGGGCACGTCCCTGGTCCACGGCATCCGCCTGGAACGCATCCCCGGCCGAAGGCTCAGGCGTCGACGGATTCATCCACCGCAGGCGGTTGTGCCATGACCGTCGCCCGGATCATTTCGCGCATGGCCTTCTTCTCGGGGAAGCTCAGGGTGCGTGCAAGCTCACGCCGCACACGCAGCAGCAGGTGCCGGTCGGTCTCGGGCGGCACACCCTGGCTGTTCTGCATTTCCTCGAACAGGTCCAGCCGGGCGTGGGGCGTTTCCTCGGCCCACCAGTCCTGGATCACCCGCTCCACCTGGGCGCGCCAGTCATCGTCTGGCGGCGCCGTCGAATGCGGCTCGTCTCCCGCAAAGTCTTCGTCCTGGCGAAGGGGTTCGCTGAAGCGCTCAGCGGCGAAAGCGGCACCGGGGGTGGTCAGCGCGCGCCAGCCCACCTCGTTGATCGCCACGCGGCGGTCGGCCTGCATCAGCAGCCGCGCCCAGCTCGGGTCGTCGCCCTGCAGCCGGGCAAAGTCCTGCGACGCCTCGTCGGTCACCAGAACAACCTTCAGGCCGCGCCACTGCGCCTCGTCGATGTAGGGGATCAGCCGCTCGTCGTCACTCGCCACCAGCACCATGCCGCAGGCGCCACGCTGTGCCAGCTGCGCCAGCTCCAGCCCGAGCGAACGCACCAGGCCCAGACCGCCATCCAGGGCATGGGGCGGCACCACGCGGGGCACCACGTCGTCAAGCAACTCGGCTGGCTGCCGGTCGGTGAACAGGCAGACACGCGCCAGCGGCGATTCCGCACCAGCCAGCCGCGAAAGATGCGCCATCACAGGCACGAGCGCGTTACGCTGCAAGGACTGGCTGGCCTGCCCACTCTGTTGCCCGGCCAGCCAGGACAGGTAACGCTCGTCCACCAAGGCCACGGCCTGGCCGGACGAATGCATGGACGGCATCGGGCTGTAGGAAGAGAAACGCGCAGACGGGCGCTTGTTGAGGTGAAACTTCGTCTTCATCGGTATATAGGCCCGCAGGGGCAAACAACAGGCGCGCCGGCGGGTGAGCGATAGACGCGCCGGACGGCCATATAAAAAAGATAAGGCGCCAGATTTTGGCACGGAAACCGGCGCAAGGTTCCCGGCAAATTGCCTTTGTTATGCTCGGCCGGTGAACTTTGCCCAGCTCCTGCTCCCCGACTTTTCCCTCATTGTGTGCGGCTACCTGCTTTGCCGCTACACCGCACTGGACCGCCGGATCTGGGAGCCGCTGGAAAGCCTGGTCTATTTCTTCCTGTTCCCGGTGCTGCTGTTTCATTCCATCGTGCGCACGCCGCTGGACTGGCATTCCGCCACGCACATGATGGCCGCTGGCCTGACGCTGGGCGTAGCGGGCATAGCGCTGGCCTACTCGCTGCCGCACTGGCCGTGGATCGGGCAACGGCTGGACAAACGTCTGCACGCCGCCAGTGCGCAGATCGGGTTTCGCTTCAACTCCTTCATCGTGCTGGCCCTGGTGGGCAAGGTGGCCGGTGACGAGGGCATGCCGCTGGTTGCTGTGCTCATTGGCGTCTGCGTGCCTCTGTTCAACGTGGGCGCGGTCTTCCCGATGGTGCGCCATGCCAATCGCGGCCTCTGGCGCGAGCTGTTGCGCAACCCGCTGATCATCGCCACCGTCAGCGGCCTGTGCGCCAACCTGCTGGGTCTGGG
Source organism: Hydrogenophaga aquatica (assembly GCF_054780915.1). Classification (NCBI taxonomy): domain Bacteria; kingdom Pseudomonadati; phylum Pseudomonadota; class Betaproteobacteria; order Burkholderiales; family Comamonadaceae; genus Hydrogenophaga; species Hydrogenophaga aquatica. The sequence continues at coordinate 19,361 of NZ_BAAGVK010000011.1, read as the reverse complement.
CATTCCGGACTGGCTGGCCCCCACCACGAACCGCATCGGGCAGGCGGCGCTGGCGCTGGGCCTGATGGCAGCCGGTGCAGGCATGCAGCTGGGCCGGATGGCCCAGGCCAAGACCCTGGCCACGCTGGTGCTGGGCTTGAAGCACCTGCTGCTGCCACTGGTGGCATTGGGCGTGGCGCGGTTGTGGCAGCTTGACCCCACGCAGACCCTGGTACTGCTGATGTTCTCTGCTGTGCCCACCGCGTCCAGCTGCTATGTGCTCGCGGCACGCATGGGGTACGACGGCCCCTATGTTGCCGGCCTGGTGACGGTTTCCACCGCGTTGGGGGTGGTCAGCCTGCCCTTTGCCCTGGGCGTGCTGGCAAGCTGGTAATCAGGGCGCCAGCAAGGCCGCCCGGCGCCGTGCCTGATCCGCCTGCGCCTGGTCGCCCGCCTGCTCGGCAACGCGCGCCTGCACCTCCAGCCACGCCAGGAGCGAGCGGCGCCAACCCTGGGCCGAAGCGGTGTCCACCGCCAACCGCACCATGTCAGGGTCGGCACGGCCGGCGCGCAGCCACACGCTGGCGGCAACGAGCCGGGCCACCGGGTCCCCCACGGCACGCAGCACGTTGCCGCCCGCCACACCCGTCTGCAGCAAGGCATTGGCCACCGGCCGGTGCGCCACGGGCAGCAGAGCCACGTCCGCTGCCTGAGGCTGGGCCTGCAGGTAACGCGCGTAGGCCTGTTCTGCCGGTGCCGCGTCCTGCGCCAGTGCGTCAAAGCCCGCGCAGGGCTCCATCACCAACCCCGCCTGGCGCAAGGCGCAACGGCTCAGCTCCACGCGGGCCACCAGGTCAGGTCTGGCTGTGCGCGCCGTCTCCTGCCGCGCCCGGCGCCACTCGGCTTCGGCCACACGCTGGTTGCCTTCCAGCTCCGCCACGGTGGCGCGCTCCACCGCGCCATGAGCGTTCATCTGCCAGTCGGGGGCTGGCGGGCCCCCCGCACAGCCTGCCAGCGCCACCGCGCACAGGGTGAAGACCAAACGCATCTGGGTTTTCATGGCAGCTTCAACTCCGTCTCGCGTGCAAAGGGCCACTTGCGGTTGATCTCGTTGACCAACCCCTCGACCTTGCGCAGGCTGGACTCCACCTCGGCGCGCAGCACGTCCAGGTCAACGGTGGCGGCACGCGTGTTCTGGGCAATGCCCTGTGCCTCCACCAGCACGGCATCCACCTTCTTCAGGCTCTGGCGGGCATCGGCCAGCAGGCCGTGCACTTCGCGCACGGTGGCTTGTGCATCCGTCACCAGACCTTCGTCGCCAAAGACACGCCGGTCGGCGTTGCCGATCAGGGTTTCGGCACTGGCGGTGGCTGTCTCCAGCCTGCGCAGCAAGGCATGGGTCTGTTCGATGGTCTGCATCACCTTTTGCCGATCGGCGTCGCTGCCCATGACCACGCCCAGCGCGCCACGCGGCCCTTGCAGCTCCTGCGTCACGGCCTGCAGGTTGCGCAGGCTGGTGCCGAGGGCCGAGTTCTCGGCGGTCATGTTGCTGAGGTTGTCCAGCAGATCGCGCACCGTGCTGACCAGGCGCGGTATCTCGGCCATGGCATCGCCCTTGAGCACATTGCGCTCGGCGCCGTCGGGCAGCTGCGGATCGGAGAGGATGCCGCTGTATGCACGGATGCGCGTGGCACCCACCAAGCTGCGCTCCATGGTGAAGATGCTGGATTCGCGCAGCCAGTGAGCATCCTTTTCGGGGACGTCGACCAAGATGCGGGCGTTGCCGTCCTGCCCCAGTTCGATGCGGCGCACGCGCCCGATGGGAAAGCCGGAAAACGTCACGTCCATGCCCACGGTCACGCCTTCGGAGTCGTCCGCCACCAGCACCACGGTGCGGGTGGGTTCGAAAACGCCACGCGCATACAACAGGTAACCGGCAGACGCCAGCACGAGCACGGCCATCAGGACCAGCAGCAAAGCCGCCTTGAATTCCACGTGACTCACTTTGGAGGCACGGATGGCGCGTCGAACATCGGGGTCTTGCATGCCTGTCGTCCCTGTGCTTGATCTTCAGTCTTCAATAGTAGTTGCCCATGAGCGAAACGAGCTCAATCAGCAGCAACGTGAGGAACATGCGCACCAGCATCTGCAGTTCGGAATGGGTGCGCTCACGCGCGGCCGGTGAATCGTACAGGCTGGAAGCCAGTGGGATCAGCGCCACAGTGAGTGCAAAGAACAAGGTCTTGAACGCGAAGATCAGCGTCACCGCGGGGTTGAACACATGCCCCACCACGCGCGTATAACCGCTCAATGCCCAGGGGGTGAAGCCGTAGATGGACAGGTAGGTCAACACCAACGCGACGATGCAGCTCACGGCGGCCAGCATGAACACCGAGAACATTCCCGCCAGCGCGCGCGGCAGCACCAGCCAGTGCATGGGGTCCTTGCCCTGGGCCTGGAGCTCTTCCAGCTCGCCGCTTTCGCGCATGTTGAGCACTTCTGCCCCCTGCGGAATGGTGCAGCGCAGGGCCACGAAAAGCGCCGCCCCCAGCGGGATCAGTTCCAGCACCAGCACGCGCACCACCATTTCCACGGCGTATTGCGACAAGCCATAGCTCAATGCCGTGACCACGACGATACGGATGAGCACCAGCCCCAGCAAGGACGACAGCACCGTGAACCACAGCAACACCGGGGCCGTGGCACGGTAGATCTGCTCGGCCAGGGCGGGCCAGCGCTGGCGCCCGTAGCTGGACGGGCTGACCGCCATGACGAGGATGATGGCACCCAGATGAACGATGCGCCACCAGTTGCCCACCCAGCGCAGCAGGGCCCGGCCCAGCTCACCGAGGGTGGAGGACAGGTACAGGTCTGGCTTCATGCGTCCCATGTTAACCCCCAGGCAACGTGTTCGGCTACCAGTTCACTGGGGTCGTTCTGACGCGTGAGCAATGCCGCGCGCAGCGCTTCCCGTTCATCTGCGTTTGCCGCCTGGCGCAGCGCATTGCCCAGCGCCACGGCAATGTTGCGCAGCCAGCGCTCATGCCCGATGCGGCGGATGGGGCTGCCCTCGGTGCGGCGCAGGAATGTCGCTTCGTCCCACGCGAACAGTTCGGGCAGCCACTTGCCCACAAGCTCACCGCGTTCGTCGAAGTCGGGCAAGGCGCTGCGCTGCGCGAACTTGTTCCACGGGCAGGCCAGCTGGCAGTCGTCACAACCATAGATGCGGTTGCCCATCAAGGGGCGAAGCTCCACGGGAATGGACCCGGCGTGCTCGATGGTGAGGTAAGAAATGCAACGGCGTGCATCCACCTGGTAGGGCGCAACGATGGCCCCCGTGGGGCAAAGGTCGATGCACGAGCGGCACTGGCCGCAATGCGCCGTGACCGCTGGCGTGGGCGGCAAGGCCAAGTCGACGAAGACTTCTCCCAGGAAGAAGGTGGAGCCTCCCTCGCGGTTGAGCAGCAGCGTGTGCTTGCCACGCCAACCCAGGCCGCTGCGCGCGGCAAGCTCCACCTCCAGCACGGGCGCCGAATCGGTGAACACCCGGTGCCCGAAAGGCCCAAGCGACTCCTGCATGCGATCGGCCAGTTTCTGCAACCGCTGGCGCAACACCTTGTGGTAGTCTCGGCCGCGTGCATAGACCGACACGACCGCCTCGCCGGGCACCGTGATGCGCGCCTGCTCGCGTGACAGCCAATCGGCAGGAGCCTCGCGCGGCAGGTAGTCCATGCGCGCGGTGATCACGCTGACGGTGCCTGGCACCAGTTCCGCTGGCCGGGCACGCTTGAGTCCATGGCTGGACATGTAGTGCATGTCGCCGTGGAAACCTTGCGACAGCCAGGCGAGCAGGCCCGGCTCCGCGTCGGACAGATCGACACCGGCCACGCCGATTTGGGAAAATCCCAGCGCCTGGCCCCATGCCTGGATTTGCGAAACGAATTGAGCAGCATCGACCATCAGCACCACATTGTAGGAAGCCACCCCGCCCCTGCCACCCTGGCGGAGCGCGAATGGCTGTGCGCCACCGAAGCAGACACCCAGGCCCTGGCACAAAGACTGGCAGCAAGCTCGGCGCTCGCGCACGCCACGCTCACGCTGCATGGCGACCTGGGCGCCGGCAAGACCACGCTGGTACGCCACCTGTTGCGCGCGCTGGGCATACAGGGCCGCATCAAGAGCCCCACCTACGCCGTGGTGGAGCCGCACCAGGCCCCCGCCGCCCCCGGTTGGCCGCAGGGTCTGGTCATCTCGCACTTTGACTTCTACCGCTTCAACGACCCGCGCGAATGGGAAGACGCCGGATTCCGCGAACTTTTTGCCGACCCCGGGCTCAAGCTCGTGGAATGGCCCGAGAAAGCCGGGAACCTGCTGCCCCCCCCCGATCTGAGCCTGACACTGACGATGATGGACGACGAACAGCGACGCATCCGCCTCACCGCCCTGACCCCTGCCGGCCTTCGCCTGCTGGAGGATTGCATCCGATGAAGCGCCGGGACTGGCTCGCGTCCGTGGCTCCGGCGGGCGTGCTGATGTTGTGGCTCGGCCCGCATCAGATCGCACGCGGCGCCAGCATCGTGGCTGTGCGTATCTGGCCTGCCAAGGACTACACGCGCGTCACCATCGAATCCGATGGTGCCCTCAAGGCACGGCAGTTCTTCGTCTCCGACCCGCCGCGTCTGGCCGTGGACATCGAAGGCATCGACCTGATCCCAGGGCTTCGTGAACTGGTCAGCCAGGTCAAGTCGGACGACCCCAACATCTCCGGCATCCGCGTGGGCCAGAACGCGCCCAACGTGGTGCGCCTGGTCGTGGACCTCAAACAGGCCATCACACCCCAGGTATTCAGCCTGGAACCCGTGGCCGCCTACCAGCACCGGCTGGTGCTTGACCTGTACCCGGCGCAGGCCCCCGACCCCTTGCAGGAGCTGATCGCCAAGCGGCTTTCGGAGCTGGACCAGACACCGCCCGTGGCCGCCAAGCCGCACGACCCGCTGGGCGACCTGATCGCCGAACGCATGAACGGCGAGTCCTCAGCACCGCCAATGACCACAGCGCAGCCAAGCCCCGGCAGTACGCCGCCTGCGCAGGAGCCCACCCCATCGCGGCCGGCCATCGCCGCCAAGCAACGCCCCCAGATGCAGGCCCCGGCGCAGACGGACCGGCTCATCGTCGTGGCGCTTGACCCGGGGCATGGCGGCGAGGACCCGGGTGCCATCGGCCCCAGCGGCGTGAAAGAAAAGGACGTGGTGCTGCGCATTGCCGAGCTGCTGCGCGACCGCATCAACGAGACCAAGGTCAACGGCAACACCATGCGCGCCTTCCTGACGCGCGACGGCGACTACTTCGTACCGTTGCATGTGCGGGTGGACAAGGCCCGCCGCGTGCAGGCTGACCTGTTCGTCAGCATCCACGCCGACGCCTTCTTCACCCCGCGCCCGCAGGGGGGCAGCGTGTTTGTGCTCAGCGAGCGCGGGGCCTCCAGTGCCGCTGCGCGCTGGCTGGCGAACAAGGAAAACGCTGCCGACGTGGTGGGCGGCCTGAACGTGCGCACACAGGACGCCACGGTGCACCGCACCCTGCTCGACATGAGCACCACGGCCCAGATCAACGACAGCCTGAAGCTGGGCAGCGCGATGCTCGGCGAAATGAGCCGCGTGGGCAAGCTGCACAAGCCCCGCGTGGAACAGGCGGGCTTCGCTGTGCTGCGGGCACCGGACATCCCCAGCGTCCTGGTGGAAACGGCCTTCATCAGCAACCCGGACGAAGAGCAGCGCTTGCGCACCCCGCGCTTCCAGAGCGAGATGGCCGACGCCCTGCTCAAGGGCATCGTCAGCTATTTCGCGAAAAACCCGCCGCTGGCCCGCAGCCGGCAGGTCTGACGCCTTTCAGACCGGGTAGATCAGCGAGTTGAGGATCAACTCGCTGTCGTACACGCAATGGCGGCTGCGCAGCTTGAGGACGCCGCCTTCGCGCACCAGCTCGTCGATGTAGCGACCCACGTTGAACACCTCGCTCACGTTGCCCGGCTTGGTGCGGAACACCGCGTAGTTGGCCTGGGCGCGCACCACTTCCACACCGTCTTCGCTGGCCACTTCCAGCACCCGGGCGGGGCTGACGACGTGTCGCATGTGATACGGCCCGTGGTAGATGGTCTGCGTGATGCCGTGGACGCGGTCCTTCATCATGCCCTGGCTCTCGAAGTTCATGAGCGCCAGCGGCAGGCCCCGGTCGAAGTTCTCGCGCGCCTGCACCTTGTAGCGGCCATCGGCCACAAAGAATTCCGGCCAGTCGCCGTAGCGCTTTTCGTCCACGGCGGCGGTGTAAGCAGCGTTGAGCTGGTCGATCTCGTGGTGCAGGCAGAGGGTTTGCAGCAGTTCCTGGTTCATCTTGTTGTTCTTTCGCGGCTCACAGGGCCATGGCTTTCTTCCAGTAGTCGTACATGGAGCGGATCAGCGTTTCGGTCACCATGTGCTCGGTGGGTGGCTGGCCCACGCCGGGGTCCTTGCCGCCCAGTTCGCACAGGGTGTGCCCCTGACCCAGGCCGTCGCTGTTCCACTGCGCGAAGCCATCCTGGCTGAACTCGATCACCTCGCCGTCGTCGGCGCTCACAAACCCTGCCGGGCCGAACAGGTTGGCCTGGCGCAGGCGGCGCTGGGTCATCTCGGGGGTGTCGTCGGCAAAGCCGAAGTGCGTCCACACAAAGTCGAAACTGCCGTTGCCGCGCGGCTGGATGTGCCGGGTGGACAGAGAGTTGACCTGCTGCTGCACGATGAGGCTGGGGAACAGCGTGATCATGGTCACGGTGGGCGTGATGGTCTGCCCCGGCTGCGTGGGGTCGGGCACGGTCCACCAGGGCTCGGGCACCACGTCCAGCAGGCGCATGTCGTTGAGCTTCATGTCGGCCTTGAAGCTGGTCACGCCTTCGGTCACGTCGGTCACAGCACCGGAGCCTTTGGCCGGGCCCTGGCCCCCGTCGTTGCGGCGCGAGATCATCACCGCGTGGCGCCCGTGCTCGTCCATCACCATGCGGCTTTTCTGGTCGGCGCGCCACAGCCCGAAGGTGACGAACCAGGTGTGCAGCAGGCCAGGGTGGTAGGGGTCTTTGATGTTCTCCATCATCAGCTTCCAGTTGCCCGGAATGCGCTGGCGGTTGTAGCCCAGCAGCGTGAGTTGGCGTGGGCCGTTGGGGCCCTGGAAGATGCGGTCCAGCCAGGGCATGATGTTGGGGCCCAGGTAGTCGCGCAGCGGCTCTGCTTCACTGCTGAAGGTGGCGAACACCAGGCCGTGCAGCACTTCCACGCGCAGTTTGGTCAAGCCGTTGTGCTGCAGGCTGAAGTCTGGCGGCATGCCGCCGTTGACGCATTCACCCTGCTCGGTGACCACTTTCACCCCGTCTTTGAACGGCAGGCCCGCCAGGTCGCCATTGAGCTTGTAGGTCCACTGGTGGTAAGGGCAGACGAAGCTGCGCGCGTTGCCGTGCGGCTCTTGGCAGAAGCGCACGCCCCGGTGGGCGCAGCGGTTCTCCACCACGCGGATACCGTGGTCTGTGGCACGGTCCTTTGGCATGACCCGGTCGCGCACCATGATGACTTGACGTTCGCCCACCCAGCTCAGCTTGTAGTCGCCCGGCTTGGGGATTTCGGCTTCCAGGCCAACGTAGCACCAGTGCGGCCCGTAGAAAAGGCGGTCGAGTTCGCGCTGGTAGACGGCGGGGTCGGTGTAGGCCCAGAAAGGTACGCGGCTGGAGCCTTCCTGTGCTGGCCAGCGGGAGTTCGTTTGCGGTTCGATGAATGCGTTCATGGGGAGTCCCAGGCGATGATTTGCGCAAATAATATGTTTACTTATTAATTCATTGCACTAGGGTTTACGCTCATCTGCGCCGGGGGCGCTTGGTGTAGCCGGGTGAGGCTAACCAGCGCGCGTCGTGAACTGACTCGCGGCGGCTGTCTGAACAGAGTGAGCAAAGCGAACGAAGTGAATTCCGCCGCGTGGCCACGGTATCGAGCATCGCAGGGGAGCCGGTGCTTTGCACCGGCCGCCTCGTTGAAGCGCCAGCGTCTGGGCGCAGACGCCTTGGCCACCGACACACCATGAGTGACGTGCACCGAACCCCCACGCCCTTTGGGCAACCGTCCCGCCTCCTACAATCGCCGAGTGAACCACGCCACCCCGATCCGCCCTCACCTGCAGCCCCGCCGCCCCATCCAGGAACTGCCCGACGAACTGATCAGCCAGATCGCCGCTGGCGAAGTGGTCGAACGCCCGGCCTCGGTGGTGCGGGAACTGGTGGACAACGCGCTCGATGCGGGCGCCACGCAAGTGACCGTGCGACTGCTGGCGGGCGGCGTCCGCCTCATTTCTGTGGAGGACGACGGCTGCGGCATCCCCCGCGAGGAACTGGTCACGGCCCTCAAGCGCCACGCTACCAGCAAAATCCGCAACCTGGCCGAACTGGAAGCGGTGGACACCATGGGCTTCAGAGGCGAAGCACTGGCCGCCATCCACTCCATTGCCGACGTGAGCCTGCTGTCGCGCAGTGTTGACGCGCCCGACAGCCACGCCTGGATGCTGCACGGGCGCACCGGCGAAATCACCCCTGCCGCGCGCACGCCCGGCACCACCGTGGAAGTGCGCGAACTGTTCTACGCCACTCCCGCCCGGCGCAAGTTCCTCAAGACCGACGCGACCGAACTGGCGCATTGCCTGGAAGCGGTGCGCCGCCACGCCCTGGCTCGCCCCGAAGTGGGCTTTGCCGTGTGGCATGAAGGCAAACTGGTTGAACAGTGGCGTGCCCAGCCGGTGTCTGGCGACAACGCCCTCGTCGCCCTGGGCCAGCGCCTGGCCGATGTGCTGGGCGACGACTTTCTGGCCGAAAGCCTGCCGGTGCAATGGGAAGGCCAGGGCATGCGCGTCTGGGGCCACGCCGGCCTGCCAGACGCCGCACGCGCCCGCGCCGACCGGCAGTTCGCCTACGTCAACGGCCGCTACGTCCGCGACAAGGTCATCACCCACGCCGCGCGCAGCGCCTACGAAGACGTGCTCCATGGCCAGCGCCAGCCCGTGTATGCACTGTTCGTCGAAATCGACCCGGCCCGCGTGGACGTGAACGTCCACCCCACCAAGATCGAGGTGCGCTTCCGCGACAGCCGCGAGGTGCACCAGGCGGTCAGGCACGCCCTGGAAAACGCACTGGCCGCTCCACGCGCCGCCAACCTGGGCCTGCCCCAGCCCGCAGCTCAGGCAGACCCGCCCCAGGCCTGGATGCCGCCCCAGACCCAGCTGGGGCTGGACGTCAGCACCCCCGCCTCGGCCAAGCCTGCCTGGGGCGCCCCGTGGCAGCATCAGGATGCCCGCCCGCTGGGTCAGCAGGTCAACGACCTGGCGGCCCTGTGGCGCCCGCACGCCACGCAAACCATGGGCGCGGAAACGGCGCCCGCGCTGCAGTCAGACACCCAGCAGCAGCCTGCTGCCCAGCCACCTTCACTGCCCGCCGGTGACGCTGCCTCCGCCTGGCCCCTGGGCCGCGCCATTGCCCAGTTGCACGGCGTGTACGTGCTGGCTGAAAACGCCCACGGCCTGGTGCTGGTGGACATGCACGCCGCGCACGAACGCATCGTCTACGAACGCCTGAAAACCCAGTTCGACACGGCAGGCGACGGCCCGCTGCAAAGCCAGCCACTGCTGATACCCGCCACCTTCGCGGCCACCCCCGCCGAGGTGGCCACCGCCGAGGCGCAGCACGACACCCTGCACCGCCTGGGGCTGGACATCAGCCCCTTTTCGCCCCAAACGCTGGCGGTGCGGGCCGTGCCTGCCGCCCTGGCACAGGGCAACGTGGTGGAACTGGCCCGCAGCGTGCTGGCAGAACTGGCCCAGCACGACGCCGCCACCGTGGTGCAGCGCGCCCGCAACGAACTGCTGGCCACCATGGCCTGCCACGGCGCCGTGCGGGCCAACCGCCGCCTCACGCTGGAAGAGATGAACGCCTTGCTGCGCCAGATGGAAGACACCGAGCGCAGCGACCAATGCAACCATGGGCGCCCCACCTGGAGGCAGCTCACCCTGCGTGAACTCGACGCCCTTTTCCTGCGAGGCCGATGAACTCAAATTGGTGCGCAAAGCACCAAAACAGAACATCATCTTCATAAGCGCACAAACTATGTGCATTCGTTCGGGCAAAATGCGTATTCCGCATAACTTTCGCACCAGAATGGATCGCACCGATGAAATACGCCTCCCTTCACGCCTTTCTTGAACATGTGGCCCTGCGCAACCCCGGTCAACCGGAGTTTCTGCAGGCGGTCACGGAAGTCATGGAAAGCCTGTGGCCCTTCATTGAGCAGCACCCCAAGTACGCCGAGCAAGGCCTGCTGGACAGGCTTGTGGAGCCCGAGCGCGTGGTGATGTTCCGCGTTTCCTGGGTCAACGACCACGGCGACGTGCAGGTCAACCGCGGCTACCGCATCCAGCACAGCTCGGCCATCGGCCCCTACAAGGGCGGCATGCGTTTCCATCCGTCGGTCAACCTGTCCATCCTCAAGTTCCTGGCTTTTGAGCAAACCTTCAAGAACGCCCTCACCACGCTGCCCATGGGTGGCGGCAAGGGTGGTTCCGACTTCGACCCCAAGGGCAAGAGCCCGGGCGAGGTAATGCGCTTCTGCCAGGCGCTGGTGACGGAGCTGTTCCGCCACGTGGGCGCCGACACCGACGTGCCCGCTGGTGACATCGGCGTGGGCGGGCGCGAGGTGGGCTTCATGGCGGGCATGATGAAGAAGCTCAGCAACCAGGCCGACTGCGTGTTCACCGGCAAGGGCCTGAGCTTCGGCGGTTCGCTGATCCGCCCCGAGGCGACCGGCTACGGCACCGTCTACTTCGCGGAAGAAATGCTCAAGCGCCAGGGCATGAGCTTTGACGGCATGCGGGTCAGCGTCTCCGGCTCGGGCAACGTGGCCCAGTACGCCATCGAAAAGGCCATGGCGCTGGGCGCCAAGATCGTCACGGTGTCTGACTCCAGCGGCACGGTGATCGACCAGGACGGCTTCACCCCCGAAAAGCTGGCCATGCTGATGGAGGTGAAGAACCACCTCTATGGCCGCGTGAGCGACTACGCCGAACGTGTGGGTGCCCGGTTCGAGCCGGGTGCTCGCCCCTGGGCTGTGCCGGTGGACGTGGCCCTGCCCTGCGCCACGCAGAACGAACTGAACGCCGACGACGCCGCGGTGCTCGTCAAGAACGGCGTGAAGTGTGTGGCGGAAGGCGCCAACATGCCGACCACCATGGACGCCATCAAGGTGTTCGAGAACGCTGGCGTGCTCTACGCGCCGGGCAAGGCCAGCAACGCCGGCGGCGTTGCCACCTCGGGCCTGGAAATGAGCCAGAACGCCATGCGCCTGAGCTGGCCGCGCGACGAAGTGGACGCGCGCCTGCACGGCATCATGGTCGGCATCCACGACGCGTGCGTGCACCACGGTGCCCGGGCTGATGGTTCCGTGAGCTACGTCGACGGCGCCAACATCGCTGGCTTCGCCAAGGTGGCCGACGCCATGCTCGCGCAGGGCGTGATCTGACCGCCGGTCTCAGACTTTGATTCTGGCCGCGTAAGCCTGCAGCACATCCAACGGCGGGTCCTTGCGCGGCCAGACCAGACCGGCGCCGTCGCCCTCGTAACGCGGCAGCACATGCACGTGCACATGGGGCACGGTCTGCCACCCGGCCGGGCGGTTCGTCTGCAACAGCGTCATGCCCTCGGGGTTGAACGTGCGCTGCACCGCCCTTGCCACGCGGCTGGCCACCGCAAACAGGTGCGCCACCACGGCTTCGTCCAGTTCCATCAAGGTCTCCACCTGCTGCCGGGTGGCCACCAGCACGTGCCCAGGGTTGACCTGTCCAGCATCCATGAAGGCCAGGACCAGATCGTCCTCGTAGACGATGGCGGCTGGAATCTCGCGGCGGGCAATGCGCGTGAACACGCTGGGAATCATCGGCAAGTCTCCTGTTTTGTGATCTGAACCCGCCGATTGTGCACAGTTGCACCAGTCTGCCAACCGGCTTCTGTTACCCTCGAACGAATGACCGATACGCCTCGCCCCCCCATGTCCGCAGGGCTCATCGTGGTGGTGCTGTCCTTGCTGCTGGGCATTCAACCCATAGCCACCGACCTGTACCTGCCCGCCCTGCCCGCCCTCACCGAAGGTTTCGGCGCTTCCATGCACCAGGCGCAGCTGACGCTGACCGCCCTGCTGCTGGCCTTTGGCCTGTCGCAACTGGCCTGGGGGCCGCTGTCGGACCGCTTCGGCCGCCGTCCCATTCTGCTCTGGGGCATGGCGGCGTTCGTCCTGGCTTCGGTGGGCAGCGTGTTCGCCACGGGCATGGAGCAACTCATCGTCTGGCGCACGGTACAGGGTGTCGCCATGGGTTCGGCGGTGATGTGCGCGCGGGCCATCGTGCGCGACCTGTACGGCCCGGCCGAAGGCGCTCGTGTCATGTCCAAGGGGCTGACGGGCCTCGGCGTCTTTGCCTGCATCTGCGCGCCGCTGGGCGGGCTGCTGTCCGACCTGGTCAACTGGCGCGCCACCCTGGGGGCTCTGGCGGTTTTCGGCGCGGTGACACTGGCACTTCTCGCCTCCCGCTTCCAGGAAACGCTCAAGACCCCCAACCCGCGCGCCCTGGAGCCGCGTGAAATGCTGCGCATCTGGGCGCAGATCCTGCGCCACCCGGTGTTCTGGACCTTCACGCTCCTGGCTACTACCTCCTACGCAGGCCTGTTCACCTTCCTGGCAACGTCTTCGTTCGTGTTCATCAAGGTGCTGGGCCTGAGCAAGACGCACTACGGCTTGCTGATGTCATCCATGTCCGGCGTCTACATCCTGGGCACCCTGCTGTGCCGCCGTCTGTTGCCACGCCTGGGCATCAGGCGCACGGTTGCGATCGCGGGCGCGTTCACGCTCACGGGGGGCACCGTCATGGGTGTGCTGGGCCTGGCGGGCCTGCACAACAGCTGGGCCATCATGCTGCCCTACTACCTCTTCATTCTGGCGCACGGCGTACACCAGCCTTGCGGCCAGAGCGGCGCCGTCGCGGCCTTCCCGCAGGCGGCAGGCGCAGCTTCGGCGCAAAGCGGCTTCATCATGATGGTGGCGGCCTTCCTGATGGGCCGCTGGATCGGCGGCAACCTGTCCGCCAGTGCAGACGCCACCGTGCTGCCCATGACCAATGGCATGTGGTTCTGGAGCGTGATGATCGCGCTGGTGGCCTGGACGCTGGTGCAGCGCTATGGTGAAGTGCGCCAGCCGCCCCAGCGCAACCCCGCTCCGGCAACATGAGCGCCCAGCTGAACTGGCTGGCCCTGGCTGGCCCCACCGCCTCTGGCAAGACCGCACTGGCGCTGGCCATTGCCCAGCGCTGGTCTTGCGAGATCATCAGTGTCGATTCCGCCCTGGTCTACAGGGGCATGGACATCGGCACGGCCAAGCCCAGCCGCGAAGAGCTTGCCCTGGTGCCGCACCACCTGATTGACATCCGCGACCCGGCGCAGGCCTACAGTGCGGCGGAATTCGTGCGCGACGCCACGCGGCTGGTGCACGAGATTCGCGGCAGAGGCCGGCTGCCCCTGCTGGTTGGGGGCACCATGCTGTACTTCAAAGCGCTGTTCGAGGGCCTGGACGACATGCCCGCCGCCCAGCCGGAGTTGCGCGCCCTGATAGAGGCCGAGGCGCGCGAGCGCGGCTGGCCAGCCATGCACGCCGAACTCGCCCGGCTGGACCCGCCCACGGCCGCCAGGCTCGCACCCAACGATTCCCAGCGCATTGGCCGCGCGCTGGAAGTGTTTCGCGCCACCGGCCGCGGCATCTCATCTTTCCAGACCCGCAAGGCCCAGGCGGCCGACGCACCTTTGCAGATCGATGGACTGGAAGGCGAACTGTGGTCGCTTGAACCGCATGACCGTTCCTGGCTCCACGAGCGGATCGCCCAGCGCTTCGATGCCATGCTGGCCGCCGGCTTCCTCGAAGAGGTCCGCGACCTGCGTCAGCGGCACCACCTGCACGCGGACCTCCCCTCCATGCGCTGCGTCGGCTACCGCCAGGCCTGGGACGCGCTCGAAACCGCAGGCAAATGGGACGGCACCCACCTCAGTGATGCGGAACTGGCCGAATGCCGCGACCGGGGCATCTTTGCCACACGCCAGCTCGCCAAACGCCAGCTCACCTGGCTGCGCAGCATGCCCAGGCGCCAGACCTTGAGCTGCGACATCCCAGGCATGACTCAGCTTGCGCTGCAGCGGCTTGAGCAAAAACTGGCCCCCACAAGCTGACAGACACATCCCAGGCGAGTTACCAGGATTGCCGGTTTGCCCGTAACATCCGGCCATGACCGCACCTGGCCAACCTCAGCAACAAGCCTTTAGCGCACCTTCGGCGCTGGCCTCGCGCTGGCTCCGTTGGTTGCCGCTGGTCATTCTTGTGGTGGGTGCCGTCATCACCTGGCAACAGCACCGCGCCCTGCAGGAAAGGGTTGCCGTGCTCGAAAAAGCCCGGATCGATATCCGCGCCAACGAGGTTGCCCTGGGCCTGGAACGCCGGCTGCTGAGCAACAGTGATCTGCTGCGAGGCGTGGCCGGCCTGTTTGCCGCCAGCGAAGTCGTGGACCGCGGCGAATTCAAGCAGTACATCGACAGCCTTCAGCTCGACGTGCATTACCCCGGCATACAGGGCATAGGGTTCAGCCAGTGGCTGACCGCAGGGCAGCTGCCCCAGCACAGGCAGATGGTTCGCGAACAAGGCTTTCCGGCCTATGACGTGCGCCCGGCTGGGGAACGTGAACATTACAGTGCCATCGTCTACCTGGAACCGTTCGACTGGCGCAACCAGCGCGCCTTCGGCTTCGACATGTTCACCGAACCGACCCGGCAGCAAGCCATGCGCCGGGCCGTCGAGACCGGCCAGGCCATGATGAGCGGCAAGGTCACGCTGGTGCAGGAAACCGACCAGGACACCCAGGCCGGTTTTCTCATCTACCTGCCCATCTACGCCAAGAACGCCACGCTCGCCTCCACCCAGGACCGCTGGAAGCAACTGACCGGCTGGGCCTACTCTCCGGTGCGTGCACGCGATCTCGTGCAGGCATTCCTGCAGCAGGAGTTTCCCGCGCTGAACGAGCACATGGCACTGCGGCTCTACGCCGACAACGAGCCTTCGGAAGCCGCCTTGCTGTACGACGGCCGGCAGGCATCCCACAAAGCGCATTCCCTGGGCATGACAACCACCCGCACCATCGAACTGCACGGCACGCAGTGGCTGCTTGAGCTGGAGTTGCTGGACGGCTTTCCGCTGGCGGACACGTCGGCGGGCAGCCTTGGTGTGCTCTGGGGTGGCTCGGCGCTGACACTGGCCCTGACGGCACTGGCCCAGGTCGTTCTGCGCAGCCACAGAAGAATCGACCGGGCCTTGCGCAGCAGCGTCGAAGCCAATCAGAAACTGGCGGCCAGCCAGACGGCACTGCGCCTGGCGGGGACCGTCATGGAGGCCAGCCCACTTGGGATATTCGTCACCGATGCGCAGCAACGCGTCGTATCCGTCAACCCCGCCTTCACCCGCATCACGGGCCTGCCCGCCAAGGACGTGATAGGCAAGATGCCCGGCTGGCTGGCGCCTGGGCAGCACTCGACCGACCTGCTCCGGCTCTGGGACGACGTGAAAAACCAGGGTAGCTGGGAGGGCGAACTCAACAGCCGCCGACTGGACGGCAGCGCCTACCCGCTGCGCCTGGCCGTCACGCGGGTGGTGGGGGAAGGCGGCCAGACGGAAAACTGCATCGGCCTGTTCCAGGACATCACCGAACAGCGCAAGGCCGAAGAAAACATCCGCCAGCTGGCCCACCACGATTACCTGACCGGTCTGCCCAACCGGGCACTTCTGGTTGAACGCGCCACCCAGGAGCTGATGGCCGCTGGCCGTTACGGACACCGCCCGGTCATTCTGTTCATCGATCTGGACCGTTTCAAACCCATCAATGACGCCCATGGCCACGAAACCGGCGACGAGGTCCTCATTGAAGTGGCGCGACGCCTTAGCGGCCTGCTGCGCGAAACCGATCTGGTGTGCCGCCAGGGAGGCGATGAGTTCGTGGTGCTGCTGCCCGACCACCACACCGAGGATGGCCTGCTGCGCCTGGCGCACAAGCTGCTCGAAGCCATAGAGACGCCGTACGAGGTCAAGGGCCGGCTGCTGGAACTCAGCGCCAGCATTGGCATTGCCATATTCCCAGACCACGGCGACACCGTGGACAAACTCATTCAGAACGCGGATGCCGCCATGTACCAGGCCAAGGCAAACCCGGCCCAGAAGATCTGGATGGCCGGCGCGGCACCGGCCCCGGAAAGCCTGGTGGCCTGAACGCCACCACGCCCCCGGCAGGGAGTCATGGCCCCCACGCTTCTCTGCCCCTCGAGTGGGCGTTCGCCGCCTTGGGGCGGCCCGGCGGCGGCTCAGCCCAGCAAACGGCTTCTGGCCTCGGCATACTCCCGCTTGAGCCGTGCCACGAGGTCGGCGGCAGGCACCACGGCATTCACGGCGCCAATACCCTGGCCGCAACCCCAGATGTCTTTCCAGGCCTTGGACGTGCCGCTGCCAAAGTTCATCTTGCTCGGATCGCTTTCGGGCAGGTTGTCCGGGTCCAACCCAGAGGCGCGGATCGACGCCTTCAAATAGTTGCCGTGCACACCTGTGAACAGGTTGCTGTAGACGATCTCGTCAGAGTTGCCTTCCACGATGGCCTGCTTGTAGGCATCCACGGCGCGCGCCTCATCGGTTGCAATGAAGGCCGAGCCGATGTAGGCGAAGTCTGCCCCCATGGCCTGGGCGGCCAGCACCGCTCCGCCCGTGGCAATAGAACCTGACAAGGCCACCGGCCCGTCGAACCACTGGCGAATCTCCTGGATGAGTGCGAACGGGCTCTTGGTGCCCGCGTGCCCGCCCGCGCCAGCCGCCACGGCGATCAGGCCATCGGCACCCTTTTCAATGGCCTTGCGCGCAAAGAAGTTGTTGATGATGTCGTGCAGCACCACACCACCCCAGCTGTGCACGGCCTGGTTCACATCCTCACGCGCGCCCAGGCTGGTGATGACGATGGGCACCTTGTACTTGGCACACAGGGCCATGTCGTGCTCCAGCCGGTCGTTGCTCTTGTGCACGATCTGGTTGATGGCAAAGGGCGCAGCGGGTTGGTCGGGGTGGGCACGGTTGTGCGCGTCCAGCGCTTCCGTGATCTCGGCCAGCCATTCATCCAGCTGCTCGGCAGGGCGCGCGTTGAGCGCGGGCATGGAGCCCACGATGCCCGCCTTGCACTGGGCGATCACGAGTTTGGGGTTGCTGATGATGAACAGCGGCGAGCCGATCACGGGGAAAGGCACGCGTTGCAGAACGGGAGGCAGTTTCGACATGGCGTCCCCTCAGAAAGCTTCCAGCGCCATGTCGGTGACGCCCACGTGGCCCGCGACGATGCTGTCGCGCAAGCCCGGCACGCGTGTCAGGATGTGGTCGGCGTAGAAACGCGCCGTGGTGACCTTGGCCTGCATGAAGGCGGCGTCGTTGCCCGCCGCCAGCTCGCGCTCGGCCACCAGCAGTGCGCGGCCCAGCTGCCAGCCTGCCATCAGGTTGCCCGCCAGCATCAGGTAGGGCACGCTGCCTGCAAAGGCGGCGTTGGGGTTGCCCTTGGTGCTGCTGGCAATGAACTCCACCGCGTCCACAAAGGCTTCGCGCGCGGCCTGCAGGCGCTGTGCCATGGCCTGTGCGTGTGCGCTGCCGCTGGCACGCAGCTCGGCCTCGGTGCCCGCAATCTGCTGGGCCAGCGCTTTGGCCATCTGGCCGCCGTCGCGCGCGGTCTTGCGCCCCACCAGGTCGTTGGCCTGGATGGCGGTGGTGCCTTCGTAGATGGTAAGGATCTTGGCGTCGCGGTAGTACTGGGCGGCGCCGGTTTCTTCGATGAAGCCCATGCCACCGTGCACCTGCACGCCCAGGCTGGTGACTTCCAGGCTCATCTCGGTACTGTAGCCCTTGACCAGCGGCACCATGAATTCGTAGAAGGCCTGGTTCTGCTTGCGCGCCTCGGCGTCGGGGTGGTGGTGGGCGGCGTCGTAGGCGGCAGCGGCCACGCTGGCCATGGCGCGGCAGCCCTCGGTCAGGGCGCGCATGGTCATGAGCATGCGCTTCACATCGGGGTGGTGGATGATGGGCGCGGCGCTGTTGAGCGAGCCATCGACCGGGCGGCTTTGCACGCGGTCGCGCGCGTACTGCACGGCCTTCTGGTAGGCGCGTTCGGCCACCGAGATGCCTTGCACGCCCACGGCGTAGCGCGCGGCGTTCATCATGATGAACATGTATTCGAGGCCGCGGTTCTCTTCACCGACCAGGTAACCGATGGCGCCGCCGTGGTCGCCGTATTGCAGCACGGCCGTGGGGCTGGCCTTGATGCCCATCTTGTGTTCGATGCTGACGCAGTGCACGTCGTTGCGCGCACCCAGGCTGCCGTCGGCGTTGACCATGAACTTGGGCACGATGAACAGGCTGATGCCCTTGACGCCTTCGGGTGCGCCTTGCACGCGCGCCAGCACCAGGTGCACGATGTTCTCAGCCATGTCGTGCTCACCGTAGGTGATGAAGATCTTGGTACCGAAGATCTTGTAGCTGCCGTCGGGCTGGGGTTCGGCGCGGGTGCGCACCAGGGCCAGGTCGGAGCCCGCCTGGGGCTCGGTCAGGTTCATGGTGCCGGTCCACTCGCCCGAGATCATCTTGGGGATGTAGGCGCCCTGCTGCTCGGGCGTGCCTGCGGTCAGCAGTGCCTCGATGGCGCCGTCCGTCAGCAACGGGCACAGCGCGAAGCTCAGGTTGGCGGAGTTCACCATCTCGATGGCGCCAGCGCCAATGGCCTTGGGCAAGCCCTGCCCGCCGAAATCGGCCGGGTGCTGCAGGCCCTGCCAGCCACCCTCGGCAAACTGCTGGAACGCCTGCTTGAAACCGGGCGTGGTGGTGACCTTGCCGTCGTGGAAAGATGACGGGTACTTGTCACCTTCCCAGTTCAGCGGCGCAACCACGTCCTGGTTGAGCTTGGCGCACTCTTCCAGCACGGCCTGTGCGGTATCCAGGCCGGCGTCGGCAAAAGCGGGAATCTGTGCAGCGAGCCGGTCGAGGTCAACCAGGTGCTGCAGGTTGAACAGCATGTCCTTGAGGGGGGCGGTGTAACTCATGTTCTTGTCTCCAATGTCAAAAAAAAGGGCATCACCGAGGATGCCCTTTGAGGTACGAGGTGCTCAGAGCGCCTTCACCAGCTCAGGCACAGCCGTGAACAGGTCGGCCTCCAGCCCGTAGTCGGCCACCGAGAAGATC